>USHV01000048.1 GCA_900554695.1 uncultured Prevotella sp. | reverse complement strand
CCTAAAAATATTTCATTCCCACAACTTTTTCAATCGTTTTCTTATACCGAACTCACGTTAACATTATGATAAAAGAGCGGTAATATTATGATAAAAGAACGGTAACATTATGATAAAAGGACTTCAAGACCTGACTTACACACAAACGCCATGAGGCCGACAACATCAATAAACAATCATGGCCCATAAACACTGCGGGGCGGACATATCGTGAAGACTGTCCGCCCCGCATTTGCTTTCAGATGCGCAATCCCATGCCGAACGACACGGAATAACACTTCGGTGCACTGCTCGTTTTCAGGAGAGGAGTGAGCCCCACGCGCCCGTATAACATCAGGAAACCATATCCCATGCGCATCTCTAAATTCAGTCCGAGAGGTTTCAGGTTGATGTCCTCAGTCTCGGTATATGTCTTTTTGTTCGCACGATATTTCGACTCGTCCGACATACGCATGTCTATCGATGCTCCCAATCCAGCGTAGAAACTTTTTCTCGACCACTCCATCATCACCGGCACACGTATAATGCTGTAGCTGATGTAGCTTTTCTTCACCTTGATATCCTCTTTCTCAACCAGTGACGACATGCCGTCGGTGGTTGTAAGAACATAGTTTCCCTGAAAGTGATTGTATGCCCAGGTTGTCTGCATGGCCGTTGTCAGTGCAAGATTACGGCCAAGCCTGAAAGCCACACTCGCCAACGTGAATCCGAATTCCCACGACTTTGAGTCGCGTGTGTGCAAGGCAGTGCTTCCACTGAAGCCCATCGCTCCGTCCGACAACAGATTGTAGCCCATGAAGAAAAACGGATAATGGCTCTCCATGGGTTTCCTGTTTTTACCCAATGTCTGCGGGATGAACGGCGACGTGACGTAAACCCGCTCCACCTCCTGTCCGTCGGTGAAACTCGTCTCATATGTACGTGTGAGCTGTGTGCCATCGTTGTCGTAAACGCTTACGCGAGTTATGCCCGCAGAATCGTTCACGACTATCTGCCTGTTGTTCATGATGATGGTTGTGTCGGCCGGCTCCGAAGCCACTGCAGCAAGCGGCATCAGCACAGCCAGAAGTAGTGTTTTTCTCATATCCATATATTTTTTGTTTTACATTATTTTCTTGAATAGCACATTTTCATAATGTCGTCGGGCGAGAGGTCACCCTCGATGTATATCACTGTGCCTCGTCCTCCACTGCCCTTGCTGAAAAGAACATAGCGATTGAGGTCCTTTGCCGCAGGCGCCATCATATAGTACCCGCTCACCACGCGGCCGTCCTCCACCACCTCGCGTATCTTCTTAGCCTGCTTGCGGTCGCCCTTCAGAATGTTCTCTATCTCGGCGGCGTTTCTCTTGTATATCAGACTCTTATACACTTTCAGCCGGTATCCCATCAGCGTGGTGTTGTTCATCTCCACCATCTTGCTGCCACGCTCGTGACCGAAGCGGCGGAACACCTCGTCCACCTTCAGCCCTTTCTGGGCGCAGGCAGGCACGACGAGCAACAACATCAGCAACACCGTGCAGACACGCACGAGCAATGTCAGGCGCCGTGTGCCGGCAGTATTGTTGAAATACGTATGTTTCCTGTGTATCATTTTTCTATTCCTTTCTTTTCGTTTCCATCACAATGATTACGCCTTTTCGCATTACGTCCGCGCAGGCTTCAGCCGCATGGACTCATGAAGAGAGTGTCAGTCAGCCATCATGTCGAGCGCCGAGAACGAGTCGTCCTCGTCTGCCGACACCATCTGCAGGGCTTCCATGGCCTCGCGCTCCACCACCTGACGGTCGGTATATACGCGGCCGTCTATCACGGCGTAGTTGTCGTGCCGGTCGGGAATGCCCTTCACCAGAACCACGCCCACCACACATGCCGCGGCGAGCAGTGCAGCCACCACCACACGCAAGCCTCCGCGCCGCCTCATCGGCACCACGACAGCCCCTTCGTGCTTCGTCGCAGTCATGCCGGCAGCCACGCGTTCCTCGTCCACGTAGGCCATCATGGCGCAGCAGGGCCTCCACTCGTCGGGTATGTCGTCGCCCGCCTGTCTGAAAAACCGCGCCAGCTCACGCTCCTCGGCGGCAGTGGTCTCGCCGTCGAAATATCTGTCTATCAGAGCCCCTATGTGTTCATCGTTCTTCTTCATAGCTGTATGTGTTTTATAAGAACCTCCTTATGCGTCAGCTGCGTCGCACCGCCGTCAGCCTGACAAACTCCCGGCGTATCCTCATGCGCGCCCTCGACAGATTCTTGCGCAGGCTCTCTGCCGAGCAGCCCGTTATCTGCATTATCTCGCTGCTGTCGTATCCCTCAATCTCCTTCATGCGGAATATCATACGCTGCAGGTCGGGCAGACTCTCCACAATGCGCCTCACGAGATCGGCCTCGTCGCGTGCCTCCACCGCCGTTCCGTCGTCGCCTATCTGTTCTGCCGTCGAGGCGTGCCCCTGTTCATAGCGTCCGTGGCGCCAACGGTCGTTGACAAGGTTGCGCAACATGGTCGTGGCGAGCGCGCGGTTGCGTCCGTCAGCGGCGAGCGAGTCGCGCATGTTCCACAGCCGGAGCATCACCTCCTGCGCCAGGTCCTCCGCAACGTCGTCGTTGCCGGTAAGATGGCAGGCAAGTTGTTTCAGCTCACCACGCATGGGAATTATCTTGTCGTTAAATTCGTCGGTTCTCATTTCGTCTTTTCATAATAATAAACGATTGAAACGCGAAAACGTGACATCGGAATATGATTTTTTTATTTGCCGGCACAGAAAAGCCCCTCCTCACAGACCGGAAAAGCCGTGGCGACGCAGCACGATTATTCTTATCAGACAGAGAAACAGCCGTGACTGCGACCGCACGAAAACCCCGCCGGACAATAATAAAGTACGCGCAAGACGCACATACACATTATGTATAAATATGCAGAAGCCGATACCGGGAGACGAATAAATATACACCGTAAACCGCCGGGAGTGTCGATGAAATGAAAAAACATAAATATTTTAACGTGAGTTCGACGAATTGTAAGTGTTTGTAAATTTGGTGATTAGCGAAAA
>USHV01000047.1 GCA_900554695.1 uncultured Prevotella sp. | reverse complement strand
AATTTTCGCTAATCACCAAATTTACAAACACTTACAATTCGTCGAACTCACGTTAGATTATTATGCTTAATCGCAGTTGTTGTGCCCGGCGTACGATGCGGAAACTGGTGTTTTCGGTTATAAATACGGTCTCGCCTTGCCTGGCAGTGTATGTGTTATCCGACAAAACGAAGTCAAAATCACCTTCATGGCAGACTATAAGTCCTATGCCGAAGTTTATGAAACCTTCGTACATGCGTTGCGGAAAGTCATATATTATTCCTCCCGACGAGCAAACGTCGGCCCTTTTGTCCATGTCTTCCTGTAGTCGTGCCAGTCGCATATCGGCCTTTGTGTCAGATGTGTTGTTCATTGCGGCATAATATTTTACATCTGCTAAGATAATAAATTTATCTGACTTGGCGGACAGTCAGTCGCGCCAAGCAGATAAATTTCTCTTCCTGTATGGATAAATGAGTACGAAGAGCATTGAAATCATGCAGACGTAGAATGTCCATCCCGACATTTCCTTCACTGCAGACAGCGTGGCCTGTACCTGCACCTTACCTTTTGCCGACATGGCAGCTATGTTCTCGGCCTCGGTCTCGCTACGTCCCTGCCAGCGCATCCCCTGCGCGGTCTGGTCGTAGGATGAGGCCGACTGTGTGTCTGTGCGGTCGATGTCCTGTGCGAACATCGTCACGTAGTGTTGCTGACGGTGCTGCAACACGTTGGAGTAGAGTGCCGAACCTATGCCCGGACCGATGACCATGCGCACGCTGAGCATTATACATATCCACGTGGATAAATACTTGTAAGGCATTCGCTGGTTGGCATATACGGCCGTGAGCGAATATATAAGCATCATACCAGTGGAACGGATGATGACCGGATATTTCATTCTTTCATAAAGACCTGCGGTCTGTACCTCAAAATACATGAACAGAGCAGATGCTCCGATAAGCAGAAATCCAAGTCCGAAGAGATATTTCAGCTTCACATTCTTCGATCCGAGCACTATGGCTATTACTGCTCCTATGAAATAGCCTGCCATGCTCCAGTTGCCCAGTGCTGCGTTCTGCCAGTTGTCGATCTCCATTCCCACACCGGTGAACACGTTTACGAACATCGAGCTTGTGTTAAGTATCATGAGCAACAGAAACAGAACGATGCCCATGTTGATTGTCCGCAGGCGGAACACTTCCATAAGGAAATAAGGTGAGCGGTGCGACCATTCCATATAGACAAACACTATGGCAAACACCACCGTAAGTATTGTAGAGCGTACTATTGTCGGGTCGGCAAACCAGTCGAGTGTCTTTCCATATACAAGAACGTATATTCCGCATGTCATCATCGAGCTGAACACAGCCACATTGCCGAACTTGCGGAGCGTTATCGGGAAACGCCTGTTGCTGTAAGCATGGTAAGGCATCGTCACCAATACTATGAGAATGGCCACAAGCGTCATGCCCATCATGTAGTAATATACGTCCTGCCACTGATATTCGTATGCCAGCCAGGCGGTGAGCGATGTGCCCAGCTGTCCCAGAATCATGAAGAACAGATATATTATTGGCATGCTCTTGCTCTTCTCAGAGTCCAGACGGTCCCATCCTTCTTCGTCGGTCGGCTCGTTGCCGGGCGTTATGTTCTGCGTGGCCTCCATTCCGAAACCGTAGCGTATGAGTGTGAACAGATTCACCATCATGAGCACCATGCGCAGAAAACCCATCACGAGGCTGCACAAGGCCAGCACGAATATGCTGTCGGTCACGGCGCACACGTAGCTGAGAATATACATCACGGAGAATCCGATGACGCACATTATCTTCTCCCGGCGTATGCACACCAGTTGATAGAAGAAAGGCGAGAAGGCCGCCATGCCTATCGATGTGACGAAACCGACGAACTGTATGTGTTCCGACTGTATGCCCAGTCCGCTCATCATCTCGCCGCTGTTGGCGGTGTAAACACCTCCCACGGTGAGAATGGGTATGAACAGAAGTATCAGCAGAATGATACCGAGCGGTTTTGGCATCCAGTCGTAGAACGGATAATTCTTATATTTAGCTCCGCAGTTCAGGCTTATTGCACTTTGTCCCATGACTCATTCTTTTTTAGTTGATAGATTTCCATGTGCACATATATTATTCACTATATGCGAGACGGTCATTTTATCCTGGCTTTCACCACCACCATCATTCCTGCTGCGAGGCGTGCGTTGTCTTCGGCAGACAGTCCGTCGAAGTCTATTCTTACAGGCACACGCTGGCGTATCTTTACGAAATTGCCTGCCGAATTGTCCGTAGGTACAAGTGAGTATTTTGAACCCGTTGCGCCGGATATGGCTGTTATGCGTCCCTTAAACTCGCGTCCGTCCATGGCATCCACCGTGAGAGCCACTTCCTGGCCTACGTGCAGATCTTCTACCTGCGTCTCCTTATAGTTTGCTATCACCCATTTCTGAGTGTTGGGCATGATGTATGTCAGAGTTTGTCCTGCCGATACATACTGTCCGTCCTCCACAGCGCGACGTCCGAGCTTACCGTCGCAGGGAGCAGTCACCACGGTGTAAGAGAGGTTGAGGCGTGCCATCTCGAGAGCGGCGCGTGCACGTTCAATGGCGGCTTCGGAGCTCTGGCGGCGTACAGACACCTCGCTTACGCCCGACATGGCAGCCTTCTGCTGTCTGACGAGCCCGTCGAGCTTTTTCTTCGTAGCCTCATATTCTGTTTCTATCTGTTCCAGCTGTATCGGGGTGGCGGCGTTGCGTTCAAGCAGGTTCTGATAGCGTGTGCGGTCTTTCTCGAGTTTTGCCAGGCGTATCTTCACCTCGGCGATAGACGATTCATACACCGAAGCCGAAGCCTGCGATGTCTGCAGCGACTGTCCTATGACCGATGCGCCTGCCGTAGCGTCCTTAAGCGCAGCCTCGGCCTCCATGACGCGTATGCGATACTCGCGGTCGTCGAGAATCAGTAGCGTGTCGCCTTTCTTCACATTCTGGTGCTCGGTGAAGCACACCTTCTTTATATATCCAGATGCGCGCAGGTTTACGGGCGATATGTATTGTTCTATCTGGGCGTCATTGCTCGTCTCCGTGTTCTTGTAGTCGAGGAAAATCGTTGCGATTTTAACTATTCCGCACACAAGGATTATTATTCCGAAGAGACTTGCCACGCGCTGGCGCATGCGCTGTCTTCTCAGTTTCTCGGCCTTCTGTTTCAGGGTGTTTGTCTGCTTTATGTTGTTGTTCTTGGTTTCCATTTCGGTATGTTTTTTGTTGTTTGTATATTGTGTTACTCAAGTTTCGGATTTGGAATTCAAGCCGTTTGAGCATACTCTCTAAGTGCA
>USHV01000046.1 GCA_900554695.1 uncultured Prevotella sp. | reverse complement strand
TTGAAAGGCTGGCTGTAGGTGTGCGGAGCAGTTCAGGGTCGACAGTCGTCACGGCACCTGTAAGGGTGAGCTTCTTCTGTGAACCTGTACCTGTTACGACAACCTCGTCGATAACATTGTCTTCCTTTGTCTTCATCTTCACGTTGGCAGTAGTCTGCTCCTTGATGAGCACTTCCTGCTGTTCCATACCTATATAGTTGAACACGAGTCGTGTGTATGCAGGTATCTTTATCTTATAAACACCGTCAACATTTGTTATTGCACCGAGTCCGGCCTCGTCTTTAGGCATGACACTCACACCGATAAGCGGCTCTCCGTTTTCGTCGGTGACGGTACCTGTTACTTCTATTATCTTCTCATCGTCATCTTGACTTTGTGCCTGAATGCCTAAAGGAGCGCAAACGGCAAGCAGAAGCATTATTATAAAATTCCTCATAGCTTGTATTGGATTATAGGGTTATTCTCTTGTGATGTAACGTATGCACTTGTTGTCGTTGTCGCCGATGTACCAAGTCTCGTCGGTCTCATCATAGGCTATTCCGGCAGGAGTGTGGAAGCGTGCCTCAGTGAGAGGATCACCGTCAACGTATCCCTCAACCTTTCCGTCGGCATTCTGATTGCTTCGTCCGGCTACGATAGTGGCAACCCCGTCAGGTGTGAGCTTCCATATACACTGGTTTGCCTTTGCGCAGAAGTAGAAGTCGTATTCCTCGCCGTCGGGACGCGGGTTGTTGACATAGTCCATATTCTTTACGAACACTCCGGCCCATACGTTGTCGAAGCGTGCCGTAGCACCTGTACCTTCCTGGCATCCGCTTTGTCCGAACGCACCTGCTATAATAATAGGTGTCTCGAACATATTTGTCTTTTCGTTATAATTAGATCTCAGCACGACAGGAGCGCCCTCCATTGTGATGTACATGTATTTTCCTGAAGGATGCAGAATGAGACGCATGTGCTGTCCGTCGGTCTGTGTAAGAGAGGTGAGTGCGAAGCAGCGTGTGCGGTTCACGTCGATGTTAGGTATTTCTCCGGTCGGGTTCTCCATTCTGTATACGGCGGCGTTTGTCCATGAAGAGTAGAACTTTGTTCCGTTTGGCAGACAAACCACGCTGTATGCGCAAGGTCCGTAGTTGTAAGGACGCAGTTTCTTGAATCCTTCAGAGCGCAGACAGTAGTAAAGGTTTGCTCTCGATTCGTTGGAGGCGTTTCCGTTGTCATCAGGGAAGATGAGTGTGTCGCCGTCGGCAGTAAACGAGAACGAGTACATGGCGCTGTACTGTGAACGTGCGAACAGACGTGTAACAGTTCTCTGTGTGAGGTTGAGCACGCGCAGACCGTCGTAGAAGTTACATGTGAAGAGCAGACGGTCGCCACCTGTTTCCTTAAATTTTGGGTCGAATACCATCCAGTCGTTTGACGGAACAGATGCTCCGTCGTCGAAACTTCCGTCGGTGAAGCCTGAGTTTCCGTACTCATCGACAACGCGCAGAAGTGTTCCTACCGTAGTCTTTGCCACGTAATTGAATTTCTCATCGAACGTCTTGACTACGGCCGGCTTGCCGTCTTCTCCGTCGATGGTCACGGTAACATTCCCGTCATAGGAGCGTTTTTTCACCATGCAATAGATTATTTCTCCGGTCGAGCCGATGACTTTGGCGTCCTGACCACCTACGTTTACGTGGATCTTCGTCTCATCTGTTCCGAAGTTCTTTCCGTAGATGTAGAGGCGTGTACGCACCTGTCCCTCTTTCGGACTGAAGTCTGTAAAAACAACCGGTTGTGTCGGATCGTAAGACGTTGAGACCTTGTCATCGTCACTACAACCGATAAACATCATGCAGCATAGAATAGCTGAGATAATGAACGTTTGTCTCATGTTGGTTAAGTTTAGAAAGTTATTAGTGAGGTATGCTCACAATATTATTATTATTAGGGTTATCTGAAATCGAATTAAAAAGACAATTATAAGGCTCTTTTTCGGTTTAAGTTTTATATGCGTTTGCAAATATAATTATATTTCGTTTAATAATTTCTTGAAATTGGAATTTTTTTAGACTTTAAGGTTAAAAACTCTTAATTAATGAGGCGATGCCGGGGCTTAGGATTGTTATTCTGATTATGTCGTTTTGAGGCTGTCGTGACAGGAATATATAAATTCTCATTAATATGCGGGGCGCATACCGTGTCTGACGTGAGTCTGTCCGCTGCCGTCAGACTGCCGGCATAGGGGCGTAAGAAGCCGTGCGGCGCGGGCTGTAACGGTACGTCGCGCGACATGGGAAAGGCTTTTACGCGGACGGCCGGACATCGTGTGGGCATGAATATGGGCGATGACGTTTTTTTAACATTTATATATACTTGCAGCCTTTTCACGCAGTTTTGTTTCCATAACGTGCTTTTGAGTTAGGAGAGTCTGCCGGGTCTTTGCGTGGTTTTCGGGTCTTGCGGAAATTCAAAGGCTGTAGGTTTCTATATAATATATAGGTTTATATTCCGTACAGGCGTTTCCCTTTTCTGCTGAAGGCACGGCTGTCGTGACACTTTCAGATTGTAACCTGTTTCCGATTTTTCCCTCTCAGTTTCCCGATATACCCCGAAAAATAAGCGCGTATTTGCGGGCTGAGTAGTCTTCGGGCGCAAATACGCGGAATATGAGATGTTTTTATAATATGTTGAATATCAATCATTTATATTTAAAAGGTATTTCCCCGCTTTGCAAAAAGCACCATTTCGGCATGCGAAATAGGCCATTTCGGAGGCTGAAAAGCACCATATCGCAGTCCAATATGGGCTTTTTCGCATGACGAAATGGGCAATATCAGAACGTGAAACGTGCTTTTCCGGACTATGTTATGGGGTATATCAGAATGTGGTTCGGACCGGAATGGGTTTTACAATGCTGTATTTAACATTCGTTTACATCTCTTTTGAGAAAATATTTTGTCAAAATTCAGTCAAGAAAAATTGTAAGTATGTATCCGGAGTTTTGCTTAGAAGTGATGATGCAGGGGGTGGAAAATGGTGCGGGAAGTGTGCGTGGCTCGTGTGCGGAAGATTAAATGACAATGGCGATGCAGATTTATTGTTGCGTGGTGCAAGTGCCGTAGATGTTCGTATCAATCGGTGTCGTAATCAGGTTTTCAGATATTCACAGACGTTTCATATATAAAATAAAACCTTATCAATTTTACATCGGCCGTGGTTTCCGCGGCATCCGCCGCCTGCGCGTGTCGTTTTCAGATATTATATATTACAAAAAAATACAGACACCGTATTCATATTGCGGTGTCTGTATATGCAGCTGATGCGCCGGATGACGTCCGGTCAGTCATTTCACGTCGCGTTATTTGTTGTCTATACATTTCAGGTTCTCGGCAAGTTGAGCTACGCTGCTCGCGCCGATGAGCACAGACGTCACGCCCTTCTGCTCAAGAACCCATTTCAGGGCTCTGCATGCAAGAGTCTCTCCCCTGCCCTGTGCCTCGTCGTTGAGCCGGCGCAGACGGTCGAGCAGTTCGGGGGTGAGCGCGTCTTTCGTGAGATTCTCGCCACGCGCCATGCGGCTGTCGGCAGGTATTCCGTTAAGATAGCGGTCGGTGAGCAGTCCCTGTGCCAGCGGCGAGAACGAAATAAAGCCTATGCCGTGGGCGGCGCAGTAGTCGGTGATGCCCTGTTCCTGCGGCTCGCGGTCGAGCATGTTGAGCCGTCCCTGATAGATGAGCAGTGGCACGTCGCGTTCTCTCAGATACTTGTCGGCGGTCTTCAGAGCCTCGAGCGGCCAGCGCGATACGCCGACGTAGAGAGCCTTTCCGGCGCGCACTATATCGACAAGTGCCTGCAAGGTCTCCTCAACGGGCGTCAGAGGGTCGAACCGGTGGCTGTAGAACAGATCGACATAATCGAGGTGCATGCGCTTGAGGCTCTGGTCGATGCTTGCCATGAGATACTTGCGCGAGCCCCAGTTGCCGTAAGGTCCGGGCCACATGTCGTAGCCGGCCTTCGACGATATGAACAGCTCGTCGCGGTAAGGACGCAGGTCGTCGTCGATGAGCCGGCCCATGGTTTCCTCCGCCGAACCGTAAGGAGGTCCGTAGTTGTTCGCCAGGTCGAAGTGGGTGATGCCGTGGTCGAAGGCATAGCGTGCCATCTCGCGGCTGTGCTCATAGGGCACTGTGCCTCCGAAGTTGTGCCACAGTCCTAAAGATACCTTCGGGAGTAGCACTCCGGAGTGTCCGCAACGGACGTACATGTCGGGGTTGTCGTAGCGTGACTCGCCGGCGATATATCGTGGTGTGATGTTCATTGCGAAATTATTATATGGTTATTATTTTCTGTGGTCGATATATAATATATTGTGTCTTTGCGGCGTTTGCGCTGATGCGTCATTCCTGTCGCGCCTTGCGGTCGCTGTCGATGAGCGCGAGCAGATGCTCCACGGCCTCTTCCTCTGGGATGTTTTTCTCCACACACTCCTTGCGGCGGTAGAGCGACACACGTCCCACTCCGGCTCCCACGTATCCGTAGTCGGCGTCGGCCATCTCGCCCGGACCGTTCACTATGCATCCCATGATGCCTATCTTCAGTCCGCGCAGGTGGGCCGTCGCAGCCTTTATGCGTGCTATGGTGGTGCGCAGGTCGTACAGTGTGCGTCCGCATCCCGGACAGCTTATGTATTCGGTCTTCGATGTGCGCAGGCGTGCGGCCTGCAGAATGGCGAATGCAGTGTCGGCGATGTCGCGCAGGGCAATGTCGCCGTTGTTCATGAGCCACAGTCCGTCGGGCAGTCCGTCGGCCATGAGCGCACCCATGTCGGCGGCCGCCTCAAGCTGGAACTCGGCTTTCTCGGCAGCGCTATGACTGTACATCTGTGCGAAGATGACGGGATTTTTCAGTCCCTCGCACATCATTTCGTGAACCAGCGCGCGCTGTTCGCCAGTGCGGTTCTGATGGTTGCTCATGCACACCACCACTACTTCGGGATGCCTCTTCAGACAGGCTATGTATTCCTCGGCAGGCGCGCCGAACTGCAATACGAGGAATTTCACCGGCGCGTTGACCATCGATATGAACGGTATGGCGTTGTGAGGGAATATTGGGAACACGTTGTCGCTGCCGTCGTAGGCATTGAAGTCAACGATGTATTTCATTCCCTCGATGCGGTGTTCGGGCAGTTTCGCTCCGCAGTATATGTAGTCGGGCGTGGTGTCTGTGCCGAAGCTGTCGGCTGTCTCTTTGCCAGTTCCGTTCACAATCACCACCGGCACGCGGTCGCCTCCCACGTTTCCAACGGCTGTCGTGGCGCGGCGCTCGGGGTGAAGCCAGTCGAACGACGGTGCCTGAGTGCCGGGTATGAGCATGTGTCCGGCGCGGCGCGTCATGTAATCTACCAGATGTCTTGCCACGGGAATCTCGGCCTCGGGCTCTTCGCTGAGCGATACGCGTATGGTGTCGCCTATTCCGTCGGCAAGCAGCGCGCCTATTCCGACGGCGCTTTTTATGCGTCCGTCCTCACCTTCGCCGGCCTCTGTCACTCCGAGATGCAGCGGATAGTGCATGTCTTCAGCGTCCATGCGGCTGACGAGCAGGCGCACCGAGCGCACCATGACCATGGTGTTGGACGCCTTGATGGATATCACCACGTCGTCGAACTTCTCCTGCTTGCATATACGCAGAAACTCCATGCAGCTCTCCACGATGCCTTCGGGCGTGTCGCCGTAGCGCGACATGATGCGATCGGACAGCGAACCGTGGTTCACTCCTATGCGTATGGCTGTGTGGTTTTCGCGGCAGATGTTGAGGAACGGCACGAAGCGCGCCTCTATCTTCTTCAGTTCGGCGGCATACTCCTCGTCGGTGTATTCCAGTTTCTTGAATGTCCGGGCAGGATCTACATAGTTGCCGGGATTCACGCGCACCTTTTCGGCATAGAGCGCGGCCACGTCGGCCACGTTGGGATTGAAGTGCACGTCGGCCACGAGCGGCGTGTCGTAGCCCTTGGCGCGCAGCGCGGCGTTGATGTTCTTCAGGTTCTTTGCCTCGCGTGTGCCCTGTGTGGTGAGTCTCACGAGCTCGCCTCCGGCCTTTATTATGCGTTCGGCCTGAAGCACGCATGCCTCGGTGTCGTTGGTGTTTGTGGTAGTCATCGACTGCACGCGTATCGGGTTGTCCCCCCCTATTGCGACGCTTCCGGCCTGTGCGACGGTCGATTCGCGTCGTTTATAGTTGAATAAGTCTGTCATGATGTATGTGTTGTACGTATGGTGCAAAAGTAGTAAAAATGGCGTTCAGTTGCAAGCGTCACCGCGTTTTTTATCCATGGCGGTGCGGCAACGCACGTCCGGACGCGGGAAAGACATTCTTATTCAGCGACGGAGTGGAAAAGCAAAGGCGGGAAACAGACATGTGGATATCGGCAGTACCATAAAAATTAGCAACAGTAAATGTGTTCTGTA
>USHV01000045.1 GCA_900554695.1 uncultured Prevotella sp. | reverse complement strand
AGCCTTTTTTATGCAATAAATTCAACCTCAAAGTCTAAATCCGAAACTTGAGTAAGACTAACTCTTCTGAGGAAGAGTGGTACTTTTAGAGCATATTACTACTTTGAAGGACCGATTGTTAACTCTGCTCAGGGAAGTTGCATCGCCTTAATGGATGATAATACTGGCCGCATCTTCATAGACAGACCTGAACCAAACAAATCTACAGACTATGCTGCAATAAAGTTTGAACAAACAGAAACAAACACATACAGAATTGTAAACAACAATAGCTATTATAGATATGACACATCTACAGGATGTGTGATGGCCGATGGTACATCCCGTAATGCGGACGAATGGTATCTGATAACAGCCGCCGACTACAGACAAGCAATAAAAGATGCATCAGCACAAGGCCGTTATAATATCAGTGGACTTCTCCTTAACTCACGTTTTATACGTAATGTGAGTGATGTAAATAATCTTTTTTGGTCAACAACAGGATTAAATTATACCAATAGCGACTATTGCACATCAATAGATCCTCATATGGGAACAACCGGCAGCAATGACGGTTATGCTTCTAATTATGGTGCCTTCGGATGTCTGGAGATCGGTAACGCCACAGGAACGTTCTACCAGACAGTCAGCGGTCTTACACCGGGACTTTACGCTGTCAGCGCTCAGGCATTCTTCGACATAAACGATGCAAGTCCTTATACAGGCGGTGCATACAACGAACCTAACACCACAGACGCATCCAACGCCTATCTGTACGCTAATGATTCAAGAGCAATAATTCCGGTTATCTCCGGCGATGACTACAATACATTCATGGGATATGTGAATCAGCATTATGACGGACTCAGTGAAACAGACAAGCAATACTTCCGCCGCAACGTTCCGGCAGCCTATTTTCTCGCTCAAGGCGACCAGTACACGCCTGACGAAAACTTCCATCGGGTTGTCGTTTACGTGACAGTTGGAGCTAACGGAAGCCTTGAACTCGGCGTAAGCAAGGATGCAACCGGCGGCCGTGTGTATGTTGACAATATCAGCCTTTACTATATCGGAAATGCTGATGAGAATTTGGCCTTCGGCGTTGACGCATACGGAAGCGAAGACGCTGTGGATAAATACAAATACAACGAGCCATATTACTTCAACCTAAGCCGCAAGTTCAACATCGGACAATGGAGCGCACTCACACTGCCGGTGGATATTCTGGGATCACAGGTGAAACAGACTTTCGGTGAAGACGCAGAACTTTGCGAACTCACCGGTATCAATCCTCAGAATCCGAATCAGATACTTTTCACTCCTGTAGATCTTGACAACAGCTACGACGCAGCAATCAAAGCAAACGGATGCTATCTCATAAAGGTAACCAAAGAGGCAGGTCACAACGAAGACAGTCCTTTCACATTCAACAGAAGAAACGAGGCTGACCCTAAATATGAAGAGGATCCTGAGCAAGTTACCTATCAGCACGGATACATCTATCAGTTCGAAGGTATCAGCTGTCCGAACGGTATCAATGCAAGCGGCACTGCAATCACAGGCGACGGATTGCTGCGCTACACATACTACAACTATCACCCGACATCCGCACCTGCCGGATCGTACGTCATGTCAGGTGGAAACATGTATCATCTGACAAGTGACTGGAGCAGTCTGATAGGTACTGCATGGTATCTCACAGAGACAACCCCGTCATCAGAACCAAAGACTTTCGTCATCGACAACGGTAACGGAACGACTGACATAAACGGTATCGTGACAGAAATGCCGGCCGAGAATGCTGTTGAAGGCATATACAACATCAACGGCCAAAAGGTTGCTTCAGACAAATCGCTCAACGATCTGCCAAAAGGCATATACATCGTGAACGGTAAGAAATACATTGTGAAATGATAAAGATATTCATCATGCGTTAATATCCAACCGTGAGGCTGGATGTTTACGGACCGGTAATGTAAATCACATTACCGGTTTTTTATTGCCTTTGTTATTCCAAAAGAAAGAATAACAGTCAATACAAACGAGCCACACACTCCATCCTGACCATACAGACACACAAAAAAGCGGACACAACGGGCCGACGTAAATACGCCGGAAACACGCTGTGTCCGCATTATTCATATGTAACAGGCGACCGCGGCCCGTGCAGAGCCGCGCCGCAATGCCACATGTTTATTTCTCAGGAATGTTCTCGAGAGTCTTCGTAAGCAGAGCCCAGAACGGCTCTATTGACTCAATGAGACAACGCTCGTTGGTTGTGTGCGGCGAACGGATCGTAGGACCGAACGACACGACGTCGAGCTGCGGATACTTGCCAAGGATGATAGAGCACTCCAGTCCGGCGTGATCTACGACCACCTGTGCCTCCTTATCGAAGAGTTCCTTATATTTTGTGGTGATGAGATGGAGTATCTCGCTCTTTGTGTTAGGATCCCATCCGCAGTAGTCGCCCGAAGTCTCAACGCGCATGCCGGCCATGTTGAATGTGCTCTGCAGCGTGTTTACGATATACTCCTTGTAGCTTTCGCGTGAGCCGCGTGCGAGAATCTTGAAGTTTGCCTTGCCTTCGCCAATCTCGATAATGGCGAGGTTTGAGGAAGTCTCTACAACTGAAGGGAACGACGGAATCATACGCATCACGCCGTTGTGGCATCCGTAGATGGCGTCGATGAGGTTGTCCTGAATGTCCTCAGGCACTTCTGTTGCCGGAGTCTCCACATCTTCTACGAAGAAATGTATCTCGTTCTCTATGCCTGCGAACTCGTCGTTGAACAGCACACGGTATTCCTCGACCATATTTTTCAGTTCCTCCACATTTTCCTTCGGCAGTGTCAGCACTGTCTCACACTCGAACGGGATGGCGTTGCGCATGTTGCCGCCGTGCCATGTGGCCAGACGTGCGTCGAGCTCTGCCACAGCGTCGCGTACGAAGCGCACCATGAGCTTGTTGGCATTGGCGCGACCAAGATGAATTTCCAGACCGGAGTGTCCGCCCTTAAGTCCTTTGAGCACTACGCGTACGGCAGCATCGGTGCTGTCGGTTGCCACCTCTTTATATTCGAGAGTAGCTGTCACATCCACTCCACCTGCGCTACCTATGCAGAACTGTCCCCATGTCTCAGAGTCGAGGTTTAGCAGGATGTCGCCGTGCATCTGTCCTGCCGGCAGATCGTTGGCACCATACATACCGGTCTCTTCATCAGCAGTGATGAGTCCTTCTATAGGTCCGTGCACGAGAGTCTTGTCCTCCATCACAGCCATTATTGCAGCCACGCCTATACCGTCGTCGGCTCCGAGAGTGGTGTTGCGTGCCTTAACCCATTCACCGTCAACCCAAGCCTCGATAGGATCGGTCTCGAAGTTGTGTGTGCTTTCCTTGCTTTTCTGCGGCACCATATCCATGTGTGCCTGCATGATGACACCCTTGCGGTTCTCCATTCCCGGAGTGGCAGGCTTGCGCATTACGATGTTTCCTGCCGGATCCTTGAATGCCTCTACACCGGCATTCTTGGCAAAATCGAGCAAAAACTGCTGCACTTTCTCAAGATGTCCTGACGGACGCGGTACTTGCGTGAGGGCATGGAAGTTTTTCCATACGCACTCAGGCTTCAGGTTTGTAATTTCACTCATAGCTTTTATCTATTAATGTTAAAGTTATATCATTCGTTTCCAACGGTCACGGCCTCCGTTTCCCTTTTACGTTTCTTGGTGAACGCGAGCGCCATCCACGCATATATGCCCAGCAGAATGACCAGCAGCGTCTGCACCGAGTGCACTATCAGCACGAAGTAGAGAGCGTCGGTCTCGCCAACTCCATAGAGTATGAGCATGGTTTTCACGGCGAAATGCCATGGTCCGGCTCCGTTCGGCGTCGGCACTATCACGGCAATGCTTCCCACGATGAACGTCACCAGGGCGCACGCCATGCCAAGGCCCGAGGTGGCCTCAAAGCAGAAGAACGTGAGATAGTAGTGAAGGAAATAGCTCACCCATATACCCAGGGTGAACAACACGTACAAAGGCATGTTCTTGACGCCGCGAAGCGAGAACACGCCCTGCATCAGTCCGCTTATGGTACACTTCACCTTATTATATATTGAGAACCTCCGCAGGAGATACCATAACAATATCAGCACCGCCACAGCGCACACGGCTGTCACCACATAGCCAGTGGTCGAGAAACGGTCGAACATTATCTCGATGTTCGTTCCCGTGCGGCTGAAGAACCGGTCGAATACGCGCAGCTGGAAAAACAGCGTCAGCAGCGTTATGGCGAGCACGAGCAGCGAGTCGATTATTCGCTCGGTGACCACCGTGCCCAGAGCCTTAGTGAACGACACACCGTCGTAGCGCTTGAGCACTCCGCAACGTGCGAACTCGCCGATGCGCGGCACCACGAGGCTGACGGCATAAGAAAAAAATATGGAATTGATGCTTGTAGATGCACGGGGATACTCGCCTATGGGGTTGAGACTCATCTGCCAGCGCCATCCACGGAACATCTGCGCCAATATGCCAAAGGGGAAAGACAACAACATCCAAGTCCAGTCCATTTCATGGAGAACCACCCGACTGACATTTTTAAAATCGAAGTCACGATACATCCAGTATAGTATTACTCCGCCAAGTAACAGCGAAAACACTACCTTCAGTATGTCGTTGAATGTTTTTCTGCGTTCCAATGTTTCTGTACGAAATATTTATTGTTCTATATATAATGCAAATGTACGAAAAAAGACTCGTATAATGTAATTATATGAAACTAATAAACATTTTTTAGCTTCATGAAGGCAGGATTTTCACCTCCGGCATGGCGCATGGCGAAAATTGCGGCACAACGGGCTTAAAGCCGTTGGAATACACATCGAAAAAAACGGACGATTTATGCCAAATTGGCGTTTCACTTGCCACTATGTCAGTTTTATTGATAAAAATATGACATATTGTACACTTTCAGGCCGATTTTATAGGCTTTCATTGATGTACGTCAATAAAAGTCCATATTCGGCTATTTTTGAACCAAAAGTGTTTGCACGGTACGCTATTAGCAAGTATCTTTGCAGCGTTGAAAAGACAAAAGGATAACAAATTAACAATTAAAAGAAAGGTAAAAAGATTATGTTAACATTCATTACATTTGCCGTTGTAGCAATCATGATTGCTAAGGCAGTAAGCTTAGGACACAAGATCGACCTTCAGAAATAAGGTCAGTCTCCTGTCTTCTTCTTTAAGAAGAATTTTATTAAACGTTTATATAGAAAAGCGGGGAATCGGCATCGACCGGTTTCCCGTTTTTTCGTATGCGGCAAACACTGCACGAGCAACGGCAGGACGTAAGCCTGCGACAACGGAATATCCATGCGACGGCTGTAGCACATTTATACAAGTGGAGCGGCTAATCTGTGCGACGACCATGACATATCTGCACAACGACGACGGCATACATATGCAATGGCAGCGAAATATTTACGATATGACGACTGCACAAACCATCATAATCCATACAACACTACATATATAAGGCACGAATAAACACGGAACGTGACACACGGCGGCACCCGCCGGCAGCCCCACTCCGCGCATAAGGAAACAAAAAACCGGATGCATCTTTGCGATACATCCGGAACTCTGTTGGGATACTCGGACTCGAACCAAGAATGACAGGACCAGAATCTGTAGTGTTACCATTACACCATATCCCAATTTGTTGCTTGCGTCTTCATTTCTGAATTGCACTGCAAAGGTACACAAAATTTTTAAACTACAAACATTTTTCGTGACTTTTTTCTAAAAAAAATAAATAAACAGCCTTTTTAGCGTGTTTTTCAGATTATTCAATGTAACTTTGTACATTATAATAAATAAAAACAATATCAAAACAATACAAACCGATACACACGGCAAGAGCTTCTCAAACCTAAAAAAGAAACTCAAGTCAAATCAAAGAAACAAATTTAAGTAAATGGAAACAAAAAACAGACTGGTTGACACAATAACTAAAGGAATTCAGGAAAAAAAAGGACAAAACATAACCATTGTTGACCTCCGCCACATCGACGGAGCGATAACCAACTACTTCGTGATATGTCAGGGCGGCTCACCGATGCAGGTTGAAGCCATCGCCTCGTCGATAGAAGACATGGTGCGCGAGGGTGTCGGCGAGAAGCCGGCCAACGTCGTGGGACTCGGAAACAGCCAATGGGTGGCAATGGACTACATAGACGTGATGGTACACATATTCCTTCCGGAGACGCGAGAGTTCTACAATCTCGAGAATCTGTGGGAAGACGCCGAAATGACACACGTGCCCGACATAAACTGACAAATGACTGTCAGACCGGCAAAAAATTATCAACACACACAATACTGGCATTGATTTAGCATCTATATAAAATTATGGACAACAAAGAAAACAAACATCAGAACGACAATAACCAGCCGAAGATGCCTAAATTCAATATGAACTGGATATACACAGTCATACTGATAGCGCTGTGCATTCTGTTCATCACGGGCGGAGGCGACGCACTCGCCATAGGCAGCTCGGCAAAACAAGAGGCCACATACACCAAGTTCAAGGAGTATGTGGAAAAAGGCTATGCCAAGAGCGTGGTGATCAACAAGGACCGAAGCACCATAACTATGTACGTGAAAGCCAAGAACATACGCGACGTGTTCGGCAAAAATGCCCAGCAGGTGGGTCCGGAACCGTCGGTGAAGGTGGAGTTCGGCTCCGTGGACGAGCTTGAGAAATATCTCACTTCCATGCAGAAGGCCGGAAAGATAACCGACTTCAGCTATGAGAACGAGAAAGGAAACTCGTTCATGAACCTGCTCATCAACCTCTCGCCGTTCATCCTCGGCATCGCACTATGGATACTGCTCATGCGCCGCATGGGCGGAGGCAACGCCGGCGGAGGCGTGTTCAGCGTTGGCAAAAGCAAGGCACGCATGTACGAGAAGGGCAACGACCTGGGCATAACATTCAAGGATGTGGCCGGACAGGCTGCCGCCAAGCAGGAGGTACAGGAGATTGTCGAGTTTCTCAAAGAACCGCAGAAATACACCGACCTGGGAGGAAAGATACCTAAGGGTGCACTGCTCGTAGGTCCTCCGGGAACAGGAAAGACCCTGTTGGCGAAGGCAGTGGCAGGCGAGGCAGGCGTACCGTTCTTCTCGATGAGCGGTTCCGACTTCGTAGAGATGTTCGTCGGCGTGGGTGCAAGCCGCGTGCGCGACCTCTTCAGACAAGCAAAGGAGAAAGCGCCGTGCATCATCTTCATTGACGAGATCGATGCCGTGGGACGCGCAAGAAGCAAGAACCCCGCCATGGGAGGCAACGACGAGCGTGAGAATACGCTTAACGCGCTGCTCATAGAAATGGACGGATTCGGAACCAACAGCGGCGTCATCATACTGGCAGCGACCAACCGTGCCGACATGCTCGACAAGGCATTGCTGCGCGCAGGACGATTCGACAGACAGATAAACGTGGACCTTCCCGACCTTACAGAGCGTAAGGAGATATTCCAGGTGCACCTGCGTCCGGTGAAGACCGACAACACTGTGGACATAGACTTCCTCGCACGACAGACTCCGGGATTCTCGGGTGCCGACATAGCAAACGTATGCAACGAGGCCGCCCTCATCGCAGCACGTCACAACAAGAAGGCCGTGGGCAAGCAGGATTTCCTCGACGCCGTGGACAGAATAATCGGAGGACTGGAGAAAAAGACCAAAGTGATGACCTACGACGAGAAGCGCACCATCGCGCTCCACGAGGCAGGACACGCCACTGTGTCGTGGTTCTGCGAATATGCCAACCCGCTTGTCAAGGTGAGCATCGTACCGCGCGGACGTGCACTTGGTGCAGCATGGTATCTGCCTGAGGAACGCCAGATAACAACAAAGGAGCAGATGCTCGACGAAATGTGCGCGCTGCTCGGCGGACGCGCTGCCGAAGAGCTCTGCAACGGACAGATATCCACAGGAGCCATGAACGACCTTGAGCGCGCCACAAAGAG
>USHV01000044.1 GCA_900554695.1 uncultured Prevotella sp. | reverse complement strand
ACAAGAACTATTGACACACAGCTCGCTTTGTTTTGAATTCGTCGAACTCACGTTATTTATACAGATTCAAAGCATTATACACGATATCAGAACCGCCGCCGACGATAATCCGGAAGCGGCTGAACGGGCAATATACCACGCGAGAATGATTATCATCCCACGCAGGAAAATACGGTACATACGACGGCAGTTGACAGCCGTCATCACACAACCGTCACGGACAAAGGACTGAAACACCGCACACCGGCATTTTATTCATAACATAAACATACGGCAAAGGTCGGCGACGGAGATTTTTTTAGTAACTTTGTCCGCAGCATAAACCAATAACCAACATAACCTATAATGAACTCAAAAGCTATCATTTGGACACTGTCGGGCCTCATCGCGCTTTCATCTTGCGCATCTAAAAGCAAGCAGACAAGCGATGAGGTGCTCCGGTCCATCCCGTTCCAGCAGGTCACGCTGCAGGACAACTTCTGGCTTCCACGCCTCAAGACACAGAAAGAAGTACTTGTTCCGTTCGCCCTCGACAAGGTGCGCCCGGCAATGGACAATCTTCGCAAGACCGGCAACTACCTGCACGGAGTGAAGGACGAACTGCCGTTTCCACACCGTTTCGTGGCTTCCGACCTGTACAAGGTGATGGAAGGTGCCGCCTATCTGCTCACCCTGGAGAAGGACGCCAAGCTCGAACACACAATGGACAGCATAATAGACCTCATCGGACGGGCGCAACAGGACGACGGCTATCTGTACGAGGCGCACATAACAGGCGTGTCGGCCAACCACGAGCATTGGGGAGGCGGAGGCATGGGCGACAAGCCTTACTCATGGGTTGTGCACAGCCACGAGCTCTACAACATGGGACACATGTACGAGGGTGCCGTGGCTTACTATCAGGCCACGGGCAAAGACAAGTGGCTGAAGATAGCCGAGAAGAGCGCGAGACACATCAACCACGTATTCTTCGAGGGCGACCCGAACTACAACGGAGGCAAACCCGTGAATCAGGCACCGGGACATGAGGAGATAGAACTGGCGCTTGTCAAGCTGTTTCATGCCACAGGCGACTCGCTATATCTCAACATGGCGAAGCGGTTCATCGATATACGAGGAGTGACATACAAGCCCGAGGGCGACGGAGTGATGAGCCCGAGCTACGCACAGCAGCATCTGCCCGTGCGCCAACAGACCAAGGCCGTGGGCCACGCCGTACGCGCAACATACCTGTATTCGGGCATGGCGGACGTCATGGCACAGACTGGCGACCAGACGCTGCGCCCCGCACTCGACAGCATATGGGCAAACATCGTTGACACACGCATGCACATCACCGGAGGACTGGGCGCCGTGCACGGCATCGAGGGATTCGGCCCGGAGTATCTGCTGCCGAACAAGGACGCCTACAACGAGACGTGCGCTGCCGTAGGAAACGTGATGTTCAACTTCCGGATGTTCATGGCTGAGAAGGACGCTAAGTACATCGACGTGGCCGAAGTGGCGCTATACAACAACGTGCTCGCCGGTGTCAATCTCGAGGGCAACAAGTTCTTCTACGTCAATCCGCTCGAAACCGACGGCCGGACAGCGTTCAACCAGGGTGTGAAAGGCCGCTCGCCATGGTTCGGCACAGCCTGCTGCCCGTCGAACATAGCGCGCCTGATACCGCAGATTCCAGGCATGATGTATGCTTATACAGACAACGACATATACTGCACGTTCTATGCCGGCACATCGACCGTGATTCCGTTAAAGAAAGGAAAGGTAAGTGTGAATCAGCAGACCGAATATCCTTTCGACGAGACAATACGTCTGGAGGTGAATCCCGAAGGCGGAAAACAGAAGTTCGCAATGCACCTGCGCATCCCGACATGGGCCGGCACGCAGTTTGTTCCGGGCAAGCTCTACTCTTATGTCAACGCAAGACCGGCCGAATGGAAGCTGCTCGTGAACGGCGAGGAGGTAAAGGCCGTGCCTGAAAAAGGATTTGTCACCATCAACCGCACTTGGAAACAGGGAGACCGCGTGGAGCTGCGCCTGCCAATGGAGGTGCGCTACAACAAGGCGCTCCCGCAGGTTGAGGACGACAGGGGACGCCTGTGCGTCACGCGCGGACCGCTCGTATATTGTGCCGAAGCGGTGGATAACGCGGCAATGCCGGCAAGCTACGTACTCTCGCCAGAGGCAGGAGCAAGCGTGAAAAAGGCCGACAGCGGAATCATGCGAGGCATAGACTTCGTGACGGTTAAGGCACACTCGGTGCAGGAGGAAGGCAACGGCAGCCTCACCATGGTGCCATATTACGCTTGGGACAACCGCGGCGACGATGCAATGATAGTCTGGTTGGCCGACAACGACGAGCTGGCAAAGGCATCAATACCCGTCATACCGGAATACATCGCCGACGTAACAGCCACCCACACATTCGATCAGGACGACGTGCTCGCAATGGTAACGAACGGCTATCCCGCCAATTCCTTCGACACATCCATACCGCGTTGGACAAGCTGGCCGCAGAAAGGAAAGGAGCAGACAGTGGAACTGAAGCTCAAACGACCGCTCAAGCTGCAAAGTCTTTCGGTATATTGGTACGACGATAACGGCGGCGTGCAGGTACCGAAGTCATGGACCATGGAGTATAAGGAGAACGGAGAGTGGAAGCAGTTCCCCATCTACGTCACCGACGAATATCGTGTATTGAAAGACCAATACAACATGGTGCACCCCGGCGAGGACATCATGGCTGAGGCATTAAGGCTGCACATCGTTCCGAAAGCCGACGCCGCGGCAGGCATTCTGAGCGTGCAGATAGAAGAAGCGAAGTAGAAACAAACACATAAAAGCATAAAAACGGAATGTCCGCGACGGTGTGTCTGATACCCGTCGCGGACATTCTGTTTATTCACGTCGGCAGAAGCACGGCGTAAAGTCAGTAGAGCTGCATCTCAAGATCCACCACGTCGAGCCAACGTCCGAACTTATAGCCCACGTTGTGGAAGTGTGACGCCTGCACGAAACCCAATTTCTTATGTAGCGCAATGCTCGGTTCGTTGCATCCGGTGATGCAAGCCACGAGCACGCGGCAGCCCTTGTCGCGACACGCTTCTATGAGTCTCTGCATGAGCGACGTGCCTATTCCTCTGCCGCCGGAGCCGTGAGCCACATACACCGTGGTCTCAAACGTGTTGGCAAAGGCCGCGCGCTCCTTCCACGGATGGGCATAGCAGTAACCCTCCACCACCCCGTTCTCCTCATAAACGAAGTAAGGACACGAGGCAGATATGTCCTTCACACGCTGCGCCATCTGCTCCACGGTGAGTGCCTTTGTCTCAAACGTCTCCACACCCTCGGTGATGTAGCGGTTGTATATCTCGGTTATCCGCCGCACATCCTTTTCTTCCACAAATCTGATCATATCGTTCAAGTGTTTTTTATAACCACCATATCAGCCACATATCAGGCTCAAGCCTTCGCTCCTGACGCCTTGGCCGTGGCGTTTATCTCGTGCTCTGCCTTCTTGCATACGCCCACAATCATGTCGCAGGCATCCTCAAGAGATATGCGGGCAGTGTTCACAACAACGTCGTAATGATGCGGGGCATCCCACTTCTGACCTGTATAATACTCGTAGTGAGTGGCTCTTGCGCGGTTCGTACGCCTTATCTCGTTCAACGCTTTCACGCTGTCCATCTTGTACTCTTCACTGCAACGCTCCACGGCAGTAGGCTCGTCTGAGCAACAGAACACGCATACCACGCCGCGGAAATCCCTCAACACGAAGTCGGCACAACGTCCCACGATGACACACGGCTCCTTTTCCGCCAGCGTATCCACAATCTTGCTCTCGGCAAGAAACAGCACATCGTCGTCAGACAATCCGCGTCCTGCATGCGAGCCATAACCCTGCGAGAGTATGCACTTGAGCCAGAAGTCAGGTATGTTCTGCTCGTTCTTCTTTATGTAATCCTCGTTAATGCCACTGTCGCGCGCCGCCATCTTTATGAATTCACGGTCGTAGAGCTTCACACCGAGCTTCGAGGCAAGCATCTCTCCCAACCTGTGGCCGCCGCTTCCGAGCTCACGCGCTATGGTCACCACAATGTGCTTACTGGTAGCCATGGCCTTGGCAGCAGCCTTGCCTGAGTAGCCGAGCAGGCTGTCGAGAACGCGGGTGTAAGGCGTAAGGAAGTGAACTATCGGGCCGACAAGCAATGCCGCGGCGACCGTACCCTCGCGCACACCTTTTATACCGTCGAGGAATATCCATGAGAATATACATGCCACCAGCACGTTGGCGATGTCGAAGCCGAGCTTCACGTAACCGAAATCACCCTTTATCTTGCGTGCCAGCACCCTCACGAAGAACTCGCCGGCAACCATTGCCACGTCGGCCTTCACCTCGAGAGTTATTCCTACGGCAAGTATAACGCATCCGGCAAGCATGCTTATGAACTTGAAGAAATAGGCATCAGGCGCAAGCCACGACAGCGAATTCATTGATATGTCGATGAACGTACCGAAACACAGGGTTATAGGAATCTGAAGAAGATACATGCGAAGCTCTGCCCGAAGCTGCTCACGGGTCATGAGCAACAAATCGCACAATATGAAAAAGGCATTCATGAGGATGGTCCATTGTCCCATGGTCAGCGGAGTGATCATACTGAGCACATAGTTCACACTCGTGATAGGCGATGTACCGAGCAGCGCCCTCGTGATGAAGGCAATACCGTATGCGTTGATAAACACTGACACGAAGAACAGAATGTAACGCCGCGTAAGATATTTTTTTGTTGTTTGCATAGATAAATGATTTATTGTTGTTATTCCGGCTTATGGTCGGACTTATATTATCACACAACCGAGCTCATGTCATCACACGACAGAACAGCCATTGTCAGACTGCCGGACGTGTGTGATCAGGCATCCTGACACACACCGTAGGACAACCGAGCCATTGTTATACAGTCTCTTAGGACGCACCGCGTCCGCTATGTTCAGGCGGGGCGCCCTGCCCCGCCATTCAGGAATAAGTATCAAAAACAAACAGATGTGCTGACGCAACCGCGTCACTTACCTGTCACAATCTTCTTTATCTCGTTGAGTTTGTTGAGAGCCTCAACAGGTGTAAGGTTGTTTATGTCGAGCCCGAGTATCTCGTCGCGTATCTGACACAGCACCGGGTCGTCCAGCTGGAAGAAGCTGAGCTGCATTCCCTCGCGCGTCATGTTTATCTTGTCTGCCGAAGGTTTGCCCACGCGTCCTACCTGAGAGTTATCCGCTTCAAGCTCCTTCAGTATCACTCCTGCACGCTTCACGATGCTGCGCGGCATGCCGGCAATCTCTGCCACGTGTATTCCGAACGAGTGCTCTGAGCCTCCGCGCATGAGCTTGCGCAGGAAGATGACCTTGCCGTCAACCTCCTTCACGCTCACGTTGTAGTTCTTTATGCGCGAGAAGTTCTTCTCCATCTCGTTCAGTTCATGGTAGTGTGTGGCGAAAAGCGTGCGTGCACGTGCCTTGGGATGCTCGTGCAGATATTCCACGATGGCCCACGCTATGGAAATGCCGTCGTATGTCGACGTACCGCGTCCCAGCTCGTCGAAGAGCACCAGCGAGCGCGGCGTGACGTTGTTCAGTATGTTAGCCGCCTCGGTCATCTCAACCATGAACGTCGATTCGCCCAGCGATATGTTGTCCGATGCGCCCACACGGGTGAATATCTTGTCCACCAGACCTATTCTCGCGCTCTCTGCCGGCACGAAACAACCCGTCTGGGCCAACAGCACTATGAGCGCCGTCTGGCGCAGCAGGGCCGATTTACCGGCCATGTTGGGACCTGTTATTATCATTATCTGCTGATGCTCGGTGTCCAGCTCTATGTCGTTGGGCACGTAACGCTCGCCCACAGGCAGCTGCGTCTCTATCACCGGATGGCGTCCGCCCTTTATCTCCAGCACGTCGTCGTCGGCAATCACCGGTCTGACGTAGTTGTTCTCCTCCGCCGTCTTGGCGAACGAGAGCAGACAGTCGAGGCGCGCCACGATGTTGGCGTTTATCTGAATCTGCGGTATATATTCGCCCGCTGCGACCACGAGCTCGTTGAACAGGCGCGTCTCAAGGGCGAGAATCTTCTCGTCGGCGCCCATTATCTTCTCCTCATATTCCTTCAGCTCCTGCGTGATGTAGCGCTCGGCGTTTGCCAGAGTCTGCTTTCTCACCCAGTCGGCAGGCACCTTGTCCTTGTAGGTGTTGCGCACCTCGAGGTAGTAACCGAACACGTTGTTGTAGCCTACCTTCAGCGATGCGATGCCCGTCTGCTCGGTCTCGCGCTCCTGTATCTGCATCAGATAGTCGCGTCCGCCGCGCGATATGGCCCTGAGTTCGTCGAGCTCGGGCGAGAAACCGTCGGCTATCACCCCACCCTTGCTCACGAGCTGCGGCGGGTCGGGCTGAATCTCGCGCCCTATTCTGTCGCGCAGGTTCTCGCAGAGATTAATCTGCGCGCCTATGTTCTCAAGTATCTTGTTGCCCGAATGGCTGCACGCCGACTTCAGCGGCACCATTGCCTGCAGAGCCACCCTGAGCTGAACGAGCTCGCGCGGCGACACTCTTCCCACCGCCACCTTTGATATGATACGCTCGATGTCGCCCATGCGGTGGAGCTGCTCGTCGGCCATCTGACGGAAGTCCGGCTTGCGGAAGAAGTGCTCCACGATGTCCAGACGGTCTTCTATCTGCCTTGCGTCCTTCAGCGGAAAGACTATCCAGCGCTTCAGCATGCGTCCGCCCATCGGCGTTACGGTGCGGTCGATGACGTCGAGCAGCGACGACCCGTCCTCCTGCATGGAGTGAAGAAGCTCGAGCGAGCGTATGGTGAACTTGTCGAGCCGCACATACCGCTCCTCCTCTATGCGTGCGAGCGACGTGATGTGAGAGATGTGCGTGTGCTGGGTCATCTCGAGATATTGCAGGATGACGCCCGAGGCAATCACCCCACTGCGCAGATGTTCCACGCCGAAACCCTTCAGCGAGTGTGTGCCGAAGTGGCGCAGCAGCTTCTGTCGTGCGCTCTGCTCGGTGAACATCCACTCGTCCAGCTCGAACACACACCATCGTGTGCCGAACCGTTGTTCGAACTCCTGACGGCACGACTTCTCATAGAGCACCTCCTTGGGCTGGAAACTGCCGAGCAGTTTCTCCACATAGTCGGCCGTACCCTCGCCGGTGAGGAACTCGCCGGTGGATATGTCGAGGAACGCCACACCGCATGCCGACCGTCCGAAGTGCACGGCCGCCAGGAAGTTGTTCTCCTTATAGTTCAGCACATTGTCGCCCATTGCCACGCCGGGAGTCACCAGTTCGGTGATGCCGCGCTTCACGAGAGTCTTCGTAAGTTTGGGATCTTCCAGCTGGTCGCATATAGCCACGCGTCTGCCCGCCCTTATGAGCTTGGGCAGATAGGTGTCGAGCGCATGATAAGGAAAGCCTGCCATCTCCGTAGCCTGTCCCGTCTCGCGCGAGCGTCCGTTGCTGCGCCGCGTGAGAGTGATGCCCAGTATCTTCGACGAAGCAATGGCATCCTCGCAATAAGTCTCGTAGAAGTCGCCGCAGCGGAACAGCAGCAGCGCATCGGGATGCTTCGCTTTTAGGTCGAAAAACTGTTTCATCATCGGCGTGAGGCCGTCATCTTTCTTTTTTGCAGACATGTCGGTGTATTGATTTTCAACACGCAAAATTACACAAAATCGGCGAAAAAAGACAACATTCGGCTCACATTAAACATCTGAATGGCGACAAATTGCGACTTTGGAACAAAAGAGACAGAGAGTCAGGGGGTCAATGATTACTATAAAGCAAGTCTATCGACAAATTAGCGCAAAGTGATAAAAGCCATGACAACACATTCGCCTGCGTGACAATAAATCCACATTGCCAAAACCGGTAAACCGTCGATGCACGCCGGACACATGTTTCCGATGTCCTTTCCTGCGTCTTATATCAGTGTCTTTACAGGAAACTCAAGCGACGTACTTACAATTTTTCTTGACTCGATTTTGACAAAATATTTTCGCAAAAGAGATGTGAATGGATGTTAAATCCACCGTATTTGAGGCCGTTTCCGGGCATACGGACTATTCATATACCCTGTATCATAGTCCGGAAAAGTGCGTTTCGCTTTCCGATATTGCCCATTTCGCAGTCTGAAAAAGCCCATTTCAGGGTGCGATATGGTGCTTTTCGGCCTCCAATATAGGCCATTTCGCAAACCGAAATGGTGCTTTTTGCAAAGTGATAAAATACCCCTTAGACATAAATCATTGATATTCAATATCTTATAAAAACCGCGTATTTTCCGCGTATTTGCGCCCGACGAAGAGTCTGCACGCAAATACGCGCTTATTTTTCGGGGTATATCGGGAAACCCGGAGGGAAAAATCGGAATCCGGTTATAAATTGAAAGCAGCACATACTGCGTCCCTTCGGCAGACGAAAACAACACTTATTCTGCACCGGAACCGCTATCGCTTATTGAGATATTTTCCCACTGACATTGAAAGATTCTACAAAAAGGACTCTACTCCACCGTCCATAGACCCGCGAAGACACGATGTCTCGTCCACGTGATTAAACGCCCTGTGTTTCAGCTGCCGGCACAATAAAAAGCCGCAAAGGCGTCCCGCCGACACCACTACATCAAAAAACACACCCGCAACCGTCTGTTTTTGAAAATTATTTGCTATATTAGCACCGCTGTTACGCCGCGCGGCATGGCTACGGACACAGCATGCTCACAGCCGGAACAGCCGCCGGCAAACCCCTAAACACGACATACACACCCAACCAAACAACACCACGACGCATCATGACACAACATCCTCTATGGTCCGACTATATGTGGCTGCCACTAATGCAGCTTTACCTGAAGAAGCCCGAAGGCGTGAAACCCATGTATTCGCGGCCACTCATACAGCTGAGTCTCGAACTTCACATCGAGCCGCAGCATCTCTACGCGCAGATGTTCAGACTGCGCCGGCCCGACACGCCGTCGCTGCAACACCTATGGCAGAGCTATTCGGCAAACCCGCGCCGACTGTCGCGCGACGTGAAACGCCTGCGCCAGATGAACGGATTCGGCACGGCGGGCGCGTTCTATGATGGTGTGGAGACAGTGGAGTCGTTCGAGACCGACTACCGGCCCATAGAAGCCGACCGACGACTCACGCCCATGATGCTCACAATGATTCTCGACCTGTACTTCCGCCTGACACCCATCACCATGGTGGCAGAGACGCCCGAGGTGGACGAGCTGGCGCGCCTGATGCGCATACCGCCGCAGCTCGTGGCTGAGGTGATGCGCAACTTCCTCGTGTGCGACCCCTGCATGAAGCACAGCGACACGTCGTCGCCGCTCTACGAACCGTGCCTCGAGATATGGCGCAGGTATATATCGAAAGAGCCGGAAGAGCTCGCAGCCACGGCGGCACAGATGCGTGCCTACTTCAAATGACGCTCCCCTGCCACGGCATGTTTCCGAACGCCGGACAAGGTATGAGACATACGGGAAGACAACGCAAGGTTGCATGAAAACGAAAGACAAAACATTGAAATACAGCTTTGCATACATCACGCAACAGAACAGGCTTTTTCTGCTTCTGTAACGTCACATATAGAACACATAAAACCATTATGTCTGTCATCAGCAGACCTGCATTTCACCACAGACAAAGACAAAACAGAAACACCCCCGACAAACATTCTGCACAATGAAACAATATGAAGCCGTAATAGAAACCATCGAACGCCTTGGAGGCGTAGCCACACTGGGCGAACTGAACAAGGAGGTGTTCAAGATAAAGGAATGTGAATGGAAAACCAAAACGCCATTCGCAAGCATACGCCGAATAGTGCAGCAGACAAAGGGTATATACAAAATAAAGCCCGGACTCTACGGACTGGAAAAATACAGAAAACAAATTGAGGACAGAGGTATAATAGTCGAGACTGATAAAAACAGAGATTCGGACAGCGTTAGAAAGTTCAATCACACATATTATCAGGGCATACTGCTGATGATAGGCAATTATCACGGCATGCAGACATACGTTCCACAGCAAGACAAGAACAAGAAATTATACAACGGAAAGACGCTGCACGAGTTGTCAACACTCGACGAACTGCCGCCCTACTCTTACCCGCAACTGATAAAAAGAAGCTCTACAATAGACACGATATGGTTCAACAATCGCAGGATGCCGCACTCGTTCTTCGAGATAGAGCACTCAACAGACATACAGAACTCGCTCCTGAAGTTCTACGACTTGCAGGATTTCTACGTCCGTATGACCATAGTGGCAGACATACGGCGACTCCCTGAGTTTGAGGCGAAGATGCGTTTCAGTGCTTTCGACACACTGCGTGCCGGGAAAAGGGTATCGTTTCTGAGTTACGACGCCCTCATAAAACAATACGAAATGGAACTGGAGAAACAGTCACTTGAATTTATTCTTTAATCGCTATGAACAATTATATTTTCTACACAGACGAAGGTCAGACCTTTGCACCAAACGACGAATGTATAAACAACCTGCAAATATTGGGTTTTGAAAAAGGGAATACGCAGGAGGAAGCATTGGACAATCTCTATAAGAACAACGCATGGATAGAGGAATACGGATTCAGTCGTGATAGCATAGAGTGCCGTGCAGTCACTGCACAATAGACTGTTACGACATGGGGATATTGAACTTATCCCCACACCGTGTTTTCCATAACTCTTTGCAAACATTTCTTGTTAATCCGTACAACCACTTTTCGTACACAGCACCCCACTCTTTTCTTATTCACAGCGTTCTCATCACTGCTCTTATTCTCTTCTAAACACAGCGTCATCCGGCCCACCGTCAAGTTAGAAGTGCAACTCCGCCACCGCCTTCCTCCGTCCTTGGAG
>USHV01000043.1 GCA_900554695.1 uncultured Prevotella sp. | reverse complement strand
CACTTAGAGAGTATGCTCAAACGGCTTGAATTCCAAATCCGAAACTTGAGTTATGTATCTCTTACTTGGATCCAGACTAACTCCCGAAGTTATTGCCCAGTCGTTGTGTGCATCCTTGCTGCCTCTGCTGACAGACATACCGCCGTCATCATAAGTGATAGGCTGCCATGTGTTGCCACCGTCCTTGTTCTCGATAACCCAATCGCTGTAATCGGCAACGGTAGTGAATTCCTTCAATGCAACAGTCTCGCCCTGAACATCATCGAGGTTTATTTCCTTTTCAGCAGGCAGAGACTCCATTCCGTTGAGAGAAGCAACCACTCTGTATGTCACCATTCCGCCGAACTTCTCAGGATTGTATGTATATGTGTCAGCAGCTCCTGCCTCGCGGTTTTCGAGTGTAACCACCTTCACACCATTCTCATATATGTCTATGTTAAGCGGCGACAGGATGGGAGCGTCTGTCGTATCGTATGCCGGATTCTTCCAGCTCAAAGTGACACTCTTCTTGCTGAAGCTTGAAGTAACGTCGAGATTATCGACACTCTTAGGCGTTGCCTTTGAGGTCTTTGTCACGGATATCTTGTTTAAGGAAACGATACCGTTAGGAGTTGCGGTAGCGATGTTGAATCCGATGTATGCCGTTGTTGTTTCGGCAGCAGTCAGACGGATTACCTTATCAGCCGAGCCGCTGTTCAGATCTATTGTTTCCGTAACGAGTGTATTGGTCATGCCCTCTGCTGTAGGAGCTGTTCCCCACTTCACGTTGAGCACGTCATTGTCGAACGCACCAGCCTGTGATACGTTGTATCTTATCAGATAGTCGCTGCCGGCCTCCATGTTCAGAGCCGGAGTGATGAGCCAGTCGTTTGCGGCACCCATTGCTGCATTGCCGTCATAAGAAGGTCCGGTGTAACCATCGACCATTCCCCATTTCACGCCGTCAGCGTTTGCATCGACAACAGTCCAGCCGTTCAGCGGATCAGCACCGGTGAAGTCGGTTGAGAAAATCTCGGTCTCCAAAGGTATCTCGCCCACGTTCTCCTCTATTGCGAAAGAATAGAGCTGCAGCGTGTTGCCGCCGCTTGCCGATGTGTTATGGAATGAGAAGTAATAATTGCCATCGGTCTGAGGAGTGAAATAAATCACTTCCTTGTTCTCGCCGCTGCTTACAAGGTTGAGCTGTTTAATCGGAGTCATCTGCGACTTGTCCGTACCCTGAGTAAGCATTATGACGTCGTAGCCCTTCGGTTCGTCCTGTACTGCCACGTCGGTAGTTATCTTATAGGTCACTCCACCCTTCAATACTATCTGCGGAGAGAAGTAGTCGTCATCGTTCTGTCCTGACAAAGGCATCTCGAGCATCGGTCCGAAGCCTGTAATAGGTGTCCATGTGTGTGAGTCTTTGTTGTTATCGACCGCAGTCCATTCACTGTAGTCGTTAAGCAGATTCACGCTGTAAGGAGTCTCTTTCACCGGATCATCAGGAGTAACTACAGAGCCACCCTCCTCACGAATCTTGAATTCGAACAGGAAGACTGTTGAGTTGAACTGCGGTGATGAATTGTGGAAAGCGAAGTAATATGTGCCGCTTTCAGGCACGGTCACCGATACACTCTGTGCAGCCGGATACTCCGAGTTGTCGTTCTGTGCCACATCCGCAAGCTTTGTGAAGGTACCCATGTCTGTGGCAGACGTACCAAGTTCCAAGCTGGCATTGCAGCCGTTGCCATTCTGCTGGCAGCAAGCATTAACCTCTACGGTGTATGTCTTTCCTGCCTCAAGATTGAACGCAGGCGACACATAATAGTCGTTGCATTCCGAAGAGTAGTCCATACCCATCATGACACTGCCATAATAGACACCCTGGATATAAGCCCAACGCGACCTATACTCCCACGTAGTGCCCGGCGTCGTACTGTTGTCCACAGCCGACCAGCCATCCTGGCTGTCGCCGAAATTGATTTCATACGGCAACGCGCTTTGCGCCCTGCCGACATTTATTCCCACAAAGGAAACAAATGCGAAAATTAACAATAATAATCTTCTCATATAAATGATTTTATTAAGTTGATTTATATTTTCATTCATCTCTCTCCTACAAAATAAGCATCCGTATCATCATCCGTCAATATAAAATTCCGACCACTCATGTGATGCGTCATACAAGCCCACACGTAAGCAACCATGATTCGCATAATACTTAACAACGTCATGTGATGTCTGAAAACGACATACATTACCCACATTAGATTGCCTGGCCTTCTCTCCTCATACTCCCCACAACAAAATAATAATGAACAGCATATCAAATATTGCCGAAAGACAAACCGGATATTCTCTTAACTTATCAATACCATAATAACATGAATAAACTACGATTTTATCACGCAATAATGATATATTATTGATGCTGCCAGTTCACATTATTCTGTTTTTCCTTTAGTCTTTTTGCAGATAACCGGTTTATGGTTGTAAAGGTAAGCAAATTTTCATAAACAAAAAGCATTTTGGTTAAGATATTTTAATCTGACCGTAAAAGTTTTACAATGTAAAACAAAAATGACATTTATTTATCAAAAAATCCATATTTTACCCCATTTTCATTACAAATGCGCATAAAAGCATTTATTAACAATACACTTGTTCATCAGAGACACATCCAACCTGTTAACATTAAATCACGTTTCCGACTCATGTTTTCCGAACAAACCACCATGAACGCAGTTTGCCGGCGACTCAAGACTGGATCTTCGACACCGGACGGCACCATACACAAGCCCATTCACCGCCGTCTGACCACCGGCATGATATACATTATTATATTTATATACACACGTCATTCCATTTACATAAAACCAACCGTTCATCTCACCGGCCCGGACATCCGGGATGATACTGACCTGCCGTCTGCATCGCATTAACCGGTACAACTCTCGACACGGCGTATCCCGACAGCCACGCGCAACGATAATAAAGCCTCTTTCCACCGCCGCGCTACGCCACCGCGACCGGTTTTCCGGACACGCCAAACCGCAACTTCCCCAATGCGCCAAACCGATGCGCAACGGTTATCTGTCAGCATTAAGAAAGGCCGTTACGGCATTGCATAAATATGCAGAAAACGGAATGAGGAAATGAATAAATATACAGCATAATTCGAAAATACGCGCGTTTTTTCGTCCGACTGCTCCTTCGGTCGCAAATACGCGAGTTTTGAAGGGTTTTGTTATCTGCTTGACAGACAGCAGTTTACGCTTTATGGCAATCTGAAGACGAACTTACGGGTTTGCAAAAGAGCCCATTTCGGGTTGCGATATAGGCTCTTTCAGGCCCCGATATGGTGCATTTCGTGTCCTGATATGGTGCATTTCGCAAGCCGAAAGAGCCCATTTCGCAAAACCACTGTTTTTTTGCGGCGTTTTGATGAAGAAAGAACCGGTGCGGAAAAGGCTTTTTCACGCATCACGACGGGGTAGCTTTCGGGCTGCTTTTTTTTATTTTGCGAAAAATTTTTGTCAAAATATTTTACCGTCAAAAGCGTATAAATATACAGTTCTGAGGCGAAAAGGCCTTTATCGGAACAACGTTCTGCGATGGTCATAAGGACTATGAAAACATCTGCCTGCGTGTCCGACTCAACACTCTTGTCGCCTTATCTGCATATTACCCACGCTGTGCGCCAGCGCAGACCACGAAAATTCACTTCCGCTTGCTGCTTTGAGTACATTTTCATATCTTTGTAAAATATAAGATGTGGTTCGGCAGTGACAAATACGGAAAAACTTCGTTTCTCCTCTTTGTCATTGCACTCGCCTTTCACTATCCCTTATAAAAACTGACCTCAAACCGCAATTCACACTATGGCGAGCACAATAGAATTTGTAGAGTTCGTATGTTCACAACTCTCAGAGCTGGGCAATGTGCGCCACCGCAAGATGTTCGGCGAATATATGATTTATGTCAATGAGAAGCCGGCAGTGCTGGTGTGCGATGACATAGCGTACATAAAGAAAATCCCCGAGATAGCAGACATGATGGCAGAGGCAGAATGTGGCACGCCATACAACGGCGCGAAGGAGCACTACATACTGGATGTGGAGCACCGGGAGCAACTGCTGAGAGTGGTGGCCACGCTGGAGAAGGCTCTGCCTTATCCTAAAAAGAAAAAGAAGAAAAAGGCGTAATCGTCATACCGGAATATTACATCTGTAACAACAAAACCGTATTTTCATCTCATAACATTATGGAAACACAAAGACTCATACTGCGTCCATGGCACGACGACGATGCCGCCGCGCTCTACAAATATGCCTCTGACCCGGCCGTAGGTCCTATTGCCGGATGGCCGCCACACACGTCTGTGGACAACAGCCGCGAGATAATACGCACCGTTCTTTCGGGTCCGGAGACCTACGCCATGGTGCTCAAAGAGACAGGCGAGCCCATAGGCAGTATCGGCATAATGTATGGCGACGGCCTGCACAGTGCACAGATGGGCGAAGGAGAGGCCGAGATAGGCTATTGGCTCGGCGTACCCTATTGGGGAAAGGGTCTCACGCCGGAAGCCGTAAGGCGCATACTGCGACGCTGTTTCGACGAATTGGGGCTGCGCGCAGTGTGGTGCGGCCACTACGAAGGCAACACACGGTCGAGACGAGTGATGGAAAAATGCGGATTCGTGTTTCATCACACGGAGAAAGGAAAGCCTTCGCCACTCGGAGACATACGCACCGAGCACTTCCTTAGGCTCACCGCCGGGAAATGGCACGAAAGCATACAGATTGCCGAAGAGCCTTTCGACATCAACCGATGGCTCGCCTCTTTCCGCAAGAGACTCACACAGTTGTTCGGCGACAGGCTCCGCTTCTTAGGTCTGCAGGGCAGTTACGGCCGCGGCGAAGCAACGACGGAGAGCGACATCGACGTGGTGGTGATACTCGACCACGCCGGTTTCGACGACCTGTGCGCATACCGCCGGATGCTCGACAGCGACAGCCGCAGCAGCCAGATCTGCGGATTTGTGGCGGGCGAAGACGAACTGATGGGTTGGGAACGGTCCGACCTTCTGCAACTGTATCTTGACACGCGGCCCGTCATTGGCTCGCTCGAGTGTCTGCATAGTCTGTTCACCGATGCCGACATACGCCGCGCCGTACGCATCGGGGCGTGCAATCTTTATCATGCCTGCTCGCACAACTTCCTGCACGCACGCAGCTCTGACGCACTTGCCGCGCTCTACAAGGCGGCACGCTTCACCGTCCGCATGAAGCACTTCATGAAGACCGGCTATTACGTTGCCTCCATGTCTGAACTCGACAAAGCAGCCACGCCGGCCGACAAAAGGATTCTCGACCATGGCCGCCACGCAGGTTCCATGACCGACGGCGACGCGTTCGACCTCATGAGCCGCGACCTGCTGGAGTGGAGCTCAGCGCTGATTGAAGAGACAAAGGAACAACATACATAGCTGTAAAGGCCGTAACCATAAAACCGGAGAGACATTTCTCCGTTAGCAACATACGGTACTCAGAACACGTACGACAGCCACAGGAAATCCTACCACGCATTTCTGCATCATCAAATAAAACATATATATCTTCGACATCCTGTTTCCTCATCATCATTTTCCATCCCATCCCCATTGCCGTCACGCAAGTGTTTGCCATGTGAGACAAAAGCATTATCTTTGCACCCCTGAAATATCGGAGACGATTTGTCAGAATATACACCTGTCATGTAATAATACAAATATTCCGGTCCGTGCATAAGTATTATATGATTGTGGATTGTTCTGATTATTACGGGAGTCGGCTGACTGCCTGTTTTTTTACAAATATAATATAAAAATGATGATGACAAACTTCAGAAAAGTTCTTGCCATTTTTGCGGGAAGCATCATGCTGATGACTTCGTGCAGCGATATCGACGATTCTTTTTTAGGCAGTGACGACGGCACAATCGCGCTCCGGTGCTCGCGGTCTGCCGCATGGGCACTCAAGAGTCCGGCAACCGACAATGACGGGAAAGGCAGCTTCGAGCCCGGCGACCGCATAGAGATGAGCATAACCGGCGGCGGCACGACACACAATGCCACGCTACAGTATTCAGGTTCGCAATGGATGCCGGCACTACGGCGCAGCGAGTACGGCACGGGTGAGCTGCGGCTCTCGGCCATATATCCCATACTGGCACACGACACCGGGAACGATGGCCTGCGCACTGTCAGCCTGCCGACCGACCAAAGCACTGCCGAAGGGCACAACTCTGCCGACATTCTCTTCGCCACCACAACCGTGAAGGAGGGAGCCGTGGCTGCCGACATGCAGTTCGGACACGCAATGCACCGCATAAAAATCAACCTGAAAGGTTCTGTTCCGGATGATCTCACCATCGAGGTGAAGACATGCGGAGAGGGCACGATGGCTGTTTCTGACGGCAGCATGGCGCTGGACGGCAGTGCCGGATATGTGTGGCAAAACCTCATAAGACGGGAGATGACTCCTACTCCATAATCATCCTGCCACAGGACGCGCGCCCGTTCCAGAGCGGCGAGGGCCTGATACGCTTCAGAGGAGGCGGCAAGTCGGCTGTGTATGAGCTGAAATCGGACATCAACACCTTTGAAGCCGGCAAACAGACAACGCTCAACCTGACTCTGAAGATGGGCGAAGGCGGCGTAGACATCGAGTTTGCCAACCAGACAAGATGGGTGTATGGCGTGAACGGCATAGACTTTCCAGGACGCGAGAACATAAAGACCTATCCGGTGGCAAAGACCGATTTCCCCGACGGAGAGTGGTTCAGGCTGGCTTACGAGGACCTTTATCCGCCCATGCAGAACGAGGAGCAGTATCTCACCTGGAAGGAAGGCTGCGGATGGTACGACTGCAACAAGACCTTCGACTACGACGGCGACGGCAACCTGTGTTGGGCTGCGACGGCCTCGAACCTGCTGCACTGGTGGATGGAACAGAACAAGGAATACATAGATGCGTATGACAAGACTTTCGGGCCTGAGTATGACTACATGAGCCGACCGTCTGAGTATCACCGCATGACGGCCGACAACCAGCAGCACAGTGCCGTGTTCAATTTCTTCAAGGCCTCGTTCAGAAACATCGGAGGTTGGGAATGTGGAGGCACTAACTGGTTTGTCAACGGCAACGACAATAACATCTATCCTCAAAATGCCGGCTTCCACGGATTCTTCAGCAAGGTGTTCTCCAAGAACGACAACATAGCGGAGGAAACCAAAAACATGTCGAAGGAGAACTTCAATCTGTATATGAAGAAGGCGTTCAAGGAGCACAAGGCCATCGGTTTCTCCGTATATGGATTCGCCAATCCCAATTCCGGAGTCCACGCGATGACAATATGGGGAGCCGAGTTCGACGCCAACGGCGACGTGGCGTACATATATTTCTGCGACAACAACTCAAGTGAGGGCGAGCCAAACCATGCTTCGATAAGGAGATTCAAGGTGGTTTACGACGACTCTACAATTCCTGAGCTGTCGGGAAAGTATGCTTTTCTGATGACGTTGCCCGACAACGGAAACACCACCACATACAAGGCGTCGTTCACCTCGCTCACTGTTGTGGATCTGCGCAGGGACATATGGCAAAAGTACTTCCCTGACATAAAATGAGATAGTAAACAAACAACAGCATGAAACACAACGAACAACAGCATGAACAAGAATATGACATCACATAAAAAGCAAAAGACAATGACTATGAACAGAAGCCATTCACACATCGCCAAAGCGCTCGGACTCGTTCTCCTGGACGGTATGTTCCTGACATCGTGCACGAACGACAGTTCAGACAAAGGTTCTCAGACAAACGACATCATAACGATAAGGACAAGCATAGCACCACAGAAGCGCACCCCGCAGCTCGACGGCTAGGGCAAAGGCAACTTCACACAGGGCGACATATTGTCTGTTTTCGTAGGCGACGGCACACGTTGCCTGGCCTCGACCGACTATGTTTTCAACACCGGCGTACTCACATGGAGCGGCCTGCACCTGCCTGAAGGTACCGCACACGTGACCTTCGCCTCATGCTATCCGAAACAGACGCTTACAAACGACGGCACTTTCGAATTCAATACAAGCACGGCTTCGTATAAGGATCTGCTGCTTTCGAAGGCCCAACCGGTGGACGTGGGTACGAAGGACGACGTAAACCTCACGTTCGTACATGCCCTGCACCGCCTCGACATCAGTTTCACACCGGGCAGCGGATATACTGAGAATGACCTGAAAAAGCTCAGTCTGAAATGCAATGCCCGTACGACATGCGTGGTAGATGCAGTGAAGGGCGAGATAAGCAAAGTGAAAGACGACAAAGGCGACTACACATCAGCAGGCACGTCGGCATCGTTCTTCCTCGTACCGCAAGCAACGGCCGACATCACTCTCCACATAAACATGAACGGAGAAGAACAGACAATGACTCTGAAACAGCTGCTCGAAAAGCTCGGTACACCACAGGACGACCTTGAGGGCGGCAAGAAATGCACCATCACGCTGAGCATAGGACGCGACGGAATAACCGTATCGGGAGGCTCGATAAGCGGTTGGGAAGATCAGGTGACGGCAGACGGAGAGGTGACAATAGGCTGATACGTCAGACGATGAGACAGTCGCAACATCGACAAATGATATTCATAAAAAGATAATCCGGCGACTCCTGGGATGTTATTCCATCGTGGAGTCGCCGGATTGTTTATAAGTTGCAGAAGAGATTTACGAAGAACGGCACGCTCAGATCGACAAGTATGCCGTGACAGATGGCTATCGGCATCACCTCCTTACCCGAACAGCGGGTGATGGAAGGCAGCAGTACATCCATCGAGTTGACGCCCGCAGCCGATATGGGAGCCAGCTTTCCGAAGTAGCGGCGTATGAGAGGAGCACCCACAAGAGCCATCATCTCGCGTATGATGTTGCTGAGCAGGGCTATCGTTCCAAGCTCGGTGGCAAGCTGCATACCTATCGACGGCTCCTTGAACTGGGTTATCAGTATGGACGACAACGAATAGTAGGCAAAGCCGCTGCCCACAGCCATACAGTCGAACACGCTCCACTGACTGAGCAGCAGGCTCGCGACAGCCGAAAAAAGCAGCGTGCCGGTGATGGTGGCAAGCGGCACGAGCAGTATCTTCGGACTGACATGTCTGAGGCTTTCGCGCAGACTCTTGTTGCTGCCTATGCCAATTCCCACCTGAAGCATGAGCGCATAGAGTATGCATAGCGACAGATTGTGGATGTCGAACTCGATGTCATAACACGCGCCGGCGACGCAGCCGACGATGAATATTGCGATTACGGTAATACTATTTTTCATTTCTCTCCTCTCCTTTCTTGAAAAACAAACGGTAAACAATGCGTGCGGCAACAATGCTGCCACCCATTCCGAGCACAGCAAGCACGGCGGCCTGCCAGCCGAAATGTCCCATATTCTCTATTATTACTTTGTTTGAGCCGACAGAAAGACCGAGCACAAAGAGCAGCACGAAGATTGTTATCGACGTGGTTTTCTCTATGTTTTCAACCTTCTTTCCGTTGCGCAGGAAATGGCCGATGACGACACCGGCAAGCATGGTCATGATTATACTGAACATGATTTTCTTGTCTTGATTTCACTGATTATACATGTTGGTTTATCATGTCCGCCACACGGACACAGTCCGGACACGGCGACACGACGGCGCATGCCTCAAACGGAAGGCATGACAGATGGCTATTGCCTAAGAGAAAGTGAAATCAAATGAAACCGCTGAACCAATGAACATGCACGGTCTGGCTGATGTCGGTGCCCTTGTAAAGACCGGCATCACGGCGTAAACGGCGTGTCATGAATATTCTGTTGTTCATTGGATATCGTATTTTACGGCGGCAAAGGTAATGCTTTTCTGTATATTTTACAAATAAATATGCAAAAATCATTCATAAATACCGAATAATTACATAACCGATATTTGTATAATTGACATACATGGCGTAATTTTGGAGGTCGTTTCCGAACAAGAACATGAGTCAACCATACAATAAAGGAAATCTTACCGAAGGCGGAATCACGGTCACAATGCTGCGCTTTGCCCTGCCGTTGATGCTCGGCAACCTTCTGCAACAATGCTACAACATCGCCGACACGCTCATAGTGGGACGTGTGTTGGGTGCACGTGCCCTGGCCGCCGTGGGCTCGTCGTATGCCCTCATGGTGTTCATCACCTCCGTATTCATAGGACTTTGCATGGGCTGCAGCGCCCTTTTCTCCATACACTACGGCGCCCGCGACCTGAAGGCATTGCGACGCAGCCTGTTCTCTTCAATACTCATCATAGGCGCGACAACGCTTGTGCTCAACACCGTGTCGCTCGTTTTCATCAATCCCATAATCCGCATCATGCAGACACCCGCCGAGATTGAGCAGCTGACACACGACTATCTGTTCATCGTCTTTCTCGGAATGGTGCCCGTGTGTGTATATAATTTCTACGCGTTCCTGCTTCGTGCGGTAGGCAACTCGGTGGTTCCGCTGGTGTTCCTTGCCGTGTCTGTGGTGCTCAACATCGCGCTCGACCTTGCCCTTATACTCGGTCTGGGAATGGGCGTTGAGGGTGCCGCCCTTGCCACAGTCGCGGCACAGACAGTCGCGGCAGTAGGACTCTGCATATACACGCGGCGAAATTTCCCCGAGCTGAGCCTCACGCGGACCGACTGCAAGACCGACAGAGCATCGCTCAAGCGGGTTGCCTCATGGTCGTTTCTCACGTGCCTACAACAGTCGGTGATGAATTTCGGAATACTGATGGTGCAGGGTCTGGTCAACAGCTTCGGCACAGCGGTGATGGCAGCGTTCGCCGCGGCGGTGAAGATAGACTCGTTCGCCTACATGCCCGTGCAGGATTTCGGCAACGCCTTCTCCACATTCATCGCACAGAACTTCGGCGCCGGACGTGCCGACCGTATAAGACGTGGAATACGCAGCGCCATTATCGTCACCACGGTGTTCGCACTTGCCGTGTCGGCTTTGGTGTTCTTGCTGTCGCCATGGCTCATGTCGCTGTTCGTATCAGCCGGCGAAAGCGAAATAATAGCCATCGGCGTGGAGTATCTGCGCATCGAAGGCAGCTTCTATGTCGGCATCGGCTATCTGTTCCTTCTCTACGGACTCTATCGTGCCGTGGCCATGCCGTCGATGTCGGTTGTGCTCACCGTAGTGTCGCTCGGCACCCGTGTGGCACTGGCATACGCCCTTGCCGCCATACCGTCTATAGGATACACCGGCATATGGTGGTCGGTTCCGATAGGCTGGGCACTGGCAGATATCACCGGACTGTGGTATTACCGTCGCCGACGCGACACGATAATGGCCTTCAGCTGGAGTGTAGGGAAAGCGTAGGAAAACATTTTCCTGCCAGACTTTATCGCAATCCACACACCCATATATGATGGGTGTGACACGAGAATGTTGTTCATTTCCTCACTATTGGTGAAATTTCAATCCACGCACCAGTATCGATGCGACCATTGTAACACATTAGGATAATGTTGTTATGAGAGTTTCAACCCACACACCCGTATAGGTGCGACAATGCGTATGTCTGCAAGTTCGGGTTCAACAGGAATTCAGCAATAACTGATTTCACCCATAAAGTTACATATAAAACCATGAATTATTCTGACTATGCAGAATAATATTGACAATGACATCGCATTTGCCGGTGTATAATAAATTCACGATGCCACGACCGAGAATTCATAATCACAAGAACAGCGCATACATCTGACTCATCCCATGAGTACTTTCCATACCTTTTCTCACATCTGTTATCATGATTTTTAAGACAATTCGGATTGCCTGCTTACAATTTTTCTTGACTTTATTTTGACAAAATATTTTCGCAAAAGAGATGTGAAGGAATGTTAAATCAGATATAATGAAGGCTGTTTCGGGCTGTAACGCCTTTTCATATACCCATTTTTGTAGTCAGTAAGAATACATTCCGTGTTCTGATAATGCCCATTTCATGGTGCGATTAAGCCCATATTAGGATGCGATATGGTGCTTTTCAGCCCCTGAAATGGGCCATTTCGCATGCCAAAATGGTGCATATTGCATAACGGGGAAATACTCTTTAAGCATAAATCATTGATATTCAATGCTTTATGAAAACTTCTCATAATTCGCGTATTTACATCCGAAGGAAAGTCTGTCCGCAAATACTCGCTTATTTTTCGGGGTATAGTGGGAAAATAAGACCGAGAAATAAAAATCTGCTTACAATTTGAAAGTACCCCGATATTGTTTTCTTTTCAACAAAAGGGAACTACACTCATTTTATGAATTTACCACAACTTCTCTATTAGGAAACATCCATACCAAAGTTAAACAATGTCAGAGTCTATCCATAAGATTATTCCAATTCACGCAATCCAGCAATAGGGTATGCCTCAGACCGGCAACCCTATTGCTGGCCACTGGTGGATTCAATCCATGCACCCATACAGGGTACAACAAGCTTCCTCATCCATTCGCCGCCGTACAGGTGGTTTCAATCCACGCATCCATACAGGGTGCGACATTCGTTTGGGACGGTCTGCATATCTTCGATAAGTTTCAATCCACGCACCCATACAGGGTGCGACCTTTTCTCCCAAACTTTCGCCCCTCGCAATTCTGTTTCAATCCACGCACCCATACAGGGTGCGACCTATGACTAAATTAAGCCAATGCCATTCATTTGAGTTTCAATCCACGCACCCATACAGGGTGCGACTTCTTGGTGCATTCGCTGGCGCAGGTCTTGGTAAGTTTCAATCCACGCACCCATACAGGGTGCGACGTGGAGTATCAAACCAACCGTCAGTAACTTCGTCAGTTTCAATCCACGCACCCATACAGGGTGCGACTTCTTGGTGCATTCGCTGGCGCAGGTCTTGGTAAGTTTCAATCCACGCACCCATACAGGGTGCGACAAGCTCGACAGCAGTATAATTATCAACTAAAGTTTCCCACCCCCAATAAGGAGGGTGGGAAGTAACAGTAATTCAAATTT
>USHV01000042.1 GCA_900554695.1 uncultured Prevotella sp. | reverse complement strand
GAACTATTGACACACAGCTCGCTTTGTTTTGAATTCGTCGAACTCACGTTAAATAGAAAAGTATGGAATACTTGTTCCTTTATATTTCGAATTGTATGTTATTCCTACTCCGAGGTATGACACAAAATTATCAATTTTTTTCAATTACATTAGTCATGAAAGCATTTGTTATATTTCGTTTACAAATATTAGCAAACAGATAATACTTCCATTTCGTATAAAATGATCTTTTAAATATTATAAATATACAGATTTGATATTTAATACCTGAACGAGCTTCCGCCCAGGAACTCGCGCAGGAGCGAAGTGGAGGGCAGCGTGTTGTAGCGCACCGGTGTGAAGTAGCGCAGGAATTTGCGCAGACGGTAGGCCTCGGCGTACTCGTCACAGTTCTCTGGTACGAGCTCGAGCAGCGGTTCGGCCTGGCTCTTTATTACGGCCAGCTCGTATATCATTGCCGTGTTGAACATTGCGTCGGCGTTCTCCTGATAGGGGAATATCCACTTGTTCTCGCCGGCGCGTACGCTCGGCCACCGGCGTATTGTCTCGCGTGCGCTCACCCCGCGATACTTGTAGTCGCGTATGATACGGCGCAGCAGGCGGTTGTCGGTGGTGGGTATGTAGTTGTGAGTGTCGAGCAATATGGTGGTGAGAGCCGACGCATATACGCGGAACTTCTGCTCCTCGGGTATGTGTGCCGTCAGTTCGGGGTTGAGCGCGTGTATTCCTTCCACGACGAGAATCTCGTTTTCCTCCAGTCTCATGCGTCGTCCGCTGCGCTCGCTCTTTCCTGTCTGGAAGTTGTATTTAGGCAGTTCCACTTCCTCGCCGTTGAAAAGCGCCTTGAGCTGTTGGTTGAGCAGCGGCAGGTTGAGGGCGTAAAGACTTTCGTAGTCGTACTCGCCCTTGTCGTCCTTTGGTGTCAGCTCGCGGTCGACAAAGTAGTCGTCGAGCGATATGGGCACAGGTTTTATGCCGTTGGTGAGCAGTTGTATGGACAGTCGTTTGCATGTTGTGGTCTTTCCGCTCGACGAAGGTCCTGAGATGAGCACTACCTTTACGCCCTTGCGTCCGGCAATCTCGTCGGCTATACGCGATATCTTCTTCTCCTGCAGAGCCTCCGATATGTTTATGATGTCGTTGGTGCGGCCGTGCGCCACGGCCTCGTTGAATGTGCCTACGGTGCCTATGCCCAGCAGGTTCTGCCAGCGGTGGTGTTCCTGGAATATCTCGAACATCTTGTCCTGACGTGTCAGTTCGCCCAACCGCGACGGGTCGTCGGTCGATGGGATGCGCAGCAGCAGTCCGTCGTAATACTTCTCCAGTCCGAAGAGATAGAGCTGTGATGTGTTGGTGAGCATTGTTCCGTAGAAGTAGTCCACGTATCCGTCTATCTCATAATATGTGGTGTATATGTTTCCTATTGTCTTGAGCAGAGTCACTTTAGAGTGCGTTCCGAGCTTTCTGAACATCTCTATCGCCTCCTCTGTGGGTGCCTCGTGCCGGTGGATGGGCAGCGCGCGGTCTATTATCTCCTGCATGTGTGAACGCAGACGTTCCACGTCCTGCAGTGTGACGGCCCTTCCTATCTGCAGGTCGCAGTAGTATCCGTTGCTCACGGGGATGTCTATCACCACGCTGCCGTCGGGGAAAATGTCGTGCACAGCCTTGCATAATACGAAGAAAAGTGTGCGTGTGTAGGCTCTCGAACCCGACGCCGAATAAAGGTCAAGAAACTCCACGTCCTTGTTGTTGTACACACGGTAGTGCATGCCTTCCACTTTGTTGTTCACCTTCGCGCTCACAGGGCCGTAGGGCATATGCATTTTATATTCATTAAAAATGTCAGAAAGTGTACTTCCTATTTCTGCTGTTAAAGTTTTTTTATTATTTTTGCAACGTATTTGTAACTTCTGTTTCATATCCGATAAGGGTTTAAGTTATTGCGAACGTAAAGATAATTTATTTTTCAGAAAGTAGATACCATCATTGAACAATCATAACATTTACATATGGTAACGCCGGATTATTTTAGTATTTTTTTGAAGATTATCGGTTCTTTGGCACTTCTGATCTATGGCATGAAAGTAATGAGTGAAGCCTTGCAGAAGATGGCCGGATCGCAGTTGCGCCATATCCTCGGCGCCATGACCACCAACCGTTTCACCGGTATGCTCACCGGAACGTTCATAACGTGCGCCGTACAGTCCTCGTCGGCCACCACGGTGATGACCGTCTCGTTTGTTAATGCCGGTCTGCTGACGCTTGCCCAGGCCATCTCCGTCATCATGGGAGCCAACATCGGCACCACACTTACGGCATGGATCATGAGTCTCGGATTCTCCGTTAACCTCATCGACTTTGTCTTTCCGGCGTTTATAGTCGGCCTTGTGCTCATCTATACGCGGCGCCACCGCTACATAGGCGACTTCCTTTTCGGTATAGCCTTCATGTTCTTCAGCCTTGTTCTGCTCAGTCAGGCGGGCAAGGAGCTGCAGCTTGACAACAATCCCGAACTTGTGGAATTCTTCAAGTCGTTCGACACAAGCAGTTATCTCACCATCATTGCATTCCTTCTTATAGGCACGGTGATAACGTGTATCGTGCAGTCATCGGCCGCCGTCATGGCCATAACCATCCTGTTGTGTTCCACCGGTGTACTTCCAATATATCTTGGTATCGCCCTTGTCATGGGTGAGAACATCGGCACCACCGTCACAGCAAACCTTGCAGCACTTGGCGCCAACACCCAGGCTCGCCGCGCCGCACTGGCACATCTCATGTTCAACGTGTTCGGTGTTATCTGGGTTCTCGTATTCTTCTATCCGTTTGTAAATATGGTCTGCTCTATTGTCGACTACAATCCGGCCGACGGAAACGTTGGCGCGCAGAAGCTGTCGATAGTACTTGCCATGTTCCATACCATGTTCAACGTATGCAACACGTTCCTCCTCATATGGTTCATACCGCAGATGGAGAAGGTGGTGTGCAAGATGATAAAGCCTTCGCGCCGCGACGAGGACGAGGACTTCCGCCTGCGTTTCATCAGCAGCGGTATCATGCAGACACCGGAGCTCTCTGTGCTTGAGGCACGTAAGGAGATAACCTCGTTTGCAGAGCGCATACAGCGCATGTTCTCTATGGTGCGCGACCTGCTCGAAACCAATAACGACGCCGACTTCGCAAAACTCTTTGCACGCATCGAGAAATATGAGACCATCAGCGACAATATGGAGATTGAGATCGCAAAATATCTCGACAACGTGAGCAACGCCCACCTGAGCGACGAGACGAAGGGAAAGATACGCGCCATGCTGCGTGAGATATCAGAGATTGAGAGCATCGGCGACAGCTGCTACAACATAGCCCGTACCATCAACCGTAAGATAAAAGGAAAGGAAGACTTCACCGATGAGCAGTATCAGCATCTGCATCAGATGTTCAGCCTTACCAACGACAGCCTCACTCAGATGAACGTCATCGTGTCGGGACGTAAGGATAATCTCGACGTGAACCGCTCGTTCAACATTGAGAACGAGATAAACAACTACCGCACACAACTCAAGAGTCAGAACATCAACGACGTGAACGATCACAAATATACATACGCCATCGGCACGATGTATATGGATATCATCAGCGAGTGCGAGAAGCTGGCAGACTATGTCGTGAATGTTGTCGAGGTACGTATGGGTACCCGTCAGAGAGAGGCCTGAGGCTTCACGGTCATTTGAAAGTATATAACAGCCTTGCTATATTATTGCGGGCGGGACGGAATGTGGCACAATATGCCTTCCGTTCCGCCCGCAAAGCGTTTGTAGGATTGGGAATGATGTATGTCGGTTGAGGCTGCGATTTTCTTTTATTGAAGCAGAATTATTCTTTTTCTGAATTTGAAATGTTTTCTATTGAAGCATATTCCGGCGGTGGATATGGTTGCGGTCGGGTGGAGGAAAACACCTGTCGTTTAGTCCGTTACGGCAAAACATCGCGTTTTTGTCTAATTTTTCGCAGGTCAATATGCTTATTCCGGCTAAATTATGTATATTTGCAGCGTTGAAAGGTTCGCGCCCTCGGCGCGATGAAAAGGGAATGGAGTGAGAGTCTCCGACAGTCCCGCTGCTGTGAGCAGTCCTTATCAGGAGCGAACAACGAGCCACTGGCAATTCACCGGGAAGGCGTTCGCATCCGGACTGCAAGTCAGAAGACCTGCCTTCAACAGCCATAAATGTTTCATGCGGTCTCGAGGAAGACTGCGCGAAATGCCTTCTTTTATCGTCAAGACATGAAGAGACTTGTGCTTACCACCGTGCTCGTTGCGGTTGTAGTTGCCGTTAATGCACAGTCGCCGTCCGACTCTTTGGATAGTGATGTGAGGCATATCGACGGTGTGGAGGTAACCACCCACCGCATCGACCGCAGCGTACGTTCGGCCCGTCCCACCCAGACACTTGAGGGAGACGAGCTGGAGCGGACAGGCATATACACCCTCTCCGACGCCGTGAAACGCTTTGCCGGTGCCAACGTGAGGGATTATGGCGGCATAGGAGGCATGAAGACTGTGTCCGTGCGCAACCTCGGAGCCAATCATACGGCCGTGAGCTACGACGGCGTAACGGTGAGCAACACGCAGGCCGGACAGATAGACCTGAGCCGTTTTGCCACCGACAACGTGCAGAACGTGACGCTCACAATAGGCGAGGACGACGACGTGATGCAGTCGGCACGCCACTACGCCTCGGCGGCGGTGCTCTCGATAGTGAGCCGTAAGCCCGTCTTCGCCGACGGACGCGACTGGTCACTGCGTACCAGAGTGCGCTCAGGAAGCTGGGGACTCGTCGCTCCGCAGCTGCGCTACTGGCAGAGACTGAACGAGAAACTCATGTTCTCGCTCGACGGAACATACATGCGCGCCGACGGACGCTATCCATACGAGCTGCCAAACGGCTCGGAAAAGCTCACCGACAAGCGCTTCAACACCGACATATATTCATGGCAGGGCGAGGCCAACATATATGCGTTGCTGCCCCGCGACGCCCATCTGGACGTGAAGACGCAGTGGTTCAGCTCGTCGCGCGGACTGCCCGGAGCCGTCATACTCTATAATACGAAGAAGTCGCACGAACGCATGTGGGATGAGGAATTCTTCACACAGGCGGTCTATGGACAGAATCTCGGCAGCCGGCTTAAGCTGGAGGCGCGTGCGAAATACGTGAATTCATGGAACCGTTATACGGATACCGACGTGAAATATCCCACCGGCCGTTATGTCGAGACCTATCGTCAGAGCGAATATTACGGCTCTGCCACGCTGGGATGGTTCCCGCTCAAGGGCCTGTCGCTGTCGTTGGCAGAGGACGCTTTCGTAAACACCTTGAGCTCGAACGCTGAGAATCCTGCCGACCCGCGCCGCCTGACGTCGCTCACAGCCCTTGCCGCGCGCTATGCATCGGGCCGTATGGAGATAGGCGCAAACGTCGTAGCGACATGGGCTACCGAGCATGTGGAGCACGGCGACCGCCCCGCCGACCGCCGGCAACTGTCGCCATCGGCTGCTTTCTCGCTGCGTCTGCTGAGGAATGAAGCCCTCTATTTCAGGGCTATGTATAAGCACACGTTCCGCCTGCCCACGTTCAACGATCTGTATTATGGCCAAAGCGGCACAACAGGACTGAGGCCCGAGAAGGCCGACGAGTATAATGTCGGACTCACATGGACGAGCCGTCGGATGGGTTGGCTGGCCTATGTCACACTCACGGCCGACGTCTATCATAACGCCGTGAAGGACAAGATAGTGGCTTTCCCGACGCTCTACGTGTGGAAGATGGCAAATTTCGGCCGCGTGAGGATAAACGGACTGAACGCCACCATGGCTGCGCGCATGGAGCCGTTGCACGGTTTTGCCGCCGAGCTCAGCGCGTCGTACGTGTGGCAGGAGGCGCTCGATGTGACCGACCCCTCATCCATCTACTACAAGAATCAGATACCCTACACCCCGTGCCATTCGGGCAACGCCGTGCTGACCATCCTCACCCCGTGGCTCGATGTGGCCTACACCGTGCAGATGTGCGGCAGCCGTTACGCCATGCAGCAGAACACCCGCGAGTATGAGATAGACGGATATGCTGAGCACACGCTGTCAGTCTCGCGCGAGCTGAAGTTCAGACGGTGGTCGGCAATGCTCCAGGTCTCGGTGCGCAACCTTACCGACGAGCGCTACGAAGTGATAAGATACTATCCCATGCCGGGCCGTTCGGTGGAGGCTACTGCCACCGTCAGTTTCTGACACACGGCGGAACAATAAAACGATATGAACCAATATAAATAACATAACAACAAAACTGAAATGGAAATAATGAAACTATTGAGAATGAAGGCGGCCCCGCTGTGCATGCTGGCACTGGCCGCTCTGTTCACAGCTTGTGACGACAACGATGACGACTGGTCGTGGAAGGATGAGGGCTCGCAGATTGAACTGGCCCGCACACGCGGCTTTGTGCTCAACGAAGGCTCGTATGGCGAGAACAACGCACACCTCTGCTGCTTCAACTACGCCACCGACCAGATGTACGGCAGCACCACAACCGACATCTACGAGATACAGAACGGCCGCAAGATAGGCGACACCGGACAGGATGTGATAGCCTATAACGGTAATCTGTACATGGTGGTTTACAACTCAAACTACGTCGTTAAGCTCAACGGTGTGGGCAAGGAAGAGGCACGCATATCGTTCGCCGACAAGGCAGACCTGGGACAGGTGCGCAACCTGGCGGCCGGTTCGGGCTACATATACGTCACATCCTACGGCGGCTACGTGAGCCGTCTCGACGCCAACACGCTCGAGTATAAAGGCTCTGTCCAGGTGGGTCAGAACCCGGAACAGGTGACTGTGCTCGACGGCAAGGTGTATTGCGTGAACTCGGGATGGGGATATGACAACCGCTTGTCAATCATCGACGAGAAGAGTTTTGACACAGCCGAGCAGGTGGAGATAATGACCAACCCGCAGAGCGTGATAGCAACAGGCGGTAAGATTGTGATATGCGGATACGGTTCGGCTGACTATACACAATACACCAACCCTGTACAGGTGTATGACCCGAAGACAGGCGAGTGCACGGAAGTAGGTCACGGAACAAACATTGCCGGTCACGGCAACACGGTTTATATTGTGAACACGACAACCGACTACAGCACACAGCCGTACACCGGCACAACAACCGTAAGCTCTTACGACCTGAAGACCGGCGCGACAAACGACAATGTGCTGAAGAATGTGCCCGACGAGATGAAGAACGCGTGCGCTTACGGCATCAGCGTGAGCGACCTGACGGGCGACATTTACGTCTGCATCACCAACTATGTATGGGGTGACGGCACCGTTTATCACTTCGACTCAAACGGCAACTATGTAGGTAAGTTCACCTCAGGCGGACAGAACCCGAAGAAGTTGGTGTTCCTTAACTGATGCGACTTTCCCCGCCGCGATTTCGTGGCGGCAACATAATTTATAGTCCTGCGGGGCGTATGTCGCCGCGGACTATAACAGCCGGACGTTTTTCATCATGCGACGTCCGGCTTTTTTGTGCCCTTTCGTCCGGTGCTGACGGCCTGTCTCATATCGTCAGGCGGAACATTCCGGATAACGTCCGGTCACCGCATAAATGTATATTTATGCAATTCCGACAGTAAAGGATTTTGACAAAATTTTTTCGCGAAATAGAAAACGGATTGCGACGAAACGGGCTCTTTCGGCCGGAATATTCATTAACGAAACGTCGTTTTCCCCCTTCCGGACGGCATGAAAAACCATACTGTTTTGCGAAATGGGCTTTATTGCACCCTGAAATGGGCTTAATCGGAGCACGATATAGGGCATATCGGAGCACGAAATGGGCTTTATTGCATTGCGAAATAGGCCATTTCGCAATACCATGTGATGCACTTCGGATTGTCGGAAAATGCAAACCGCTGACTGACAAGCACTTGCGCAAACCTCTCAAAACTCGCGTATTTGCGGCCGAAGAGGCGTTTGCTCGCAAATAAACGATTCTCAGAGGGTCACGGGGTAGGTTTATTCGTTTTTCATACAGTATGATTGCATATTTATACATTTTGACTCTTGTCCGACGACCGCCCCGGAGCGGCGTTTCCGCGGCCTTAATGCAAGATAACGGACAGTTAATGAAAAATAAGAAATAAGAATTTGTCTATGTTGGAAATAATGTATAATTTTGCATGCGTTTTCGCGAAGATTATAAAACAATAAGTAAAACGGAGTGGAAGAATTTGGCTGCTTGCAACCACGGAAAAAAATGCTAAAACGGTGAAATCGGTTTGATGGAGCCATGCGATAGTGTTTGGTAGTGAGGAGCAGTTCTTGCCTCACATAAAATAAAAACAACAAAATGAGCTATCTCTTTTCATCAGAATCAGTGTCTGAAGGACATCCCGACAAGGTGGCCGATCAGATATCGGACGCGCTGCTCGACCAGTTTCTGGCCTACGACGAGCACGCACATTGTGCTATCGAGACTTTTGTCACCACCGGACAGGTGGTAATCATGGGCGAGGTACGCTCCGAAGCCTACATCGACTTGCAGACCGTGGCGCGCAAGACCATCAAGCGCATAGGCTACACCAAGTCGGAATATCAGTTTGACGGCGACTCGTGCGGCATACTGACCGCCATACACGAGCAGAGCGACGACATCAACCGCGGCGTGAGTCGTGAGGACGACGAGGAGCAGGGAGCCGGCGACCAGGGAATGATGTTCGGCTATGCCACCAACGAGACCGAGAACTACATGCCCGTGGCGCTCGACATCGCGCAGCTCATAATGCGCACTCTGGCCGACATACGCAAGGATGGCAAGGAGATGACTTATCTCAGACCCGACTCGAAAAGCCAGGTTACGGTGGAATATTCGGACGACGGCGTGCCACAGCGCATAGACACCATCGTCGTATCTACACAGCACGACCCGTTCGACGAGGACGACGAGCGCATGCTCGCAACCATAGAGAGCGACGTGAAGAACATACTCATGCCGCGCGTTAAGGCACAGATAAATTCGGAAAAGGTGCTCGCGCTCTTCGGCGACGACATAAAATACTACGTCAATCCTACCGGGAAGTTTGTCATAGGTGGCCCTCACGGCGACACCGGACTCACCGGCCGCAAGATAATTGTCGATACTTACGGAGGCAAGGGTGCACACGGTGGCGGCGCGTTCTCGGGCAAGGACTCGAGCAAGGTGGACCGTTCGGCTGCCTACGCGGCACGCTACATAGCCAAGAACATGGTGGCAGCGGGCGTGGCAGACGAGATGCTCGTGCAGATAAGCTATGCCATCGGCGTCGCACGTCCGGTGAGCATATATGTCAATACCTACGGACGCAGCCACGTGAACATGACCGACGGCGAGATAGCTGCGGCGATAGGACGCATGTTCGACCTTCGTCCGAAAGCCATAGAACGCATGCTGAAGCTCCGCCAACCGATGTTCCTTGAGACTGCCGCATACGGACACATGGGACGAAAGAACGAGGTTGTGGAGAAGACATTCACCAGTCACTATCATCCCACACGCACCATCAAGGTGGAACTGTTCACGTGGGAGAAGCTCGACAAGGTGGATATGATAAAGGAAGCCTTCGGGCTGAAATGACGCTGAAAGGGCGTTGCGCGGTCGATTGTCGGCCGCGCAATTCATAATATACATTATTTATATATACAGAAGATTATGACAACAGAGCAGGCCGACTCCATTATGCAGGCTGCCGGCGCACAGGAAGAAGCGGCAGCCGTGAAATATAAGCGTCCGCTGACGGTGAAGGCGGTGCTCGACCGTCTGCCGGCCGATGCCACACCAGCGCAGCAGGACTCGGCCGTGAGCGCAAACTTCGAGCCGGTGATCGTGGCTCCGAGCAACCGGCCCGACACACTTACGCTGCCCGGACACAAGCAGCAGAGATGCATGGAGGACCTGACGCTCAACTCGCTTTACCGTGAGTCGTACTTCACGGGCAAGCCATGCTTCGATCCCGACCTGTATGGCGGACTGCCGGGCGTGGCAGGCGACCCTGTGCCTTACAGCGTTGGCCGCGACAATCTCATCACGGCGCTGCTGCTGGCATGCTTCATCTTCGGAGCGATAGCGTTCTCAAAGTCGCGCAGTTTCATGGCCCGCCAGGCACGTTTGTTCTTCCGTCCCAACCGCGACGACGCCCAACCGCTCACCGAGACATCCACCGAGCTGCGCTTCCAGTTCTTCCTCATGCTTCAGACTTGTCTGTTGCTTTCCATAGTCACGTTCTTCTATGTCCAGCGTTACGTCACCGACACGTTCATAGTAGATCATTATGTGGTGATAGGAGTGTTTTTCTGCATCTTCCTTCTGTACGTGGTCCTGAAGATGTTGCTGCAATGGCTGTGTGGAATGGTGTTCTTCAGCCGGCGTCGCAACGAGGCATGGATGAAGTCGCTGATGTTCATCATGTCGATAGAAGGGCAGTGCCTGCTGCCCGTTGTGCTGCTCCAGACATACTTCGGATTTTCTATCGGCAACACTCTCATATTGACATCAATTGTTGTGATTTTATCTAAAATTCTGTCATTTTATAAGATTTATAACATCTTTTTTCAGCGCAGAGATGCCATTGTGCAATTTTTTTTGTACTTTTGTGCGCTGGAAATCATGCCTGTATTTGCTTTGCTTGGCTTTCTGGCAATGACAAGTGATTATTTGAAAGTAAATTTCTAATAAACCAAAGATGATAAAGAAGATTCTAATATCTCAACCCCAACCGACAAGCGAGAAATCTCCTTATTATGACATAGCCAAGGACTTCAACGTGGAACTCGTATTCCGTCCTTTCATAAAGGTTGAAGGACTGAGCCCGAAGGAGTTCCGTCAGCAGAAAATAAGCATCCTCGACTATACGGCAATCGTCTTCACCTCGCGTCATGCCATTGATAATTTCTTCAAGCTGGCAAAGGAAATGCGTGTGGAGATACCAGAGGACATGAAGTATTTCTGTGTCACTGAGACCATTGCGCTCTACATACAGAAGTACGTACAGTATCGCAAGCGCAAGGTGTTCTTCGGTACTACGGGAAAGATAAACGATTTGCTGCCCACAATGGTGAAGCATAAGACCGAGAAGTATCTCGTTCCTATGAGTGAGGTTCACAACGATGACGTGAAGAATCTGCTCGACTCAAAGAAGCTCATCCACCGTGAGTGCGTGATGTACCGCACCGTAAGCAACGACTTCACAGAGGAAGAAATAAAGTCGTTCGACTATGACATGCTCGTGTTCTTCTCGCCGATGGGTATCAAGTCATTCAAGAAGAACTTCCCCGACATGAAGAGCGACAATCTGCGCATCGCCACATTCGGTCCTGCCACAGCACGTGCCGTGGTTGAAAACGGCCTTACTCTCGACCTCGAGGCGCCCACAGCCGAGCATCCTTCGATGACAAGCGCGCTGAGAGCATATCTTCAGAAGAACAAGTGATACACGCCCTGAGACACCGGAACAATGGAGGCAAGCCGACCTTTAACACTGAAAAAGGAAGAGCGTATGACGAGCCGCAAGCTCATGGAAAAGCTCTTCAACGGAGGCGGAAGCCGTGCCATGACTTCGTTTCCGGTGCGGATGGTGTATATGATTGTGGAGCGCGAGTCTGAACACGATCCGCAGGCACAGGTGATGGTGAGCGTATCGAAGCGCCATTTCAAGCGTGCCGTGAAGCGCAACAGGGTGAAGCGTCAGCTGCGCGAGGCTTACCGCAAGAACAAATACACCGTGCTCGACCGCATGGCAGCGCATCCCGACCGCATGGCGGCGTTCGCCCTGATATGGCTCGACGACGAACTGCACGACACGGCAGACGTGGAAGCACACGTCCGCAGCCTGCTCGTAAGACTCAGCGAGAAGCTATGAGAACCCTGCGGCGCATGCTTTCGTTCCTGTCACACAGCCTGGCGTGCCTGCTTGTGGTGCCGGTAGTGTTCTATCAGAAAGTGATAAGCCCGTTCACTCCTCCATCATGCCGTTTCACTCCCACATGCTCCGAATATGCGCGTCAGGCGTTGCTGAGGCACGGACCGGTGAAAGGTCTTTATCTCGCCGTGAGACGTCTGCTCAGATGTCACCCCTGGGGCGGAAGCGGATACGACCCTGTGCCTTGAGCCGCAAGCGCGAAAACGCGGGGCGGAACGACGGAGCCGAGTATTCATGAAGACATATAATCGAAGACAGAAAATCCAAAATAAACATATATCCGATGACTAAGAATTTTGTTGAAGAACTGCGCTGGCGCGGTATGCTTGCGCAGATAATGCCGGGAACCGAGGAACTCCTGCAGAAGGAGATGGTGACGGCATACCTCGGCACCGACCCGACTGCCGACTCCTTGCACATTGGCCACCTGTGTGGCATTATGATGTTGCGCCATCTTCAGAGCTGCGGACACAAGCCGATAATACTCGTCGGCGGTGCGACGGGAATGATAGGCGACCCTTCGGGAAAGAGTCAGGAGCGCAATCTGCTCGATGCCGACACATTGTATCACAACCAGGAGTGCATAAAAAAGCAGGTCTCCAAGTTCCTCGACTTCGACGCCGAGGGCGAGAACAAGGCCGAGATGGTGAACAACTACGACTGGATGAAGGACTTCAGCTTCCTCGATTTCGCGCGTACGGTGGGCAAGCACATCACCGTGAACTACATGATGGCGAAGGAGAGCGTGCAGCAGCGACTCAACGGAACGTCGCGCGACGGTCTGTCGTTCACCGAGTTCACTTATCAGTTGCTCCAGGGCTACGACTTCCTTCATCTTTATCAGACCAAGGGATGCAAGCTGCAGCTCGGCGGAAACGACCAGTGGGGCAACATGACAACAGGTACGGAGCTCATCAGACGTACTCTGGGCAACGAGGCTGAGGCCTTCGCGCTCACCTGTCCGCTCATCACCAAGGCCGACGGCAAGAAGTTTGGAAAGACCGAGAGCGGCAATGTATGGCTCGACCGCAACCGTACCACGCCGTACGCTTTCTATCAGTTCTGGCTCAACGTGAGTGACGAGGACGCTGAACGCTACATAAAGATATTCACAAGTCTGGACAAGGAGACCATCGACGGACTCGTGGAGGAACACAAGGCCGACCCGGGACGCCGCGTGCTTCAGAAGCGTCTTGCAGACGAGATAACCGTCATGGTGCACTCTGAGGAGGATCTCGAGATGGCGAAAGAGGCTTCGGGAATACTCTTCGGCAAGGGAACAAAAGAGACTCTGCAGAAGATTGACGAGGCCACACTGCTCAACATATTCGAGGGAGTGCCTCATTTCGACATGGCGAAAGACAAGCTCGGCCAGCCGGCCGTGGACCTCTTCACAAGCGACGAGGCAAAGGTGTTCGCAAGCAAAGGCGAGATGCGCAAGCTCGTTCAGGGTGGAGGAGTGTCGCTCAACAAGGAGAAGCTGAGTGCGTTCGACCGTGTCGTTACATCCGACGACCTCATAGACGGCAAATATCTGCTCGTGCAGCGTGGAAAGAAGAATTATTTCCTCATCACCGTAAAATAATCAACTCATCATCATATTAAGGAAAAAGCCGCCCGCAAGCGGCTTTTTTATTGTCCTAACGCAGTCTTTTACTGCCTCACAGAGTTTATATCATCGTGTGACAGACAATATTCCGGTGACGGTTCAATGGAAAACCGCAAGACGAACTTACAATTTTTCTTGACTAAATTTTGACAAAATATTTTCGCGAAATAGATGCAAACGAATGTTAAATCGTCCATAATAGAGGATGTTTAGGATAATACCGCCTTTTGATATACCCCATAACATAGTCCGAAAAGATACATTCCGCTTTCCGAAATAGCCCATTTCGTGTTGCGATAAAGCCCATTTCATGGTGCGATATGGCCTATTTCAGCACCCGATATGGCCCATTTCAGGGGCCGAAATGGTGCTTTTCGCAATGCGAGGAAATACCTCTCAAATATAAATTATTGATATTCAATACATTATAAAATCCTCTCATATTTCGCGTATTTGCGCCCGAAGACGGCTCGGTCCGCAAATACGCGCTTATTTTTCGGGGTAGAGTGGGAAACTCTGAGTAAAAAATCAAAAACCGGTTACAAATTGAAAGTCGCGCACAATGGTCAATCCCAAACCGTCAGATGGATGTCCCATGTGTTTCGTTCCCTTGCCTGTCGGCGAGACCAACATCTTTGTCGAAGGCGTTGCTTGCTACTTATATGCAACGGGCAGGGCGTGATTACGGCAGGAGAACGGAAATGTAGGGTGGGTGATAATTATAATATAGAGTGTATGTTTGCGGTATGAGGCCCGCTCCGGGATCCGTTTAAGCAGAATGTGAAAGCGATGATGCGTTATGGAAAGCGCGGCTTTCTATTGAAACCACTCCCGAAATGACCTCTTCCGCGCTCTTTTTCATGGCACTAAAAAAAGCGTCCGATCAAACGACCTGACGCTTTCTGTGTTGTCCCAGGCGGACTCGAACCACCACTGACAGAACCAAAAACTGTAGTGCTACCATTACACCATAGGACAAATTCGTATGCAAAGATAGTTGTTTTCTACGCCATCACCAAATTTTTCATATCATTTTTTGACACAAAGACAGGTGCAAATATACAGGGCAGAGTCAACCAGCGAGTGCAACATTACGAAATATTTTTGAAAAAGACCTC
>USHV01000041.1 GCA_900554695.1 uncultured Prevotella sp. | reverse complement strand
CTCCAAGGACGGAGGAAGGCGGTGGCGGAGTTGCACTTCTAACTTGACGGTGGGTTAATTTCGGCAACGACACTTCCAAAGTTGATGTGACAATTGGTGGTAAGAAAGCTGTCTTGATCAGTTGTAAGAGTAATGTGAAGAACGGTAAGGACGGTATTTATTGCTTTGTTCCTTCTGGTGCTTACACAGGTGAAATTGAAGTTACAGTTGGTGATGAGACAATGGGAACACAGACCGCTGTTTCTCCTGAGAACTTCAATTATGAACTTAAAATGGTCGTAGGACGTATTGCAGGTTATCGCAATGAGTTTGACGACCAGGGCTGGCACGATGGTCCGTTTGATGAGTGTACAGGATTCGCTGCTGATGGTGAGATGAAATTCGATCCATTGTACCCGAAACACCTGTATATTGTATACGATAACGGAAGTCCTGGTATTCAGCTTATGGATTTTGAAACAGAAACTGTAACATCAGTAATGTCTTCTTCAAGATTCGGTACAGGTCGTCTGCGTTCTGTAGACTTTACTTTGGATGGCAAGTACATGATTGTTTCTGTAGATATGGATAACAGCCAGCAGCGCAGTAACTCTGTTTGGATTGTTACACGTAATGAGGATGGTTCTTTCAATGACAATTCTCCTATTCAGCTCTTGGCTGCTTACAGACAGTGTAATGGTGCTTATATCCACCCGATCAATGGAGAACTTTATTTTAACTCTTATGAACAGGGACAGGTATTCCGTCTTGACCTTCAGGATTATTTTGACGTTGTTGATAGTGGCGGTACATGGGTTCCTCAAGTTCTCGACAATGACGCATTCCAGATGTTGTTCACAATTCAGGATATCAACTGGGAGTTCAAGATGGTTATGCACCCATCAGGAAAATATGCTTATATAGTTGTTGTCAACCAGCATTATATTCTCCGTACAGACTATGATGAGGCAAATAAGAGATTTACTGCTCCTTACGTTGTCGCTGGTCAGATGAAGTCTGCTGGATGGAATGATGGTGTTGGTACAGCAGCACAGCTCGCAACACCTTATCAGGGAGTGTTTGTTAAGAATGAAGACTATGTTGCTCAGGGCAAGTCTGATGTTTATGATTTCTACTTTGCAGAAAAAGGAAACCATGATGTACGTGTCATGACACCGGAAGGCATCGTTCGTACTTTCGCAGGACGTGGTAGCCGTACTTCTGCTGCTGATAACAATATCTGGGGAACAGATAATGGTGATCTTCGTGAAGTTGCACGTTTCCGTGATCCGACTGGTCTTGCTTACGATGAGAGTAAGAAAATATTCTATGTACTTGACACTGTAGGACGCTCTATCCGTACAATAGGTATGGAGGAACTTCCTGAAGAAGAAAGTGGAGATAATAATGAAGGTTCCGGTACAGAAGGAGGAGATTCTGAAGGTACAGAAGGCGGAACAGAGACAACTGCTAATTAACAATCAAAGTTATGAAGAAGTATTTATTAATGCTGTTTATAATGCTGGGCATGACTGTAAATGCTCTGGCGCAGGAGACTTTGGAAATTACCGGTACAGTCACCGATGCTAAAGGTGAGCCTATTATCGGTGCCAATGTCAGTAAAAAGGATGACCCGGGACTTGGTGCTATTACCAATGCCGATGGTGTATATAAAATAAAGGTAAAACAATATCAGACTCTTGTTTTCTCGTATCTTGGTTTCAATAAGGTTGAAGTGCTCGTTAAGGGCGATAAGACCAAAATAGACGTGAAGATGACAGAGGAAACTGTTAATGCTGTGGACGAAGTCGTTGTAACAGCTTTGGGTACACAGAAGAAACTTAATGTGACCGGTGCTATCACCAATGTTAATATGGGTGATTTGAAGCACTACACATCTTCTAACTTGTCAAATACTTTGGCCGGAAACGTTCCTGGTATCATCGCTTACCAGACTTCAGGTCAGCCGGGTAAGAACACTTCTGAGTTCTGGATCCGTGGTATCTCCACTTTCGGTGCAAGTTCTTCAGCACTTATCCTTGTTGATGGTTTCGAGCGTGATAATCTCGATGAGCTTAACATTGAGGATATTGAGTCTTTCACAGTGCTCAAGGATGCATCTGCTACTGCAATTTACGGTTCTAAAGGTGCTAACGGTGTTGTACTTATCACAACAAAGCGTGGTAAGGCCGGTAAGATTAATGTAAACGGTAAGTTCGAAACATCTTACAATACACGAACAATTACTCCTGAATTTGTTGATGCTGGAACATATATTGACCTGTTGAATGAGGCACGTATAACAAGAAGTATGGGTGCTGCATATTCTCCAGAAGAAAAAGAATTGTTCCTTAACGGACTTGATCCGGACCTTTATCCAAACGTTGACTGGAAAGATGTACTTCTTAAGGATGGAGCTTTCAGTTATCGTGCCAATGTGAACCTCAGTGGTGGTGGTAATACATCACGTTACTATGCTTCTATCGCATACGTAGAGGATCAAGGAATGTATAAGACAGACCAGACTCTTCGTGATAAGTATGATACAAACGCAAACTACAAGCGTTGGAACTATCGTTTGAATGTCGATATCGACATCACTCCTACAACAGTTTTGAGACTTGGTGTATCTGGTGACTTGAACAAACGTAACAGTCCGGGACTTGGTGATAACCTTGTATGGGGACAGCTCTTCGGTTACAACAACATTCTCTCACCGATTATGTATTCAAATGGTTATGTTCCTCAGATCAATATCGGTCGTGATGATAACCACGTGAACCCATGGGTATCTGCAACACAGACAGGTTATAATGAAGAATGGACAAATAACCTCTATTCAAACGCTGCACTTGAACAGAATCTTGACTTTATTACACAGGGTCTTAAATTTACTGCACGTTTCGGCTACGATACATACAACGACAACTGGATTAACCATAGACGTTCTCCGGCAACATATCATGCAAACGGACGTGATGATAATGGAAATATTATATGGGACCAGATTCGCGGTGCACAGGATATGACGCAGGATAGTGGAAACTCTGGTTCGCGTCGTGAATTCCTTGAACTTTTGCTTAACTACAACCGTACCTTTGCAAAGGTTCATACTGTCGGATTCAATGCGCGTTTCACACAGGATACAAGCATTCAGACCCAGAACTTGGGTACTGATATCAAGAACTCTGTATCACGTAAGAACATGGCTCTTGCAGGTCAGGTGACTTATAACTATGCAAACCGTTATTTTATAGATGGTAACTTCGGTTATAATGGAACAGAGAACTTTGCAGATGGTCATCGTTGGGGATTCTTCCCGGCATTCTCTTTGGCATGGAACGTTGCAGAAGAAACTTTTGTGCGTAAGGCTGCTCCTTGGATGAATATGTTCAAGATTCGTTATTCTTATGGTAAAGTAGGTAATGATGCTATGAGTGAGCGATTCCCGTATCTTTATACATTGGATTATCTCACACATAAGGATAATAATGGAAATATTGTTTATGATGATGTGTATAATTTTGGTACATCTACGTATGCAAAGAATTTCCATGGTATTCATTATACACAGTTGGCGTCACATAATGTGACATGGGAAGTTGCACGCAAGAGCGACCTTGGTCTTGATCTTGTGTTGTTTAACAACAAGTTCTCTATGACTGTTGACTACTTCTATGAGAAGCGTAGCGGACAGTATATGAAGCGTAACTACATTCCTGCAATGGCAGGTTTCGAAAGCTCACCTTGGGCTAACGTAGGTGTGGTGAAGAGTGAAGGTTTTGATGGAAACTTCTCTTTCAATCAGAGAATCAGTGAAGTTGATCTTACAGTACGTGGTAACATTACATATAGCAAGAATGAGGTTCTTGAATCTGATGAGCAGTTCAATGCTTATCCTTATCAGTACAATAAAGGTTATCGCGTAAATCAGCAGAAGGGTCTTATTGCTCTTGGTCTGTTCAAAGATTATGAGGATATCCGCAACAGCCCTGTACAGACATTCGGTGATTACCAGCCTGGTGACATCAAGTATAAGGATGTGAATGGTGACGGACAGATTACTGATGGTGATATGGTCGCAATAGGTGCAACATCTACACCTAACCTTATATACGGTCTTGGTTTTACTGTAAGATGGAGAGATTTCGACTTCAACCTCCACTTCCAGGGAGCAGGCAAATCTGATGTACGTATCGAAGGTAAGAACGTATATGCTTTCCGCGAGAATCAGTGGGGTAATGTATTCAAGGGCATGCTTGACGACCGTTGGATTTCTTCAGAAATATCCGGTACAACAGCAACAGAAAACCCGAATGCTTCATATCCTCGTCTGACATACGGTGTGAATGCAAATAATGAAAAGCCGTCTTCATTCTGGCTTCGTGATATGAGCTATATTCGTTTGAAGAACCTTGACTTCGGTTATACATTGCCGAAATCAATTGTAAATAAAATACATTTCAACAGTATACGTTTCTACGTTACAGGAACAAACCTGCTGACTTGGTCTAAGTTTGATACATGGGATCCAGAGTCACTGCAGACACGCGGTGAGGAATATCCTCTTACAAAATCAGTAACTGTGGGTGTACAGGTTAATTTGTAAAAAAACAGTCAATATGAAAAAGAAAATAGCAATATTAATGTTGTCGGTTCTCGGCGTAGGATCTCTGACTTCTTGCGTTGATTTGGATTCAGACAAATATTTTGACGATCGTAGAACTCTTGAGTCTGTTTTCTCTGACAAGAACCAGACTTTGGAATGGCTGGCATACGCTTATTCTTTCTTGAAAAGAGAGAATGTTGATGTTGGTTCAAAAGGAGCTGGATTTTATAACAGTTTTGATGACTGTATGTATTATGGCGACCGCGACTCAAAACTGTTCGGAGATAATAAGGACGATGTGAGAGTTTCTTATAACTCTTACAGAATGGGACTTTATGACGAAAACTATGACAACAATGCATGGGCTTCTTGTTATAAAGGAATCTATCAGGCTTCGGTATTCATTCATAATGTTGACAAGAACAAAGATATGAGTGAGCTTGAGAAGCTTGATTATAAAGGACAGGCTCGTTTCGTACGTGCATACTATTATTGGTTGCTTCTTCGCAAATATGGTCCGGTGCCAATCGTTCCAGATGAAGGTATTGATTATACCCAGACTTATGAGGATATGTCTATTGCACGTAGTACTTATGAAGAAGTTGTTGAGCATATCGCAAGCGAAATGGTTCAGGCTGCAAAAGAAATACAGTACACCAAGCGTGATCAGGAAAACATCGCACGTCCGACAAAGGGTGCATGTCTCGCAACACGTGCTTTGGCTTACATCTATGCAGCAAGTCCTCTTGCAAATGGTCAGCTTGCAAATGGTCAGCATGATCCTTCAAAGGTTGATGCAAGCATTGCTGAGGACTTCAAGAACAAGAACGGTGAATATCTGCTCAGCAAAGAATATGATGAGAGCAAGTGGGCTCGTGCTGCCGCTGCCTGCAAAGATGTAATGGAACTTGGTGCTTATGAACTGTACCATGCTCCGTTCAGTACATCTGACACAGATATCAGTCCGGCAACTATCGTACCGCCTGCAGACGGAAACTTCTCTGAGAAAAACTGGCCTGACGGATGGAAGGATATAGACCCGCAGAAATCATATGCAAATATCTTTAACGGAAATGTATATCCACAGGATAATCCTGAGCTTATTTTCTCTCGAGTTAATAACATGCTCAAAGATAATAACGGTTCTATTGAATCTTTTGTTCTTCATGAGATGCCGGTTAGCTGTGGAGGATGGAACACTCACGGTCTGACACAGAAGATGGTTGATGCATATTATATGAATGATGGAACTGATGTTCCTGGTAAGGACAGCGAATTGAACGGTGGTGATGGCTCTGAGCGTGTTCAGGGATGGACTACACGCCAGAACTATAAGGATTATCCGCCATTGAAAGCCAATGTTTCCTTGCAGTATGCTAACCGTGAACCGCGTTTCTATGCATCTGTAGCTTTCAGTGGAAGCGTTTGGGAGTGTGCCGGTGACCCGACTGCATCAAACCGCAACCGACAGATATTCTATTATCGTGGCGGTGGAGACGGATACATCAATGCGTTCTCTTATCTGCGTACAGGTATTGGTGTGAGAAAATGGTATAATCCAAGTGATTATATTTCCGGTAATCACTCAATGGACAATATCTCTGCAAAGGCTGAGACTGCTATCCGCTATGCTGACATTCTGTTGATGTATGCAGAAGCTCTTAACGAACTTGATGGTACACATAATGTTGCATCATGGGATGGTAGCACAACATATACAATTTCTCGTGATGTAAACGAAATCAAGAAGGGAATCCAGCCTATCCGTATCCGTGCCGGTGTGCCTGATTTCTCAGATGCCACATATAACGACAAGAATGCACTGCGCGAGAAAATCAAGCGTGAGCGTATGATTGAGTTCCTCGGTGAAGGCAAGCGTTACTTTGACCTCCGTCGTTGGATGGATGCTCCAATTGAAGAGTCACAGCAGATTTACGGTCTGAACGTATTTATGACAAGTTCTGCAAAAGACGACTTCATGCGTGTAATTCCTACAACAAATCTCCAGCAGACATTCTCAGAGAAGATGTACTTCTGGCCGGTTACTCACGATGAGTTGAAGCGTAACAACAAACTTGTACAGGCTCCGGGTTGGACAAATTATGACTAATCATAAAATATGAATAATAAGATGAAACATATAGCTATATTAGGTGCATCACTTTTTGGAGCACTTTTGCTTACAACATCCTGCAATGACGAGTGGGAAGACGAGCAGTATGCACATTACATCAGCTTCAGCGCTCCGTTGAATTCTAATGGTGTGCGTGAAGTCAATGTTCCATATACACGATGCCTTTTTGATGAGGATGGTAAGGAAATAGGTAATAAGTTCGAGTCAGAAGGCAACGGAGGTATCGGTATTTCAGAATACGATCTGCCGGTTATCGTTTCAGGTTCTACAACAAATGACAGAAATATCAATGTACATTTGTCTGCAGATCCCGATACATTGGCAACGATGAACTATGCACGTTTCCAGAATCGTACTGACCTTTATTATCAGGATATGACTTCTTATGCAACTTATCCAAGCGAACTTATGATTGCCAAGGGTAAGGACGTTGAACTGCTGAACATTAAGTTCAACTTTGCAGGAATCGATATGTCAAAGAAATGGGTTCTTCCTATTCAGATTCTTGATGATGAGAGCTACAATTACGTATCTCATCCGCGTCAGTACTATGCAAAGGCTCTTCTCCGTATCTATCCGTTCAACGACTGGTCGGGTGTTTACTCAGGAACTGCTCAGCAGATTTCTATGAAGGGTGACGAAGCTAATGCTTCTGCTGTTGAGAATGTACGTCTGTACGTTGTTGACGAGAACACTGTATTTATTTATCCTGGTACAATAGATGAGGATCGTGTTGACCGTGCCAACTATAAGGTTAAACTCCAGTTCGTTCCTACAGACGATTCACATGGTATTGTTAAGTTCTCATGTGACAATCCGAACATGAAGTTTGAGGTAACGAAGAATGAAGCTACTGGAGAAGAGGAAATTACACGTTATACTGTTGTTGAAGAGATGGATGCCGTTAAGGATTACATTCTTCACCGTTATGTCATAATCAATAATATCAATTATTCGTTCACCGATTATACATTGGTTCCTGGTTATGAAATGACATATTCTGTACGTGGTTCTCTGACTGGTGAGCGTCAGATCAATACTCAAGAGCCTGACCGTCAGCATGCGATTAACTGGTAATAATCTGACAGGATTTTTATCAAACATACATCCAATCACTCTCCGTTCGCGCGGAGAGTGATTTTTCATATTATGCGTTTACAAACAAAAGGACTTATGATAAAGTTAAAATATCAGTTGGTGTCATTGTTGTTGTTTCTGTCGTCAGGCGCTGTCGGAGCACAGACCATACGTGTTGTTGACAGGCCCGACAACACAAGTCAGAGCAACAATTATGTAAACAGCCGTGCCCCGTTGCGTCAGCAGAGCTTCATCAAGCTTCCTGTCGGCAGCATACACCCGACAGGTTGGGTGGGGCGTTATCTTGAGTTGCAGCGCGACGGTCTCACCGGTCATCTCGGTGAGATATCTGCCTGGCTCGACAAAGAGAACAACGCGTGGCTCACTTCCGGTGGCGACCACGGATGGGAGGAAGTGCCTTATTGGCTGAAAGGATACAGCGACCTCGCCTATATCCTCGGTGATAAGAAGATGCTTAAAGAGACCAAACTGTGGATTGAGGCCATACTGAACAGCCAGCGTCCCGACGGTTCGTTCGGACCGGTGAACATGCACGGTGACAAGCCTGAGCTTTGGGCCCAGATGATAGCGCTGTCCACGCTTCAGACCTATTATGAATACAGTGGCGACGAGCGCGTGATAAAGCTCATGACCGATTATTTCAAGTGGCAGCTTACCATCCCCGACGACAAGTTTCTCGAGGATTATTGGGAGAACAGCCGTGGCGGCGACAATCTCTACACTGTCTTATGGCTTTACAACCGCACTGGAGATAAATTCCTTCTCGACCTTGCACACAAGATACACCGCAACACCGCCGACTGGTGTCAGCCCACGAGCCTGCCAAACTGGCACAATGTGAACATAGCCGAGTGTTTCCGCGAGCCGGCAACCTATTACATGCTCACCGGCGACAAGGCCATGCTTCATGCCTCATACAACGTGCAGCACCTCATACGCCGCACCTTCGGACAAGTGCCGGGCGGCATGTTCGGCAGCGACGAGAACGCGCGTCTGGGCTATATAGACCCGCGTCAGGGCGTGGAGACATGCGGAATGGTGGAGCAGATGGCGTCAGACGAGATAATGCTGCGCTTCACAGGCGACCCATACTGGGCCGAAAACTGCGAGGACGTTGCCTTCAATACATATCCCGCCGCAGTGATGCCCGACTTCCGTTCGTTGCGATATATCACATCGCCCAACATGGTGCAGAGCGACTCAGAGAACCACAGTCCCGGCATTGCAAACAGCGGACCGTTCCTCTCGATGAACCCGTTCAGCAGCCGCTGCTGCCAGCACAACCATTCGCAGGGATGGCCTTACTACTCCGAGAATCTTGTCTATGCAACTCCAGACAACGGCATGGCCTTCGTGATGTACGCAGCCTGCACAGCTGATGTGAAGGTGGCAGACAACAAGAAAGTAACGGTGACAGAGACGACCAACTATCCTTTCGACGAGAACATCACCATAACTATTGACAAAGGCAAGGCCGAGTTCCCGCTCTATCTGCGCATACCAACGTGGACAAAGAATGCCGAGGTGTATGTAAACGGCGAGAAACAGACCGTGGCTCCCGTGAGCGGCAAGTACTATTGCATCAGTCGCGAGTGGAAGAAAGGCGACAGTGTGAGCCTGCGTGTGCCCATGTCGCTCAGCATGCGCCGCTGGCAGGTCAACAAGAACAGCGTGAGCGTTGACTACGGACCGCTCACCTTGTCGCTGAAGATTAAGGAACGCTACGTGAAGCGCGACAGCAAGGAGACCGCCATACACGACAGCCAGTGGCAGAAAAACGCCGACGCGTCGCAGTGGCCGACCACCGAAATATATGCCGACAGCCCGTGGAACTACGCCCTCTATCTCAACCCCGCGAACGCGCTCGGCGACATCGAGGTGGTGAAGAAGCCGTGGCCGGCCGACAATTTCCCGTTCACGCTTGAGAGCGTACCGCTCGAGTTCAAGGCCAAAGGCCGTCAGGTGCCGTCGTGGACGCTCGATGCCACCAAGCTGTGCGGAGTCCTGCCCGACGAGTGCGCGCCTAAAGCCGCCACGCTCGACGACATAACGCTCGTGCCGATGGGTGCCGCCCGTCTGCGCATATCGGCTTTCCCGACTACCGACAAATAGTCGTTAACATCATGAACAAAGCATAAACAACCGGTGTCCGCGCCTCCATTACGGTGGTGCGGACACTTTGTTTTTTGTCCTATCATAAGTTGCGGGCAGCGCAAAATGCTATTCCTGCACCCGGTTCTTTTCTTTTAATATTCAGCGGTAACAATATGCAGGCTGCGCTTTTTGATATTTTTCACTATACATTCTGACACCCTCGCATCAAAAACACGCCTGTATGCGTCGCTCGTACAAAATATTTCCTTAACTTTGTCTTTGACGCACATGCCGTCTTCTGCCGCCGTTCCGCACGGTTCTTTCCTGTGGATGAAAGTCAGTTTCCGGCATTGATGTCTGTCTGAATAAAACTAATGACTAAAACAAGAGAATGTCCGAACTTTTTGTCTTGCCTGCCGCTTTGTGCGTCAAGCTGCAAAGCCGTGTCGCCGACCGGCGAATTGTGCGGATATTCAGCACCTACTGCTTAAACTGTCTGAAATAATACGGTTTATCTGTTGCAGGGGTCGTAAGATAGAATTTCATAAAAACAAAATATAATATGATGAACTACAAACAGATGCTTTATTGTGCAGCACTCGCGATGTTTACGGCTTGCGGTACTGCCGACAAGAAAAACGTGGGGACACTGATCGACGGGTTTGATGGTGAAGCGTGGAAAAATTCTGAATGGATTTCCGTAGTCAATGCACCTGTTGTGACGGGTACTGTGAACGATGGTGCGCGTGCGGCTGACGGTGCCAACTGGTTTGTATCCACACTGACCAACGAAGCCAAGGTGAAACGTGTGGAATGGATGACGGCAGGACTTGGAGTCTATGACCTGTATGTCAACGGCAAGCTCGTCGGCAAAGAGGTGCTCAAGCCCGGATTCACCCATCCGCTCAAGACCAAGCGTTCGTTTACATATGATATAACCGACCTGTTCGACAGACACTCCGGAGCTGAGAACCAGTTGGCCGCGCAGGTTACACCGGGCTGGTGGGCCGACAAGATCGTCACCCCCGGCGGAACTCAGGGCATGTATGGCACCAAGTGCGCGTTTCGTGGCGTGCTGCGTGTGACCTATGCCGACGGAACCACACGACTTTACGGAACCGATACAGACAACTGGCTGGCAGGTATTGCCGGACCGGTGAAGCATGCCGCCATATTCGACGGCGAGGTTTACGATGCCCGCGAGCCACAGGGCTATCTTACTCCTGCCAAGCTCTCAAAGCCTGAAGTGAACCACGAATTCCGCGGACAGATACGTCCGAACAACGGTGCCGAGATATATATGCGTCAGGACCTTGCACTCGCTCCCGTCGATGCCTATACCTGGCAGGACGTGACAGGGCAGAGCGACGACGCTTACGGCAAGGTTGTCATAAAGAAGAAATTCAAGGACGGAGAGTCCATGCAGGTAAATCCGGGCGAGAATCTGGTGGTTGACTTCGGACAGAATGCCGCCGCCGTGCCTGAGTTCGTCTTCCAGGCAAAGGAAGGCACAAAGCTTCATTGCGTGACGGGAGAGCTGCTCAACGATGGAAACGGAGCTAAGAGCAGAGGCATGGACGGACCTGAAGGCAGCGTTCACCGTCTCAATCTGCGCATACCTGATACAGGCATGATGCTCGACTACACCTTTGCGGCAGTAGACAAGCCCGTAACCTTCCGTCCGCAAAACACGTTCTTCGGCTATCGTTTCGTATCAATCACCGTCACTGAGCCGGTGACAATAAAGAAGATACGCAGCGTTCCCGTGACATCTATCGCCAAGGACATGGAGATAGGACACATCACTACGGGTAACGAACTTGTGAACAAACTTATCTCTAACACATATTGGGGACAGCTGTCCAACTATCTGTCTGTTCCTACCGACTGTCCGCAGCGCAACGAACGTCTGGGCTGGACTGCCGACACACAGGTGTTTGCAGAGACAGGTACATTCTTCGCCAACACCAAACGTTTCTTCCATAAGTGGTTGCAGGACATGCGCGACACCCAGTCGCCCACAGGCGGCTATCCGGGCGTGGCTCCGTTCGCACAGTACGGATGCGGCGACCAGGACATGATGCGCCTCGGTTGGGCCGATGCGGGAATCATTGTGCCATGGGTCGTATGGAAACAGTACGGCGACAAACAGGTGGTTGACGAGTCGTGGGCTTCAATGGAGCGTTTCATGAACCACGTTGCGGAGACAAAATACGATCACAATGCGCTCAGAAACGAGAACGGAAACTATCAGTGGGCCGACTGGTTGAGCTACGAACCACTGGAGAGTTGCAGCGGACGCGCCTTCGGACAGAATGGTCCTCTGCCTGAGGCTGTTGACTACTGGAACTATCTGTGCGCCAGCTACTGGCTTATGGATGCCGGCATGATGCGCGACATGGCCAACGCCACCGGCCGCGACGCCTCACACTATGCGTCGATGGTGAACGAGGCTCGCGAGTACATACGCAGCCAGTTCTTCACTTCAGACGGTGAGTTCAAGACCGAGATACTTAACACCATGCAGACTCCGGCACTCTTCGCCCTGAAGAACAATATACTTGAAGGTGCTGCCAAGGAACGCATGATTGCCCGTCTGCGCGAGAACTTCAAGCAGCACGACAACTGCCTGCAGACAGGTTTCCTCGGCACTTCAATACTCATGTCCACACTTACCGAGAACGGTATGTCCGACATTGCCTACGAACTGCTCTTCCAGCGCAAGAATCCGTCGTGGCTCTATTCCATCGACAACGGCGCCACAACCATCTGGGAACGTTGGAACAGCTACATGAAAGACAAGGGCATGGGTCCGCAGGGCATGAACTCGTTCAATCATTACGCCTACGGTTCGGTTTGCGAATGGTTGTGGGAGACTGCTGCCGGCATAGCCGCCGATCCAGCCAAGCCGGGCTTCCGCCACATCATCATGCGTCCTGTTCCCGACCGTCGTCTGGGTTATCTGACTGCTGAATACAAGTCTGCCGCCGGACTCATAAAGAGTTCATGGAAGTTTGACGGCGACACATGGAAGTGGACGTTCACCATTCCTGAGGGAGCCACAGCCGATGTTACACTTCCCGGCGAGACTGCCTCAAAGGAATACGGTGCGGGCACTCACACAGTGAGCGTGAAGATGTAAGACTTTCAATTCAAGTAATACAATAATTCTTCGTGGCGGACAGTCCCCGATGCCTGTGTCTGGGGCCTCCGCTTAAAAGTTGAAGGCTCAAAGGTGGCAAGTGCCGCGCCCGGTAAGGCGGATGCCTGTCGTCCGTTCTCTGCCGGAGCAGCTGCGATGCGACTTTCAATCCTAATTATATATGTGGCGACCGTGCGTCCTTCCGACGCCGGTCGTCATTTTTGTTTTTGCATGAATATACAGTTTCTGTCGGTAAGGATTTTATTCGATGAAATCGCAAAACCGGGAATGGCGGACGGTTTCAGACGCTTGGTAGAGGTTTTGTCGGGAAATCTTGAATCATCGGACAGGCATTGTAGGGAATCCTCATAAAGTATATATGGCTTATGTGAGACTTAATGTCAGAGTCTGTGAGGAGGCCTATACTGCCAGACGGATATTCAGTGGAGCATGGCTTTCGGTGATGAATAAGTATTTTTCCAGTGGTGAATAAGTATTGAATGGCGGAATAATTATATATCGCGCTGTGTTTTGTAAGCCGTGAATGTGCGTGGCTCGCGTAATGGAAAAATCAATGTTGTCACGGCGATAAATCCACGCTACCGTAACAATGAATCCGCGTTGTCATAACAATAAATCCATTCGCCAAAGCCAATATATTTTCATAGTATGTAGGATGCATGTTTCCGGAGTGTTTCTTTACATCTGAAATCAGCGTTTTTAAGGGATTTTCGAGAGAACAACTTACAATTTTTCTTGACTAAATTTTGACAAAATATTTTCGCAAAAGAGGTGTGAATGAATGTTAAATCGGGCACATTTGAGGCCATTTCATGACATACCGGCTTTTCATATACCCCATTATGTAGTCCGAAATAATACATTTCACTTTCTGATATTGCCCATTTCGCGTTCCGATTAAGCCCATTTCAGGGTGCGATATGGCCCATTTCGCCCTCTGAAATGGGCTCTTTCGCAAGCCGAAATGGGGCATATTGCAATGCGAAGAAATACCCCTTAAACATAAATCGTTGATATTCAATGTATTATGTAAACCCTTCATAATCCGCGTAATTGCGCCCGAAGGAAGGTCTATTTGCAAATACACGCTTATTTTTCGGGGTAGAGTGGGAAACTAAGACCGAAAAATCAAAATCTGGTTACGATTTGAAAGTAGTCCATATCGTTTTCATTTCAGCAGATTAAAACAGCGCTTATCCGGGCTTGAAGCCGCCGATTTTCGATAAATCAATCATCATTTGATTTCTATTGATTCTAAGTCTGGTCGGAGTATTTTCAGCTGTCAGTTTCCAGAATTGTCATTAACCGGTTTGTGATAAAGTCTTTTTTGCAGGTCGGCATGCTTCATGTCACGTCGTGATAGAGCTTGTTCCTTATCATAATAAAATCTGTCTGACATCCGAATAATGCCTGTCTTGCATTGTATAGGAAAGTCTTTTTATCCACTGAAGCGTCCATTCCGTTGCCCGTCATAATGTCATGCCGTGTGCTCAAAAAACGTTTATGCGCAGCCATAAATATTTTCCCGGCCAGTGGGAACATTCCGGTGATGTTGATGTTCCTGCAGCGATAAATATTAATGCGCGAATCTGTCGCAAACCGCATAAATATACACTGCTTTTGAACAAGCCCACCGTCAAGTTAGAAGTGCAACTCCGCCACCGCCTTCCTCCGTCCTT
>USHV01000040.1 GCA_900554695.1 uncultured Prevotella sp. | reverse complement strand
GTCTTTTTCAAAAATATTTCGTAATGTTGCACTCGCTGGTTGACTCTGCCTTTTTGTCATGCAGCATCCGTCTTCCAGCTTTTTGCATCATACGGTTTGTCGCATTATAATATTTGTTGTAACTTTGCCGTTGCAACCGGCTCTATATGTGCCGTGTGGTTTATCACAATGTGCCGAATGGCTTGTGTCAGACCGAATGTGTCGGCAGCGGATTGCATTGTCATGCAGGCGAATTACCATATTAGGGCACGGTTTTTGCAGTTGATGAGAATATACATACACAATGAATATTAATCAAAAAACAAGATAGTTATGGTTTTATATCCCGAAATGATAAAGAAGGCGCTGGCAACCGTCATCTATCCCGGTACGAAGAAAAATATCGTAGAGAGCGAGATGCTTGCCGACAACATGAGGATAGACGGCATGAAAGTGTCGTTCTCGTTGATCTTTCCGCGCGAGACCGACCCGTTCCTCAAATCGGTTGTCAAGGCTGCCGAGCACGCCATCCATTACTATGTGTCAGGAGACGTGGAGGTGACAATAGCCACTGAGTTCACGTCGAAGGCTCGTCCGAAACCCGGCAAGATGCTGCCGCAGGTGAAGAATGTCGTGGCTGTGAGCTCCGGAAAAGGCGGAGTGGGCAAGAGTACCGTCGCCGCCAACCTCGCCATTGCGCTGGCAAAGCTGGGCTATAAGGTGGGAATACTCGACACCGACATATTCGGTCCGTCGCTTCCTAAGATGTTCGATGTGGAGCATGAGCGCATATACAGCGTAGAGAAAGACGGCCGCACACTCATCGAACCGCTGGTCAAGTATGGAGTCAAGCTCCTCAGCATCGGATTTTTTGTCGATCCTGACACCGCAACACTCTGGCGTGGAGGTATGGCTTCGAACGCATTGAAGCAGCTCATAGCCGATGCCGATTGGGGCGAGCTCGACTATTTCATTCTCGACACGCCGCCGGGAACAAGCGACATACACCTCACCTTGCTTCAGACGCTCGCCATCACCGGTGCGGTGATAGTAAGCACACCGCAGGATGTTGCGCTGGCAGACGCCCGCAAAGGCATCGACATGTACACGAACGACAAGGTGAACGTTCCTATTCTCGGTCTTGTTGAGAATATGGCGTGGTTCACTCCTGCCGAGTTGCCCGAGAACAAATATTACATCTTCGGCAAGGAAGGCTGCAAAAAGCTGGCTAAGGAAATGAACCTGCCGCTGCTTGCGCAGATTCCTATAGTGCAGGGATTGTGCGAAAGCGGTGACGACGGCAAACCTGCCGCACTCAACAGCGATTCCATACTCGGACAGGTGTTCCTCAACCTCGCCCAGGCTGTGGTGACGGTTGTCAACCGCAGAAACAAGGAAATGGGACCGACGAAGATTGTAGAGGTGAAAAACTGATGCACACAGACCATATTTGAAATGGAAACTCCGTGGTGACAGAATGCCGAAAGCCACCACGGAGTTTTCTGTTTATGACGTGTCGGCGTGTTTCCCGGGCGGACTTCTGCACGGCATCAAACCTTGCCTGACACCGCATCCGTCAGTCCGTATGTTTTATCTGATGCCCTAAGCAAATGTCTGTCTCTATGTTTCCGACATCAGTGACGTATATCAAGCGGTTGATTTTCATTCCTTTGCCGTTGACAGACTTTTGTATGTGTTTGCTGATCATTTCCCGACAGGTGGAAGATAATTCCGCAGACATCCGTCGATATCATCCGATTTTCCGACTGATTATCCTATCCCGTTTGCTCATTGAGGTTCACTCTTTTAGGCTGATGTCATCGGTTGAGTGAATTATGACAGCCTTACCGCATCCTTCCACGTGGTTGCCGGCAAGTTGCACGTGCCTGGCGTTGCGTATGGTAATGCCGCAGTCGTTCGATCTGTTTCCTATGATGGTGTTGCCGGATATGTGTATGTTCTCATGCAGAAACGTGTTGTCGGTGTCCGGTGCGTCTATCACTACGGCGATGCCTGCCGCTCCGAACTGCGTGCCCGCGCCAAGGCCGCAATTCACTATCACGTTGTCGGCAATTGTTACGTCCTTTGCGTGGCTGCCTTCTTTCCATCCCGATTCGGCACCTACGTGAATGGCTGTGCCTGTGCAGCCGCGGAACGTATTGTTCCTTATTTCCACCCCGCGTGTCTTCACGAGCACTCCGCGTGCCAGTTGTCCCCACACTGTGGAGTGGCAGAAGCTAAGTCGTGGCAGTTTCGACGCATTAAACAGATAGTACTCGTCAAGATTTTCAGGCAGGTCACCGTCGAGTCTTACCCTCACATCCTTCTCTTTAGGTTTGTGTTCCACATCCGTAACCACCAGGGTCTTTTCCGGTACGAGTGTGGCTATGCGCACGAGTTCCATTCTGTCGCCTACGCGCGGCACGTCAGCCACCTGCGCATGGGTGAACGTCGGCGCCTGCAATTGTAGCGTTACTGTGCCGTTATCTACGGAGGCTATGTTGTGATAGTAACCGTGCACGTTTGTAGCGTCGTCGCCCTGTCCGCGAAAAAAACAACCGTCAAAGCTTATCTTGCCACGGCACGAAGCGAAGTGTGTGGCGTCAGTATTGGTCGAGAACATGAACCCGTCGGCAGGACTGACCGACAGTCGGCGTATGGTGATGTCTGTGCTGTCGAATCCTACTATGCCCATGCCCGGTTGTGAGTGTATGGTAACTCCGTCTAATATTGTCGAAATGCTGTTGCCTATGAATATGGCAGGCCGGAAGTGGAAAGAATGGAGTGCTGCCATATGCGCGCCTCGTAACCGTTGCGGGAGACGGCCTTCAAACTCTACGCGGTTGCCGCCAAGCAGTCTGCGTTTTGGAAAATATATCGGTTCGGCGTAGAATCCGCTTATGTCGTTGTCCCAGAGCGTGATGCGCGTTATTGGTATTCGTCGGTTATTGTGCGTCGGTTGTCAAACTGTACTGTGAAAGAGTTCTCGTTCACTTCCTCCACGATGCCCTGTGAGAACGGTTTGCGCTTGTAGTCGATGGTCAATCCGCGTACGGTGACGTTGCGGCAGTTGGTGATGGACAGCGGTTCCATCCATCCCTCACACATAAGTGTTGCCCCTGTGGCTTCTATTGTCACCGAGTCAGAGCCGTCGAAGTCGAGACCGCGCACGTATGGATAGTAAGGCGTGAAGATCACTTTCTCCGGGTCGCCACCCATTTTTCCCTGCAACACTTCCTGTTCCAGTTGTTCGGCCTTGGCGTCGCGCAGGCGATATGTACCAGCAGGAAAGGTCAGTGTAGTGCCGGGATGTGTGCGACAGTATTCAGCAGCACGGCGTAGGGCACGTGTGTCGTCCTTTCCGTCGTCTGGCACGGCACCAAATGTTTTAACCGATATGTTGTTCCCGTATGTGTATTCTGCATGGCAAACCAGTAAGATGAATATATACAGAAGATGGAGTTTACGATTGTAAGGTCTCATATATTGTCAGGTTTGATGTTTATGCAAAAATATATTTATTTTTTTGATTATCGTGATATGTCGTCTCATATTTTTGTCATGTTCAATTATGATTATGTTACATACGTTGGTGCATGGTTTGGTTTTGATTAAAAGAAGGTTCAGGCCGTTACAGGTGTAATTTATCATGGATCATGAAAGTGGACCTGTATCTTGTCTATTTATGCGTATTTATAGGTCAAGGATTTTTGCAATTAATGATTTTATGATGTGGCATAAACCGCGATATGGCATGTCATTATGAATAATGATTTTATGTTGCAGCAACCGATAAATTCACGTTGGCATAAGCGATGAGTCTTAGCAATAAGTATAATACTTGCTTCCGGTCATTCCAATAAATGTTTTTTGCGCCTTTCATTCCATTTGATATCAGTGTTTTTATGGAAAACCCGAAAGGTCAGCTTACAATTTTTCTTGACATTATTTTGACAAAATAAATTCGGAAAAGAGATGTAAAGGAACGTTAAATTCAATGTTTTAGAGTCCGTTTTGGCCTGTATTACCTTTTCGTATACCCCATCTCATAGTCTGGAATCATTCGTTTTACTTCCTGATAAAGCCCATTTCGCGGTCCGATTAAGCCCATTTTAGGGTGCGATATGGTGCTTTTCAGCCCCTGATATGGGCCATTTCGCATGACGATATGGTGCTTTTCGCAATGTGGGGAAATGTCCATTATACATAAGCTGTTGGTATTCAATGTTTTATGTTTTTCTCTCAGAATTCGCGTATTTGCGCCCGAGGAAGTGTAAGTCCGCAAATACGCGCTTATTTTTCGGGGTAGGGTGGAAAACTAAGACCGAAAAATCAAAATCTGCTTACAATCTGTAAGTGTCCCATATTACTTTTTTTGACTATAAGCAACTATGCTGATTCGTGAATAACTTGTGCGTTGTGTGCCGGTGTATGGTGCACAAGTTGCGATGTCTATTTCTGCTTCTCCTTGTTTTTGGAAGCGGCAATCATTCTGCTGTAAACCACGCACGAGGTGAGGAAATAGACGGCAGCCTGTATCCACAGACACTGGTATTCGCTGGTGATGTCTGAGAATGTTGCCCCCATGCTGTTCATCTTTATGAAAGCCTGTATGCCGAATGTGGAAGGGAATATGTATGACAGATATTTCCAGAACTCCGGTATGTTGCTTGCCGGCCAAGAGATGCCGGAAAGGAACAGCAGCGGTACTGATGTGAATACGACAAGTAGCATGACGTTCTCGCGTTCTTTTATGAAGCAGGAGACGGTCATGGCGAAGAATATGCACGCCAGGAGATAGGGCAGAATGAACAGCGCGAAGTCGCCGGCGTGTATGGTATGCACGAAGTTGAATATGCGCGGGATGGCAAGAAGTACATAGGTGGCCAGTACGACGAACAGTGCGAGATAACAGAGAGTCTTGCCGGCAACGACAGAAATGAGACCTGCGGTGTTGCCGTCTTTCTCGGTGATTGCCACGGATGAGCGTCTCTCACGTATCGTTCCATTGCGCATGCCTATGCTGAGCAGCATTACCTGTTGCAGGATTAGTATCAGTACGCCGGGCAGGATGAAACTGCCGTATCCTCCGGTAGTGTTGAACATCGCCACTTCTTCTATGTTTATGGGGCTTGCCGTTATCTCATCCTCACGGTCGGTGTAATTGCCCGACAGCGCAATCTGTATCTCTGAGTTCATGTCGGCGATGACTGCCGTGGCGGTCTGATATATCGCTTTGTATGTGAGCATTAGCGCCATGTTGCAGTAAATGCTCACGGTGCCCTGTTCCATACGGTTGATGCGCGTGTCGAAGTTCTCTGGTATATACACAATGCCATAGACATCCTGCAATCCGACAAGCCGTTGTGCCTCCTCAAGATTGCCGCAACGGTAGGCTATCTGCACGTCGGGTGAGGCGTCGAGCTTGCTTGCCAGTTCGCGGCTCAGTTTGCTGTTCGAGTTGTCAACAAGTGCCACAGGAACATCGCGCACCACCTCGTTGTTGTATATCCACGAATATAGCAGCGGATACAACAGCGGAAGCAGTATGGTGAATATGAGCAGACCCTCATCTCTGAAGATGCGTCTTGTCTCGTCAATCCATATTCTGCATATATTGCTGATTATGCCTGTTATCTTGTTCATGTATTCTTTCATAACCGTTAAGGAATATAGACGTATTCCGAAATGGCCTTATTCAGGCGTGGAAGTACGAATATCGGCAGCACCGCGAATATCAGCAGGGCTACTATGTTGGGCCACACGTCAGCCAGAGGCATGCCGTTGAAGATGCTTATCTGGTAGATCATGAAGAAATGACGCAGTGGAAATATGTTGGCAAGTATTTCGAGTTCCGGATCCATGGCGAATACAGGGAATGCCGTACCGGCAAACGAGAAACCGAGAACGGCAAGCAGTGAGCATACACTCATGGACATGCGCATGGACGGGAATATGCCGAAGAAGAACAGACCGAGTCCCTGTGCCGAGAGCACGCAAAGCAGTGAGAGCACCATTATGGGGATTATTCCGCCGGGATGGGGGAAATCAAGTATGCCGAAAACGTAGATTGAGTAAATCAGGATGACAACCATGTGTATGATAAACTGTGGCAGCAGCTTGCCGAACAGGGCCGTCATGATGTTGCCTCCTGCCATTGTCAGCCATTTGCGGGCGCTTTTGTGTTTCAGCTCCGAGCCTACCGAATAGGCTGTTATGAGAAAAATGAACAGGAAGAATGTGCCCGGAACGAGTGTCGTGCTGAGATAGATGTTGTAGTTCACCCATGGATTGTTCACTGCATGGAAGTCGAGGGCAATCGGTTGCAGGAACGTGTTTATCTGTTCTTTTGTGTATCCTTTGGCCGACATGGTGGATGAACCCACTGCCGCCGAACCGAGAAGGGATATCGTTTTAAGGTCTTTGAAGACGAGCGAACCGGCCGTCAAAGACGTGTTGCTGTAGTATAATGATATGTCAGGACGGCGTGCCGACAGCAGTTTGTCGGTGGTACCTTCCGGAAAGAGCAGGAAACCGTAGATCTCGTTATGCTGCATGGCGCTGCGTGCCTCGCTCACGTCGCTGTATCGTTTCACTATCTTTGTGCTCGGAAAGGCATCGAGCGTCCGTTCAAGTTTGCGTGTAGTAGCGGTGTTGTCAAGGTCAACGATGCCGATAGGCAGATTCTGTGGTTGTCCTTCGTTCATAAGTGATGTGAATAAATATGTCACGAACAAAGGAAAAACAACCATGCACAAGAGATAAACCGGATTTGATTTCAGTATCCTACATTCTCTTGCCGCAAGGCCGAAAACGCGGTCTATGAATCTTCCACTCTGCACTTGTTATCTCTTTATTATCAGGGACATGCCGGGACGCAGACCGTCTATCTTGTCCAGCGGACGTGCTTTCACCTCAAATGTTTTCAGATCGTATTGTCCGTTCGACTTCGTCGCTTTCCATGTGGCATACGAACCTTGGTCCTTGATGTAGAACACCTTCATGCGGATTTCCTTGTTGAATGCCGGCAGGAATGCCTTGAACACACTGCCCACCTTCATGCCGTTGAGCTGGTCTTCGCGTATGTTGAATGTTCCCCACATGTCGTTCATAAGCGAGATGGACATTATCGGCGAGCCGGCACCAATCAGTTCGCCGGTCTTTGGATATATATCGCTCACTTCGCCTTCCTTCTGTGAGATCTGCATTGTCTCGTTTATGTATGAGTTCACTTCCTCAACTGCACCTTTGGCTCTGTTCACCTGGGCGGCTGCGGCCTTCTTTTCTTCAAGGCGTGCACCGTTTACGGCCATGTCATATTGGCTTTGTGCCGCTTTGGTCTGTGCCTCAAGGGCTTTGTAGTTGGCAAATGCCTCATCGCGTTTCTGCGCGGTCATCACACCTTCGTCGAACAGACGCTGCACGCGTTCGTACGATTTCTTCGCTATGTCAAGACCTGCCTTTGCCTGCTGGAGCAGTGCGTATGCCGCGCGTATCTGTTCCTTGCGTGCACCTTTGTTTGCCATCTCGCTCATTGCCGCCGCGGCGTTCTCTGCCGATTCGGCCTGCATCATCTTGGCTTTCACGTCAGGAGCGTCGATGATAGCCAGTGTGTCGCCCACCTTAACGTAGTCGCCTTCTTCCACACGCAGCTCGAGTACGCGTCCGGGCACCTTGCTTGATACTCTGTATTCGGACACTTCTACTTGTCCCTGTATGATGTCCGGCTCTTTCTTCAGAGCTATGGTGCCTATTGTTACAGCCACTACCACTGCTATAACTGCAATTGCTATTGCTATGATGATGTTTCTTCTTTGTGTTTGTTCTGACATAACGATTCTATTCTAATATACCAAGTGCCTTCTTGAGATTGATTTGGCTTAGTTTGACATCTATTTCTGCATCTATTCTTTGCGATTGTGCCTGGAGCCAGGCTGTCTGTGCTTCCATTACATCGGTGGTCTGCATGACACCTTCCTTGAATCCGAGGTTGGCGCTGCGGAGGTTTTCTTCGGCGCTGCTCACGCTTTTGTTGGCCATTGTGAGGCGTCGGCTGGCTTCATTTATCTTGAATCTGCTCTGGCTCACTTGCAGCTCGACTTTCTCTTTTGCTTCGTCCAGCTCAAGTCTCGCAATGCTTGTCGCGATCTTGCCTGACTTTACTTTGTAACTGCCTTCAAACCAGTTCCATACCGGAATGCGGACCATAACGCCAACATTCCATACACCGGCGAATTTGTTTTCAAAGCCATTGTATATGTTAGGATTGGTGGCGGTGTAGCCTGCTGTCAGTGCAACCTGTGGCAGGTATGCAGCTCTTGTTATCTTGGTGGATTGCTCGCTGATGCCTACTGCATTCTCGAGCATCTTCAGTTCAGGACGATTGCTTATTGCTGTTTGTATGTCGGCGTCGCCTGAGACATCCTCTGTTATTATGTTTTCTTTGTTTTCGTCCTCGAGCGTTATGTCACTGTCGAGTGGCAGACCGCATAGCTGGCACAGGTACATCTTTGCCAGTGACAGTCCGTTGTCAACCTGAGTGACAGTCATTTCCGCCTCGTTCACCTTTACGTTCACCCTGAGACCGTCTGCCCGTGTAGCTACTCCTTCACGTATCATTTTGGCGACATCGTCGTCCAACTTGCGCACAAGGTCGAGATAGCTGTGCGAAAGTTTTTGCTTGTGTTTGAGTGATACGACGGTCCAATAGGCCTGGTCAATATCGTAGAGGGTGCTTTGTCTTGCGGCTTCGGTGCTGTTGCGGGTGAGCTCTTCGTTTATTTTTGCCATCTTGTTGGCAGCTATTATGCCACCGCCCATGAAGATCGGTTGTTTCAGCATGACCGATGCCATGAACACGTTTCGTGTGTCTGTCTCGAAAGCATCCACGATCTTCTGGCCTGCATGATTCAGCACTTCGCCCATTGAAGAACCGAAGTGTGAGATGAAATTGCCTAAGTGTGAAGCCTGTTCGGGCGTGATGATTCCCTGTTGTGTAAGGCTTGTGATGATGGGAGTCAACTCGTTGCCGAGCATTCCGGTAGCCTTATTACCGATATTGCTTATTTCTGTCTTCTGATAGTCGCTCAGCAAAGAAATCTCTCTGCTGGTATATTCGTACCCGCCAAGAACATCTATTTTTGGCAGATACTTTGTTTTGGTCGCTTTGCTGGTATTCCTGGCAACTTCCTGTTTCAGCCTTGAAATGCTGAGCTGCTTGTTGTTGCGTATTGCCAGTGCCCGGCAGCTGTCAAGACTAAGTGTCTGTTGTGCTGACGCTGCCGATGCGATGCATAAGACGAATATGGCGCTTGTTAATCTTATCATTATTTAAATGTAAAACTTCTTGAACCAATCATGTTTCCGTCTGCGAATATGCTGACCTGATATGTGCCGTCAACAAGTGTCTGAGCAACTTCCCAATAAGTAGTAAGGGCGAGTTCCTGGCCCCCGTATTCGACTGTCTTCTTCATCGTACAGCTGAGATTTCTGTTCTCGTATGGGAACGAACCACCATTGCCGAGCAGTGTGCCTGTCGGAGATGTTATTCTTACATAGAATGTCTTCATGCCGCTTTGAGCGGTGACATTCTTGTTTACGGTGAAGTTCACCTGTACAGTCTTACATTTCTTTATACTCTTAGTGGCTTTACCACGTTTGTTCTTAAGTGTCATGCTTATGCCCGTGGCATCGAGCTGTGCAGCTATGGCCACCTTCTCAGAGAGTGATGCTTTCTCCGAGCTTAAGCCTTCAATCTGTCGTGTAGCTTCCGAATACTGGTTCTTGACTCTTGAATTTTCCTCCATCAGATTCTGGTTCAGACGGTTCAGAGAGTCTATTTCCAATACATAGCTGCGCAAGACGGCTCTTACGGTTGCGAGTTCTTTTTTCAGACGGGCAATTTCTCTCGCGTCGCTGCTTTTCACTTGTCTCAGTTCTTCAAGCAGTCTTTGAGTCTTTTCCTGTTCTGCCGTGAGCTGTGCGACGATGGAGTCATTGCTTATCTGCGTCTTCATCTCGCTATACTGGTTTGCGAATTGCATATACTCGTTTTCCATTTCTTTCTTGTCGAGCTCGGCAAGCTCAAGCATGGCTTTGTTTTCCTGCTTTTGCTTTTGAAGTGTTACGACGAGATATGCTATGCTGCCTATCAGTATGACTCCGGCTATTGTTATTATTATCCAGGTTTTCTTATTCATGCAAGTATGTTTCTTTTGTTTTATAATCGTAAAATAATGCTGCAAATTTATTCCTTTTATCTTAAATAAGCAACAAATTTCATCTTGCATTTCTTAATATATCTAAAAAGATGCAATTTGCAGAAAAAGTGAACACGTAAGACGTGTTTTTTATCATAAATAATGGTGTTAATGGTCTTACTGTCACCCCAATATGGGGCTGTCGGCGTGGTTCCTGTACTTTGTTTCAGGTAAGCAGGCTGCAGTGACACAGTTTATTCATAAATATTTTATGCAAAAATATCACTATTAATAAGATTTAATGACATATATGTCGTATATTTGCAGTTGACAGAAAACATAATTCTGATATTCAAAAAAATATCTTTGTTATACAAATGCTTATGAAAAAAATCCTATATAGAGTCTTTGACCTTTATTATGACGGTTTCAGGAACATGAAGCTCGGGCGCACATTGTGGCTTGTCATATTGATAAAGTTGTTCATCATCTTTGTCATACTCAAGTTGTTTTTCTTTCCTGACTTCATCGGACAGAATTCAGCACCTGGCGAGGAGGCCGATTTCGTTTCAGGACAGCTGACCGGAAGATGATGGGAGAGGTGAATGTGAACAATCAGAAAACAAATAAACAATAAAGCTTATGTATAATCAGTTAATGTCTGTTGATCCTTCATTGATAGATTGGTCAAGGGCTCAGTTCGCGCTTACAGCCATATATCACTGGCTGTTTGTGCCGCTTACGCTGGGACTTGCCGTCGTGATGGGAATCATGGAAACGTGCTATTATCGCACGAAGAATGTGTTTTGGAAGGATGTTGCCAAGTTCTGGCAGCGCCTTTTCGGTATTAACTTTGCAATGGGTGTGGCCACCGGAATCATCCTTGAATTCGAGTTCGGCACCAACTGGAGCAACTATTCGTGGTTTGTAGGCGACATATTCGGTGCGCCTCTGGCCATAGAAGGCATCGTGGCTTTCTTCCTTGAGAGCACGTTTGTGGCTGTGATGTTCTTCGGATGGAAGAAAGTGTCACCCGGATTTCATCTTGCCTCCACCTGGCTCACGGGTCTCGGCGCCACAATATCGGCGTGGTGGATACTCGTGGCTAACGCATGGATGCAGTATCCGGTGGGTTGCGAGTTCAACCCCGACACCGTACGCAACGAGATGACAAGCTTTGCCGACGTGGCATTGTCGCCGTTTGCCATTGACAAGTTCTTCCATACGGTCATCTCCTCATGGATAGTGGGAGCCGTGTTTGTGGTTGCCGTAAGTAGTTGGTATCTGATAAAGAAACGCGACCAGGAGCTTGCCCGTGCCAGTATGAAGATAGGTGCGGTGTTCGGACTCGTGGCTTCGGTGCTCGCTGCGTTCACCGGTGACCTCTCTGCAGTGAAAGTTGCCAAGGTGCAGCCGATGAAGCTGGCAGCCATGGAGGCTCTCTACGACGGTGGAACAGGTGTGAGTCTTACAGCCATAGCAGCCGTCAATCCATTTGAGCAACCCGACTATGCCAAGGGTGGCGAACCGCCTTTGCGTATAGGCATACCGAACGGACTGTCAATCCTTGCCACGCACGATCCGCAAGGTTATGTTCCAGGCATAAACGACATACTGAACGGATATGTCCGTCCGGACGGAACAAAGGAACTGTCTGTAGAAGAAAAGATGGAGAAGGGAAGGACAGCTATAAATACACTCGCGCTCTATCGCGAACGCAAGGCGGCATCTGCCGACAGCAACGAGCTTGCAAAGCTAAACACTACGCTCCAGGCCAACATGCCATATTTCGGCTATGGTTACATAAAAGACCGCGCAGAGCTCGTGCCTTACATTCCGTTGTGCTTCTACGCATTCCGTGTAATGGTGGGCTTGGGAGCATATTTCATACTTCTTTTTGCTGTCATACTGTTCATGCTCTATCGTAAAGACATACAGAAATACGGCTACTTGCTGTGGATAGGAGTGTTCTCGCTGCCGTTGGCATATATTGCCAGTGAGGCGGGATGGATAGTTGCGGAGATGGGACGCCAGCCGTGGGTCATACAGGATCTTATGCCTACGAGCGCAGCCGTATCAGATATAAGTTCAGGTTCGGTGGCTCTCACGTTCTTCATATTCCTCGCTCTGTTCACCGCGCTGCTTATTGTTGAGATCAACATACTCCTTAAACAGATAAAGAAAGGTCCGGAATACACTTCGCGTTGAACCGACTGAGGATATCGGCGTTATTCCGGAATACCGCAGACCGGTCACAGATGTGTCATGGCCGCGGTGATATATCATACTTAACATTAAATAAACGAAAATTATGTCATACGAATTTTTGCAACATTATTGGTGGTTCGTAGTGTCGCTTCTGGGCGCGCTGCTTGTTTTCCTCATGTTTGTGCAGGGAGCCAACTCGATGATATTCAGTCTCGGACGCACAGAGGAAGAACGGCGTATGGTTGTGAACAGTACGGGCCGTAAGTGGGAACTGACGTTTACCACGCTCGTCACGTTCGGTGGAGCATTCTTCGCGTCTTTCCCGTTGTTCTACAGCACCAGCTTCGGCGGTGCCTATTGGTTGTGGATGCTCATTCTTTTCTCATTCGTACTTCAGGCCGTGAGCTATGAATTCCAGAACAAACTGGGAAACCTGCTCGGTGCGCGTACGTTCAGATGGTTCCTGGTGCTGAACGGTATCGTGGGACCATTGCTTCTCGGTGGAGCAGTCGCTACATTCTTCAACGGTTCTAACTTCATTGTAGATAAGAACAACATAGCCGACGGCATGCAGCCGGTCATCAGCCGATGGGCCAATGGCAGCGCCGGACTCGACGCCTTGCTCGATGTCTGGAATCTCGTTCTGGGCTTTGCAGTGTTCTTCCTTGCCCGCGTGCTCGGCGCTCTGTATGTGATGAATAATGTGAACGACGAGAATGTGCGCAGTCGTTGCCGTGCGAGAGTATTGGGCGCAGCTGTGCCTTTCCTGCTGTTTTTCGTAGCGTTTGTAATACATGTCCTGGTGAAAGACGGCTATGCTTACGACGCCGCTACGGGTGTGATAAGCATTGTGCCGGGTAAGTATCTCGACAACATGATTACAATGTGGTATGTCTTCGCTCTGTTCCTTATAGGTGTGGTACTTGTTGTTTATGCCATAGTCAAGACACTTGTGAGTAAGAATTACATTAAAGGCATCTGGCCGGCAGGCTTCGGCGTCGTGATAACAGTTCTTTCCCTGTTGCTCTGCGCCGGCTGGAACGGCACGGCGTATTATCCGTCGAACGCCGACCTGCAGAGCTCACTGACTATCGTCAACAGTTGCAGCAGCGAGTTCACACTCTATGTCATGGCAATAGTCTCGGTGCTTGTACCGTTTGTTCTGGCATACATCGCCTACGTATGGCATGCAATGGACAGAAAGAAGATAGACAAGGCGGAACTTGGTACCGACGAAATGTATTGACAATATCGGGCACGGCAGACAATATGTATGGCCGTGCCTGATTATATATAGAAGAAAATAAACGATGAGACATATATTATTTTTTATCTTGGCATTGCTTCTTGGCATGCCGGCAGTGGCTCAGGACTCTCTGCGTCATGAAGTCCTGTTTGAGACAAACAAGGGAAACATACGCATAGCTCTTTATAACGAGACACCGCTCCATCGCGACAACTTCCTGAAGAATGTCCGCGAAGGTTTGTACGACGGGCTGCTGTTCCATCGTGTCATAAGCAAATTCATGATTCAGACCGGTGATACTGCGAGCCGTCACGCGCAGCCCGGACAGCTCCTTGGCGAGACTGCCGAGACTTATACTGTGCCGGCTGAGTTCCGTTGTCCGAAGATATACCACAAGCGTGGAGCTGTGGCTGCTGCACGTGAGGGCGATGCTGACAACCCTGAGCGCAACTCGTCTATGTGCCAGTTCTACATCGTTTATGGCATACGTTACAGCGACGCCATGCTCGACAGGACTCAGCAGAAACTCGACGTAGCCACCGGCGGTAAGGTGAAACTTACGCCTGAGATGCGCGAGACGTACAAGACGCTTGGCGGTACACCGCATCTGGACGGACAATACACGGTGTTCGGTGAGGTGACCGAAGGCATGGATGTGGTGGAAGCCATACAGGGCGTGCAGACAGATGCCAACGCGCGGCCTTTGGAGGACATCAGAATAATAAAGGCTACTGTCGTGAAATGACAGCATCGGCAACTTGTATGATGTGGAATATGGTGCTCATGCAAGTTGGCTTCACTATATAAGGCCTTCCGACAATATGTTTTATACATAGTCGGAAGGCTTCTTGTTTATAAGAGTATGCATGTGTAGTGACGTCGTATGTTTTTGTTTTTGCGGATTATGACATCTATATGGCTCATTTATTTGATTTTCATGTCCTGTTGTAAGCGTATTACGGTTTCGGAGTCTTTCTAAAATGATGCAAAAATATTTGTCTCTTTATCCTTTGCCTATTAATTTTGTACTCATGAAACCCTGGTTTTTTATATTTTTTCTTCTGCCCCTGCTCGGCTTTGCCTATGTTGTTTGGCATGTCTGGCAGATATTACCGATGTCGCCGTCATGGAAAGGTGCGGTGGTGGGGCTGATGTCGCTTTCAGTTGTCTGTCTTTTCTCTCACTTCCTCATAGGTCCTGACTCGTTGCCGTTGGCAGCTGGACGGGTGGTTTACGAGGTAGGCACTTCGTCGCTCTTCATCTTGCTCTATCTGGTCATGATTTTTCTTCTTCTCGACATAGGACGTCTTGTCAGGCTCGTGCCGCCGTCGTTTCTTCACCATAGTGTGGCAGGGAGTGTGGGCATTCTGCTGTTTGTCTGCGCGCTCTTTGTCTATGCCAACGCCAACTATCGCAACAAACAGATGCGCACTATGGAGCTGCACGCAGCGCGGCCGTTGTCGTCGCCGATGAGGATTGTGATGCTGAGCGATATGCACATAGGCTATCACAATCCGGTGAAGGAGCTTGCGCGGTGGGTGGACATGATAAATGCGGCGTCGCCTGACGTGGTGCTCATTGCGGGCGACATAATCGACGGCAGCATGAAACCGTTGCGCGAGGAGAATATGGCGGCGGTGTTCAGACGCATCAAGGCGCCTGTATATGCCTGTCCGGGCAATCATGAATATTATGCCGGCATTGCCGATGCTAAGAAGTTCTTCCGTGAGGCGGGCATCACGTTGCTGTGCGACAGCAGCGTTGTCGTGGGCGGTGAGCTGACGGTCATAGGTCGAGACGACCGCTCGCATGCCGGTCGTAAGAGTGTGGCGCGGCTTGTGAGTGAAGCGCCGAAGACCAAATACACCATATTGCTCGATCATCAGCCTTACAATCTCGACCGCAGCGCGATGGCAGGGGTCGATTTCCAGTTCAGTGGACACACTCATTATGGACAGATGTGGCCGGTGAGTTGGATTGAGGATGCGCTTTACGAAGATGCTTATGGACCTTTGCACAAGGGCAACACGGATTTCTATGTCAGTAGCGGAATGGGGATATGGGGTGGAAAGTTCCGTATAGGTACGAGTTCGGAGTATGTGGTTGCGGTGTTGAGATGAGTGTTATGACGGATAATGTGCGTTTCTTTTTTTAACGGTTTTAAGTTAACGTGAGTTCGACGAATTGTAAGTGTTTGTAAATTTGGTGATTAGCGAAAA
>USHV01000039.1 GCA_900554695.1 uncultured Prevotella sp. | reverse complement strand
CCAGTGGTTTTCTTCTTTTTATACATAACTTTTCACTCCAAATTTCGGAAGAACCAGTTATAAAGAGCGGGGTGTCGTATTCGGATGATTGGTAGGGAAAATGTTGTTGAAAACTAAATTTTATGGCATAAAATAGTTTATCAAGTCGTCGACTACCGTTACACAAATGGATAATTATTAGTGCAAATATAATAATTTTTTTCATTTATTTTATCACATTTTAGACTTTTATTTCATAAAAACCATATTATTATTGTCTTTATGTCATTTTTTGAATGGTACACACTTTGCGGTTTGAATGTGGTATGATGGATTATCTGTAGCATTGTGACGACACTAAGATATGGTACGGATATGGGGCAGGGCGGTTTGTTCCATGGTTATTTTGGTATATTATCGGAGTTGCGGTGATTGTTTGTCTTATGCGATGTTGTTGTACATATTATTATATTATAGGATGCGGCTTGGCAATATCAAAATCTGTAAAAACTTCGTTTTTCCGTTTGCTATTGCACTCACCTTTCACTATCTTTTAATAAGATAAGATGCGGCTCGGCAAAGCCAAAGTTCAAAAAAACTGCGTTTTTTTATTTGTCTTTGCTCTCACCTTTCACTATCTTTGCCGGCGATAATAAAGAGATAGAAGAGATAAGACATGGGAAAGGGACGGATAGAGCGCGAGAAAAGGGTGGTGCGGATGATGATAGAACTGTATTGCCGACATAAACTGCATCTTAAGGAGATGCCGGAGGAATATGTCAGGCTGTGCGATTATGCTTCGTTGAGACTATTAAAATGTCGTTATGGCGAGCATAAAAAGGCTTGTCAACGATGCAAGACTCACTGTTATGCGCCGGCGCAACGCGAGAAGATAAGAGAGGTGATGCGCTGGGTGGGGCCGCGCATGATGTTCTATGCTCCGATTGCCACGCTGCGCCATTGGCTCGGACGATGATGTCCGTGCTGTGTGTATGAAGAAACATATCTGTCTTTCATGGCATTGTGCCTTTCGGGTGTGTGATACATAGAACGAAAAATAAAATAGGACGGCTGATCATTGTCAGTCGTCCTGCTGTATGTATAGGCGGATACTATCTTTGGATTTAATAGGTAACAGGGAACTCGCTTATGCGCAGCGTGGTGCATCCGTATGGGATGAGCGTTATCTCCTCCACCGGGGCGTCTGTGGGTATTCCGTGGAACGGCATGGGGCCGGCCGTCTCGTTGTATAGCTGCCATGACGGTATCTCCTTGGCCTTCAGCTTTATCTGTATTGGTGCGTTCTCCGGATTCCATGGATAGTTGCCTTTTAGTTTCTCCTCGTCTATGATTACCTTGTTTGAATTTACGCTCAGTATGCCGTAGTTCCACTTCGATGGCGATGTCACCTCATAATAGTATTGGCCGAACTGCGCCCTCTCGTTCTCCGGGAATTCGCACTTCTTCCACACTTCCTCCATCTTCAGCCCATAGACCAGCGGTCCGCGCTCTATGGATATGGCATTCTCATACCATGAGTTTCTGGTCACATGCATTGGGAACGATATTGTGACGACATCGTTGTCGTGCCACACACGGTCTATTTTCATAGTTTCTCTGTCGATTTTATGCGGCACCTTGTTCACTTTTACTACAGGTTCTGAACACCATCTCGGTATGCGCAGATGTAGCGGAAACCTTACGCCTTTCTTTCGGTCGGCCTTCGAGTTGAGGCGCACGGTCATCTTTATCTCGCCGTCCATGGGATAGAACGTTTCCTCGCTGATGGTCACGGAGCTGCCTCCGCCCACCTTGGCCGTCACTTCCGACGGCGAATAAACCAGCGCGGCCAGTCCGTTGTCGGCTGTGGCGTACCACAGACTCTGCGTGAACTTGGGCCATCCCTGGTGCATGTTGGAGTAGCAGCACGGATATCCTGATAGAGTTCCGAACACAATGTCCGTTCCTTTATGCGTACCTTCTTCGTAGAAGTTGCGCATGTGGCGTGTTATCTTCACCTGGTTTGCCTGCTGGAAATACTGCTTATACATGAAGTCGTCTGTTATCTGCGTTGGCAGAGCGTTGAACGCCACACGCTCCAGATGGGCAGCAAACTCCATTTCGCCGGTTATCTCCATCATCTTCTCGAGCGAGAACATCATCTCCACTGCCGAGCACAGCTCCGAACCCTGTGTGGGCACATTGCCGTGCAGACGCTCGTCGCCGCCATACATTCCCTGCGCCTGTCCGTTGAAGCGCCGCAGATCTCTCATTCCCTTCCGTATGGCCTGCAGATATTTCGTGTTCTTTGCCTGCTGGTAGTATATCACGGGCTCCTTCAGTCCCTGCGCCAGATTCACACAGTGTATTCCTCCCATGCTCGACAATACGTCGCCACTTATGAACATATCCGTGAAGTCCACGGCCTGCTCATGTATCAGCTCTCCCAGTCTGAGCAGTGTCTCGTCGCCCGTTATGTTGTATAGCCAATACACGGCCTGCAGGTTGTCGCACGCCCTGTACTCCGCCCAGAACGTCCAGTTGCCCAACGGTTTTGTGGGCAGGGTGGCGAACTGATAGTAGAAATATTTTGTCATGAAGTCGATGACGCGCTTGTCCTGTGTGGCCGAATAGTACTGCTGCATCACCTTCAGCATCACCATGCGCGGCCACCAGTCGGCCGAGTTGTCGCGTTGCAGTCCGAACTCGTAGTCGTAGTCCTTGGCCGGTCCGAAGTATCCGTCCTCGCGCTGGCTCTGCAACGTCCATTCTATCCACGGCTGCACCTTCTTCTTCAGCTCGTCGTCGTCCAGAATGTATGCCAGCGGCAGCAGTCCGTCTATCCAGTAAGGGCCGCGTTCCCACTGGTCGCCGTCGCCTCCGAGCCATCCGTTGCGCTTTCCCATCACTTCGGGATAGAGTGTGTCCATGTGTCCCGTAGCGCCGTTCTTCTGTCGTTGCAGCATCTCGAGTAGCCACCCTTTTGCCTTGATGCTGCCCAGCGGCAGCTCTATGTAAGGCTTCTGCAGTAGCGGTTCGCGGTTGTTTGCATAACAAGTGGTCTGTGTCTCGGCAGCTGTCGCGCACGTTGACGCTATTATGGCAAATGCCGCCGTTGCAATGAGCGTTCTTATCATAGTCCGATTGTTTTGTTGTTTGGTTTAGTAATGTGAGTTAGATGAATTATTATAGCTCTCGATGTTTTGGTGATTAGCGGGATGTAATACAGGATTTTGATTTTGTTGTAAACAATAATTGCTATAATCACCGAGAACAAAGTTAAGGAAATATTCTGTATTAAAAGGTATTCCGGTGGGGTTTTATTCAATTTATTTTTACAAAATGTTGAATGTATCTTATCCATATAAAGATTCATTATATAAGACCCCTGCGGGGCATCGGAGCCCCGCAGGAGTCTTGAGTATGTGCTGTTCAATAGAACACTATCGAGCAGCTGATCGCAGCTATTATTGTAATGATAAGTGCTATGACGCGGAGGATGAACAGTATGCGTTCACGGTTGTCATTCGTCATTACCCGCCTCCTGTACGCCGAGTGCGCCGAGAATTGTGGTGGCGATGGCTATCAGCACTTTCATTATCACTTTCCATCCGTTTGTGTTCAGTTTACTCATAATTTGATGTCGTGTCTTTCAATGGTTATCAGTGTGTTGTCTGTTTATACGGTTTCTTCGGTTCCGGCCTCCTTGTCGATGTTGTAAGGAGTCGCCTCCTGCACTTTTGCGCCTGAGATGAATGTCTGCATACGGTTGCCCTTGGCGTCGATCTTTACCTCAGGCAGGAAGAGCACGTGAATGTCTTTTATGTTGCTGCTTGCGGAGAAGTCCTTTGCCGAGTCAGCCGGCGACGAGGAGATGCCCAGCTTGAATGTTCCGAAGTGAGCTATCTTCACCTTCATCGAGTTCTGGAGCTGCGAGGTCATAGTCTCCACCAGCTCGCTTATCACCGCCAGAATGTCCGAGCGCTTCACCGTGCAGTTGTCCTGCATGATGTCGGCGAGGTCGTCGGTGGTCACTGTTCCGTCGTGCACGGCGCGTGCATACCATTTGCCGTTGAATGCGTCCTTGCGGTTGCTCTGATAGATTTTGTACTTAACTGCCATAATGTGTTTTCCTTTCTTTTTGTTTTAATGGTTAGATTATCTGGAATACTCCTGTCCGTCGCTACAGCCTGTGCGCGTGTCGTGTTCCGCAGTGTCGGTGAGCGCGTCAGCCTTGCCGGCGTAGGCATTGTGCGCTACATATATAATAAGGTGCGCTTACGGCTTTGCTCCGGATGAAGTCTCCCGCATGGGATTTTCCCTGAATGCGATGCAAAGATAGTAAGCGGCAATAAGGCCGTCAATATTGTTGTGGAATAAATAAAAGGGTATTGTGTTTAGGGGTGAGCATTCTGCCACCGTTGCCCTGTTGTTCATGCAACGGTGTCAGGATCTCTTTGTTTCGGCGTAAGCCAATGCTTCGGCGCGTGCTATGATGTCTTCACGTCCGAGGCGTTTCATGCTGATGTTGCTCAGGTCGAACTCGTTGTCTTCCTCTGTTTCTTTCTTGACAACGGTACTGTCCGTCCTGCTTTCTGTCGTTCCGGCAACAGTCTTTGTCTTGTTGTCGTCAATGTCGGGAAGTGCGGTCGTCGGTGCCTCTTCCATCTTTGTACGGTTGGTCTTTGCGGCGAAGATCTCGTCGATGAACTGCGGCTCTTTGCGCAGTCTTGCCAGCGTGAGTTTCGATGCCACCTGCTGGCTCTCCTTCTTGCTGTATCCCGTTCCGTCGCATCCCTTGATGCCTTCTATCTCTACTCCATAGGTGAAAACGGGGCTTCCCTGCTCGTCTTTCTTCTGTTCTATGATCTTGAACTCGAGCAGAACCCTGTTTTTCTGGCTCCATTCTATGAGCTTGCTCTTGAAGTTCACCTCGCGGTAGGCCACCTTGTCTATATTCACCATCTCGCTGAGAATGCGCTTTTTCATGAATCGCATGCAAGCGTCGTAGCCTCTGTCGAGATAGATTGCGCCCACGAGAGCCTCGAAGGCGTTGCCGCCCATGTAGCTGTTGTGTGACGATCCGTGGCTGCTGTAGCGTATCAGCTGGTTTATCCCCATTTCCTGTGCCAGCTTGTTGAGCATTTCGCGCTGTACGAGCTTGCTCCGTGTGTTTGTGAGGAAGCCCTCGCGCTTGCCCGGGAAATGGCGATAGACTATGTCGCCTACGGTGGCGTCGAGTATTGCGTCGCCTAAGAATTCGAGTCTTTCGTTGTTTATCGGTTTTCCCTTTTCGTTGCGCTTGAACATGCTTTTGTGCATCAGCGCGAGCTTATATAGCGAGATGTCGTGCGGATAGAAACCTATTATTTTGTATAAAGAAAAATAAAGCTCCTTTTCCTTTCGGAACTGGAGCTTTATTCTGTCTATGATGTTACTCAGCATATTTCTTGAATACTACACATGCGTTGTGGCCGCCGAAACCGAATGTGTTGCTCAGTGCGGCTCTTACTTCTCTCTTCTGTGCTTTGTTGAAAGTGAAGTTGAGATTGTAGTCGATGTTTTCGTCCTTGTCGTCTTCCTGGTGGTTGATTGTAGGAGGAACGATGTCGTTCTTCACTGCGAGCACTGAAACCATTGCCTCTACGGCTCCGGCAGCACCGAGCAGGTGACCTGTCATCGATTTTGTGGAACTGATGTTCAGCTTGTAAGCAGCGTCGCCGAATACGTCCTTTATGGCTTTAGCTTCGGAGAGGTCGCCTACAGGTGTAGATGTTCCGTGTACGTTGATGTAGTCGATATCTTCTGGTTTGAGTTCTGCGTCAGCCAGAGCTGCCTCCATCACGAGCTTTGCGCCCAGTCCTTCCGGATGAGAGGCTGTGATGTGGTGAGCGTCTGCGCTCATGCCTTCGCCTGCCATCTCGGCATAGATCTTGGCTCCGCGAGCCTTGGCATGCTCCAGTTCCTCAAGAATGAGACATCCTGCGCCTTCGCCCATGACGAATCCGTCGCGGCTTGCGCTGAACGGGCGTGAAGCGTGTTCAGGGTCGTCGTTGCGTGTAGAGAGTGCGTGCATGGCGTTGAAACCGCCTACGCCACAAGCGCAGATGGCAGCCTCGGCACCACCGCTGACAATCATGTCGGCCTTACCCAGACGTATGAGGTTGAAAGCGTCGGCCAGTGCGTTTGTTGATGAGGCGCATGCCGATGTCGTTGTATAGTTTGGTCCGTGGAATCCGTAAAGTATGGATATCTGTCCGGCAGCTATGTCGGCAATCATCTTTGGAATGAAGAACGGATTGAATTTAGGTCCGTTTTCTTTGTTCAAGGTGTAGTACGACACTTCGTCCTCAAAAGTCTTTATGCCGCCTATACCAACACCAAATACCACACCCACACGGTTCTTGTCTATTGTTTCCAAGTCCATGCCGCTGTCCTTTACGGCCTGCATAGCAGAGATGAGCGCAAACTGTGCGTAGCGGTCCATTTTGCGCGCTTCCTTGCGGTCGATATAGTCGTTGATGTTGAGGTTTTTCACCTCGCAGGCAAACTGGGACTTGAACTTAGAGCAATCAAACTGTGTAATCGGAGCAGCGCCACTTTTTCCGGCCAGCAGATTGTTCCATGTCTCTTCTGCATTGTTTCCAACCGGTGTGACAGCGCCAAGTCCTGTTACTACTACTCTTCTTAATTTCATTCCTGGTTTTTGATTATTGTTATAATATAAAAAATTATGGTTTATGGTGAACCTTAACCGATAATTTCATTTGCACCCGGACTTGTGTTTCATTATTTGTCCTGAAAATGGGACAAATGCCGTCGCAGGTCAAAAAGAACCGAAATTACCGCTCATTTACCATAAGCCATAATGATAAACCCCGAGAGGTTTATTTTGTGTTCTCCTCGATGTAGCTGATAGCGTCACCAACGGTTGTTATCTTTTCAGCCTTGTCATCGGGAATAGAGATTCCGAACTCTTTTTCAAATTCCATGATGAGCTCAACAGTATCCAGAGAGTCAGCACCAAGGTCGTTTGTGAAACTTGCTTCCGGCTTTACGTCTGCTTCATCAACACCGAGTTTGTCAACGATGATGGCTTTTACTTTTGATTCGATTTCTGACATAATTTTAGTTTTTAAAATGTTTGTAAATAATTTCCTGTTTTAAAAGTCGTTGCAAAGGAACAACTTTTTATTTACATAAGCAAATATTTTTTTGAAAAATCGACAGATGTTTGCACAAATACATAATAATTGTGCAAAAAATCGGGCTCTGATGTTGCTTTTATACTGATTATCACGCCACTACGTTGACATATCGCCTTGACACACTATGTGTTACGATGTGTCAGGGTAGGGTTGTAACTGAAAAATAATTCTATTTATTTGCACGTTTGGGGCATTTGAACTATATTTGCATTACACAACGATTTGAACGGGCGCGCGCGTAGCCAGGGGCCGTAAACGCCGTATACTCATAACATTTAAATCTAAACATAAATGTCATTTACGCAATTATGCTGTCGCGTATTCTGTCAGGCTATAAACGACTATCATGTTAAGGATGATGTCGAGGCAATCGTAAGCAATCCTTACGAGAGGGACGAGATAGAAAACCGGCTTTATCTGAAGTGCTGGATAGACACGGTGCGGTGGCATTTCGAGGATATGATACGCCATCCGCATATCGATCCCATGGATGCGCTGTCGCTTATAAGGCGTATAGAGCGCTCAAGTCAGGACCGCACGGACATAGTGGAGCAGATAGACTCGTACTTCAAGCACAAGTACAGCAACGTGAAGCCGCTGCCCGACGCCACCCTTAACACCGAGAGTCCGGCCTGGGCCATAGACCGTCTGTCCATACTTGAGCTGAAGATATATCACATGCGCGAACAGACCATGCGCACGGACGTCCCTCACGAGCACACTGCCAGATGCAGGGAGCGTCTCGCCGTGCTCCTTGAGCAGGAGCGCGACCTGTCGACCGCCATCGACACTCTGCTCGACGACATAGCCACAGGACGCAAGTGCATGAAGGTTTACAGACAGATGAAGATGTATAACGACCCTTCCACAAATCCTGTGTTGTATAAGAAATAATAATGTTCGACCCCGAATATATATAGTATCAACCTAATATATTTTCATATTCTACGGCATGAAAACCGATCACTTGCTGATAATGAGATTCTCGGGTCTTGGTGATGTAGCCATGACAGTACCCGTTGTATGGTCGCTGGCACGTCGCTATCCGCATCTGCGCATCACGGTGCTCAGCAGCCCTTTCGCACGAATATTCTTCGACAATATCGCTCCTAACGTGGGATTCATGGAGGCCGACCTCAAACATGAGTACCGTGGAGTGAAAGGTCTCAACGCCCTATACAGGCGGCTCACCGCAAAGCAGTTCACGGCCATTGCCGACCTGCACAACGTATTGCGCTCGGGCTATCTGCGCATGCGTTTCAACATAGACCGCTACCACGTGGAGCACATAGACAAGCACCGCCGCGAGCGCCGTCAGCTCGTAGCCACCACGGGCAAGCAGATGGTGCAGCTGCCGTCTGTGTTCGAGCTTTATGCCGACGTGCTGGCACGCCTCGGCTATCCGGTCGACATGGACTTCACGTCTGTTTTCCCGCCCACGGGAGGCAACATGCGGCTCATCTCCGACCTCGTAGGCGAGAAAAAACCGTTCCAGCAGTGGATAGGCGTGGCGCCGTTCGCCGCATATCAGGGCAAGGCCTATCCGTTGCCGCTCATGGAGAACGTGATAGACGAGCTCACCCGCCGCCATCCTTCGTGCCGCATATTCCTCTTCGGCAACAACAGCGACAAGGAACGGCTGGCGCTCGACAAGCTGGCCGAAGGACGGAAAAACTGCATCAACGCCTCGGCGCTGCTCGGAGGAATATATAAGGAACTGATACTCATGAGCCATCTCGACGTGATGCTCAGCATGGACAGCGCCAACATGCACCTCGCTTCCATCGCCGGCACGCCGGTGGTGAGCATCTGGGGAGCCACACATCCGCTGGCTGGATACATGGGATGGCATCAGCGTCCCGACGACGTGGTGCAGACCGACATGCCTTGCCGCCCTTGCAGCATATCCGGAAACCGTCCGTGCCTGCGCGGCGACTATGCCTGCCTCACGTCCATAAAGCCCGTCAGCGTGGCAGACAGCGTGGATAGGGTGCTCATGCGTTAGGATGCGCGGGGACCGGAAACATTCTGTTCTTATACATTATATTATATATAAGGCGGCATTATAATATAAGCAGAGACACGTTTACATATTACATACGCACGGCGCGTGCGAAGGTGCGGTTCACGGTCGATGATGAGCGTGTGCCGTATATATAATAAAGGTACGCGGCGGATAATAATATGAATACACGCCATAAACAATAAGGAGACGCAACATTTTGCGTCTCCTTATTTCTTTTACTTGATGTTTTAAGCCTCGTGTGGTTATCTCATGGGGTGGTGGAAATCCGGTTCTGATTTGTTTTGTTCATTATGTCAATAGGTTTTGTTTATGATGTGACACATGGCGGCGGATTACACTACCTTGAATTCCGTCCGGTGTCATCGTTTTTTATTTAAAACCGGTCCATCTGCTTACAATTTTTCTTGACTAAATTTTGACAAAATATTTTTGCGAAAGAGATGTAAAGGAATGTTAAATGGGGCGTTTCGAAGACTGTTTCGGGCTGTACCGCCTTTTCATATACCCTATATCGTAGTCCGGAAAAGCGCGTTCCGTGTTCTGATATTGCCCATTTCGCAGTGCGATAAAGCCTATTTCAGAGTGCAATATGGCCTGTTTTGGCACCCGATATGGGCCATTTCGCATTCCGATATGGTGCATTTTGCAATGCGTGAAAATACCCCTTAAACATAAGTCGCTGCTATTCAGCTGCTTACGCAAAGTCCTTATAACTCGCAGATTTGCGCCCGAAGGAGAGTCTGTCCGCAAATACTCGCTTATTTTTCGGGGTATATCGGGAAACTCAGGCGCGAAAACCGAAATCAGGTTACGATTTGAAAGTTGCCCGTATCGGTTTCTTTCTGAAAGAAGAGGACGACGCTTGTCCGTGATTAATACGCGGTCATTATCGGCGCTCATGTCTCCACGGACTTCCGCTGTCCCATGTGTTGTCTTGTGTTCGGCTATGTATTCCGGACAGCATCCGGCTGTCTTGTTGAGCGACGAGTCCGTGATGGCCTGCTCTCAGGCTGTCTTCAGTCCGTCCTCTCACTGCCTGTCCTCTCCGAACAACGACATTGCTATGCCCCGTTCCAGTCCGCGCAGCTCTGCCAGTCCGCGCAAACGTCCTATGCACGAATAGCCGGGGTTGGTGTGTTTGTGCAGGTCGTCTATCATCTGATGGCCGTGGTCGGGGCGCACCGGTATTGACACCTTGCGGCGCTGCTCCACCTCGAGCAATGCCTTCATCATGCCATACATGTCCACATCGCCCTCAAGATGGTTGGCCTCGTGGAAGTTTCCCTCTTCGTCGCGGCGCGTGCTGCGCAGGTGGACGAAGTTTATGCGGTCGCCGAACTCATACATCATCGCCACCAGGTCGTTGTCGGCGCGCACTCCCAACGAGCCCGTGCACAGACACAGTCCGTTCGACGGGTTTGGCACACGCTCTATCAGCTGTCTGAAGTCGTCGGCTGTCGAGAGTATGCGCGGCAGTCCGAAGAGCGGGAACGGCGGGTCGTCGGGATGTATTACGAGGCTTGTACCTGTGTCGTCTGCCACGGGTGCTATCTCCGAGAGGAAATAGACCAGGTTGTCGCGCAGCCGTGCGGCGTCTATGTCGCGGTAGCGGTGGAGCGCCGCCCTGAACTGGTCGAGCGTGAAACTCTCCTCCGCTCCCGGCAGACCGGCTATGATGTTGCGCGTGAGCTGCTGTTTCTCGTCGTCCGACATCTGCTCGTAGCGCAGTCGTGCCGTGTGTTTCTCCGCGTCGGTATATTCGTTTTCGGCTGCCGGTCTTTTCAGAATGTAAAGGTCGAAAGCCATCATCGCCGCCTTCTCGAAGCGCAGGGCCCTCGAGCCGTCGGGCATTCTGAAGGCCAGGTCGGTGCGGGTCCAGTCGAGCACGGGCATGAAGTTGTATGTCACGCACCTTATGCCGCACTCCGCCAGATTGCGCAGTGTCGTCTTGTAGTTGTTTATATAACGGTGGTAGTCGCCCGTCTGTGTCTTGATGTCCTCGTGCACAGGCACGCTCTCAACGACGCTCCACACGAGTCCTGCGTCGGCTATCATCTTCTGCCTCCGCCTTATCTCGTCGGTGGTCCACACCTCTCCGTTGGGTATGTGGTGCAGAGCGTGCACCACGTCGGTTGCTCCCGCCTGTCGTATGTCCCACAGACTCACCGGGTCGTCAGGCCCGTACCATCGCCATGACTGTTTGCATAAATACATATATCGTTCTGTTTTGTTGTTCATTAAAGCGGTATTCTTCCGCCACACTGTTTTACTCCATTGTTTGTGCCTGATATTATTGTGCGTGTGGCGTGAAGAATATCGCGTACGGTTTTTGTGTGTTTATATTGAATAAGCGTCGAAACCGCCATCAACCACAGTCACTGTGCCTGAGACAAACCGTGAAGCCCCGCTTGCCAGCCACTGCAGAGTGCCCAGCAGCTCCTCCGGATCGCCGAACCGTCCGAACGGCGTATGGGCTATTATTGTTTCGGCGCGCTTAGTTAGGTTGCCGTCTTTATCGGTGAGCAGAGTGCGGTTCTGCTCGGTGAGGAAGAATCCGGGAGCCACGGCGTTCACGCGCAGTCCCGGTCCGAACTTTGATGCCAGTTCGCCGCACATGTATTTGGTGAAGTTTATCACCGCAGCCTTCGCCACGCCATATCCTGCCACACGTGTCAGCGGGCGCAGTCCGGCTTCGGATGCTATGTTTATTATCGAGCCCTCCTTCTGTTTCACCATCGCCCGCGCGAAGACCATCGTGGGCAGCACTGTGCCGAAGAGGTTGAGGTCAACCACCTGTCGCACGGCTTCGGTGTCGAGGTCGAAGAAAGTCTTGTCGGGCGCTATCGTCGCCCCCGGCATGTTGCCTCCGGCAGCGTTTATCAGCACGTCGATGCGTCCGTATGTGTCCATTATGGTGGCGTAGTTGTCTTCCAGTTTTGCCCTGTCGAGCACGTCGGTGGCGAGAAACATTGCCTCTCCGCCTTTTGCGAGGGCTTCTTCAGCCAGCCGGTTGCCCACCTGCGTGTTGCGGCCCAGTATCACCACCTTCGCACCTTCCTCGGCGAAGTGGCTCACCATGGCGCGTCCCAACACGCCGGTGGCACCGGTTATGACTATCACTTTATCTTTTACACTAAACAAATTCATATTTCATCACTTTTTATTCGCTGTTCCTTTATTCCTCTTATGTGTTTCACGCATTTGCCGCCGCGCCCTGACCGGGTCGTGACATCAGCCTGAACGCCCGCCGCGTCAGTCGGTTATGAGTTTGTATTTCGGCACAAGCGTCTTCATGATGGTCCATCCCACGAGATAAGCCACCGAGCAGATGCAGAATATTATGAAGTATCCTGCCGGCTTGCCTGTGAATCCCATGAACTCGAGCTGCACGTTGTCGGCATATACAAACAGGTTGCCCGCACATGTCTGCATGAGCATCGAGCTCACGCCTCCCGCCATTCCGCCGATGCCTGTGACGGTGGCGATGGCCTTCTTCGGGAACATGTCGCTCACGGTTGTGTATATATTGGCCGACCACGACTGGTGTGCGGCGCAGCCGAGACCTATGAGCACCACCGGGAACCACGGCGAGAGCGTGCCTAACGGTTGCGCGAAGAGCACCACCAGCGGCACAAACGCGAAGATGAGCATGGCTCTCATGCGTGCCGCATAAGGATTGGATCCGGTGCGGTTGATGAATATAGTGGGGAGCTTTCCGCCCCATAATGAGAGCATGGTGATGGCATAGAGCGTGAAGATGAGCGCCATGCCGAGACCTTCGGACGTCTTTATGCCGAACTGGGTGTTGAGATATGAGGGTGTCCAGAAGAGGAAAAACCACCACACGCCGTCCGTACAGAACTTGCCGAGTACGAACGCCCACGTCTGTCTGTACTTGAAACACTGCCACAGCGGCATCTTCTTCTCCTCGCTGTCAGACTTCTGTGCGGCCAGCATCTCGGCCTCCAGCTTCTTGTCCTGTTCGATGTATTCGAGCTCGGCGGCGTTCACGAATTTGCTCTCGCGAGGCGGTTTGTACATGAACACCCAGAAGCCCATCCACACAAAACCCATCACACCGATGACGACGAACGCCATTTCCCAGCCCCAATGCTTTGCCAACAGTGGGATGGTGAGCGGTGCCACGAGCGCGCCGATGGATGCTCCGGCGTTGAATATGGATGTGGCGAAGGCACGGTCACGCTTGGGAAAATACTCGGCTGTCACCTTCACGGCAGCAGGGAAATAGCCCGCCTCGCCTATGGCAAGCACGCAGCGCGCCGCAAGAAAGAAGTACATGCTTATGGTTGCTATCGTCATCATCGTGTCGCCCGTGGCGGCTATGAGCTGCTCTCTGTCCTCAAGACCTGTGCACAGTTCGGTAGCGACGCCGCACAATGCGTGCAGGCACGCTCCGGCCGACCATATTCCGATGGACCAGAGGAAGCCCGCCTTGGTGCCGAGCCAGTCAACCGCGCGTCCGGCAAACAACATACCTATGGCATAGACAATGGAGAACGTGGCTGTGACATATCCGTAATGAATCTCGTTCCAGTGGAATTCAGGTTTTATGAATTCATCCCACGTGAGTGAGAGCACCTGTCGGTCGAGATAGTTCACGGTGAGAGCCAGGAACATCATTATGCAGATGGTCCATCTGTAGTTGGTCATTTTCTGTGTCAGGTTGTTGCCGGTTTTGTTCATATCTTAGGTTTTCGGTTTGTTTTTTCAGGTCATTGTCTTGCCCGTCTTATGATGTCGAGCGCGTAACGGCACTTCTCCGTTATGTAGTTCCAGTCGCCGGCGGCTATGCGGTCCTTGGGGAATAGTTTCGAACCCATGCCCACACATGTCGTGCCGGCCTTCATCCAGGCTGTCAGGTTCTCCTCGGTCGGCTCAACGGCTCCCGTCGCCATTATCATCGACCAGGGTAGTGGAGCCATGACATTCTTAACGAACGACGGACCGCCTACGCTTCCTGCCGGGAATATCTTCACAAGGTCGCAGCCCAGTTCGTGTGCCTCGCCTATCTCGGTTGCCGATCCGCAGCCGGGAGTGTAGGGCACAAGCCGGCGGTTGCATAGTCGTGCCACCTCGGCGTTGAGGTAAGGTCCGACGACGAAGTTGGCGCCGTTCTGCAGATATAGTGCGGCTGTGGGCGCGTCGATTACCGATCCCACGCCCAGAATCATCTCCGGACACTCCTTGCGGCAGAACTTCATCAGGATGGTGAACACCTCAAGCGCGAAGTCGCCGCGGTTGGTAAACTCGAACACTCTCACGCCGCCCTCGTAGCATGCTTTCAGTACGTGGCACGCCACGTCGGTGTCGCTATGATAGAATACAGGCACCATGCCTGTGCGGCAGATGGTGTCCAGCACCTGAAGTTTGCTGAATGTTGCCATATATATGATGTTTTTTATGTCTTTATCTTGAGACTCTTCCTGAGCCGTCGCCCTTCATCAGGTTCTCCACCTCGCTGACGCTCACCTCGTTGTAGTCGCCGTATATGGTATGCTTGAGGCACGATGCCGCTGCCGCGAAGTCGAGAGCGTAACGGTCGTCGCCCGGATGTGTCATCAGACCGTATATCAGTCCGCCCATGAACGAGTCGCCTCCGCCCACACGGTCGACGATGTGTGTGATGTCGTAGCGCGGCGACTGATAGAGCGTCTTGCCGTCGTAGAGCACTCCGCCCCATGTGTTGTGGTTAGCGTTTATTGATCCGCGCAGCGTGATTATCACTTTCTTGGCCTTTCCGAAGCGGCGCATGAGCTGCACACAAACGCTCTCGAACTCGGCGGCATGCACGTCTCCGGCCGTCGCCGTGGCGTCGAATCCTTCGGGTTTTATGCCGAACACCTTCTCGGCGTCCTCCTCGTTGCCGAGTATGACGTCGCATCCCTCCACCAGCTCAGGCATGACCTCTGCCGCCGTACGGCCGTATTTCCAGAGGTTTTTCCTGTAGTTGAGGTCGCACGACACGGTGAGTCCCCGTCTGTTGGCGGCCTTTATGGCCTCCAGGCATACGTCTGCCGCACCCTGGCTGATTGCCGGTGTGATGCCGGTCCAGTGGAACCACTCGGCACCTTCGAACACCTTGTCCCAGTCTATCATGCCCGGCTCTATCTCAGACACGGCAGAATGTGCCCTGTCGTAGATCACTTTGCTCGCTCTTGCCACTGCGCCCGTCTCAAGAAAATATATTCCCAGGCGCGTGCCGCCATATATTATATTGTCTGTCTTCACTCCGTGCTTGCGCAGATCCTTGACGCATGCCTGTGCTATATCGTTCTCGGGCAGGCGTGTGACGAACTCAACGTCCATGCCGTAGTTTGCAAGCGACACCGCCACATTGGCCTCGCCACCGCCGAAAGTGGCGGTCAGCTCACCGGCCTGACTGAAGCGCAGGTAGCCCGGAGTGGCGAGACGAAGCATTATCTCGCCGAAAGTCACGATCTTTGCCATATATGTCTGTGTTTATGTTTTCTGTTCAGAAGTTGAAATAACGTTTTGCGTTGTTGTACGAGATGTCGGCCACCATCTGACGGATGAAGTCCATCTCGCTGCGCGGCAGCTTGCCTTTCTCTATGTCTTCGCCTATCATGTCGCAGAGTATTCGGCGGAAATACTCGTGGCGCGGATACGAAAGGAAGCTCCTCGAGTCGGTAAGCATACCCACGAACCGGCTCAACAGTCCCATGGACGAGAGCACATTCATCTGCTTGCGCATGCCATACTCCTGGTCGAGAAACCACCACGCCGCTCCAAGTTGCATCTTTCCTGCCGCCGACGAGTCGTTGTATGTGTAGGCAAGTGTGGCAAGCACCTCGTTGTCTTTCGGATTAAGACTGTAGAGAATGGTCTTTGTGAGCTTTCCTTCACGGTCGAGTCGGTCGAAGAAACGATGCCCGGCGACGGAGCAGTTCACCTCCATTATCGCGTCGAATCCGGTGTCCGGTCCGAGCGTGCGGTACATACGTGTCGAGCTGTTGCGCACCACGCTGATGTGATATTGCTGTGCCCAGCCCTTCTCCCAGTCCATTATGGCGAGCTCGTAGAGCAATGCGCTTCTGAATAAAGATACCTCCGCAGCGTCAGGAGTGTGGCCTTCCATCACCTTGTTGAATACTCGGTTCACCTCGGTCTCGGTGAAGTCGTCGGCGTAGAAGTTGTCCATGCCGTGGTCGGACAGCCGGCAACCCAGCGACGCGAAGAAGTCGTGACGCCGGCGCAGAGCCGTCAGCAGGTCGGTGTATGAGCGTATCTCTATGCCGGCAGCCTCGCCCAGCTTCTCCATGTAAGCCTTGTATGTTGCGGGATTGTCGATGCCCAGCGCCTTGTCGGGCCGCCAGGCGGGATACACCTTTATTCCTATGGGATTGTTTTTCAGATAGATATGATGCTCGAGACTGTCCGCCGGGTCGTCAGTCGTGCACACCACCTCGACGTTGAAACGCTTCATTATGTTCTGCGCACGGAACTCCTCGGTGTGCAGCATGGCGGTGCATGCGTCGTAAATCTCGCGTGCCGTCTCCGGTTTTAGTATCGTGTTGATGCCGAAAACGCGGCTCAGCTCCATGTGAGTCCAGTGATACAGCGGGTTGCGCATGGTGTAGGGGACGGTCGCCGCCCACTTCTCGAATTTCTCGTAATCGCTCCTGTCGCCTGTGATATACTCCTCGCTGATGCCGTTGCCACGCATGGCCCTCCACTTGTAGTGGTCGCCACCGAGCCATACCTCAGCCAGATTGTCGAACTGATAGTTCTCGGCTATCATCTTGGGATCGAGATGACAGTGATAGTCTATGATGGGCTGATGCTCCGCCGCGGTGTGATACAATTCTCTGGCGGCGTCGTTCGTCAGCATGAAGTCCTTGTCTATGAACATTTACGAATGGTTGTGAGGTAAATTAAATTATCGTTGGCAAATATAAATATATTTTTCCGTGTACGTGCACGTTTTCTGTATTTTAAATAACTTTAATATTTGATGAGGCTCGGACGAGACTTTTTCATGCGATGGGTGTGTGCATACCGCACAGGGTAGATAAACATTTTATATACAAATATTTATGGATTTTATGATGCGTTTTCTGCAGATGTTATTGCTGAAAAAGTGGATATCCGTGCGTGCTATTCGTGCCCGTACACGGAAAACGGACGCATAAGACGGTATGATGGGGCGGAGAATGAGGATTATTGCGGATTTATTGCCCACCGTCAAGTTAGAAGTGCAACTCCGCCACCGCCTTCCTCCGTCCTTGGAG
>USHV01000038.1 GCA_900554695.1 uncultured Prevotella sp. | reverse complement strand
ATTTTCGCTAATCACCAAATTTACAAACACTTACAATTCGTCGAACTCACGTTAACATACATAATTGGCAGACATATTGATTGTGCTCCGGTATGACTACATAGGCTTATCACAATAGAGGGTTTAACATTATTTTTGACTGAACATCATTATATTTAATACCGAAAAACACATAGCTATTAATAATTATCGTATATTTGTAAATATAATAACCATTTATTAATGTAATATGAAAAAGAAACTACTTACAACAGCCATTGCCGCAGCAATGATTGCGTATGGACCGCAACAGGCAACGGCTTGCACCGGAATAACCCTTACGGCAGGTGACAGCTCACGCATAGTAGCCCGCACCATTGAATGGGGTGGCAGCGAGCTCAACAGCAGATATGTCATCGTTCCGCGCGGATACACTCAACGCTCATACATCCCAGGCTATACGCTCGACGGCATGTCGTTCACAGCCAAATACGGTTATGTGGGCCTGTCTGTAGAACAAAAGGAGTTTGTTGTAGAAGGACTGAACGAAGCTGGACTCTCCGCCGGACTCTTCTACTTTCCTGGCTACGGCAAGTATGAGGAATATGACGCAAGTCAGAAAGACAACACCATCACCGACTTCCAGCTCGTTTCGTGGCTGCTCGGAAGCTGCTCCACCACCGACGAGGTGAAAGAAGCCGTGAAGAAAGCTCACGTCATAGCCATCGACCCACGCGCATCAACCGTGCATTGGCGCTTCGCCGATGCGTCAGGCAGACAGATTGTGCTTGAGATCGTGAACGGCGAGCCACGGTTTTACGACAATAAGCTTGGCGTACTGACAAACTCTCCGGGCTTTGACTGGCAGATGACAAATCTCAACAACTACGTGAACCTGTATTCCGGAACGGCAGAAGCCCACAAGTTCGGCGATGTACAGATGGCTTCGTTCGGTGCAGGCAGCGGATTTCTTGGTCTTCCCGGCGACGTGACACCACCTTCTCGCTTTGTGCGTGCGGCCTTCTTCCAGACCACTGCACCCAAGCAGGCCACAGCCACCGGCACCATACGCCAGGCGTTCCAGATACTCAACAACTTCGACATCCCCATAGGCATAGAGTTCCCGGCCGGACAGGTGCACGTAGATATACCGAGCGCCACACAGTGGACAACGGCCACCGACATGACCAACAAGGTGATATACTACCGTACAATGTACGACAGCTCTATAAGAAGCATCGACCTCAACAAGATTGATTTCACAAAGTGTAAATATTTCGATGCTCCGCTTGACAAGACAAAGGAACAACCGTTTGTTCCGGTAAAGACAAAATGACATTACTAAAAAGTCTCAGACATGAGACATAAAAATACAGGTTTCATTGCGACGTGAGTCACGATGAAACCTGTTTTATTATTCACCCTTTATAATATATTATCACAGTGAACAATCAAATATATCTCTACACCATGCGATATGTTCAAGAATAAGCCATATCAACCACACATACACCTCACATCCTAACCGCATCCACCACAATAAGGGTGTCTCCGTCCACCCGAAAATGTATGTCGTATCCGGCGAAGGGCATGCCGTATGTCTTTCCGGAATCGTGTTGATAGCGTGGCCGGGGGTCAAGTTCGAGCACCTTGCGCAACGACATCAGACTGTTATCATCAAACAGTTGCGCGATGTCAGCAGGCATCTCCACGTTCAGCCTGCGGTTAACACTTCTGTCAACAAATCCGCAACGCACGTTGTCATGGCAGTCGGCATAAGCCACATAGGGCTTTATGTCGTATATCGGAGTGCCGTCCATTAGGTCGGCTCCAAGCACTCTTACCACCGGACCGTCCGCCGTCTCCATATCGACTGACTCCACCCGCACCGACGACAGCCCCAGAGCATTTGGTCTGAACGGCGAGCGCGACGCAAAAACTCCAACCTTCTCATTACCACCGAGCACCGGAGGCCTTACTACAGGAGCCGTGGCCTTATGCGGATTGGCAGAAAATCCCCATATAAGCCAGATGTAATCGAACTCGTCGAGTCCGCGCAGCGAGTCACGGTTTCTGTATTTCGGCACGAACACTATCTCGCCTTTCAGGCTTTCCACCAGTCCACTCTGCTTTGGTATTCCGAACTTCGATGAGAACGGTGAGCGGAAATGGGCTATCGCTTCTATCTCCATATCAATTCCAACTATTATTTTTTACTATTATTCAACCACTGCCATATCTGTCAGCATGTAGCCACAGACGCGACAGCCGCATTGCAAAGATAGCTCAAAAAGAGACAAGACACAAAACTAACTCTTTTGTTTTTTATCACCCTCACGCAAACACCACCATATTAAAAACTTATAACAGACACACAACACGCATGAGACGACAGCATAAAATGCAGCAATCCACCTACGGAAACGCATCTGACAGGACAGGCGAAATTAACTTAAAATTTCCAGTAATTTAACATTCCGTTTTTCGTTGTTACAGAAGTGAGAGGCCAACAAAAACCATATAATGAGACAGAAAAAACTATACGGAAGTGCAACAACGACACCGACGGCTCGCGATAAAGGCCATTTCAGGGCATGAAACCCACCATATTACCACCTGATATGGCCCGTTTTACACTCTAATAAAGCCTTTATCAGGTTGTGATAAAGCCTTTATTGAATCACCTTCTGTTTACTACGGGGAAAGGATTCCGGTAAAATGTGCTGATAGTCAGCAACTTATCTAAATGTCTGATTTTTGCCGAAATTTGCCGAAAAATGTAATGTTGTACGGAAATATTCAATTTTTGAGAGCGTCGGAATGATGTAAACCTTATTTATAATTGCCATATAGCAACTAAAATATACGAGATGTTAAAATTTCATTGTACAGACAATAAGACAGATAAGGCGGCGTTTTCATTATATCAGAATACATATAATAATAAGAACAAACATACCAACCAAACATTATGGAATACACAAACAGCGACGTTCGACGCCAGGACCGCCTGCTCGACGAGGCGCGTGCCCGTGAGATTATGGCCACCGCCGAATATGGAGTGATGTCTATGACCGATGCCGACGGCATGGCATACGGCATACCTCTCAACTTCGTATGGGACGGAAACGATTGCTTCTACATTCACTGCGCGCCTGAAGGACGCAAACTTAGAGTGATAGCCGAAAACAAAAATGTTTCTTTCTGCATTGTCGGCAAGGTGGATCTGAAACCACAGATGTTCACGACGGCATACGAAAGTGTGGTGCTCAGGGGTGAGGCTTCGGTTGTCGAATCCGATGATGAGCGCCGCGAAGCACTGCGGTTGCTCGTAAAGAAATTCTCCCCTGAATATGAAACACTCGGAGCAAAATATTCGGAAAAGAGCTTTCACCGCGTTGCCATCATAAAAATAAAGTTCGACAGGTTCAGCGGTAAATGCAAATACGTGAAATAAGACCGACGTAAAAAAGCTGTATGGTCCGCGTTATACTAAACGTATAGCACGGACCATATATTTTATTTATCGGTCATCTTGAATTCATAGAAAGTCGCGTTGGAGTCGCCATGTCCCACATTGATGATTCCGGGTTTGTAATATGACTTACGGACAGACGCGAACACGTTGGTTACTAAGTCATCAACCGAATGCCACTTCTTGCCGTCGCTGCTGTAGAAAAAGCGCAAGGTCTTCACGTCGTCAACACTGATTCCCAACCAGATGTCGTCACCGTCGTATTGTCCGGCAAACAAGTCGCTGGCATGACCGTCCTTCACCTGTCGTATGACAAGCTTGCCGCGCTCCGTTCCGAACACCACCATGTTTGCGGCATTGCTGATGTATGCCAGGCCTCTCAGGCTATTGCCTCCGCACGCCATGTGGGTTTCATAATTATAATCGGCCGAAGACGGACGGCGGGACAACGCTGAACTGTACTCGCCTGCACCTTGAGCGGCTGACGGCAACAGCAGACTACCGCCCGAAGGCATCGGCCGCTGACGGTGCGACTGTATAGAACCGGTCCACCCCGGATTGAGCACTGCGCTGCTGAAATCGTCATAAAAGACATTCTGCAACTTGACCGAAGTGCCGAAAGGTGTTTTCTGTTTCGTCTTGGTTGTCTGTCCTGTCTTGAACCTTATCCATCCGTCGTCTGTCAATACTATCTCCTGCATCATCGGCTGACGGCCGAGATAGAAGTCGGTACCCTTCATGAACGAGTGGCAGATGTAGAACATCCTTCCATCAGGAGTCTCGGTCATAGTGCCGTGACCGCACGACTGCACGTCACGACCGTCACCTTTCAGTATAGGGTTATTCTGATACTTTTCATACGGTCCGGTTATTTTCTCGGCGCGGGCCACATACACTTCATAGTCGCTTCGGTCGCTGCAACAGTCGCGTGTGGAGTAAAGCATATAATAATATTTGCCTTTCTTGAACAAGCACTGCCCTTCCATGCCTATCTCTTCTGTATCGACAAGCATGGTGAAAGGCTCACCCTCAAGGCGCAGACCGTCGGGAGACAACCGGCAACCGAGCAGTTCTATAGGTCGTCCGGGATCGAGTCCGTAGGCTTTCCACGTGACATACAACTGTCCGTTATCGTCGAACACGAAAGCATCGATGGCTTCGTTGGTCCAACGCACAAGAGGTCCGTGGTCGGTGAAAGGTTCTTCGGGCGAATCGGCCACAGCCACACCGATGCACGAAATGCCGTCAGACTTGGCCTTAGCCGTATAATAGCAATAGTATTTTCCGTTGTGACTGTACAGCTCGGGAGCCCAGAACTCGCCTTTGGTCCATGCGGGCGGCATGTCGAATATGGCTCCAATCTGACTCCAGTTCACCAAATCGGACGAGCGGTATATGGGATAAACGGGCGTTGCGTTGCCTGATGTTCCGGCAAGATAGTAGTTGTCGCCGGCGCGGATGACAGACGGGTCCGGGACGTCCGACTTAATCACAGGATTAAGAAAAGTGGTATGGCTCGCGCATGACAGCATGAGCAGGCACACGCCGCAGCCGGAAATAATACTTGTAAGTTTGTTCATAACGGTTTGTGTTTGTAGCAATGATTTTAAAACGATGGTCTCCTGTATGGGGCATCTCCATCATACACAATACCGGCACTGAATGAATACATGTCTATATGCGAATATATCAGAGGTCGGTATTTGCACCGTTAAAGTTACAAAAAATATTTGTTACACGTGCACTTTATCTGTTTTAAAGGATAAAAAAGACGTTTTGTCTTGGTATTGGCATTAATACGGTACATAATGAAACATAACGTCGCAAGGAAATAAAAAGCAGTCAATCGGCTAATGGCTCACAACAAAAAGAATGATACACCGCCATACTTCAGGCAATATATATGAAAACGCAGCGGATATAGCTGCCCATGAAGCCTGACAAATCAGTAGTTTCCGCCATATACATTATTACATTATGCAACAAAAAAGCCGTTGCAAACTGCCCTACCAGACTGTGTAACGGGCTGAATGCAACGGCCGAAATATTCGTAAACCTTTATTAGAACTTATAACCTACCGTGAGAAGCAACTGATTGCGTTTGTTGCTGACCTTTATTCCATCAACTATGTTGGCAAAGCTTGCATCTTCATCAGGACCGGGATAATAGTTCATGAACGGATAGAAGTCGCCGTCGGTCTGACTGTAAGCGTATGCAAGGTCGAAGTTCCACTTACCTGTAGCATATCCGAAACCTGCTGTTATGCGGTTGGTTGCCTTCCAGTTGGTGTAATCGGTTGCCGAACTGTAATAAGATCCGTACGAAGGAAGTGTTCCATCCTTAAATCCGTTCTTGCTGAACATCGGAGAAACATAGTTGTAACCAAGTCTTACGGAGAAGCCCGGAGCTACCTTGTATTCAGCACCCACCTTGAATGTGGACACACCTTTGAGGGTCTCCCCGATATGATGGTTCATAACTTCATCGTTGGTACTTGTCTCATAATAATCTCCCCAGTATGCATCGTAATATCCACCGTCGTTTACACGCATCTTAGAACTACCGTAATCGGCATACTCATAGGTTGCACCGATGGCAAGATAATCGCCGAATGTGTGACCGAGACTTACACCGAACTTCCACGGAGTGAAGAATTTGAAGTCGTAAGACTCTCCTATCGAACCGTCATCATACATACCAACAGTAGAACCATTGGTCAATGTTGTGTAGTTGTTCGTATTCAAGTCATACCACACTGGAGTGTGAACATAGAGTCCGATACGGAAAGGTGAGTACTCGATCGGGCGGAAGATTATACCAGCCTTCACGTCGAAACCTGTTCCGGTAATCTTTCTTGTGTCGTTGATTGTAACGTCACCTACACTCGATCCGTTTTCATCTACAAGGGTCTCACGGTACATACTCTCACCTTTATAGTGAACATCGTGTACACCGAAAGTGAATCCCCAATAGAAACGGTCGTTTACATTACCGCTGATATTGAAATCATACTCGCCTATATATCCGCTGTTACCACGGTTGAACATATAGCCGTTGGCATTGTTGTAGCGGAACACACCGTCTGCATCCTGAAGAAGAGCATTGTAATACAGATAATCAAGCTGATTATACGCAAGCGAATAATCATTGCCATTGTAACCTACAAGTGCTCCATCACCGTTCTGACCTATCTCGAAGATTCCTTCCTGTCCCTTAAGATAAGACAGTTTGCTCTGCGAAGCATTGTTGAGACGACCGGCAGCAGACAGTATAAAGTCGAAATTCTTGCTCTTATGATAGTTGAATCCAACATTTACAATGGAATTACGACCAAACCGTGTGGAATACACAAGACCTATCTGGTCGAAACTCATATTGGTCTTATTGGCATTACGGAATGATTTGGCGTCGTCCTGCGAAACAAGTCCGAAGGATGTACTTACCGTGCATCTACGGAACAAACCGATACCTGCCGGGTTGCTTCCCATTGTAGAAATATCTGCTCCCAATGCTTCCATGGCACCTCCCATGCCCACATATCTTGCGGTTCCGTTAAGATCCTCGTTTGCAAGTTTCGCATTTTCGTATGTCTCCTGAGCCGAAACAGTGAGCGAAGACATTGCCATGAGTGTCATAAATAATATCTTGTTCATAATATTCCTTTCTTTATTTGTTTATTTTATCGTCTTCCTCCGAAGCTGCCGCCACCAGAACGGCCGCCTCCGCCAAATGAACCACCACCGAACGATCCACCGCCACGGCTGCCGCCGAACGAACCTCTGTTAATGGATGGAGAAGTTGTTTGCGGGCGATAGACAGGACGTGATACAGTGTTGGTATTGGTTGTACGGCGCTGACCACCGAATGTGTATCTGTTGGTCGTACTGTTATTATTTTTGTTGTAGCTGTTGTAACGGTTTCCGAACGATCCGGAAGTACCGTTGCCGGAGCCACGATAGCCTGAAAATCCTGTTGTCCGGCGGCCTGACGAATGCCATTTGCCGGTAGAATGGTTTGTCGTTCCGGTCGGGCCTGAGTAGCTGTAATAATACGAAGGACGCCATCCGTACCAGCCGTTCCAACCATAATAATACGGTGAATACCAGCCATTCCAATACCAAGGATAATACATTCCGTAATACCATGGGTCATACCAATAGCTGCCATACCTCCACCAGTAAGGGCCTCCCCAATACATGCTGAAGTAAGGATCGTACCAACCATAGAATCCATCGAACATTCCAAGATTGCGACTGTAAGTGTAGTCGTAATCAGAATCATCATAATACTGTACAGAGCCCGGATAAACAGCTACCTTATCATCATCGACATACACGGTATCCGCATCATCACCTTCAGTGAATCCGTAAATACCGTCACCCTCATGGAACTCTATGATGTCATTGCCAAGGGTATCTGTTCCTATCTTCTGATAATAACTCTTCACGCGTCCGCGACGATTGTACTCGTCAACATCACGATCGCTGCCACAATAGTACGTCGGTTGATCTGACTCGTCCGGCGCCTTCACTATATCACTTTTCTGTGACTTTACAGGCACATAATACATATCATCCACCTGGGCCACAAGTGACAGCGGCATAACTCCAACAAGAGTTAAAATAAATATTATTCGTTTCATTTTGCCTCCTTATATTTGTCAGTTAAACCTATTCTTTTTCACATTACAAAAATAATTATTTTATTGATTGTATCACAAAGAAAAACCCTAAAAAGAATAGGGAAATCCCTATTATTTATTATTTTTGCATTTACACATATTGATACTAAACAATATTTAATATATGGAATACGTAGCAGTAAACTTCAAGATAACCGGAACAGATGAATCGGTAATGCAGATTGCCAACGACTTGCTTATCGACGCTGCATCGTCAGCAGGTTTCGAATCGTTCGAGACCGACAACGATAATGTCGTAGGCTATATCAGAAAAGATATTTACAATCCGGAAACCTTGAAAGCGGAAATTGAGTCTATCCCTTTGGAAGGAATACATATATCGTATACTGCCAACGACATCGAGGATGCCGACTGGAACTCGGCATGGGAGGATGCAGGATTTGAGCCGATAAGCATCAACGGCAAACTCGTAATCTATGACGCAAGACACACCGACGCCGAACAGCTTGCATCACTCGACGGTCCTGACGTGATAACCATCGGCATTGAAGCAAAGCAGGCTTTCGGAACGGGAACGCATCAAACTACAAGAATGGTGATAGCCGAATTCATTAAGAACCAGGAACTCATAAAAGGAGGAAAGCTGCTCGACTGTGGCTGCGGCACAGGAATACTGTCCATTGCAACCGCTAAACTCGGAGCAGACAGCGTAACAGGCTATGACATAGACGAATGGAGCGTGAACAACTCAAGACACAACGCGATGTTGAACGGTGAACAGGATAAAATAAGCATCCTGCACGGCGACTCAGGTGTGTTGGAAACAATGAACGACAAGTTTGATGTTGTGGCTGCCAACATCAACAGAAACATTCTTCTGGGAGACATGCCGCGTTTCTGCAGCAAGATGAAGGATAAGGCGATACTTATATTGAGCGGCTTCTACGAAACGGACATTCCGCTTCTTATGGAGAAAGCTGCCTCGCTGAATCTGCAAGAAACAGACAGAATGACCGAAGACGATTGGGCGTGCCTCGTTCTCAGTCACAAGGCATGAGGCCACTTTATGGTTGAATAGAAATTAATTTAGATTGATTTAAATAGAATAACAAAGAAAACAATACGGAATCAGCATTGTTTCTTCTGCATGAAAGGATGAAATACAGGGCACTTACAGATTTTCAGCATCCTGTACTTTTTATCACTGAGTTTTCTATTCTACCCTAAAAAATAAACGCGTATTTGCAACCGGACTCTCCTTCGGCCGCAAATACGCGAAATATAAAGAGGATATTATAAGATATTGAATATCAACAACTTATGTTTAAGTGGCATTCCCTCACATTGCAAAAAGCACCATTTCGGCCTGCGATCAAGCTCATTTCAGGGGCCGAAAAGCACCATATCGCACCATGATATGGGCTTAATCAGACTGCGAAATGGGCATTATCAGAAAACAAGATTAATATTTTCGGACTATGATACAGGCTATATCAAAAGACGTTACAGCCAGAATATGGCATTATAATGCCATATTTAACATTCCTTCACACCTATTTTTCGAAATCATTTTGTCAAAATAAAGTCAAAAAAATATGTAGTTTCGGCAGTATAGTTTTCTATAAAAGTGCTGATATCAGACGTAGGCAAAAGTACGGAAAACATTTATCCTATTAGCAGAAAACGCGCTTCCCCTTTGCAGTGATGATTTATCCGTTTAGGTACATGAATTCATTGTTACGGCAAAATGAATTTATCGTCACGTGAATCCCGTGACGTCACAACTTATATCACCCGTGTTATCTGTAAGTTTTCCGGCATTCAGCAGTGCCTGATGAATATAACAGATGTCCCACTATGTTTCTAAAGAGCCGACCATTGCCTCATCAGTCCTGGTTGCCGATAGTCAGTTTCCTCAGATCGTAGTATGATCCGTTGTATATGTTGAAGTCAACGTAACCCTTTATTCCCGGCAGACGTCCGACATCCGTGTGCTGCCAGAATTTCCATTCGCCCTTATACTCCACCTTATCTACATAATAATGGGCAATCCAATAAGGGTAATCATCAAACACGGGAGCATTGAGATACTTCTCCTTGAATTTATAATATGTATAAATGATTGGCTTAACATGATATTTATCCTCAACGATGTGAAGCCACGTGAGTATATCACGTTGGAAATCTTCAGCCGAACGGTCTTTCGGTTTGTGCTCTACATCGAGTACAGGTGGTAGGTCTCCATCCTCAAGACGCACTTTGTTCAAGAAGAAATATGCCTGTTCGCGTGCGGTTGATTTATTGCTCCAGAAGTGGTATGCGCCTCTTATATATCCATATTCACGCGCCATGTAGAAATTGTCATTGAACTTTTCGTCAACCCGGGAAGAACCCTCTGTCGCCTTAATGACAATAAACCGCAACGGACATCCCTCAATCATGGCATTCCGCAAATCGTCCCAATCGATATCACCCTGGTAATGTGATATGTCAATGCCGTGGATTTCATACCCGTCAGGATAGTTTGCCTCACCGTACAAAGCACGCCATCTGAAACCTGTAGGGCTAACAAAGAAATAATAAAAGAGCCAAATGTAGACAATGACAATACCAATGCCACCTACCCACCATGCCCAACGCGGATACTTACGCAAGAAATACGGCACCCCGGAAGACACCCTCTTACGGCGTCTCCTCGTCGTTGGTGATGGTTTACGTCTTACATTCGGCACTTTTCTGACACCCATATTATAATATAGTAAAATGAGAGCAGGCATGATTATCCTACTCTCATTATTTCACAAAAGACTTATTCTATATCTTTATTCCTGCTCCAAAGCAAGAGTCTTTGTAGGCAGATCGCATACGCTTGCCGGTCCCCAATACTGTATCGGACCCGGATATACATAGCATGTTTCCTTAGCCCACTTGTCGCGCTGAGCAGCGAAGGTCTTGAACGGTTTGCCGTTCAGATCAACGAGAGCCTTGCGGATAACCGGCTTCATCTCACCGTTACGCTTCTCCATGTTCATCATCATGGTGATTGGCACACCACCTGCTTTCCACTCATCGGTGCTTGCTGTAGTGTTCTTAACTATTGCCATATAACCGGTCTTGCCGTTAGCGATAAGCTGAGCAGCACTTGCACCAAGTGCGTAGCAATAGTCTGCATCGAAGTTAGACGGAGCTGCGCAACGTCCTTCATATCCGAAGAAGTGGTGAAGAGCAGAGAACTTGCCTGTGTATTTGCCTTCCTTAGCCCACTGTGCAAGTTTTGCGCCGACCATTTCAGAAATAAGTTTCTCTGTCTCGATGAGTGAAACCTGAACGTTTCCGTGCGGGTCACGGTCAAGAGAGAGCTGACGTGCAACACCCTCAGGCAGTGTTTCGAATGTAGCCTTGTTGGCCTCGCTCAGATGAGAGAGGATGTATTCGCGCTGAGCATCCTTGTCAAGATCCTTGTAATCCTGTCCGTGTGCAGCGAGCAAGTCGTTGAGCTCCTGAATCAGACGGCCGATAGCAGGAATAAATTCGATGAGTCCTTCCGGTATAAGAACAACACCGAAGTTGTTGCCCTGGCTTGCACGGTAAGCCACTGTCGAAGCAATCTGCTCTACGATATCGTTCAGTGTGAGGTCCTTAGCCTGAATCTCTTCAGATATAAGACAGATGTTAGGCTGTGTCTGCAGTGCACACTCCAGAGCGATGTGAGAAGCAGAACGTCCCATCAGCTTGATGAAGTGCCAGTATTTACGTGCAGAGTTGCAGTCACGCTCGATGTTTCCGATAACCTCGCTGTATGTCTTTGTAGCTGTATCGAAACCGAAAGATGTCTCAATCTGCTCGTTCTTCAGGTCTCCGTCGATTGTCTTCGGGCATCCGATAACCTGAACGCCGTAGTTCTTTGCAGCGTAGTATTCAGCCAGAACACAAGCGTTTGTGTTAGAGTCGTCACCACCGATGATTACAATAGCCTTGATGTTCAGCTCGCGGATGATCTCAAGTCCCTTCTCAAACTGATCAACCTTCTCCAGCTTTGTACGGCCACTACCGATAAGGTCGAAACCTCCGGTATTACGATAATCAGCAAGCAGTTCCTCCGTAATCTCAATATATTTGTGGTCAACCAGACCGCTCGGACCCATGAGGAATCCGTAAAGACGGTTGTTAGGGTTGAGCTTCTTTATCTCGTCAAAGAGTCCGGATATGACGTTATGTCCGCCAGGAGCCTGTCCACCACTCAGAATCACACCCACATTCATTTCTTTCTGCGGAGCGTTCTCGGCTGCGACAAACTCTACGAGAGGCATGCCATAAGTATTAGGAAAAAGTTTTTTGATTTCTTCTTGATTGTCAACACTTTGTGTAGGAGCACCTTCTACAACCTTAACTGCGCCCTGAAGAGCTTTAGGAAGTTTCGGCTGGTAAGCAGCTCTTTCTTTCTGTAATGCACTTTTTTCCATAATTATAAATATAATTGTATTGCTATTTGATTTTGTTTGTGCAAAAGTAGTCTTTTTCTATGACATGATGAAAGAAAAGAAAAAGAAAACATTATTTTGAAACATTTTTTTTATTTAAATATTATATTTACTGATTTTTTCCTATCTTTGGACTGAATTAAACAATTATCACTATGGCAAACAAAAGAAATCTGAAGCATACAATAAATTACGTATGCGGCGAACTATTCGCAGAATGTATCGCAGTATCACAATATAGCAGCAAGCCCGACAACGAGAACGTCAATGCTCTATTGCGCTCTATCCTCGCAATAAACAATGACATGATAAAAAGAGTATCGCATCCGGAACCGGGCATGCCTGCCAAGAAATATTACAACGACCTCATTGCAAGTTTCAACAAACAGATACTGGAAATCACCGACCAGATAGCAAATCTTAATTAGACTATATGTTGCGCACGTTATGCCGATGGCTTTTATACCGGCAATGGGGTTGGAAGAAAGATATAAGCATAGAACATCCCGACAAATACATTATATGTCTAGCCCCGCATACCAGTAACTGGGATTTTATCCTTGGCCAGATCTATTCCATCGCCGAAGGCATAAGAATTAATTTTCTTATGAAGAAAGAATGGTTCTTCTGGCCATTAGGATGTGTGTTCCGTAAACTTGGCGGAATACCTGTAAACCGGGACAAACATACAAGCATGACCGATTTTCTTGCTGAGACTGCAAAGAAATCGGATAAATTCAGCTTGTGCATAACCCCGGAAGGCACACGCTCGCTTAATCCTGACTGGAAGAAAGGATTTTATTATATCGCACTCAAAGCGCAAATCCCCATTCTGCTCTATGGCGTGGACTATGAAAAGAAAATCATACAGTGCACAAAACAACTGATACCGTCAGGAGATGTTGATAAGGACATGAGGATTGTAAAGCTTTATTATAAGGATTTTAAGGGCAAGCACCCCGATTTGTTTACTATCGGAAAATTATAATGACAAGGAAACTCCTATTTTTTTTATTAACCATATCACTGTTATCAGGCGTAACGCCAGACATATACGGCCAGTCAAAAGGCGACAACGAAAAAATAAAATCACGTCTCAGCGCGTTTTTCCTCAATTACGAAAGCGATGATGACATCACTGCAGGCCAGGCAAGGCTTGTAAAATATAGCATTGACAACAAGAGAAAAACCGTAAACATCACATCAAATAATGCTTTTGCCGTCCAGGAATTCACTAAATCAAAGGTAAAGAAGATATATAAGAAGATTGCGAAAGCTCTTCCTAAGCCTTACAACAAATATAAGATAAAGGTCATAACCGACGGAATATCAATAGAAGAGCTCGTTCCAGACATGCGCTATTCGGATAGTGAGATGCCCAATATGTGGGGAAAAATAGAATACGATGGCGCACCTTGGACTTCCAATGTGTCCAAACCTAACACCATAACCCACGGACTCAGCAACAGACACATATCTCTTTGGGCAAGCCACGGCATGTATTTCGACCAGAAAAAGAACCGTTGGAAATGGCAGCGCCCCAATCTTTTCGGAACAACGGAAGACCTGTTCACACAGACAATAGTGGTGCCTTATCTCATCCCTATGCTTGAGAATGCCGGAGCAACAGTATTCACTCCACGCGAAAGAGACTATCAGACAAACGAGATAATAATCGACAACAACAACTCGAAAGCCCCTTACTATACGGAATTCGACGACAGAGGACCATGGGCAGACGCTCCGCTGAAAGGATTCGCTTACCATAACGGTACATACAACAATAGTGAGAATCCGTTCGAAAAAGGCACGGCAAGAATGGCAAAAGCCACATCCAAGACAAAAAAAGTGTCTGCAATAGCATATCAACCGGACTTTCCCGAAGCAGGAAGATACGCCGTATATGTAAGTTATCAGACCATACCGAGCAGCGTTCCCGACGCCGAATACATAGTATATCACAAAGGTCAGGAAACAAAATTCAGAGTAAACCAGACCATGGGCGGCTCAACGTGGGTCTATCTCGGTACATTCGAATTTGACAAAGGATGCAATCCTTACAACCGTGTTGTCGTGACCAACAACTCGTCAGAGAAAGGTTTTGTAACGGCCGACGCCGTCCGCTTTGGCGGAGGTATGGGAAACATAATGCGCGGAGGCACCACAAGCGGTATGCCAAGATGCCTTGAGGGTGCACGTTACAGTGCACAATGGTATGGCGCGCCCTACAATGTATATTCCGGAAAGAACGGTAACGACGACTATTCCGAGGACATCAACGCCCGCTCACTCATGACAAACTGGCTTGCAGGAGGCTCCGTCTTCCTGCCGTCACTCACAGGCAAGAAGGTACCTATAGAACTGAGCCTTGCCGTACACAGCGATGCCGGATACACAAGTCTCAGCGATTCCATCATCGGTTCGCTGTCAATATGCACCACCAACTTCAACGGCGGACGACTCAACAGCGGAGTGTCACGCATGATGTCGCGCGACTTTGCCGACTCACTCCTCACAGGCATAACACGCGATCTGCGTGCCAAATACAAGAACTGGAACAGGCGTTTCCTCTTCGACCGCAATTATTCTGAGACACGCGTGCCTGAAGTGCCGTCATCAATCATCGAGACACTCTCCCACCAGAACTTCGCCGACATGCGCATGGGCCACGACCCTAACTTCAAATTCACCATCGCGCGCTCCATATACAAGAGCATACTGCGCTTCGTGAGCCATCAGCACGGTCGCCCATGCATAGTACAGCCACTCGCACCCAACAATTTCCGCGTCGAGATAATAGGAGACAACAAGGTACGTCTGTCGTGGACACCTGTTGAAGACCAGCTGGAGCCGACCGCAGTTCCGACATCATACAACATATACACATCGATGAACGGCAGCGGATTCGACAACGGAACAGAGACAAAATCCACAAGCTACATCATGGATGTTGAGCCAGGAATGCTCTACAACTTCAGAGTGACGGCCGTAAACCGTGGCGGTGAGAGTTTCCCCACCGAGGTATTATCGGCATACTGCGCGCCCGGAGCACGAAAGACCGTGCTTGTTGTCAACGGTTTCCACCGTCTGTCGTCGCCAGAAGTGATAGACAACGACACACAACAAGGCTTCGACCTCGACACCGATCCCGGCGTTACAGCCGGACTAAGCACCGGATGGAACGGCCGACAGATAAACTTCAACAAATCAGCAATAGGCATAGAAGGTCCCGACGGCCTTGGCTACTGCGGCAATGAGTTGGCCGGACGGTTCTTCATGGGCAATGAGTTCAACTATGTACGCACACACGCCGACGCCATATCTGCCGCATCCGGCTACAACGTGGCGAGCTGTTCGTCGGAAGCAGTGGAGACAGGTGTCATCGATCTGAAGGCATACGACTGTGTGGATCTGCTGCTCGGACTTGAGAAGAACGACGGTCACTCACTCGTATATTACAAGACATTCACCCCCACCATGCAGTCAAAGCTGTCAGCCTATACTGCCGGAGGCGGACGCCTTCTTGTCAGCGGAGCCTACATAGGACAAGATATGAAAGACGACAGCGAACGCCGTTTCCTCTCAAAAGTGCTTCATCTCGACTACGCCGCCAGCAACACCACACAGGCAGAAAACATAAGTGGACTCGGAATGAACTTCGACATCTACCGCGTTCCGTGCAAACAACACTATGCCGCGACATCAGCCGACGTCCTGTCGCCGCAGTCTCCGGCCTTCTGCGTAATGCAGTATGCCGACGGAGTGAGTGCAGCCGTGGCATACGACGGCACCGACTACAAGTGCTTCAGCATGGGATTCCCGTTCGAGTGCATAAAGAGTCAGCAGCAGCGACGACTGATAATGAAAGGAATACTCAGTTTTTTAATGAAATAAAACAGACACATTATGTATAAGATTCAAGCTAACGTTTCAGGAACAAGGAGCATCGAAGTGAGCGACGAGCACCTTGAAGTGATAAGAAAATATGCATTGTTCAGAGACCTTATCGACAGCAACGGCATCGTGGACGAACAGGTGCTCGACAAGCTGAAGTTCAACATAAGGTCAATACTCGAATCGCAGTCGGGCGACAACGGTCTGCTCAATCTGTGTCTCGACGTGATATACAACAGCAACATGAAGGCTTTCGGCCTGCGCAAACTGCTAGCGCTCTACATAGAATGGGAGAAGTCGCACCCTGAGGCAGAGTGAACGACCACATCCCCACAGCCTACATAAAAGACAATCCGGAAAAAGAAATGAAAGAATATCAACTCACTGACTGGCTGCCTACCACTAAAAAGGAGGTGGAACTGCGCAAGTGGGACGAGCTCGACGTGATACTGTTTTCCGGCGACGCCTATGTTGACCACCCCTCGTTCGGCGCCGCCGTCATAGGACGCACACTCGAGGCCGCCGGCTACCGCGTGGCCATAGTGCCGCAACCCGACTGGCACGGCGACTTCCGCGACTTCCGCAAGCTCGGCCGTCCTCGTCTCTTCTTCGGCATAGCACCGGGATGCATGGACTCGATGGTAAACAAATACACCGCCAGCCGCCGTCTGCGCTCGGAGGATGCCTACAGTCCTGACGGACGCCACGACTGCCGGCCCGAATATCCTACAATAGTCTATACGCAGATACTCAAAAAACTCTTCCCCGACGTGCCTGTAGTGCTCGGAGGCATAGAGGCGTCACTGCGGCGTCTCACCCACTACGACTACTGGAAAGACAAGCTCATGCGCTGCATATTGTACGACTCGGGAGCCGACATGATAATCTACGGCATGGGCGAGAAGCCCGTACTGAAACTGTGCGAACGGCTCGACAGCGGAATGAACATAAAAGACATACACGACATACCGCAGACAGTGTATCTCTGCCGAGAACAGGAAATACCGGAAGGAATCACCGCCGACGACATCATACTGCACAGCCACGAGGAGTGTCTAAACAACAAGAAAGCACAGGCTGAGAACTTCCGCCACATAGAGGAGGAGTCGAACATGATGCACGCCCACCGTCTGCTACAGGCAACCGGCAACCTCTACACCGTAGTCAATCCACCGTTCCCGCCCATGACAACCGAAGAGCTCGACGCATCGTTCGATCTTCCATACACGCGTATGCCTCATCCGAAATACAAGAACAAGCGCATACCGGCATACGAGATGATAAAATTCTCGGTCAACATCCACCGCGGATGCTTCGGAGGATGCGCCTTCTGCACCATAAGTGCCCATCAGGGCAAGTTCATTGTGTGCCGAAGCAAAGCAAGCATCATGAAAGAGGTGAAACAGGTGTGCGAAATGCCGGGCTTCAAAGGCTATCTGTCAGACCTCGGCGGACCGTCGGCCAACATGTACGGCATGCACGGCCGCAACCACAAGGCGTGCGAGAAGTGCAAGCGTCCGTCGTGCATCCATCCGCAGATATGCCCCAACCTCAACACCGACCACACGCCGCTGCTCGACATTTATCATGCCGTTGACGCCCTGCCACAGATAAAGAAGAGCTTCATAGGCAGCGGAGTGCGCTACGACCTGCTGCTGCACGAGAGCAAGGACGAGAAGACCAACCAGGCTGCACGCCAATATACGCGCGAGCTGATATGCAACCACGTGAGCGGAAGACTGAAGGTAGCGCCGGAGCACACGTGCGACCACGTGCTGCAACACATGCGCAAACCGCCGTTTGCTCTGTTCGAGAGGTTCAAACAGATATTCGACCGCATAAACCGGGAGAAGGGTCTCAACCAGCAAATCATACCTTACTTCATAAGCAGCCACCCGGGATGCCACGAAGAGGATATGGCCGAACTCGCCGTGATAACCAAACGCCTTGACTTCCACCTGGAGCAGGTACAGGACTTCACCCCCACCCCAATGACCGTCAGCACCGAGGCATGGTACACCGGCTACGATCCTTACACGCTCGAACCTGTGTTCAGTGCCAAGACACCGCGCGAGAAACAGGCGCAACGCATGTTCTTCTTCTGGTACAAACCTGAGGAGCGGCGCAACATAGAGAACGAACTGCGACGCATCGGACGGCCCGACCTCATCAGACAGCTATACGGCGGACGTCCACCCTACCAGCCCGCATGGCGACAGCCCAAAGACCACGCCGAGCGTGAACAGAGGCCGCCACGCACACAAGGAGGCAGGAACCGCCGACGCAGATAACAAAGAAAGCATAATCAGAATATGCCGTCATGACTAAAGAATAACGGTCGGGCATATTCTGATTTTTTTATGTCCATACTTCTACAGGCATACAGCCACTCATCAATCGACGACTTCCACGTCATCCTCTCCTTCTTTTTGTGCGGTACGGAGACACTCCGACATACTCCATAAAACCATCTTCTAAAAGGATATTCGTATTCACATATATTAACGTGAGTTCGATATAAAATCAAAAAATAGAAAGTTGTCTGTCATTGACAA
>USHV01000037.1 GCA_900554695.1 uncultured Prevotella sp. | reverse complement strand
AAGAACTATTGACACACAGCTCGCTTTGTTTTGAATTCGTCGAACTCACGTTAATTAAAAATATAGATGAAACGGAATTACATCTTATTTCAAGTCATTCTCATTATTACCGGGCTGACTTTTTCTAGTTGTAGTGTAGATTCGAAGTCACTTTCAACAGCACAGGCTTATGCCGGACTTAAACTGCCGGAAAAACCAGACAGTTTGCAAATTCATGCAATTGTTCGGGCTTCACGGATTTGGGGGTTTGCAAAGTATCATCACCCGGCGTTTGCTTCCCGTTCTATCAATGCAGATGCAGAATATTTCTGTTTATTAAATGATGTTCTTCACACACCGGATTCCATGAAAAATGACATTTGCTTAAAGTGGATATCAGGATTGGGCTCTTATGCTATACGTGATAAAGAAGACGACAAAAACATAGAGACTTTTAATGACTTCAATTGGATTTCAGACTCTTTGTCATTAGGAAACGCCCTAAGTGAGAGCCTTATGAGGCTCAGAGATGCAGACCCGGGAAATAATCAATACGTAAAACAGACGCCTGTCAATGTTTCGTATATTGAGACACAATATTCAGACATACCGAAAGATGATGTTGCATACCGTCTTCTCGGTGTCGCCAAATTCTGGAATGCTGTTGACAGCTATTCGCCTAACCGTAATATTACAGACCGTCCATGGGATGACATACTTGCAGAATATATTACATTAGCGTTTGACCGTTCTATCAGCTTCTCCGCCTTGTATTCCAAAATGGTTTCCGAATTATGCGACACACATGTCAATTCGTGGTACATCCCAATTTTCGGAGGACGTTTTGTCCCAGTGGTATGCAGATTCGCTGAAGATCGCCTATTTGTCACAGATACGTGTTCTCTTGTTTCAAACGATCTTGCAGTAGGTGATGAAATCATACTCATTGACTCTCTTCGTCCGATAGACCGTCTGAATGAAATTGCACCATATATACCTCATTCCAACAGAAATTCACTTCTTCGGGATGGCTCGTATGCCACGTTGGTGACTGCAAAGGAAAAAGTCCAGATTAAATATATACGCGAAGGAAAAATTTTCACTACGGAAATTTCTTCAGTTGAAGGGGATAAGTTTGTCTCCAGAATCTATTCTTCGTTATACGCACCGCCAAAACCTGAATTAGAGGTTGTCGCAAATGGTATTGCCCGTATCAATATTGGCAGTATCACTTGCAAAGATGAACAGAATTTGGAGAATTTTCTGACATCTTATGATAAACTCATTATTGATTTACGTGCTTATCCGGCAGAATATGATGTGATTCACAAACTACTTCCGACATTCTTCTTTTCTCAGGCACGGGAAGCGGCTGAAGTGTTGCTACCGCAGGCTAGCTGTCCTGGAAGTTTAATACGGTCTGCACTATTGACGAAAAATACAGCTGATCCTGGCAAACTTTATAAAGGCAAGATTGTATTATTGGTAAATGCGTGCACCCAATCGATGTCTGAATACTTTGCCATGTTCTTGCAGACTATACCTGGAGTTGTGACAATTGGAAGTCAGACGGCAGGAGCAGATGGTAATGTTACCAAAATACAACTTCCATATGCATCCTTCAACGTTACAGGATTGGGTGTATGTTATCCGGACGGAACGAATGCCCAGCGTAACGGTGTGAAGATTGATCTGGTCGTAGAACCTACAGCAAAAGAGATGATACGTGGTGTGGATGAGCAACTGCAAGCTGCAATTGACTATCTGCAAGGAGAACACAGATAAAAATCAGAAACAACGCCATACCATTTGCATATGAATCAACCATTATCATTTTTTAGTTTTATCTTGTGCCTTACTTTCGTTGCAATTTGTTTCATTTCAATAGTCTGTTTATCTTATAGAAAGAGCGGCAGATTACGTGATATGGTACAGTTTGTTATATCTCCCAAAGATGATTTGATACAGGATTTTAGAATCTCCACTATAATAAAAACCACCCTGTGGCTTATCTTGATTCATGTATCCATTACAGTAATTTAACGTGAGTTCGACGAATTCACGTTATTTGAAGTCATGGACCATTGTGTGGCATATTAACCTTGTGTTAAATATCACAAATGCGAAATTATTTATATTGTATTCTGTGTTTAAAACGAAATTTTATTCTTATTTTTGCAGTGATATAGCCACTTAACACTTATATAAATATGATACATACAGTTCCAAATCCTAAAATGACCTCTGAAGAAGTGAAGTTATTCAGAGAGAATTTTGCAAGGTGTGTATCTAAAAACATTACACCTGCGCAAATGTCTGAGATAAAGGAAAGGCAGGCAAGAATTAAACGTGTTTACAACAACATCATCTGTAATAATGGAGGAAGAAATCCAATTCTCGGAGATTGAGATATCAATAGAAAAACTTAAAGAAGAGGACAGCAAGGAGTTGTCCTCTTTTTCTTGTGGCGTTAACGAACTCGATAGCTTCTTTCACAATGAGATATTGATTTGTTCCAAATATCATTACTTTTCGTCTTATTGTGCAAGAAATATTGTTGATAATGAAATAGTCGCAGTCTTTACACTGGCAAACGATGCCGTTATGCTTGACAACTCCGAAGATAGGGATGATTTTATCGAACAGTCATCTTATAGTATACAGGAAGAATATAAAGCTATTTTCCAAATGCAGACCTCTTTCCCTGCCGTGAACATTGGCCATCTGGGAGTAAGAAAGGATATGCAATCTAAAAGGATTGGAGAAAAGATTTTGGATTTCATCTTGAATACGTTTGTTTATTATAATGTTTCAGGGTGCCAGTTTATTACTGTTGACTCTTTGAATAATTCAAGAACAAACAAGTTCTATAGCAAGAACGGATTCTCATTTCAGACTAATACGGATATGTGTAAACCAACAAGAAGAATGTACCTGCCTATAGAATTATACAGATATGATGAAGATGGAGAAGAGTAATATCGGGTCTCTTCTCCAGACACTATAAAATATTTTTTGTAAATAGAAAATACGGGATTCAAGTTTATATCTCGTATTTTTATATTAATAACCAAAAAGATAATCAAAAAACAAGACAAAACACTGTTGATCCGGACATTTTCCGGGAATGTATGGCCCATCAACAATACTACAAAATGAAAAAGCATGACACGGCAGCAGGCCGAAGCGTCCACATACCGTGTCATACAATCATATGCACATATCTTTTGCGGAAAACCGAATCCGCGCGATAGTCAATAAAAAGAGTTTATTCTGCTACGGTGCTGTCAAGATAATCGGCACACATGTCGGCACATCGCTCTCCGTCAACACCGGCAGAGACAATGCCACCGGCATATCCCGCGCCCTCACCGCAGGGGAAGAGACCTTTCAGTCTGATGTGTTGCAGAGTGTCGGCAGCACGGAGAATCCGTACAGGCGACGACGTACGCGTCTCTACGGCTATGAGTACAGCTTCATTGGTAAGGAATCCATGGCTCATGCGACCGAACTTCTTGAAACCTTCCTGCAACCGTTTGCCAACATGTGCAGGCAGCCAGAAATGCAACGGCGAGGATATAAGACCGGGAGCATAGCTGCTTTTCGGCAGATCGTACGACAGACGTCCATTCACAAAGTCGGCCATGCGCTGCGCCGGAGCAGTCTGCCGCATGTTGCCCTGCTGCCAGCATACGCGTTCCAATTCTTCCTGAAAGTGCATCATCTTCAACGCGCCTTCGCCTTCAACATCTTCAGGACGTGTCTCCACAACCATTCCGCTGTTTGACCACTGTGTTCCGCGGTTGCTCGGACTCATACCATTAACAACTATCTGTTGCGGACCTGTGGCGGCAGGTATGACGAATCCGCCGGGACACATGCAGAACGAATAGACGCCACGACCATCAACCTGTGTGACGAAACTGTATTCGGCAGCCGGAAGAAACTTGCCGCGACCGTTCTTGTTGTGATATTGTATGCGATCTATCAGCACCGCCGGATGCTCCAGACGCACGCCGACGGCGAGACCTTTCGGTTCAATCTCTATGCCTGACTTGTCAAGATAGCGATAGACATCGCGTGCAGAATGGCCCGTGGCAAGAATCACAGGCCCGCGGAACGTGAGTTCGCGGCCCGTCTCCAGATCGACGGCCTCAACTCCGGTAACCGTGTCGTCGCTGACTATGAGTCCCGTCATCTTGGTGCGGAAGTGCACTTCGCCACCACACTCAAGAATCGTGTTGCGCATGTTTTCTATCACCCTCGGCAGCTTGTCAGTGCCTATGTGCGGATGGGCATCGGCAAGTATCGACGTAGAAGCGCCGTGCTGGCAGAACACGTTGAGTATCTTCTCCGTGTTGCCGCGCTTCTTCGAGCGTGTATACAGCTTACCGTCAGAGTAGGCTCCTGCCCCACCTTCACCGAAACAGTAGTTGCTCTCCTCGTCCACCTTCTGGGTCTTGGTGATAAGCGACAGGTCCAGTTTGCGCTCACGCACGTTCTTGCCACGCTCCAACACCACCGGGCGTAATCCCAGTTCTATCAGCCTGAGCGAGGCGAACAGTCCGCCGGGTCCCTCGCCCACCACTATAACCTGACGGCCTTCGGACACGTCGTGATAGTCGGTATGGCGGTAAGCATCGTCCTGCGGCATCTCGTTCACATATACACGCACCGACAGGTTCACGAAGACCGTGCGCTGGCGTGCGTCTATGCTGCGGCGCAGCACACGCACACCATTTATGGTCCGTATGTCTATGCCGCGGTCGTGGGCTATATAGTCCTTTATCGTCTGCTCGGATGCAGCCTGCGAAGGCAGCACACGTATTTGGTATTCATGTATCATATAAAGTTCAGAAAATGTTATGTTTCAAATCAACAGTGTCATTATTCCTGCAAAAATAATCAATTATTGTCTAATTTCGTTGGTGATATTTATAATTATTTTTAACTTTGCCCACATTGTGTGACATAATCACATTTCGGAAAAGTCATGTCAGACGAGTGATTCATCGACCGAATCTCCTTTGTATCGAGAAAGAGGACATGGGTGGCGTAAGGTGTGTCTTTCATCCTAAACTCAATTATTCACAAGCCCCACTTTTGTTCAGTGGCATAAAATCTATTAAAGGAAAATGAAAGTATTAAAATTCGGCGGAACATCTGTCGGTTCCGTAAAAAGCATTCTCAGCCTCAAACACATCGTAGAGAAAGAGGCCGAAAGCCAACCAATAATCGTTGTTGTGAGCGCTCTCGGCGGAATAACAGACAAACTTATTGCTACGGCACACCTCGCCCTGCAAGGCGACGAGGGCTGGCGGAACGAGTTTGAGGCAATGGTCAGCCGCCACCACAAGATGATAGACACGATCATCACCGACACAAAAAAACGCGAAAACTTATTCAACATCGTGGACGGAATGTTCGAACAGCTGCGCAGCATCTACTACGGAGTGTTCCTCATTCACGACCTGAGCGAGAAGACTCTTGATGCAATAGTGAGCTATGGCGAGCGTCTCAGCTCCAATATCGTGGCTACACTGATAAGCAAAGCCAAATGGTTTGACGCCAGAGACTTCATCATGACCGAGCGGAAGAACGGCAAGCACACGCTGGACAGCGAGATGACGGCACGGCTTGTGCGCAAGGCGTTTCACGATCTTCCACGCATATCGCTCGTACCGGGATTCATCAGCCGCGACAAATCGTCGGGCGAGACGACCAACCTCGGCCGTGGCGGAAGCGACTACACGGCAGCAATAATAGCTGCGGCGCTCGACGCGTCGATTCTGGAGATATGGACCGACGTGGACGGATTCATGACTGCCGACCCACGTGTGATAAAGACTGCATACACAATAAACGAGCTCAGCTACATAGAAGCCATGGAGCTCTGCAACTTCGGAGCAAAGGTGATATATCCGCCGACAATATATCCCGTATGCGTAAGGAACATTCCCATAAAAGTTAAAAACACATTCAACCCTTCGAACAAGGGTACCATCATAAAAAACAAGATTGCCAACGACAGCAAACCCATCAAAGGAATATCGAGCATCAGCGGAACCACGCTGATCACCGTGACCGGATTGTCAATGGTGGGCGTCATCGGTGTGAACAGACGAATATTCACCGCACTTGCCAACAACGGCATAAGCGTGTTCATGGTGTCGCAGGCCTCATCAGAGAACTCCACCTCCATAGGTGTGCGCGACGAGGATGCACGGTCGGCAGTGAGCGTTCTTGACAAGGAATTTGCCAAAGAGATTGAGACCGGAGCAATGTTCCCAATGCACGCAGAGAGCGGACTTGCCACCATAGCCGTCGTGGGTGAGAACATGAAACACACGCCTGGTATAGCCGGAAAGCTGTTCGGCACGCTCGGACGAAGCGGTATCAGCGTGATAGCCTGCGCACAGGGAGCATCTGAGACAAACATTTCGTTCGTCGTTGACGGGCGTTTCCTGCGCAAGGCACTCAACGTGATACACGACTCTTTCTTCCTTTCTGAATATAAAGTACTTAACCTCTTCATCTGCGGTGTGGGCACCGTAGGAGGTAAACTTATAGAACAGATAAGAGACCAATACGAGAAACTGAAGGTTGACCGCGGACTGAAACTGAATGTGGTGGGCATAGCAAGCTCTAAAAAGGCGATATTCAACCGCGACGGAATAGAACTTGAGAATTACCGCGAGCAGCTTAACAAGTCAAATGACAGCAACAACTCGCAACTGCTGAAGGAAGTAATCGGAATGAACATATTCAACAGCGTGTTCGTAGATTGCACGGCAAGCAAAGAGGTTGCGTCGTTCTACCAGCTGCTGCTCGAGCACAACGTGTCTGTAGTTGCGGCAAACAAGATTGCGGCATCGTCTGACTATCAGAGCTATCTGAAACTTAAACGTACGGCTCTGGAACGTGGCGTGAAATTTCTTTTCGAGACAAACGTAGGCGCAGGACTGCCTATCATCGGTACGATAAACGACCTTATAAACTCAGGCGACAAGATATTGAAGATAGAGGCGGTGCTTAGCGGCACGCTAAACTTCATATTCAACGAGATATCGGCCGACGTTCCGTTCTCTGAGACAGTGCGTCGTGCAAAGGAACAAGGCTACAGCGAGCCCGATCCGCGCATCGACCTGAGTGGCACAGACGTCATAAGAAAGCTCGTGATTCTTGCCCGTGAGGCTGGATATAAGGTTGAACAGGACGATGTGGAGAAAAACTTGTTCATCCCGTCATCCTATTTCAGCGGCTCTGTAGAGAATTTTTGGGAGAAACTTCCGATGCTCGACGCTGAATTTGAGGAGCGTCGCAAGAAACTTGAGGCGGATGGTAAGCACTGGCGGTTTGTGGCAACAATGGATCACGGAAAAACCAGCGTCAGCCTGAAAGCTGTGGACCGCAATCATCCGTTCTACAACCTTGAGGGAAGCAACAACATAGTTCTGCTCACGACAGAACGCTACAAAGAATATCCTATGCTCATTCAGGGATACGGAGCAGGAGCGAGCGTTACAGCCGCTGGAGTGTTTGCAAACATCATGTCTATCGCTAACATCTGACGCTTATGAAACATATTATTATATTAGGTGACGGCATGGCCGATCACCCTGTAGAGCGTCTTGGCGGCAAAACGCTGCTTCAATACGCCCACACACCATATATGGATATGCTGGCAAAGAACGGACGCACCGGCCGTTTAATAACAATACCGAAAGGTTTTCAACCTGGAAGCGAAGTTGCAAACACCGCAATACTCGGCTACGACCTCAATAAGGTGTATGAGGGACGCGGACCTCTTGAAGCAGCATCGATAGGTTACGATATGGCGCCGGACGATATGGCAATGCGGTGTAACATCATAACCCTTGCCGACGGAAGGATTAAGAATCATCATGGTGGGCATCTCACTACGGAAGAAAGCGACGTCCTTATAAAATATCTAGACGAAAAACTTGGCAATAAGAATATAAAGTTCATCACAGGAATACAATACAGACATCTTTTAATAATAAAAAACGGCAACAAACACATTGTGTGCGCACCGCCGCATGATCATCCTGAAGAAGAATGGAGACCGCTGCTCGTGAAGCCGGAACCCGGTTGGGAAGACCGACGCGACGGCAACAGAATGACTGCACGGCAGACGGCAGACCTCATAAACGGTCTCATACTGAAATCGCAGGAGCTTCTTGAGCAGCATCCTTTCAACAAGGCACGGGCCGAACAGTCGAAAGACATGGCCAACAGTATATGGCCTTGGAGCGGAGGATACCGACCGAGGATGAACACATTGCAACAGATGTATCCACAGATAAAGGAAGGTGACGTGATCTCGGCGGTCGATCTGATAAGAGGAATAGGCAAATATGCAGGCCTCAACCGCGTGATGGTGGAAGGCATGACAGGCCTTGCCGACACCAATTATGAGAACAAGGCGCAGGCTGCCATCGACATGTTGCGCAAGCACGACTTCGTTTATCTGCACATAGAAGCGAGCGACGAAGCCGGACACGACGGTGACCTCGCACTGAAACTGAAGACAATAGAAAACCTCGACAGCCGCATCGTACGGCCTATATATGAGGAAGTGAGCACATGGAAGGACAATCCTGTGTGTATAGCCATACTGCCCGACCATCCCACACCGGTGGAACTGCGCACGCATGTTGACGAGCCTGTACCTTTTATTATATGGTATCCAGGTATAACGCCGGACAGTGTGGAGACCTATGACGAAGTGAGTTGCGTAAGCGGCAGCTACGGAATGCTGCGGCTCGAAGAGTTTATGAATAAATTTATGGAATTATGATGTACTACAGCACAAACAGGAAAGCACCGCTCGCAACACTTGAGGAAGCGGTAGTGAAAGGCTTGGCGGGAGACCGCGGCCTGTATATGCCGGAAAAGATAAAGCGACTTCCGCAAGAGTTTTACGACAACATAGCGGACATGTCGTTCCATGAGATAGCGATAAAGGTGGCAGACGCTTTCTTCGGAGAGGACGTTGAACACACTGCTCTTGAGAATATAGTCTGCGACACACTGGATTTTGACTGTCCGGTAGTGAAAGTTACGGACAGCATATACTCTCTCGAGCTCTTCCACGGCCCCACCCTTGCATTCAAGGATGTGGGTGCCAGATTCATGGCACGCCTCCTGCAATATTTCATAAAGAAAGAAAACAAAAGCAAGGTGAACGTGCTTGTGGCCACAAGCGGCGACACAGGATCGGCCGTGGCAAACGGTTTTCTTGGTGTGGAAGGAATCCACGTTTATGTGCTCTATCCAAAAGGTAAGGTCAGCAAAATACAGGAAAGCCAGTTCACAACGCTCGGGCGCAACATCACGACAATAGAGGTGGACGGAGTTTTCGATGATTGTCAGCGGTTGGTAAAGTCTGCATTCATGGACGAGGAGCTCAACCGGCACATGAATCTCACCTCGGCAAACTCGATAAACGTAGCAAGATTCCTGCCGCAATCGTTCTATTATTTCAACGCATACGCACAAATGAAGAAGCTGGGAAAGGCCGACAAGCTGGTGATATGCGTACCAAGCGGTAATTTCGGAAACATCACTGCCGCTCTGTTCGGTCATGAGATGGGACTACCGGTGCGCAGATTCATTGCCGCCAACAACGCCAACGACATATTCTTCAACTATCTGCAAACAGGAGAATACAAACCTATGCCAAGCCGGCAGACCATAGCCAATGCCATGGACGTGGGCGATCCGAGCAACTTCGCACGCATATACGATCTTTATCACGGTTCATACGAAAAGATAAAATCCTTGATCAGCGGCGCGACTTACAGCGATTCGCAAATTAGGACAACCATGAAGGATTGCTACGACAAGCACGGATATGTGCTCGACCCGCACGGAGCATGCGGCTATCAGGCTCTCGTAGATTTGCTTGAAGACGGAGAAACGGGAGTGTTCTGTGAGACAGCACATCCTGCAAAGTTCAAAGAGACAGTCGAAAATGCCATAAATGCTGAAATAAAAATACCGGAAAGGCTTGCCGAATTCATGAAAGGGACAAAGAAAAGTGTGCCTATGACAAATCAATTCGACGACTTCAAGGCGTTCCTCATGAAAGAATGAAACGCCCGTCAATCAGATGCGACTTTGGCACAAACAGTCTTTCCCAAAGAGATAACGCCAATATAGCGTTCTGAAAGAGCCGCTTTATGGCTATTGGAAAGCTCGTTTCATGTATTTAAACGGCCAATACTACAGCCAGGAACGGTCCGTTTCGCACCTCCGAAAGTCCAATATCACGGGCGAATACAAATGATATTATCACAAATTATGCCAATAACGGTATTAAAATATCATATCTGACTATCGCCGATAATAAAATAGAAACACAATAATCTGGATATACAAAATATTCCGGATTATTGTGTTTTGTTACATAATTATTTACTATATTTGCATCATTATAACAACGACAGTCATGGTATATGTAAACATACCAGAAAATAAGAATCGATTGCTGACTTTCTATCTTGCCGCGGAAGAGTATGTTGCAAACAACTTTGACCGGAAAGATTATTTCTTTATGTGGCAGGTTAATCCAACTGTCATATTCGGACGCAACCAGCTTATTGAAAACGAAGTGAACCTGGAATATTGTAAAAACCACGATATCAAAACGTTCCGACGCAAAAGCGGAGGTGGATGCGTGTATGCAGACATGAACAATATCATGCTTTCATATATAACGGACGAAGGTAACGTGAACTTCACTTTCAACAAATACATTAATCTTATTGTGTTCATGCTCAACAAACTCGGCGTGAATGCCGTCGCAAGCGGACGGAACGACATTATGATAGACGGCCGGAAAGTATCCGGAAACGCATTCTATCATACGCCGAAACGCAACATCGTACACGGAACGATGCTGTATGACACCGATATGCAAAACATGGTTGGCAGCATAACGCCCTCTGACACGAAACTCATAAGCAAGGGAATACAGAGCGTGAGACAGCACATCACATTATTGAAAGACTACATAGACCTGTCTCTCGAAGAATTCAAGGCGTTCATGAAACAGCAACTCTGCGATGAGGAAATAACTCTGACAGAAGAAGATATTGAACAGATCAAAATTATCGAACAGGAATACCTGTCCGATGAATTCATCTACGGAAACAATCCGAAATACAATATCATAAGCAAACAGCGTATAAACGATGTCGGCGACATGGAGATACGCATCGAAATAAAAAACAACATAATAAAATCAATAAATGTAATGGGCGACTTTTTCATCGCCGGAGACATTGATGCGAAAATCATTAAGCCACTGAGAAACATTCCGCTGGAGCGAAACAGAATTTCAGAAGCTCTTCCTGACTCTTTAAGCGAAATCATTCCGAACCTGAAGAAGGACGATTTTATAAATTTGATATTACAATCTAAAGAAAGTAATTTAAACTCATAAAAAGATATTTTCATGGAAAATAAAAAGACTTGTCTGTATGACAAACACGTTGCGTTGGGCGCACTGATGCAACCGTTCGGCGGATTTGATATGCCAATACAATATTCCACAATCATTGATGAGCACAATGCAGTACGCAATCATTGCGGAGTGTTTGATGTATCTCACATGGGAGAAGTCACTGTGAAAGGACCTGATGCGGAGAAATATGTCAACCACATTTTCACAAACGACATCACAAATGCTCCCAAAGGACAGATTTATTACGGCATGATGCTTTACGAGAATGGTGGCACCGTGGATGACCTGCTGGTATATAAAATGGGTGAGAATGACTTCTTCCTCGTTATAAACGCCGCAAATATAGACAAGGACTTCGACTGGATGCAGAAAAACGCTGAAGGTTTCGACATCGAGCTGAAGAATGAATCAGAATACTACGGACAGCTTGCCGTACAGGGACCGGAGGCTGAAAGCGTAGTTGAAACAGTGCTTGGCATACCATGCAAGGAACTTGTATTCTATACATCGAAAACAGTTGAGAAGGATGGCGAGACCATTATCATAAGCAGAACAGGATATACCGGTGAGGACGGATTCGAGATATACGGAAGTCATGACTTCATACGTCGTCAGTGGGACGCACTTATGGAAAGCGGCAAATGCAAACCATGCGGACTCGGATGCCGCGATACTCTTCGCTTCGAAGTTGGTCTGCCACTCTATGGCGACGAACTTTCAGAAAACATCTCTCCGGTAATGGCCGGCTTGAGCATGTTCTGCAAGCTCGACAAACCGGAATTCATCGGCAAGGAAGCCATCGCCAAACAAAAGGCAGAAGGCGTAAAGCAGAAACTGGTTGGTATCGAACTGTTCGACCGTGCCATTCCACGTCACGGCTACAAAGTGCTTCACGACGGCAAGGAAATAGGTGTTGTCACAACCGGCTATCACACCATCTCAACAGACAAGAGCGTCTGCATGGCTTTGATAGACACCGAATACTCAAAACTTGACACAGAAGTCTCAATACAGATACGCAAGAAGACATTCAAAGGCAAGGTTGTAAAGAAGAGATTCTACGACAAGCATTATAAGAAATAAGAATCAGAACGGAAGTGGCATAAATACCATAAACCGTGCTATACAAAGGAGAATGAATACAAATAATAAAAATCACATAAATTAATAAACAAAAAATAATATGTCAAAAGTTATTGAAGGACTTTATTACACTGAGTCACACGAATACGTGAAAGTAGAAGGCGATTACGGTTATGTAGGCATAACAGACTATGCTCAGAACGAGCTGGGCAACATTGTCTATGTTGACATGCCTGAGGTTGACGACGAAGTTGAAGCCGGTGAAGATTTCGGTGCAGTAGAAAGCGTTAAGGCTGCCAGCGACCTAATCTCTCCGGTATCAGGCACAGTTGTCGAAGTCAACGAGGCATTGGAAGATGCTCCTGAACTGATAAACAAAGACGCTTTCGGCAACTGGATCATCAAGGTAAGCCTGTCTGACAAGAGCGAGCTTGACAATCTGATGGACGCTGCTGACTACAGCGCATTATGTGACAAAAAGGATTAATAAAACTGAAATGCACTGTAAATAATATTTCCAGTGCATTTCTTTTTTTCATACTATCATAATCTCTGAAAACATGGCATACAAATATTTTCCACATACAGAAAAAGATATCGCCACGATGCTGGAGAGAATCGGAATCAGCTCACTGAAAGAGCTTTATGCCGACGTACCCGACAGCATTCTGTTCAAAGGCGAATACAATCTTGGCGAGGCAAAAAGCGAGACCGAGATACGCAATTACTTCAAACAACTGTGCGACAAGAACAAGTTGCTCACCGTTTTTGCAGGAGCAGGTTCATACGACCACTACACACCGGCTGTCATACCCAATATCATCAGCCGTTCTGAATATCTGACAAGCTACACTCCTTATCAGGCCGAAGTGTCACAGGGAACACTGCACTATATCTTCGAATATCAGAGCATGATGGCAGAACTCACGGGAATGCCTGTGTCAAACGCGTCAATGTACGACGGCAGCACAGCTACAGCCGAAGCCGTTCTGATGGCAAAAGCAGCTACAAAAAAGACAGACAAGGTGCTCGTATCATCAACCATCGATCCTAAAATACTTAATGTGATACGCACATACGCCCACTTCCATGGCATAGAAATCAAGATGATAGACCAGAAAGACGGCGTTACCGATAAGGACGACATGAACGCAAAGCTGGCTGAAGGTGGCGTTGCAGGCGTAGTTGTACAGCAACCTAATTACTACGGAATAATAGAAGACTACAACGGTTACGCCGAAGCATGCCACAACAGCAAGGCTCTTTTCATAATGAACAGCGTACCTGCCGACCTTGCCCTGCTGAAGACTCCGGGCGAATGGGGCGCAGACATAGCCATAGGCGATGGTCAGTCACTCGGCATTCCGATGAGTTTTGGCGGTCCGTCAGTAGGTTACATGTGCTGCACGGAGAAACTCATGCGTAAGATGCCTGGCCGTATCGTCGGCAAGACTGTTGATAGCAAAGGTCAGCGTGCGTTCGTCCTGACTCTCCAGGCACGCGAACAGCACATCCGTCGTCAGAAAGCCACATCAAACATCTGCTCAAACGAGAGTCTGATGGCACTCTTCGTTACCATCTATATGTCTATCATGGGCAAGAACGGTGTGAAGGAAGCCGCACAGCTTTCATACGCTGGAGCACACTATCTCTGCGACGAACTTGTTGCCACAGGTCATTTCTCACTTGCCTACAACCAGCCGTTCTTCAATGAGTTCTGCGTGAAATACGATGGCGACATAGACAAGCTGCAGAAGCGTTTCATCGAAAACGGAATACTTGGAGGAGTGAAAATCAGCGACGACACACTGATGTTCGCTGTAACAGAAAAACGTACGAAAGAAGAAATCGACACACTCGTTAAAATAGCAAAGGAGGCAACATTATGAATAATAAGTTATACGGAAACCTGATTTTTGAGTTGTCACACGAAGGACGCAAGGGTTACTCGCTGCCTCAGAACAAATTCGGCAATTACGAACTGCCGGAATGCGCACGCAGAAAGGCCGATGCCGAACTGCCGGAATGCGACGAGCTCACAGTAGTACGCCACTACACCAATCACAGTGAAAACAATTTCGGCGTTGACAACGGATTCTATCCGCTGGGCAGCTGCACAATGAAATACAATCCTGTAATCAACGAAGAGATCGCGGCAATGCCGGGATTCGCCGGTCTGCACCCTCTTCAGCCGGCAGAGACATGCCAGGGCGCACTCGAGGCATACTACAACATGCAGCAGGCACTGGCTGAGATAACAGGTCTGAGCGAGTTCACCCTCAATCCGTTTGCCGGAGCACACGGCGAGCTCACCGGTCTTATGATCATCCGTGCATACCATCAGCACAACAAAGACTACAAACGCACAAAAGTAATCGTGCCCGACTCAGCTCACGGCACCAACCCTGCATCAGCAGCAGTATGCGGTCTTGAGGTTGTGGAAGTAAAGAGTACAGAAAACGGACGTGTGGATGTGGAAGATCTGAAAACACACCTCGACGACACTGTCGCAGGTATGATGATGACCAATCCTAATACTCTCGGACTCTTCGAAAGCGACATACCCGAGATAGCACGCCTTGTACACGACTGCGGAGCACTGATGTATTACGACGGAGCAAACCTCAACCCGATGCTCGGCGAGTGCCGTCCGGGCGACATGGGCTTCGATGTAATGCACATAAACCTCCACAAGACATTCTCGACTCCACACGGAGGAGGCGGCCCAGGTTCAGGTCCTGTAGGCGTGGGCAAAGGTCTCGAACAATTCCTTCCACACCCGAGAGTAGTGAAAGAAGGCTCAGAATATAAGATAGACGCCGACTTCAACGGCATAAGCGTAGGCGAATTCCTCGGCAACTTTGCCGTAATGCTGCGTGCATACACCTACATCCTGTCACTTGGAAAGGAAAACCTGCCGATGGTCGGACCACTCGCTACGCTCAACGCCAACTACATCAAGGAGTCGCTCAAGGATGCCTACGAGCTCCCTATCACCGGACTCTGCAAGCACGAATTCGTGTTCAACGGTCTCAAAGACAAGAGCACCGGTGTAACAACAATGGATGTGGCAAAACGTCTGCTCGACTATGGCTACCATGCACCTACCATCTACTTCCCGCTTCTGTTCCATGAGGCAATGATGATAGAACCGACCGAAAATGAAAGCATCGAGACTCTCGACAGCTTTATCGACGTGATGCACCGCATAGCAAAGGAAGCCATTGAAAATCCGGAGATTGTCAAGACAGCTCCTCACGACACTCCTATAGGTCGTGTTGATGATGTTCTGGCTGCCAAGCATCCGGTTCTGACATACAAACAGATGATATCAGAAGAGCACAACAATGGTTAAAAGCGATCTTATAATCATAGGTAGCGGGCCGGGCGGATATCGTTCGGCCTGCTATGCTGCTGCCCACGGACTGACGGTCACAATATTCGAATCGGCACAGGCCGGTGGAACGTGTCTCAACTGTGGCTGCATACCAACAAAATCACTGTGTCGCAACGCTGAGATACTCGACACCCTGCGCGACGCTGACACTTTCGGACTTGACTCGCTGAGCTTCAGCCTCAATTTCGACAAGATAATGGAGCGCAAGAACTCAGTCGTCGCCCAACTGCGCGGCGGTGTGGAAGCACTCATGAAATCGCCGGGCATAACATTCGTACAAAAGAAAGCCACGCTGACAGCAGCTCACACTGTTGTAACGGATGATGAGGAATATGCTGCCGACAACATAATCATCGCCACCGGCTCACGCGCCAAGATTCCGCCAATCAACGGCACACAACTTCCGGGAGTAATCACCTCTACTGAAATGTTAGAGGTAAAAACAGCCCCGAAACGTCTGTGCATTGTCGGTGCAGGAGTCATAGGCATGGAGTTTGCTTCGGCATTCAGCAGTTTCGGAAGTGAGGTAACAGTCGTTGAATTCATGAAAGAAGCCCTGCCTACACTCGACAGCGACATTGCAAAGCGCCTGCGCCAGACCATCAGCAAGCGCGGAGTGACATTCCACATGCAGGCTGCCGTGAAAGAGATAGAAGAGAAAACCGGTGAAAACGGAGAGCGCACACTCAACGTGATAATCGAGAAGAAGGGCAAGCCTCTCAACGTTGAGGCCGACACTGTACTCATAGCCACCGGTCGCGCTGCGAATACCGAAGGCATAGGACTCGAGGAGGCAGGCATCGAATTCGACAGAAAAGGCATACCTACCGACGACAACTTCGCCACCAACGTGCCTGGCATATATGCCATAGGCGACGTGAACGGTAAGTGCATGCTTGCACATGCCGCCACATTCCAAGGCCTGCACGTAGTGAACCACATACTCGGACTGACGGACAACATTCGTCCCGACATAATGCCTTCTGCCATATTCACCAATCCGGAAGCAGCATCCGTAGGTCTGAGTGAAGACCGCTGCAAGGAGCTCGATCTGGAATACACATGCAAGAAGGGGTTCTTCCGTGCCAACGGCAAGGCTCTCGCCATGAACGAGACCGACGGAATGGTAAAACTCATCAGCGATTCGGACGACAAAATCATAGGCTGTCACATTTTCGGAGCACACGCTTCGGATATGGTGCAGGAGATTGCGGCTCTGATGAACGCAGGCGCCACCACGCGTCAGCTTGCCGACATCATCCACATCCATCCCACCCTTTCGGAGACACTCTGCGACATGTGCCTCGGCTAATCCGACCACTCAAAGTGTCCGGCAACAGTCATCACGTCCACAAACGGACGGATATGCCTGCCGCCGGACACTTTCTTTTTCTATACATTATTTATAATACCGACACCGGACACACATTCTCGTCGTCAGCCGTCATCATATTCACAATAAGCCGGAAAAACAGCCAGATACCGTTTGGCACACTATTTGCATAACATGCTATATACGAAAACAATTAAAAAACATATTCATATTATGCAAAAAGGAAATATCGGGGTTACAACTGAGAACATATTCCCCGTGATTAAAAAGTTTCTCTATTCCGATCATGAAATATTCCTCCGCGAGATGGTGTCCAACGCCGTCGATGCTACCCAGAAAATCAAGACTCTGGCAGAGCGCGGTGACTTCAAAGGTGAATTGGGAGATTTGACCGTACGCATCAGTCTCGATGCCGACAAAGGCACACTGACATTCAGCGACCGAGGCATAGGTATGACCGAAGAAGAAATAGACAAATACATCAATCAGATAGCATTCTCAGGCGTCAACGACTTCCTTGACAAATACAAGGACAACGCCAACGCCATAATAGGCCACTTCGGTCTTGGCTTCTACTCGTCATTCATGGTGAGCAAGAAGGTTGAAATCGTGACAAAGAGCTACAAGGAAGGTTCCAAGGCTGTGAAATGGAGCTGCGACGGAAGTCCTGAGTTCGAAATCACCGATGCCGAAAGAAACTCTCGTGGTTCGGATATCATCCTCTACATAGACGACGACTGCAAGGAATTCCTCGACAAATACAAGATTCAGGAACTGCTCAACAAGTACTGTAAGTTTATGCCTGTACCGGTAGCATTCGGAAAGAAGACCGAATGGAAGGACGGAAAACAGGTAGATACCGATGAGGACAACATCATAAACAGCGTTGAACCACTGTGGACCAAAGCACCGAGCACGCTGAAGGACGAGGACTACAAGTCGTTCTACCGCACGCTTTATCCTATGCAGGACGAGCCGTTGTTCTGGATTCACCTCAATGTTGACTATCCGTTCAACCTCACCGGAATACTCTATTTCCCACGCATACACTCCAACCTCGAGCTGCAGCGCAACAAGATACAGCTCTACTGCAACCAGGTGTTCATCACCGACCAGGTTGAAGGCATAGTACCTGAGTTCCTCACACTGCTCCACGGTGTTATCGACTCACCTGACATACCTCTGAACGTAAGCCGTTCTTACCTGCAGAGCGATGCCAACGTGAAGAAGATCTCTACATATATCACCAAGAAAGTTGCCGACCGTCTGAGCAGCATATTCAAGGACAACCGTAAGGAATATGAGGAGAAATGGGATTCGCTGAAGATATTCATCAACTACGGAATGCTGTCTAAGGATGACTTCTACGACCGTGCAAAGGAGTTCGCATTGTTCAAAGATACCGAGGGCAAGTATTTCACATTCGATGAATACAAGAATCTCATCAAGGACAATCAGACCGACAAGGACGGACAGCTGGTATATCTGTATGCCAACGATAAGGAAGGCCAGTACACCTACATCGAAGCCGCAAAGGCCAAAGGCTACAGCGTATTGTTACTCGACGGACAACTCGATGTTCCGATGATCTCGATGCTGGAACAGAAATTCGAGAAGAGCCGCTTCACACGTGTAGATAGCGACACCATCGACCGTCTGATAATAAAAGAGGAAAATAAAGAAAACGCCCTCGACTCTGCCAGCAGCGACAATCTGTCACAGGTATTCCGCACACAGATGCCTACAATCGAAAAGACAGAATTCAATGTTGAGGTACAGTCACTCGGCGAGAACGCTATGCCTGTGCTCATAACCCAGAGCGAATATATGAGACGTATGAAAGACATCAGCCACTATCAGACCGGTATGGCCTTCTATGCTCAGATGCCAGACTCATACACCATCGTGCTCAACAGCGACCACAAGCTCATCAAGAGCATACTTGAGGACGAGAACGCTAAATGCGCTGAACAGCTCAAGCCTATCGAAGGTGAGATAAAGGGTCTCGAGGCTCGTCTCGCAGCACTGCGTCAGACTCAGAACAGCAAGAAGCCGGAGGAAGTGACACAGGAAGAAAAGGACGACATGAGCAACACATTGAAGTCTGTCAACGAACAGCGCGACAAGAAGAAACAGATCATTGCCGACTACGCAAAGGACAACAAGATTGTTCATCAGCTCATCGACCTGGCACTGCTGCAGAACGGCATGCTCAAGGGCGCTGCGCTCAACTCGTTCCTGAAACGTTCAGTTGATTTGATAGGATAATTTTCATACAGCAATATTATAGAGTGCCTGCCTTCAACACACAGGCACGATTCAACCGAAAACCCGGACCGTCTTCGCAAGATGATGGTTCGGGCTTTTGCATATATATAGCGACACATTGTCAGCCGACGCAACGGTGAAACGGACTGATTAGAAATTCTGTGTGGCCTGTTTCTTATTCATTAAGCACCACATAATGACAGAAAACTTTTGACAACGCGAAGATATATAAACCATGACAGACATTTGTTCACATGAAGATAAATTCACGCTGCCGCAAACGATAAACCTTACAAACAAGAGAAACACATACTTCAGGTACTTTACTTCACATCTGATACCTATGTTTTTAATGAAAACTCACGGGCACAACTTACAGATTTTCTTGACATTATTTTGACAAATCAAAATCGGGAAAGAGGTTTTAATGAATGTTAAATCATACATAATAAAGGATATTTCGGACAATACCGTATTATGATGTACCCCATAACATAGTCCGGAAAAGTTCGTTCCGCTTTCTGATAATGCCCATTTCATGGTCTGATTAAGCCCATATCAGAGTGCGATATGGTGCATTTCAGCTCCTGAAATGGGCCATTTCGCATGCCGAAACGGTGCTTTTCGCAATACGGGGAAATATCGTTCATACATAAATTATTGGTATTCAATATTTTACATTATCCCCTCATAATTCGCGTATTTGCGCCCGAGGAAGAGTCGGTCCGCAAATACGCGCTTATTTTTTAGGGTAGAATCGGAAACTGAGTCGGAATAATCAAAATCTGCTTACAATCTGAAAGTTGTCCGTATTGTCATCATTTCAGCAGGAGAAAACAATGCTTCTCCGGACTTAAAACCGCAGTTTTTTATTGAGATAAATCCACATCTATTTACATACACATATTTATATAATACCATTCCTGCCATGTGTGTCCATACGGTTTAAACACTCCTCACACTGATATCATTCATCCTTTTCATAAAAACAGAAAATATGAACATACCGTCAGAAAATATCATAACGGCGATATCGTCTCTAACGCCTAACTTTGCAGCGGATAAATGAAGTAAAAGATATGAAGAGACTATTATTCACATTTGCCTTTACCTGTTCGCTTTTTCCTCTTAAAGCGCAGGAGACACTCACTCTGGAGCAGTGCATCAGAATGGGCATTGAGAACAATCTGTCGTTGCAGACAAAGCGCAACGACATAGTAAAAGGTGAACACAGCATCAGCGAGAACCGAGCAAAACTGCTGCCGCAGATCAACGCTGTAGTGGCCATGAACGATAATTTCAATCCGCCGGTATCTGTCACCGACGGCTCGGCATACGGCAATCCGTACAACGTCACGAAGACTCTGCAATATAACGCCTCAGCGGGACTGCAGTTGCAGATGCCTCTCTACAACCAGACACTGCTGACGGCGCTTGACATAACAAAGATGATGGACCGCATCAACCGTCTGTCATATGACAAAGCGCGCAACGACCTCATCGAACAGATAAGCAGTATGTACTATCTCGCACAGAGCACTGTAGAGCAGATTGACATCGTGAAAGCCAACATAACCCGTCTGGAAGAGCTGAAAAACATAACCGAAGCATTCTTCGACAACGGAATGGCGATGGAGGTGGACGTGAAGCGTGTGAACATAAACCTCGAGAATCTTCAGGTACAGCACGACAACGCGAAGGCAATGCTCACCCAACAGCTCAACATGCTGAAGTATGTCATCGACTATCCGGCCGACAGCGACATCCGGCTGACAGCCGTAAACACCGAGGCCATCGAACAGGTGGAACTGAACGGCCTCAACGAGTCGCTGCCTGAACTGCGTCTGTTGCAGGGACAGAGCGAACTAGCAGAACGTCAGCAGAAGATGATACGCCAGGGCTACCTGCCTTCGCTCATGCTTACCGGCAACCTCTCCTACTCCGCCTATACCGACAAATTCAGCAACTGGTTCCACTCCGGACCGTCAAACCACTGGTACAACTCGTCAGGACTGGGCATCACACTGCGTGTACCGGTGTTCGACGGACTGGAGAAACGCTCGAAGATACGCAAGGCGAAGCTCGACACGGAGAACGCCAGACTGGCTTACAACGATGCTCTCAAGGCATTACGCACACAGTATCTCAACGCTACAAACGAGCTGATGAACAGCCGCCGCAACTTCACCAAACAGCGTGACAACTATCGTCTGGCAGAAGATGTGTACGCTGTTACAACCGACCGCTACCGCGAAGGCATTGCCTCCATGACCGAAGTGTTGCAGGACGAGATGCGTATGAGCGAGGCACAGAACAACTACGTGACAGCCCACTACAACTACCGCATCACAAATCTGTCGCTGCTGAAACTCACGGGCCAACTCGACTCGCTGCTGAAATAAACCGACCACAGCAGCAACATCTCACAACCCACAATAACACAACTCAAGTTTCGGATTTAGACTTTGAGGTTGAATTTATTGCATAAAAAAGGCTT
>USHV01000036.1 GCA_900554695.1 uncultured Prevotella sp. | reverse complement strand
TCCAAGAAACCGAAAGGCTTCCGGTTATAGCCCACTATAACTACACGCTTCGCTTTCGTAGTTGTGGGCTCTCCCGAGGGGCTTAGGACACTGCCCTAAGAACCCGGCAAGGGCTTTCAGCCCTATGCAACCCGACCAAAGAGTGACCCTCTCTTTGGAAACTCCGCTTATGGGTTGCCCCCCTAAGAACCCCTTGCGGTTATGAGCGGGAAGCAGCAAACCAAATTAGCAATAACCCAAATTGAATTTAAGAAAATGGCAACAAAATCAAGCATACATATCAAGCCTTGCAACGTGACATCAAGCGAGGCTCATAACCGGAGGACTGCCGAATATATGCGCAACATCGGCAAGTCCAAAATCTACATCGTGCCCGAACTTACAGCTGATAATGAACAGTGGATAAATTCCGATTTCGGCAATCCCGAATTGCAGGCGCACTATGAGAACATCAAGCGCATGGTCAAGGAAAAGACAGGCCGTGCCATGCAGGAAAAGGAGCGTGAACGCAAAGGGAAGAACGGTAAGATTATCAAGGTGGCGGGATGTTCGCCCATCCGTGAGGGAGTATTGCTCATCAGGCCGGACACCACTTTGACAGATGTGCGTAAATTCGGTGAAAAATGCCAAAAACGCTGGGGCATTACACCGCTCCAAATCTTCCTGCACAAAGACGAGGGGCATTGGCTGAATGGTCAGCCTGCACCAGAGGACAGGGAGAGTTTCAAGGTAGGCGAAAGGTGGTTCAAGCCGAATTACCATGCGCATATCGTATTCGACTGGATGAACCACGATACAGGCAAGAGCCGCAAACTCAATGACGATGACATGATGCAGATGCAGACCTTGGCATCCGACATCCTTCTGATGGAGCGTGGTAAGTCAAAAGCCGTAACAGGCAAAGAACATCTGGAACGGAACGACTTCATCATTGAGAAGCAGAAAGCCGAACTGCAACGCATAGAAGCCATAAAGCGGCATAAGGAACAACAGGTAAACCTTGCCGAACAAGAACTCAGACAGGTGAAATCGGAGATACGCACGGACAAGCTCAAAAGCGCCGCCACCGATGCTGCCACTGTCATAGCAAGCGGAGTGGGTTCTCTTTTCGGTAGTGGAAAAATGAAGAAACTGGAACAATCCAATGAAGAACTGCATCAGGAAATTGCCAAACGGGACAAGGGTATTGATGACTTGAAAGCCCAAATGCAGCACATGCAGGAACAGCACGGCAGGCATATACGTAATCTGCAAGGAATACACAAGCAGGAACTTGAAGCCAAAGACAAGGAAATATCACGGCTGAATACTATTCTTGAAAAGGCATTCAAATGGTTCCCGATGCTTAGGGAGATGCTGAGAATGGAAAAGCTGTGCGCAGCTATCGGCTTCACCAAAGAAATGATAGAGAGCCTACTGACAAAGAAAGAGGCTATTAGGTGCAATGGCAGGATTTATTCCGAAGAACACAGACGGAAGTTTGACATCAAAAATGATGTTTTCAAGGTAGAAAAGAATCCGACCGATGACAGCAAACTGGTACTGACCATAAACAGACAACCGATTAGCGAATGGTTCAAGGAACAGTTCAACAAATTAAGGCAGAACATTCGCTGTCCCATACAGCCGCAAAGGAAAAGCAGGGGGATGAAACTATAATCGGATATTGCATTGAGAAACAAAAAAGTACCGTCCATAAATGACTGATAAACGGTACTTTTTTTGTAATTTTGTTATCGGATTTCAAAATAGGAAATATATAATGAAAAGGTATTCCAAAATAGCAATTATCACAGCTTCTATAATTGGCCTATATGTTTTTGCATTGTTGTCTTTTGGCTTCCCTATACCCAGAGGTCATAAAGTTAACAGTGATTATTATACCTACTATCAAAATATCAGAGGCATATACTATATCTCTGTTGAACATTCGCTAAACCTGATCAATTACGGTAATTGGGGATACCTCAAAGACGTGGACAAGGCAACATTTATGGTATTAGATGACAACTTGGCAAAGGATGCAACACATGTCTGGTTTGGAAGCAAGTTGATAGAAAACGTAGATGCCAAAACATTCCATATCAATGCCAACGGAGTTGCGTGTGATAAAAACAATGTCTATATCCGCGATTTCTCCAGCAGCAGTTCATTCATAAGACCTTCCCATAGCAGCATAGATGCTGAAACTGCCGAATATTTCGTGTATCGTCTTGGCCGCAGGTCGGATGAGTGGATACGAGACAAAAATTACGTTTACTACAATGATAAGAGAACTGATGTCGATAGAAACAGTTTTAGGATTATAGGCGAGGATTGGTTTATAGACAAGAACTATGTCTATCAGACTGTACCTAATTCTAAAACAGGACAGTGGGAACTACAGCGTATAGATTCCTTGCAACATCCTGTTGAGCCGGGGTATCAATATTTCCGCAATGGCAGAAATGTTATTTATGGTGATTCTGTAATCGTTCGGAATATAGATATTAAACGTTTTGAGGAAATCGGTGTCGGCAAATATTTAGTTAATGATATGCTCTTCTTGAATGGAGAACCTTTCCTCAAAGACTCATTAGATGTAGAAAATGCCACGTTCTATTTTTACGGGCGTATTGCAACCGACAAACAGTATGTATTCTTTGACAGGAAGCAACTAAATGACATTAACGCCGCTACTTTTCATCAAATTAGCGATGAAGTCTTTGAAGATAGAAACTACATCTATACTATAAAAGAAAATTCATGGAACGATGAATATCCGTTCGATAAAAAGAAGAAAGAGTATTAAGAAATCAATCATAAACAGATATTTCTCCAATGAATAAAGTCTAGGTTAATATGACAGAAGAAGAAAAACTAAATATTAAGAAACAATTCTGCGATATTATCAAAGAAGGTATAGCACCTATTTTAAAATCCGCTGAGTTTAAGAAAAACGGCAATAACTTTTATGCTCATGTAGGAGAATTAGATTGGTGTATCAATATGCAAAAAAGACAGATGGGGATTTGATGATTCTTCAAACACATGGCAATTCACAATCAACATTGGTGTAACTTGGGGTGATTATGCAATGTGTTTGTTTAATGAGGTCTGTGATTTTCCTTTGGAAAATTCTTGTCCGATAAGAACTCGTATAGGGAATTTTATTGGAAAAGAGGATTATTGGTTCATTTTGCACCCAAATCAAGATTGCTCACCAATAAAAGATTTGATTTGCTCTATACTACAGAATAGAGTCTTGCCCTTATTAAAACAGCATCAATGCTTGAATGATTTATGGGGTTTAATAGAGGACAGTCATTCAAGGCACACTTTCCTGATTAAACTGTTTCATGTCAGGTCTAAACAAAAAGTCTTTTGGACTACTCCAATCGGCTTGTATATGTTATGCCTTACGACAGGAAAAACGAAAAAGGCAAAATTGTTGAGAAGTAAAATGGAGCAACGAAAGGCAAACACTTCGCTATTAGACAAAATGTACAAAAACATACGGGAAAAGAAGCCCTGAAACTGACAGATTCCTGTAACTTTAGCCTTGAGAACATAGTGGTAATTGATTATATGTTATATGTCACTATAAATTTAATGTTATTATCGCTATATTCCTAAATTTCAATCGAATAATTTTAATTGCTTATATCAAATGGAAGAATCATTCAAACTGAGAGCTTGGACCAAAGCGGACATCCCGGCATTGGCAAAACATCTAAACAATAAAAAAATTTGGGACAACTGCCGTGACGCTCTTCCATATCCATATACGGAAAAGGATGCTGAGCAATTCATCGGTTTTGTTGAAGGACAAAGCGAACAGAACAATTACTGCATCGAAATCAACCACGAAGCAGCAGGAAATATTAGTTTGACCAAAGGTACGGATGTAGAACGGTATAACGCCGAATTGGGCTACTGGCTTGCCGAACCGTATTGGAACCAAGGCATCATGTCCGAAGCTATCAAACAGGCCATAGAAAATTATCTAAGCAATTCCAATACGGTACGAATCCACGCCCATGTTTATGAGAATAACCCGGCATCAATGAAAGTTCTCGAAAAAGTAGGCTTCCATAAGTGCGGCATCTTCAGGAAAGCTTGCTTCAAGAACGGACAGTTTGTTGATTGCCATTGTTATGAATTAGTGAACCTAAAGAAGATAAACTAAAATCACCCGACTTTACATTCTTGGGTGTAAAATCGGGTGTTTATTTTGTAAAACATTGATTTTCAATGTTTATTGCGGTGCGTACGGGACTCGAACCCGTGACCCCATGCGTGACAGGCATGTATTCTAACCAACTGAACTAACGCACCTTCAATTTTAGTGCTACGAATAAAGAGTGATGCGGTGCGTACGGGACTCGAACCCGTGACCCCATGCGTGACAGGCATGTATTCTAACCAACTGAACTAACGCACCAGGACTCTTCCTCGTTTTTGCGAGTGCAAAGATACATATAAAATTTAGTTCCACCAAACAATAATGAGACTTTTTACAAAAAAGTTTGCATTATTATTGAATTCTTGTAATTTTTCCCGTCATACAACCAGTCGGTCAACTCGCAAAGCGTAGTAAATCCCATTTCACGGAACAATGCCACCGAAGCGGTGTTTCCCTTTTCCACTATCACGTACAGCTGATGCAGATGCAATATGTCGAGAGCGTATTTCCTTATCTGGCTTATGGCCGCCATGGCATAGCCACGGTGGCGTTTGTCCTTCTTTATAACTATGCTCAGCTCGGCCCGTCTGTGCTGGGGACTGAAATTCACAAGGTCGATCATGCCGACAGTCTCCCCTTTCTCGTCGTCTATCATCAACCTCACCTGCTTGTCTGTGTAAATGTCTCCAGACACGTTTGCCACATAATCATAAAGCACATACCTTGAATAAGGCACATTGGTCGTACCGACATTCCATATCTCCTCGTCGTTTTCAACCAGATACAGAGTGTCAAGATCTTCAGGCTCCATAGCCCTGAGCCTGACGAACGGCAATTTGTCGCGCGTCATGTTCATTTGAATATTTCTTCAGGAGTTATTATTATACGTGTTCGGCTGTTGTATGTTCCTATGAAAACATTATCGGCTGTACCTTTGGCAAAGATGTTCAGAATATCGTCGTAAGCATAAGAATCCACATCATAAACCACATAAACGATATTGTTCTTAGGCAGATCCATCCCGAGATGTCCTTCGGGGTTTTCCTCCGCATTGCGCTCATAAAAGACAGCCTCCAGGCCTTTACGTCTCATTATGTTGCGACACTGCGCCATGGCTTTGCGCGATCCCAGGAACACATAAGCCGGATCCTTTCTGTTGTTCACGACAAAGAAGCCAAGACTTTTTCGGAGTCTGATGACCTGCATGCGCCCCAATTCGCCCAAAGCCTTCGCATATATAGCGAACTTCACCGGCAGACTGAGCAGCAATCTCATGTTGCCGTAATGCTTGCGCAGGAATATCAGCATGGCACCATAGAACACATGCACATATCTGAAAGACGACTTATGCGTGCTTTCACCTTTATAATGCAGTATGCGCGAGGGCACATACCAGTTGTCGAATCCTCCTTTTATGAGTCTGAACGACAAATCTATGTCCTCACCATACATGAAATAGTCTTCGTCGAGCAATCCCACCTTGTCCAACGCCGAATGTCTGAGCATGCAGAAAGCTCCGCTCACCACCTCAATACGCTCGGGCTCGTCCCACGACAGATAGCTCATGTAATAATGGGCGAAGCGTCTGCTCTTGGGAAAACGAGCGCACAGACCCGACATCTTGTAGAAACCTGTCATGGGAGTAGGTATGCCACGCCTCGACTCCATGGCGTCAGCACCGTTACACTGGGCCATCCTCACACCCGCCGCACCGGCATTAGGATGAGCATCCATAAAGTTGATGACATCGGCTATGGTGTGTTCGCCTACTATGGTGTCAGGATTGAGCAGCAGCACGTATTCGCCGAAGCTGCGCCTTATTGCCAGATTGTTGGCGCGCGCAAAGCCAAGATTGCGGTTACTGCTTATAATATTGACTCTCGGAAAACGGCACGAAAGATAATCCACCGAACCGTCCCGCGAGTGATTATCCACCACATACACCTCACATTCGATGTCTTTCGTCGCCTTCTGAAGCGAGTGCAGGCATTGTTCAAGATAGAACTTGACGTTATAGTTGACTATTACGACAGAGAGTTTCAATACATCGTAAATTTTTATGCTTCCGTCTTTATCTCCGACCTACAACGTTCCTTGGTGGGAACGACAAAGAACAGGCACAAGAATATGATTATGCCCATATATCCGAAAGCCACATTCATAAACATATAATAAAAGACCGTATTGACAATCATCGGCACACACAGCATGAGAAGTCGGATTGTTCCCCACTTGGACAAAGCCTCAGCCGAGGTCAGCAGTTTGCTTATGCGCTTGAAGCGGAACAGTTTCAGTGCCACAGGTATGACACAGATGGTGAGCAGCTCCATGATTGTCGCCACGACAAACTCTACGCTTTTATCATCCGATATCATTATGCCACATGGCAGCAGGTCGTTCTCGAAGAGCACCACGATGACCAGTCCCACAGCTATTGACGTGAGAAATATTGTCATAAGAAGCCTTTGCGTATGTTTCATTTTTCGTTTCCTAATGTTGTTCTGTTGAGGATTGCCCGGCCAAGAGTCACCTCGTCTGTATATTCAAGCTCGTCGCCTACGGATATGCCGCGTGCTATGACGCTCACCTTCACGTTCTCTCCGGCGAGCTTGCGCGATATATAGAAGTTTGTGGTATCGCCCTCCATTGTCGAGCTGAGCGCCAGAATCACCTCCTTGACACCGCCGGCCTTTACACGTTCCACGAGAGAATCTATCTCCAAATCGCTCGGTCCGATGCCGTCCATCGGCGAGATTATGCCTCCGAGCACATGATACAGGCCGTTGTATTGCTGCGTGTTCTCCACCGCCATCACGTCGCGTATGTTCTCTACGACACACACCGTAGATGCATCACGATGCTTGTCCGAACATATCGGACACACATCCTCATCGCTTATGTTGTGGCATATACGGCAATATTTTATGTCGTGACGCAGCTCCGAGAGCGCTGTTGCCAGCTTGTCCACGTCCTCTGTAGTCTGTCTGAGCATGTAAAGAGCAAGCCTCAATGCCGTCTTGCGTCCCACGCCCGGCAGTTTGGCCAGTTCTCCCACAGCCTTGTCAAGAAGCTGAGAAGGGTAAGAACTTTCCATGCGTCAATCGTTGAATAGATATACTCCGAGTCCTATTTTCAGTCCGATTGTGGAGAAATCGCTGTGATTCTTGAACGACTGGTCATAATATATGGCCGGTTCCACCGTCACCGTGCGGCTCAGGAAGAACGCATAACCCACCTCTACACCAGGCATCACATCGTTGAATCCATGGCTGCCGTGTATGTATTTGCAGTTCACGCCGAGGTATATTCCGTTCTGCTCTATATAATAACGGCCGCCAACTCCGAAGCTGACGTTGTTCTTCGAGCCCTTTCCTCCATTATGGTCATAAGCCACCTGACCAAGCAACATCAGATTGTCGTCGAACATGTATCCTGCCTGCGCCTGCAGTCCGAGGCTCAGGTTGTCTATGCCAGAGTATTTAAGGTTCAGGCCGGTAAGCGAACCACCGAGATAAACTTTACCCTGCTCGAACTGAGCATTTGCCGTCACGGCCATGAACAGGGCCGCAATCATCGCAATCACTTTTTTTCTCATAATAATAAAAATAACATTATTAATAAATATGAGGAGTACCCACAAGGTGTAAGGCAAACCACATGCGACTTCAGACAGAAACACTGCTCTGCGGAAAGCCGCCATTATTTTGCAAAAATACATAATATATTTGAGAAACCGAAAAATATCATTATCTTTGTTCGATATTTAAAACATCACGGGCAGACACCGCCTTGCGGCTTTCATTCTGCCGTGACAACCCTTTTCCTGCTTAACATCAGCATCAGATGATCAGACGTTTCACCACTCTATTGATAGCATTGGCAGCTGTATTCACGCTTGCCGCACAACCCAAATACGAAGTAAGGGCCGTATGGCTCACAACCATCGGAGGCATAGACTGGCCTCACGGCTACGCCGGATCCGCGCGTTCCATAGAACGGCAGAAAGACGAGCTGCGCGACATTCTCGACCGTCTGCAGCGCGCCAACATCAACACCGTACTGCTACAGACGCGCATCAGGGCGACAACCATCTACCCCTCGGCATACGAACCGTGGGACGGATGTCTGTCGGGCAAACCGGGCAAGAGCCCTGGCTACGACGCGCTGAAATTCGCCATAGACGAATGTCACCGACGCGGAATGGAACTCCACGCATGGGTTGTGGCCATACCGGTAGGAAAATGGAACGGGGCCGGATGCGTAAGACTGCGCAAACGTCACCCCGGACTCGTGCGCAAGATTGGCGACGAGGGCTACTTGGACCCTGAGAAACCGCAGACTGCCGAATATCTTGCAGACCTGTGCGCCGAGATAACAGGCAACTACGACATAGACGGAATACACCTCGACTACATACGCTATCACGAGACATGGCCCATGAAGGTGTCGCGCCGACAGGGACGGACCAACATCACGAACATAGTGAGAGCCATAAGCCGAAGGGTGAAATCAATAAAACCGTGGGTGAAGATGAGCTGTTCGCCGATAGGTAAATACAAGGACCTTAGCCGATTCAGCAGCTATGGGTGGAACGCTTATGAGCGGGTGTGCCAGGACGCACAGGCATGGCTGCGCGACGGATTGATGGACGAGCTGTTCCCTATGATGTATTTCCGCGGCAATCAGTTCTATCCGTTCGCCCTCGACTGGAACGAACACAGCTACGGCCGCATCGTGGCACCGGGACTGGGCATATATTTCATGTCGCCGGGAGAGAAGGACTGGCCCCTGGCCGACATAACGCGCGAGATGCTCACACTGCGCCATTACGGCATGGGACACGCATTCTTCCGCAGCAAATTCTTCACCGACAACGTGAAGGGAATATACGACTTCACCGCTCAATCGTTCAACCAATATCCTGCCCTCATTCCTCCGATGACATGGCAGAGCTCTGCCCGCCCCTCCGCTCCGTCAGGACTGAGCAGAAGGACGCAGGAAGATAATGTGGAACTGTTGTCGTGGACACCTGTGGACAAGGACACCACGAGAATAATGTACAACGTCTATTCGTCGCGTGAGTATCCGGTTAATACTGACGACGCGCGCAATCTGACGGTGGTGCGCCTGCGCAAGAGCAGCCTCATCATACCTCACGACCCGACACGCTATTACGCAGTAACGGCGATCGACCGCTACGGCAACGAGAGCACACCGCTACAGGAGAGACACACAAATCCCGACACGCCGGAGACAAGAATTACCGACCGACTGCTGAAGTGTGACGGCAAGACGCTCAGTCTGCCCGAAAAAGGCAGCGTGCTCGACGCAGCGTTCGTCACCATCGAGACACTACAGGGTCACATCGTGGCGACACGTCTATACAACGGTACCGTAGCCGACGTGAGCAGCCTGCCGGAAGGCATGTATGTGCTGCGCTCACTCGGACGCAAAGGCGTTACACACAGGCTCGGATATTTCGTCATCAGACGCCGCAACACCACGCGCTGAGACAGCCGTCAGGACATGCTGACAACACGATTGCATATACAGATAAATATGCAACACTCAATATGCGCGATGAATATCCATGCACCGTCAGCCACACGAGCTGCGGACAACAAACCGTCGCATTGCGCGATATGGCAATGCTCAAGGCATGCATCGGCGTCCTTTACGAAAACCAAAGCAATGAACTTACAATTTTTCTTGACTATATTTTGACAAAATATTTTCGTGAAAGAGGTGTAAACGAATGTTAAATTATACCTTATAAAGACTGTTTCGACAAAGACGACATCTTAATATACCCCGAATCGTAGTCAGGAAAAGTTCATCTCACTTTCTGATATTGCCCATTTCGCAATCCGATTAAGCCTATTTCAGGGTGCGATATGGTACTTTTCTTCCCCTGAAATGGGCCATTTCGCAAACCGAAATAGTGCTTTTTGAAAAACGATAAAACATCCTCTAAAGTTAAGTTATTGATATTCAATATTTTATAAAGACCTCTTATTTTCCGCATATTTGCGTCCGAAGGAAAGTCCGCTCGCAAATACTCGCTTATTTTTCGGGGTATATCAGAAAACCAAGACCGAAAAATCAAAATCCGGTTACAATCTGAAAGCGGGCCATACCGGTTTAATACTGGCAGGAAAAGCGATGTCGGCTCGTGATTAAAAAAGCGGTATTTTTGTTAGACCAGATACCCGTTGATTTTCAACTGCGTCAATACATCATCCGCCTTACACGCCTAACAACAAAAGTCCCCGATGTCTGGAGACACCGGGGACAATCCTTATGCCAGTCAAAACTTACTCGCCTTTCGAATTGTCGTTGAATGTTGCGACACGGTTGAACTCTACCTGCTCAAACAGTTTGTCGGTAGCGCCCATACCCTTTGTTGTAAGGCGGTCAGCAGAAATCTTATACTTCTTTACGAGAGCGTTCTTCACTGCCTCGGCACGTTCCTCAGACAGTTTCTGATTTATCTCAGCAGAGCCTTCCGGTGAAGCGTATCCCTTGATCTCGACTTTTGCTTCCGGATGATTCTTCATATATGTTGCGATAAGCTCTATCGGTGCATACTGTGCCGGGTCTATCACGCTCTTGCCCTGACGGAAGAGCACTGTGGGCTGAAGGTTTGTAGCCGTAACCGGTCTTACATATACCGGCTGCTTGCTGTTCTTGCAGTCCTCAAGAGCCTTCTCGAGGTCAGCTATCTTGCGGTCTTTTGCGTCAAGCTCTGAATCCTTGCCGCTAAGCTCACCACGCAGACTGTTCACCTGTGCGTTGAGAGCGTCTATTTCAGACTGGTCGCGCAGTTCGGCAATCTTGAAGTTGTGGGTTCCGTTCGAGTTCTTGAACTTATAAACGATACCTGCATTGAGCTGCACAACGGAGCGGTCGATATCATATTTCACGCCCTGATAGCCGTTGCCGTTGAGCGAATATATGATGGCCGGCTCAAGATAGAATTGCCACTGTTTGTCCGAACCGAAGTTGAAAGCGAAGTCCAAACCTACTTTCGACGTCAGCATATCAGTCTTATATTCCTCGGTCGGAGTACCGAATATGTGTCCCCAACCCAAACCATACAATGCCGAAACCTCAAAAACACGCGGCTCGCCCTTATATCCGCCAAACCAGTTGGTGAGATTCACCGTTCCCAGCAACGACGTGTTGAGCGCGTTGACAAGCGTTCCGGTAGTAAATCCGTTGGTGTTCTTAAAATAAGCATTGCTTTCGACAGCCATACCGAATACCGGGGTGAAATTGCGTCCGATGCGGAGACCCGCGTTGGGCTGGAGGTTCTTGAGCCATCCGTGACCCGTCGTTGCAGTAGCAACACCACCATTGATACCGATATAGAAGTTGTCGAATGTCTTGCTTTCTGTAACTGTCTGGGCAGAAACAGACATTGCCATAACAACGGCTGCTGCCAATAAACCTAATCTTTTCATCTCAGTAATAATTTAAATTAATATACAAATAAATATTATCTGTAAAAAACCTTTACATCACAAAGAAACGAAAATAATGCATACACTCCAAATATATATGTTATAAAAATTCATTTTATTTCCAAATAATAACATATTTGCTGACATTTTATTATTTATTCATAATTAAAAACCATGAAATTATAAGTTACAGGAAAAACAGGACATTATGATGACGGAACATATACGGAATGTCCCCGACAACCTTACCGATTGCCGGGGACACTATGTGTATGTGTCATATTCCACCGTATTAAATATAAACGCGCGACACGGCGAAACAGAACGTGATATGTCAGCGCAGCATCACCTTCTTATTGTTCACGATATACAGTCCGGCGGTGAGTCCGCCTACATCGGTACGGCCGTTCACTGTGTCGGAAAACACAGTCTTACCGTCCGATGTGGATATGCGCACGTTCACAGGCGATGGTGTCGTGAGACTTATCGTGCCGTCCGATGTACTTACGTTCAGGTCGCCGCCGTTGTCATAGCTCACGCCGGCAATGGCAGAAGGAGTCTTCTCTACAAGCGCTGCCGCGTTGTTGCTCTGCGCGAGGTTGGCTATATTGCCGCCTTTAAGGTCGGAAAGTGGCGAATATATCTCAAGACTCGACTTGAGCATCCGGCCGCCGACAAGCGCTTTCACCTCGTCCTCATTGAAGGCCGAGCGCCAGAAGAACAGCTCGCTCAACTCGCGGCTTACGTCGCTGTCAGGATCGCCGACGTACATCTTTCCTGGAGTGAGACGCTCTGCCAGCTCGCCAATCTGCACATCGTCAACATAGAGAAGCACGCGTTTCTGCGCATAGTAATGGGTGAGCGTCACGGTGTGCCATGCGTCGTCGTCCACCGACATCACGCTTTCCAACTTGTTGCCCGTGTATGACGTGTATCTCACCTTGCCGCCTTCAACCACGTCAACATATCCAACGACTCTTCCGGCTGTATTCTCCACGGTCAGGAATCGTCCGGCATCGCCGCCCTTGAACCTTACGCTGACCGTGAAAGGATGAAGGATGTTCTCGCCGGTGAACTCTATAATGTCGCCTCCGGAGAGCTTTGACCCGCAGCTCATGTCGCGCACAGGCTGCGGTTTTCCGGCGGCAAGAGCATCGAAGAGCGACGGCTGCATGGCGTAGAAGAACTCGTTATGGCCATTGGTTGTAGGATGACCGTTGTCTGCCATATATCCCGTTGCCCATTTTCCGGTACCGTCGTCTATCGCACCGAGAGTGTTTACAGACGGTACGTCCCACTCATGTATCAAGAGATTCATCTGCTTGATGTACTTATAATCGGTAAGAGTGTAGTCGCCTCGCGTATAGTTGTTCATCACTACAGGTATTTTTCCGTCGGCACGCACCTTCTTTATAAGTGTCTGCATATTGTTGCTGAACTGCTGCATGAGTGCCTGTTTGTCGGTGGCTTCGTGGATACCTTCATTTCCCATTGAGAGTCCGATGATGACATAACGGCCGAAATCGTGTATAAGCTCGTCATAACGGTCGAGCAGATTCTGCGTGGTGTTTCCGCCGATAGATATGCCTGACACATCAAAAGGATTGTCGCTGAGTTTCCTCTGATAACGGCTGTTCATCAGATTGTCGTACAAATAGGCGTATCCGTGATTGCCGCTCGCACCCTGTCCGTTGGCTACCGACGAGCCGAAGACAGATATTCTGTATTCATTGATAGGAGCGTCGAGGGTAAACTCATAATTGTTCATGTCGAGCGAAACGGTATATGTGCCGCGGTTCAGACGTATGTTCTCAACATTGTATCCCTCTGACGACATCGCTACCTTGGTGCGGCTGCCTGAAAGACGCTTCACCGCCAGCTCGTCGCTGTTGTTGAAAGCGAAATAGAAATACTTGTCGGAGAAAAGATATACGTAGCCTTCGTCAAGATCTACAGTCTGGCTCCACACGCCGTTTCCGGCATACTCAACGGTCGTTCCGTCAGGCACGATGTTACCTTTTATATATAATACCACCGGCGTGACGCTCAGATTGTTCTTTCGCGAGTCGTATCTCATGCGCACCACCTGCGTCTCTGCCACGGTCATCGGTGCTCCGTCTTCTGCCAGACTGCCTTCTGACGCACCTGCACCGAGCGTGACTCTCTCTCCGTCTGAGCAGACTCCTTTCAGACTGTATGTGCCGGGCTGCAGACGGAGATACGCCTCATATATGCCCGTATGATTGCCGTCGGGGCGCAGTTCGTGCATGGTGACGTCGGCACCATCCTCAGAAGCAGTGCCCGTAACCACTATCGACTTGTATTCGCGCGGGTCGGCCGGACGCTCACCGCCCTCATACTCTTCTATCTTGATGATGTTTACGTGAGCCATTCCTCTCTCGCGCTTGAACGTGAAGAGAATGTTTCCATCCTTGTCGGGATATATGTAGTCGCTCACCGCCACATTTCTCACATTGCCCTGTATGGCTTTTCCGTCGGCATCGAAGCCACCGATGGTCCGTCCTGTAGTGGTGAGCCATGTGCTCCACGAGCTTTGTCCGTCAACCGTATAGATGCTGTTGCGGTCTGTTGTCTCGTCCACTATGCGGCTTCCGAATATGTAGAACTTGTAGCAACGGCTCTTGTCGAGTCCGGAGAAGCGTATCTGACGCTGGTTGTCGTCGTTCACCCACACATAGTCTTCGGTAGCTGTCTGTATGGCAAGGTCGCCGAGGTTCTCTTCTGTCGGACTGTTCACACCTCCGGCATCCACTCCGTTGGTCTCCATAATCTGCAAAGTCTCGGCCGTTATGCCCGTGCCGGCATTGTCGGAATTCACGAGACTGAGTTTCGTTCCCTTCGGAATCTGATTGCTCGACGACTTTCCGGAAGTCAGATTGTTCCAGTAATGGCCGTTCTTGTCCGCTCCAACGGTCTGATGACCACGCGCGTTGTTCTCGGTCTCTCCCAGGTCTATATACATGCTTTGTGACAGACTGAGATTCGTGTTGGGCCGTTCCAGTCCGTCTATTTCCTCTATCTTCATGGCATTCACGTGCACCATGCCGTTTATGTTTTTCTTTATTATGGTGAATGTTATGTTTCCGTCCTTATCAGGGAACACCACTCCACTCTCCAATATCTTATTGTTGTTGCCGTTGTAACCGCCGTCACCTATGCCGTCGCCGGACATCTGATGATATCCGCTCCAACTGTTCTCGCCACGGAAAAGATATTCGGCGGCGCGCACCTCGTCGGTGTTGCGGCTTCCGAAAGCGTGGAAGCGGTAGCCTTTGTTCTTGTCGAGTCCGCGGAATGTTATGTAGTTATAGTTCTGGAAAGACTCAAGAAAGATGTAGTCTTCGGTAGCTGTAGCCACGGCAAGGTCGCCAAGGAGGTCTGCCGAAGGCGATAAAAGTCCGCCTCCTCCGCTTCTTCCGTTGGTCATGAAACGTGTGTTTATGAACACGCTGTATCCTGTCGGCTCGTTCTGCGAGTTCACAATGTCGAACGACGTGTTGGGATAGAGATAGTTGTTTCCGGAACTTTTCACGTTGGTCCAATAGTGACCGTTTATGTCTGCGCCTACTGTCTGGTGGCCTCGCGAAGCATTGTCGGGCTCGCCGAAATCGATATACATCGTCTGGACAGTTGTCTGTGCACTGACAAAATTAACACACGAGAGCATCAACAACGCTCCTGTGAAAAAAGATTTTTTGTGCATGGTGTGATAGGTTTTTAATTATTGTGTTATTTCAAAGCATCCACAAAGATAACTTATTTTGTCGATCTAAAGCCATAAAATATTGATTATTCTAATTTTATCGGGCATTTTACTACCTGTCTGATAGAAAAACGGCAAAAAGGCAGGCGGAAAATGACTTCACAATAATACGGATGAGACATGTATGAAGATGCGTACGTTCGACCAAGACTGAATCATTCGTGAAAAGACAAAAGCCGGATCGGGCGATGAAAGATTATGTCCTGAGTTCTAAAAAAGACAATATCCGACCATAAAAAGGTCTTTTACAAGCCATCGAACAGTATGTTCGGGATAATCGGACAGTCTGTTACGTGCGCTCAGACTGCTTGTTCAGAATACTCAGACTACTTCCTCAAAAGCCTCAGACTGCCGGTTCAAAATCCTCAGACAGCGGATTACAAACCGTAGAATAGTATGTTCCGCAATCTCTAAAAGCCATTTCCGCAATTTCCAACAGGCTGTTTCACCGGTCTGTATAAATTCAACATGGTATGATTTTGCTCATAAAATATCACAGAATGTCGGAGGACTTCATTCCTGCGCGGGGCGATATTAACTGTGCCGGCACGGGCATCACACAATTATATACTCATGTTGATAAAACAATAAACTTGCATTAACAAAACGATAGGCTCATATTTACAAGACGATAAACTCACGTTGATAAAACAATAAACTGACATTAACAAGACGATAAACTCATGTTGATAAAATGATAAACTGACATTGATACAACCGGTAAATCATAACCACATGTAAGACACATATTTTCCGCGCTCTTACACGCGCTTTATATCATTATTTTTCAATAAAAACTTCTGTGCTTTTCCATAACATCCGTGTCCTTATTCCGGCGGAATGTCATTATGTTTAAAGACATATATCTGCTTTCTTGATGAAAACTCACGGGACGAACTTACAATTTTTCTTGACTGTATTTTGACAAAATAAATTCGCAAAAGAGGTGTAAAGGAATGTTAAATATGGCATTATAATGCCTGTTTCACCCCGTATCGTCTATTGATATACCATATACCATAGTCTGAAAATATTAATATTGCTTTCTGATAATGCCCGTTTCGCAGTCCGATTAAGCCTATTTCAGGGTGCGATATGGTGCTTTTCAGCCCCTGAAATGGGCCATTTTGCAAGCCGAAATGGTGCATATTGCAAAGCGGAAAGATGCCCATAAAGTTAGGTTATTGATATTCAACATCTTACGAAAACCTCTTATTTTCCGCGTATTTGCGTCCGAAGGAGAGTCGGTCTGCAAATACGAGCTTATTTTTCGGGGTAGAACAGAAAACTAAGAGGGAAAAATCAAAAACCGGTTACAATCTGAAAGTTGCCCATATCGTCTTTATTTCAGCATAAGAAAATTTCCTTTCAGAAGAATGAAACATCAAAATTATTAACTTCAAACATCAATATCCGAAGCCAGAAATATCCTGTTAATAACCGTCAAACAGCTTGTTCACAACCATCAGACATTCTATTAATAACCGTCAAAAAGTATGTCACGCACACACGAATATATCGTTTCACAGCCGAAAAGCCGCATCGTCTGACAATAACTGCCAACCCACCACTTTTCTGTCTTAGGTCTGACTCACACGCACATACAATAACCTGTGGGCAGCGGATGTCAATATGAGGGCACAAAAAAAGCCGTGCCAGCAGGTTCTCCATCCGGATTTATCCCACGGAGACCTGTTCTGGCACGGCTTATACCACTGCACCTGCCACAAATTGCGGCTTGGCGCATCATACGTGAAACGCTTTATTGCTTTTCTATTATCTTCATTCCTTCATCCACCGCCTGCATGTTGAGTGGTATAAGATTATGATGGCGCTCCGGCAAAGTCTTGTAAAGGGCAGAGTGAAGACCTTCGGTGCTCACAACCGGACAAACCTTCAGCAGTCCGCCGAGTATAATCATGTTGAACACCTTTGAGTTTTTCATCTCGGCAGCCTTGTCCATCGCGTCGATGTGATAGATGGTTATGTCCTTACGTGTCGGCGGATTGAGTATTCCGAAAGAGTCGTATATCAATATACCACCGGGCTTAACCTTCGACTCAAACTTGTCGAGAGAAGGCTGATTGAGCACGATTGCCACATCGTAATGGCTGAGAATAGGCGATGAAATGCGCTCATCGCTCACTATGACAGTCACGTTGGCTGTTCCGCCACGCTGTTCAGGACCGTATGCCGGCATCCATGTGACTTCCTTGCCTTCCATCAGTCCCGAATAAGCCAGTATCTTGCCCATTGACAAAACACCCTGACCACCAAATCCTGATATTATTATTTCTGCTTTCATTCGTTTGTCGTGTCTTTTAAATCACCCTTTGGATATTGTTTGAACATATTCTCTTCCATCCACTTGTTTGCCTCGACCGGTGAGAGCTTCCAGCCGCTGTTGCATGTCGATACTATCTCGACCAGCGACGAGCCTTTGCCTGCCATCGATGCCTCAAAGGCCTTGCGGATGGCTTTCTTTGCCTGACGTATTGCAGCAACAGTCTCGACACTCTGGCGCGAAACGAAACAAGTGCCACGAAGAGTAGCCGCAATCTCGGTTATGTTGAGCGGATATCCGTGCAGCTTCGGGTCACGTCCGTACGGACAAGTACTTGTTTTCTGACCGATAAGAGTGGTAGGAGCCATCTGTCCGCCGGTCATTCCGTATATCGCATTGTTGATGAATATCAGAGCGATATTCTCACCGCGGTTGAGCGCATGTATGGTTTCGCATGTACCGATGCAGGCAAGATCGCCATCACCCTGGTATGTGAAGACAAGTCGGTCGGGCCATAAGCGCTTGATGGCTGTAGCAAGTGCCGGCGCACGTCCGTGCGGAGCTTCCTGCCAGTCGATGTCGAGATAACGATAGGCAAACACTGCACATCCCACCGGACATACTCCGACGGCCTTGTTCTCCATGCCCATCTCCTCGATAACCTCTGCCACCAGCTTGTGCACTACGCCGTGCGAACAACCCGCACAATAGTGCATCAGGGTGTCATTCATCAGTTTCGGTTTCTTATAAACCAGATTCTCAGGTGATATTATATCATTCATAACAATTTCTCCTTTATTGCGTTAACCATTTCTTCCGGCTCCGGCACGATGCCACCCAGACGGCCGTAATGCTCAACCTTCACCGTTCCATTCAATGCCAGGCGCACATCTTCAACCATCTGGCCTGCGTTGATTTCAGCAACAAGCACACCTTTCTTGCCATTGACAACCGAGCAAAGCTGTTTCTTCGGGAAAGGCCACAACGTGATAGGGCGGAACAATCCAGCCTTGATGCCCTGCTGACGTGCCACCTCGATGGCTTTCTCTGCTATACGCGCAGCACTTCCGAAGGACACAACGATGTAATCGGCATCGTCAGTCATGATTGTCTCATATCTTACCTCATTCTCCTCTATCTCGCGATACTTCTCCTGCAGATGCAGGTTGCGCACTTCCATCACCTCAGGTTTCAACTCCAGAGATGTCAGGATGTTAGGCTCGCGGTCCGGAGTACGTCCTGTGGTTGCCCACGGACATTCTTTCAGAATCTGCTCCTCTGTGCGTCTCGGCTTGATAGGAGGCAGAACCACCTTCTCCATCATCTGTCCGATGACACCATCAGAGAGAATCATGGCCGGATTGCGGTACTTGAAAGCCAGTTCGAAAGCCAGATCCACGAAGTCTGCCATTTCCTGTACAGAGTTCGGAGCGAGCACAATGACATAGTAGTCACCGTTACCACCTCCGCGAGTAGCCTGGAAATAGTCGCTCTGCGACGGCTGGATGGTACCCAATCCAGGGCCTCCGCGCTGCACGTTTACCACGACTCCCGGAATCTCTGCGCCCGCCATATATGATATACCTTCCTGCATGAGTGCCACGCCGGGGCTCGACGAAGTCGTCATAACACGCTTACCGGATCCTGCTCCGCCGTAAACCATGTTTATGGCAGCCACTTCGCTCTCGGCCTGCAGAACCACCATTCCGGTCGTTTCCCAGGGTTTCATTTCCGACAACGTCTCTATTATCTCACTCTGAGGAGTTATCGGATAGCCAAAGAAGCCGTCGGCGCCACATCTGATGGCAGCATTAGCGATGGCCTCATTGCCTTTCATGAGTGTTACTTCCTGTTGTGCCATAGTATTCATTCCTCCATTTTTTTCTTGTAAACCGTGATACAACCGTCGGGACAGACAATTCCACACGACGCACATCCGATGCAGTCGGCCGGATTAACCACCTCAACGAATGGATAACCATGCACGTTCACCTTTTTACGTGCCAAAGCAATAACATCCTTCGGGCAGGCTTCCACGCAAAGTGAGCATCCCTTGCACCGGTCGGTATTTACAACAATAGCACCTTTAAATTTTCCCATTGTCTATATTTTTTATTAGGCGGCATGACCATAAACGCCTTACGTTAGTCCCTGCAAGTCGCAAAGGGTATGCCTCCTGGTTTCCGTTCAAGGATTATAGATATCCTTACAATAGAAATTGAGGATATCGTCAATCATCTGTTTTGCCTCAACCGCAGGCGACTGCGGATCAAGTTCGATTGCCTCAAGATAATTGTCGATGGCATGTTTCCAGTCGCCGCGGCGCCGGTATTCGTTACCGAGCTTGTAATATTCGTCAGCTGTCACTATTTGTAATATTCTTTTTTACCGGCTGCAAGCGTGTTCTTCATGAGCGAGCATATCGTCATCGGACCCACGCCTCCGGGAACCGGTGTGATGAATGAACATTTTTCGGCGACCTCGTCGAACTTAACGTCACCGTTTAGTCTGAATCCGCTCTTACGCGTAGCGTCCGGTACACGTGTCGTACCTACGTCTATAACAACCGCACCATCCTTCACCATGTCGGCAGTAACAAAGTTAGGCTGTCCGATTGCGGCGATGATGATGTCGGCCTCGCGGCATTCTTCCTTAAGAGTCTTTGAATGAGAATGGCATACGGTCACGGTAGCGTCACCGTAATGTTTCTGCATCATGAGCTGAGCCATTGGTTTTCCTACTATGTTGCTGCGTCCGAGAATCACGCATTTCTTGCCCGATGTCTCGATGTTGTATCTCTGCAACAGCGTAAGGATGCCCAGCGGAGTGGCAGAAATGAAGCAAGGCAGTCCTATGGCCATGCGTCCGACGTTTATCGGATGGAATCCGTCAACATCCTTGCGATAGTCAATTGCCTCGATGATTTTCTGCTCGTCGATGTGCTTCGGCAGCGGAAGCTGCACGATGAATCCATCAACATCCTCATCCTTATTGAGTCTGTCAACACAAGCCAAGAGCTCCTCTTCGGTCACGTTATCCTCATAACGTATGAGCGTTGACTTGAATCCGCACTGCTCGCAGGCGATGACCTTGTTCTTGACATAAGTCTCCGAACCACCGTCGTGCCCCACGAGCACTGCTGCCAGGTGCGGTTGCTTTCCGCCTCCTGCCACTATATTCTTCACTTCCTCGGCTATTTCGGCTTTTATTGCCGCAGCCGTTGCTTTTCCGTCTATAAGTTGCATAATCAGTATTTAAAATTTAGGCATGCCCTTCATACGACCCATCATTCCGGCCATTTTCGACATTGAGCTGCCTGTTACCATCTTCATCATCTTGCGCGTCTGGTCGAACTGCTTTATCAGTCGGTTCACATCCTGAATGGTCGTGCCGCTTCCTTTTGCTATGCGCATACGTCTGCTCTGGTTGAGAATCTCAGGATTGGAACGTTCTTTCGGCGTCATGCTCCGTATGATGGCCTCGATGCCCTTGAATGCATCATTGTCTATGTCAACATCCTTCAACGCCTTGCCCACTCCAGGAATCATTGCTGCCAGATCTTTGATGTTTCCCATCTTCTTGATCTGCTCTATCTGGCCGAGGAAGTCGTTGAAGTCGAACTTGTTCTTCTGTATCTTCTTCTGAAGTCTGCGGGCCTCCTCTTCGTCGAACTGTTCCTGTGCGCGCTCAACGAGGCTGACGATATCGCCCATGCCGAGTATTCGGTCGGCCATACGTGAAGGATGGAACACATCCACGGCGTCCATCTTCTCACCCGTACCGATGAACTTGATAGGCTTCGTAACCACCGAGCGTATTGACAGCGCCGCGCCACCGCGTGTATCACCGTCGAGCTTTGTGAGCACTACTCCGTCGAAGTCGAGACGGTCGTTGAATTCCTTTGCCGTGTTCACAGCGTCCTGACCTGTCATGGCATCAACCACGAACAGCGTCTCGTCCGGATTGATCTTATCCTTCAGATTGGCAATCTCGTTCATCATGGCCTCGTCAACAGCCAGACGTCCTGCGGTATCGACTATAACCACATCGTTGCCTTTGGCCTTAGCCTCGCTTATGGCGTGCTGCGCAATAGCTACGACGTCAGTGTTTCCCGGTTCAGAATATACCGGTACGCCTACCTGTTCGCCAACGACCTTGAGCTGTTCGATGGCAGCCGGACGATAAACGTCGCACGCCACGAGCAGCGGTTTGCGGTGCTGTTTCTTGCTGAGCATGTTGGCGAGCTTTCCGCTGAAGGTCGTCTTACCCGAACCCTGCAGACCGCTCATGAGTATTATCGCCGGTTTGCCGGTGAGATGCAACTCGGCAGCCTCGCCTCCCATAAGGTCGGCAAGTTCGTCGTGTACTATCTTCACCATGAGCTGACTCGGCTTCACAGCGGTCAACACATTCATTCCCAGCGCCTTCTTTTTCACCTCGTCGGTGAAGTTTTTCGCTACTTTGTAATTCACATCGGCATCGAGCAACGCTCTTCTCACGTCCTTAAGGGTTTCGGCTACGTTAATCTCGGTAATCTTACCTTCACCCTTGAGTATTTTAAAGCTGCGTTCAAGCCTGTCGCTTAGATTTTCAAACATATTTATTCTTGTGTTGTTATTTTTCCTTTGTTAATTAATATTGCAGCAACTCCGGTCCCTCAAAACGCCTTTTTCACGTCGCTGCTGACTACAAAATTAAGTAAATATAATGAGAAATGCCAACTAAGCCGAGGTATTTAAAATATTTTAAAACACAGCTGTCTAAAATGCGCACACATGGGTATTTTGTGTGCATAAAATTGATGTAAAAGCTCTGCCATACACCATATTATGCGTATGCACACTAATGTGCAAAATGAGCAATTAACGAAGCAAATTCCAATCAAATCTCACCACCAGCGGCAGATGGTCGCTAAAGCCGTCGAGCCACCGCGGACCAAGATAGTTGCGGCGCGGTTTCACGCCTCCATACCTCTCGTCGTCCTCTATCAGAAACGGCGAGTCCTCCACCCTGCTCTCCGCAAAACGACGGGCAAGCGAGCGGCTTGCGAGCACATGGTCGAGACTGCCCCACCCTCCTCGATAGCGGTATGTGGCCTTCGCACCGTTGCGCCCCACGGCTCCGTCGGACACATCGGTAAATCCGGAATCGCATATTGTGGCAATGCATCCTTTGCCCGAATACTCGTTGAAGTCGCCCGCAACAATGATGAGTGCCTCCGGCGACACGCGGCGTATGGAATCAGCCAAAGCCACGACATAGCGCGCCACATGCTCACGGTAACGGTCGGTAATCCGCTCGCCCGACCTCCGGCTCGGCATGTGTGTGACTATTACGTGGAGCGTGTCGCCGCCAGACACAAGTCCGCAGGCATACAACAAGTCGCGCGTGGGGCGCATTCCGTCAAGCGGAGACGGGCGCACGCTGCGGTGGTTTATCAGTGCGAAGGAAAAAGGCGAGTACATCAAAGCCACGTCTATGCCGCGTTCGTCGGGCGAATCGGTCATCACATACTCATAGCGTGCCTTGCGCAGAAGCGAGCGACGGGTGAGATCGCGCATCACAGTGTCGTTCTCCACCTCGCACAGCGCCACCATATCAGGCAACTGCCATCCGTCCTTTCCGTCGCCACAAGCCAGGAGCGCCTGCCCTATATGGTTGAGCTTGCGCCAATAGCGGGTACGTGTCCAGCGGTAAGAACCGTCGGGCAGAAACTCCGTATCGTTCTTCAGCGAGTCGTGGGTGCAGTCGAACAGATTCTCGCAGTTGAGTTCAACGAACGTGAAAAATGACGAAATAAACATCAATAGAAACATAACGCGAATGTTCAGGTTGTATATTTCAGGCGGCAGTGACAGCAGTCGTGAGCAAGACACGAATGTCTGCGGTGCAGCGACAGACCGAATGTAATTACAAATTATAATGACAGACGAGCGCAGCGGCAAAGGAGGAAAGCTGTGCTTTGCGGACTTTGACACTGCCGAGCCGCATCTTATTTTCTACAAATATAGTAAAAAACAGATTCATCCCCAATTCCCCGACTTCGTTTTTGTATAAAATGTTTCGTCCGAAATATGAAAAACATCATCAGTATGTGCGTAAGCCACGCAAATAGACGTCAGACAAAGACAACAAAAATAACGGATAAAGGAACGAAGAAAACACTATGACAAGTCCGAAACAACGGCGAACATAAGAAAAATCAGACACACACGATAAATAATTTGATATATGAAAAAGATTATCCATACACAATGAAATATTCAATACTGTGTCTTCAATAAGCATAATGCTGCTCAGCAGAAAATCAATGGTGTGTGCTTTCAATACAAAGAATATGGTTTTAATCCAAAATTAGAGTTTTTTATTCTGCCGAAAGAAGATTTTCTTCTCTTGGAATAGAAACAATATTGGCGACTTTCAGATTGTAACCGTTTTTTGACTTTTCACTCTTAGTTTCCTTATATACCCCAAAAATAAGCGCGTATTTGCGGACCGACTCTCCTCCGGTCGCAAATACGCGAAAAATAAGAGGTTTTCGTAAGATATTGAATATCAATAACTTAACTTTAAGGGGCATCTTTTCGCTTTGCAATATGCACCATTTTGTCATGCGAAATGGCCCATTTTAGGGGTCGAAAAGCACCATATTGCACCATGAAATGGGCTTAATCGGAACGCGAAACGGGCAATATCAGAAAGCAATATTAATATTTTCAGACTAGGGTATAGGGTATATCAAAAGGCTATACAGACGGAAACATGTATCATAATGTCATATTTAACATTCCTTTACACCTCTTTTGCGAAAATATTTTGTCAAAATACAGTCAAGAAAAATTGTAA
>USHV01000035.1 GCA_900554695.1 uncultured Prevotella sp. | reverse complement strand
CCAGTGGTTTTCTTCTTTTTATACATAACTTTTCACTCCAAATTTCGGAAGAACCCTGTTGTTAATGTAATATGCTTATTTTACTATTATCTTACGAACTTTTCCGTCAGACATTCTCACGATGTTCACGCCACGTTCCGGAGATGTGAGGCGGCGGCCGTCGATGGCGTAACGCTCGGTCTCGGTGGCCGTAGCGTCAGACCCAGTCTGGTCTATTCCGGTAGGTGTAAGCATTGCTTCGTTGGATGGACTGCTCTCGCCTGAGTCGTAAACGGCGGTAACAGTATAGACAGCATCGGGATGTCCTGCCTCGGTATCGGTGAAGCTGTTGGTGGTAACGAGCTCGTTGTTTATCTTCACATTGTTGCGATAGACATTGTATCCGAGCAGTGTCGAAGCCTCGCAACTACCGTCGTAAGGCGCATATTCGAAGTTGTCTATCATGAGCATGACAACGCGGCGTACGCAACGCACGGCGAAATAGCGTGTGCCCTCAGGCACTGTGAATGTGTATTTTGTCCACGCATCGCTTACCGCAATATGGTCGTCATCGTTCAGTTTGACGAAACTGTCGTGATGATTGTCGGTGGTCGAGTAATATACGTTCATCCATTCAAAGTCGTATGTGGCAGCCTTTGCGTAGAATGTTATCGTCTGCTGACGGCCGTCAAGGCGCGGAGTGATGAGCCAGTCGTCGTTCTCTGCAGGCCAGTCAACCGACGGACAGATGAGCATCTGACGGCTGTCGTCGCTCAACGGCATGAACGCGTCGTCCATATTGCCATCAACCCATACACCGGCCTGTTCGATGTTGAATACCTGGAAGGCCATCGGTTCGCCCTCATGCTCATAAAGGTTTGGTATGCGCGGAGTAATCAAGGTTGTTGACTTGTCACCGTCGTAAACACTCCAATCACCTATATTATCTATGATGAACGGTTCATAATCCTCGAATCCATCGGTGACTGTCTGCATGTCGCCGTGTGCCACAGCAGGGATTGAGGCTGCCGCGTTCCATGTGAGCGTCGCGTGGCCAGGAACACCTGTCGCAGCAAGTCCGCTGACAACCGGCAGATCTGAGGGGCGTACAGATGTATAAAGCGTATCAGAAGCGTTGTTTTCGTCGAATTCATCGGCATCATACGTTACGATTGCCTGCCATTCGTGGCTGTCGGCAACGGCATCTGCCGGTGTGGCTTTCACCGTATATGTAACGTTTACGGTGTTTGCGGCCTCTACATCGGCACCGTCGGCTGTGGCGACAACCTCTCCGTCGCGCAGGAAATCTACCTTATATCCGCTTGCGACATTACCGCCACGGTTGAATACCGATACACTATATGTGACGTCATCGCCTATGCCGGCACGTTTCTTATCAACCGTGAATGAGGTGACGGCAAGGTCGTTGACATATTCAGACTCGTCTATGCTTATGTTGTCAACATACATGTTGCGGTAGGCTCCGGCGTCAGACTCGGCTGTTGCGAGCAGGCCGATGTTCGCGAAAGACGCTTTCTGCTTCGGCAGATTGACTACGCACTGTGTCCATCCGTCCGAATTCTCGTTCTGATAGAACACCGCGTTGTCGATGTTCTGCCACTCACCGCCATCGAAAGATATCTGTACCTGAACGCGGTCGTTCACTTCGCCGTCCCAATCTGGGTCATACCATGGGCTGCGAGCCTTGTAGAACCAGAAACGAAGTACGGGATTTACCGCTCCGGAAAGGTCGATGAGAGGAGACACATATAGTGACTGTGCTCCGTAGTCAGCATATTTTGACTCGGCAACAATCATTCCATTGTCGCTGTCCTGCGACATTACTTCCTCAAATTCGCCCATTTCATCGTCACCGATGGTGTGCCATTCGAAGTCGGCAACAGTTCCGTCTACAAACCAAGGAACTTGTGGTTTCTGGTTGGCGAACGATTCCTTGTAAGGGAACGTAAGCGGAATACCACTCAGAACGGACGAAGAGACAACCGGTTCGCCTGTCAGTCCGGCAGCAACCGGAGTAATGGTGTATGACACGAGAGCCTGACCACGCTCCACGGGCACCTTGTCCGTATAGCTTTCACCCTTGTGTCCGGTGGCAAGAACCATTCCGTCGCGGGCAATGTTGTATGTCATGTTCTCATAATCCACGTATCCACCGTTGACTGAAGAAGCCGGAGCTTTCCACGTAACGGTCACGCTCTTGTCGGCATTGAGCTTTGCCACTGCGTCGGTAACGGCAACAGGAGTGTCATTTCCTACATATACTTTCTGTTCAACAGCGGCTCCCTCGCCCTCTGCATTGGCAGCTACGACACGGTAGGTATTGAATCCGTGTGCGGGTTCGGTGTCTTTCCAAGTAAGAGCGGAACCCGGATTGACATCGCTAAATGTCTTTACGGCTGCCTCGCTATCGTTGCGGTAAATGTTTATATCCACGTTTGCAGACAGAGCCTCGTCGGTCGCCGTAACGGCAGGAGCCACAAACGAAAGGTCGGCAGACATAACGCCACGCTCCGCAGGTGCGACATTCAGATTGGTGACAGCACCGGGAACGCCTGCCGAAGCGACGTCTGTTATATATATATTATCTATATCTATGCGGTGCATGTTCGGCTGACTATATGCATAAAAGCCAAGACGATAGTTGCCGTCAGCCTTGACAAACACCTTCAGTGTCTTTGTTCCGGAATCAGATTTTGTTACATTATTATAATCGGCAAGCACTGTCGTGAACGAAGCGGGATCGGTGGATGTGCCGAGAAATACCTTCAGGTTCTCCGGCATAGAATTTATTCCGAGATAAAACTTCAGTTCATAAACTCTTCCGGCAGAAAGATGGAACTCCGGAGAGATGCACCAGTCGTCACCAGGCAGGCCGGCCTGATAGTCCAACATATAGGCCGCCGCACCGTTGAGATATTCCCATGTGCGTCCTCCATTGTTATCAACAAGCGTCCAGCGGGCAAAATCTTCCTCGGTATCGAAGGTCTCTCCAAATACCACATCACCGCTGTCGGCACGGGCACCGATTGCAGCCACAGCCAATAACGCCGCAAACAGATGCCTTTTAATAGTAAAGCGTGAAAATCTGTCCATTTGTTTTGAATTTTAATAATTAACGTGACAAAATTACGCTAAATACATTTTAAAACAAACATTTCGCACTACTGCATTACCACTGCATCGACAATATCAACCCGTAATATCAGCAAGAAACTCCTGAATACTCATGCCTGGAGGCACACCGAGTTTCTTGCGTAGACGGTGACGCGACGATTCGACACTCCGAACCTCACGATAGGTCAGGGCAGATATCTCTTTCGTTGACATTCCTATGTGCAGATAGGCACACAGACGTAAGTCTATCTTGCTGAGATTAGGATAACGCTGTGACAGACGATTAAGAAAATCAGGGTGCACTTCGTCGAAATATACTCTGAAATCCTCGCTCACCGGCTTGTCCTCATAGTGGCGGAGAGCATGAATTATGGCGTTGAGACGCGACTTGTCAAAGTTCTTGTTTTTTGCCATTTCATCGCGTACTTCGCTCAGTTCGTCACAGAGTTTACTATGAAATTCACTTATCGAAGCAAGGTCTATGGTATAAGTGGTAAGCTGACGGTTCTTGCTGTCGAGCTGGTTGGTCATCTCCCGTTGCTGCCGTTCGTGCTCGCGCTGTTCGTAAAGCAGCAGTCTGTCGCGCTGCAAGTTTATCAAACGGTTCTTGCGACGGTCTGCACGGATGCGCAACAGCAACAGGACAATGAGTACGGCAAGTATCACAAGGAATACCGCGACAACAAATACCATGAGTGTCCGACGGCTTGCGATGGTGCGATAAATGTCAACCGAGGCTTCCAACCTGCTGTTCTGATTCTTCAGACGTTCGGAATCGTAGGCCACGAGGAGCTGACGCAACTGCTCGTCACTATTGTCGTTCCACACCGAATCTCCGGTTTCCTCATACTTGAGAATATTGTGCAGAGCCTCGATGGAATCGCCAAGAATGAACGATATGTCCGTAAGTTGACGGTAAGAACGAGTCTGCACCGTGAGCGGAGTCTTAGGCAGACAGGTATGAATGAGCTTCACCATATGGCGGGCATCATCATTCTTACCAAGCATAGCCTTGACATAAGCCGTATTGAGCATGGTCTGAAGAATGTCAGAATTGAATCTCAGACCCTTCTGAAGATGCGAAGCCTTCGACAGCTCGACATCAGCACGGGCATAATCACCCAGCCCACAGAACACCTCGGCACGGTTGGTATAAACCAACGACCGTCCGAGTCTGTCGCCTTTCGGCGTATATCGCAAGGCTTCATCCATATAATGGAAGGCCTCATTATATTTTTTCTGGTTATAAGATATGAGCCCCAGGTTATTATAATTATTGCATATGTTCGACGAATCCTTCAGATTGATGTTTATCTCAAGCGCATGCAGCAACAGATCTTTCGCATTGGAATATTGCCGCGCCGAGTAATATATGCCGAAAACCTCATTGCAGAACAGCGCAAGGCTACGCTCGTCGGACAACGATTTTGCCTTTTTCATCGCGTCACGATAAAGGCGCAGCGCCTTGTCCATATCTCCGAGAGCCATATAATTCTTTGCTTTCAGACCCTTGACGTCCATCAACAGCTTTTGTTCGGAGGATCCGTTATGGAGCATCGACAGACTATCTGACAGCTGATTCAGCAAGAATAATGCCTTGGCATTCTGTCCATGTTCTGTCAGCGAGAGCGCTTCGCGATAGACAGAACGGCCTTTGTCATGACCGGGAACGGCCATGATTACCGATGGAATGGATAAAAAAAGGATGAAGAAAAAGGCACAGGACAACCCATAACGCGACTGACGGAAGCGCGCCGGGCAATTTCCTGCACGACGGAAAGAACCGCCGCAATGATTTGAAATTATTTTTTCACGAGCGGATTGAAACATTCTCAGATACTCAGAACATACGGCTCACACGCTTTACTCCTGCGACAAGCGCGTCAATTTCCTCCTTTGTGTTGTACATCGCAAAGGAAGCACGCACCGTACCTTGTATGCCGTAGCGCTGCATGACGGGCTGCGCACAGTGGTGACCGGTGCGGACAGCGATACCGAGACGGTCGAGCAAGGTACCCATATCAAGGTGATGAATCTTTCCTACGAGGAATGAGACAACGGCGTCTTTATGCTCCGACGTGCCGAAAAGCGCGATTTCATCGATAGTACGCATCTGTTCCATGCAATAGGATGTGAGTTCCCGTTCGTGCGCGGAGATATTATCGATACCTATCTTATTTACATAATCGAGTGCCACAGCGAGTCCGTGAGTAGCTATGTAGTCGGGAGTTCCTGCCTCAAACTTGAACGGCAGATGTTCGAAAACGGTTTTCTCGAACGAAACACTCTCTATCATCTCGCCACCACCCTGATATGGCGGCATGCTGTCGAGCCACTTTTCTTTACCGTAAAGCACACCGATACCGGTAGGACCATATATCTTATGTCCGCTGAAAGCGAAGAAATCGCAGTCCATATCCTGCACATCCACCTTGAAATGAGGCGTACTCTGCGCACCGTCTATAAGCACCGGCACGTCGTGTTCGTGGGCAATCCGTATGATGTCCTTCACTGGATTTACCGTTCCGAGGACGTTGCTCACATGGGCTACACTTACAATCTTAGTGCGCTCATTGAACAAAGCGGCATACGCTTCCATGTCGAGCTTGCCCTTATCATTTATCGGTATCACCTTTATAGCGATTCCGCGACGCGCTGCCTGAATCTGCCACGGCACGATGTTTGAGTGATGTTCCATCATGGAAACGATGATTTCATCACCCTCTTTCATGAAAGCATCGCAGAAGGACGATGCCACGAGATTGATGCTCTCAGTGGTTCCACGCGTAAAGATCACCTCTTCAGTCTTTCCGGCATTGATGAAACGACGCACCGCCTCGCGCGCAGCCTCATGCAGTTCGGTTGCCTGCTGCGACAGATAATGCACTCCACGGTGCACATTGGCGTTGGCATTGAGATACTCGTTGCGCATGGCGTCGAGCACACAAAGCGGCTTCTGCGTCGTGGCGGCGTTGTCGAGATAAACCAAAGGCTTGTCATAGACTGTGGTGGAAAGTATCGGAAAATCCTTACGGATGGTATTTACATCGTATGCCATGATATTCTTTTTATTATTGAAACATATTTTATTTGCACAGACGGCAGCCCTCACACTTGCACAGCTCGCCGCGGAAGCGCTTCTCAACGAGATAGTGCAGACGGTCGCGCAGCGGTTCGAGCGTTATCTTGTCAACCACTTCGTTGATGAAAGCGAACTCAAGCAGAAGACGTGCTTCCTTCACCGAGATGCCACGCTGGCGCATATAGAACAGAGCCGCGTCGTTGAGCTGGCCCACGGTAGAACCGTGAGAGCACTTCACATCGTCGGCATAAATCTCGAGCATAGGCTGAGTGTACATACGGGCTTCCTTTGTGGCGCACAAGTTACGGTTGACCTCGTCGGACACAGTCTTCTGAGCGCCCTCGCGAACAAGCACCTTTCCGGCGAAAGCACCGGTGGAATGGCCGTCGAGCACATACTTGTATAGCTCATTACTCGTGCAATGTGACGCCTGATGATCGATGAGAGTGTTGTTGTCAATATGCTGGTTCTTGTCGGCAATCACGAATCCGTTGACGTTGCACTCAGCGCCCTGACCGCGGAGAGCGAGCTCCAAGCAGTTGCGCGTCACGCCGTTGTGCAGGGTTATGACGTTATGGCTTACGCGGCTGTCTGCCTGCTGATCGATATAGACATTGCTCACGCGATTGTTCAGATGATGCGTCTCCTCCATGCAATAAAGCTCGAGCGACGCATTGGCTCCGACATAAGCCTCCGTCACCTGAGTGGCAAGGAACCGGCGTTCGTCGGCAGTATGGTCGCAGAAAAGCAACTTAGCCTCCGCTCCTTCGTCAAGAACGATGAGCACACGGCGGTTGACCATCAGATCGACATCGGCACGAAGAATGTTTATCACCTGTATGGCGCGCTCCACCTTCACGTTGCGCGGCACGTGGACGAGCAGTCCGTCCTGGGCCAACATGGTGTTGAGCGCAGTCACGGCATCGGCATCCGTACGGGCGATGCGGGCGTAATATCTGGCGATGAAATCGGGATTTTCTGCGGCATAAGCGTTAAGCGAACCAACATACACGCCTTCGGGAAGCGAAGACTTGGGCAGCAGACGGCTATAAAAAGCATCGTTCACCACGAAATAGAGCGACGTGCTGAGGTTCGGTACGTCGCAGCGGAAAGCGTCGTAAGGATTCACAGGAATGTCCAGACGGTTGAGATTGAGACCGTAATCAGGACTGAATATCTCGCTGATGTCGGTGTATTTGTATTTCTCCACCTTACGTGTGGGAAATCCGAGACGGCAAAAGTCGTCGAAGGCCTTGTCGCGCACAGCGTTGAGAGCTGCGGCACTATGGCCGAACAACGCGTCGCGTCCCGACTTGTAAAGGTCTATATACTGTTTCTCGCTTCCCATAATCACTCCTCTCCGATTTCTGCCTTAATCCAGTCGTAACCTCTTTCCTCAATTTCCTTCGACAGTTCCGGTCCGGCGGTCTTCACGATACGACCCTTATAGAGCACGTGAACCACGTCGGGTTTGATGATGTCGAGCAGACGCTCATAGTGGGTTATGACGATCGTACTCGACTCCGGTGTCTTCAGTTTGTTCACACCTTCGGCCACGATGCGCAGCGCATCGACGTCCAGACCAGAGTCAGTCTCGTCGAGAATGGCGAGCTTCGGTTCGAGCATTGCCATCTGGAATATCTCGTTGCGCTTCTTTTCTCCGCCGCTGAATCCCTCGTTCACCGAGCGGCGTGTGAACTTGCTGCCGAGCTCGACAATCTTGCGTTTCTCGTTCATGAGCTTCAGAAACTCCGCTGTCTTCAGCTCCGGCAGGCCGTGATACTTGCGTTTCTCGTTGACGGCGGTCTTCAGGAAGTTAGTCATCGACACGCCCGGTATCTCCACAGGATACTGGAACGAAAGGAATATTCCCTCGTTGGCGCGCTCCTCCGGCTTCATCTCCAGCAGGTTCTTGCCATTGAAGTAAGCCGAGCCGGCGGTCACCTCATAGAGCGGATTGCCCGTAAGCACCGCGCTGAGAGTGGATTTTCCCGAGCCATTTGGGCCCATTATGGCGTGTGTCTCGCCGTCCTTTATCGTAAGGTTGATACCTTTCAATATTTCTTTGTCGCCTATTTTGGCATGCAAGTCTTTTATCTCTAACATAACTGTTTGTATTTCTGACGTAAGTGTTTAATAATTATCCAAATTTAATTTTACCTTTTTGCTGCCTCCGCTACGCTCTATCCCCAATATGGAATCGAGCAGACCACTGAAATCGCTGCCCGTGAAGCGGAACGGGAACGAAGCTTTCAGTCCAGCCGAAAAGGCGTGGCGGTGCATCGGGGAGCGCACGGCATAGGTCTGTCCGTCACCGTTGTATTTCGTCTCTGTCGTGGTACGGCCGTCAATAGCGAGACGGAAACCATAGTCAAGTTCCACAGCCAGACACGAGAAGAAATAGACATCGAGCCCGACAGACGGTGCCACGCTCAACAACGGACAGCTGACGCGATAGTTCCGCTCATAGTTTTGCGAGCCGGACATACTCATTGTTCCCGACGACTTACGGCCTGCCACATTCCAATAGGTGCCTGCTCCGAGGTATGGTTGCAGCGGACTGCCGGGCGAAAGGAAATACCATCTGCCACCGAACATTATCTGCGATAACTCCGCGGACACGTCACCCGCAAAGAAATCCATCGTCTCCTGATCATAACCGCCCACAAGCGAGAAACCTGTATGCGGTATGAAATATTCGAGATGTGCCGAGAAATTCGGTCCTCCACCCGATCTTATCGGGTCATATTGATTTGATGGCGTCTCGTTGAGCGACACGACCGGCTTCACCGGACTTATCCTTATATCGAACGCCCAACGTCTTGTGACATCGTCCTGCGCCCTCATGTCGGAGGCAACCACACATAGGACGAATATCAAGACAGCAACACCTGTTATTCTCATATTGAAAAACCGTTTTACGGTAATATAGAACATTTATCAGCCCACGGTGCCCTCGAGCGATACGCTGAGCAGCTTCTGAGCCTCTACGGCGAACTCCATTGGCAGCTTGTTGAGCACTTCCTTGGCGTAGCCGTTCACTATCAGTCCGATGGCATGCTCGGTGGAGATGCCTCGCTGGTTGCAGTAGAACAGCTGGTCCTCGCTTATCTTGCTCGTCGTGGCCTCGTGTTCCACCACTGCCGTGTCGTTGTGTATGTCCATGTAAGGGAATGTATGCGCGCCGCACTCGCTTCCGAGCAGCAGACTGTCGCACGAGCTGTAGTTGCGGGCATTGTCCGCTCCGGCCGTGGCTCTCACCAGTCCGCGGTAAGAGTTCTGGCTGTGTCCGGCGCTGATGCCCTTGCTTATGATTGTACTGCGGGTGTTCTTGCCCATGTGTATCATCTTCGTGCCAGTATCGGCCTGCTGATAATGATTCGTAACAGCCACGCTGTAGAACTCTGCCTGCGAGTTGTCGCCGCGCAGAACGCACGACGGATACTTCCACGTTATGGCCGAACCGGTCTCCACCTGTGTCCACGACAGCTTGGAGTTTACGCCGCGCAGGTCGCCGCGCTTGGTAACAAGGTTATACACACCGCCGCGTCCGTTCTCGTCGCCCGGGTACCAGTTCTGCACGGTTGAGTATTTCACCTCGGCGTTGTCCTTCACCACTATCTCCACGATTGCGGCGTGCAGCTGGTTCTCGTCGCGCATCGGGGCGGTGCATCCTTCGAGATACGACACGTAAGAATCGTCGTCGGCCACTATCAGTGTACGCTCGAACTGACCCGTGTTGCGGGCGTTGATGCGGAAATAAGAGCTCAGCTCCATCGGGCAGCGCACGCCTTTGGGGATATATACGAACGAGCCGTCGCTGAACACAGCGCTGTTGAGCGCTGCGAAGAAGTTGTCGCGATAGGGCACTACAGAACCGAGATACTCGCGAACGAGGTCGGGATGATTCTTTATGGCGTCGCCTATCGAGCAGAATATGATGCCCTTCTCAGCCAGTTTCTCCTTGAACGTGGTCTTCACCGACACCGAGTCCATGATGGCATCCACGGCCACTCCGCTCAGCGCCAGACGCTCCTCGAGCGGAATGCCCAGCTTGTCGAACGTCTTCATCAGCTCCGGGTCTATCTCCTTCTTGCCGTCGTCCTTCTTCTTTGCCATAGGGTCGGCATAGTAGGAAATGGCCTGATAGTCTATCTCCGGCAGGTGGATATGTCCCCACGACGGCTGCTTCTGCGTCTTCCAGAACTCAAAAGCCTTGAGACGGAAGTCTAGCATCCAGTCGGGCTCACCCTTCTTCTGCGAGATGAGACGCACCACGTCCTCGTTAAGTCCTTTGTCTATTATATCCGTATGTACGTCAGTGGTGAAGCCGAAAGCATATTTCTGTTCGGCCACCTTGCGCACAAATTCATTCTGATTGTTATTATTGCTATCCATCTTTTTACACGGCCGGTCGCGGAAACCTTCCCTTCCGGCATTTGTTTATATTTTTGCAAAGATAATAAAAAATAAATACTGTGCACAAGTATTTCAATAAAAATCAATATGTTGGCGGATTGTCTGCCATGGCACAGGAACAAAGCACAATGCAAACGGAGTTATGCAGGTAAGCCGTTGATGGCAGGAAGAAATACGAAAGAGGAATTAACCAAAACCGACAACGCGTATTAAGCTTTGCCGAGATATTTCCGATGTAATGCAATGATGCAGTGAACGCGGTTTCTCTGGCGCACATGTATTCTAAAATTCCCGATTTCCGGGAAATTATTGTCAAGGTCTGTCACTTTCCTTTCAATACATTTATGCAAAAACAACCGATTTCAACGGCATTTTATGACGTATGATACCCGTTGGGAGAAACGGCATCTTAATTGTTATCGTAAACGATTATAACACCCGACGGACAGCTGTCGAGACCATCCGAAACACGTGATAAGGACACAACGACGCGCAGTCAGAGCGAGTCAATAAGCCGGTCCATACGGCTGACACGCTCAAGAAATGTCTTCCTAAGGTTTTCTGAAGACGAACGGAAGGTTACGAACGTGTCGAAACGGGCAGGATCGAGCGAAGCCCACATGTGCTCGTCGGCAATGGCTGAAGGCTCAATTGTCGCGCGCCAGCAGTCAAAACGGGCGATTATATCGGGGATATGTGGTTTCAACGCTTGCCAACGGCGCTTCACGACGGCAACAAACTCAGGGTCGGAAAGCAGTCGGTCGTACCACAGCGCGTTGCGGTTGTAAAGGCTGTCGGTGGTGAGCAGGCGCACATCAGTACGATTGAGCCGCGAGGGACGCAGGTCGCCGCCGTCGTCAAGCCCCACGGTGATGAAAGCGAGATCGAAATCCCAGACAGGTCCTGCCGTCAGTCTGCCGCCTTCGTCGCAATACATATAGCAGCTGCGCGGTCCGTTCGGCTCGGCGTTCTGCGCTATCTCGTGCACCAGCCACCCGTCGGCGAACGATTCGGCATCGATATATCTATTGTATATCTCGCGCATGTCGGGATGCGGAGAATAGAGCTTTTGCTCGATTTCATCGAACATACGGCGTGCTTTTTCCTTCATAGCGTCGGTCAAAGGGTCGGGCGACTTGATGTTGACAGGCAGATGGCGATGCGCCGTGAAGAAGCGAGGGTCGCCGTCGTCGTATCTGTCGAACTCGAAAAGAAATCCTTTATTTTCATCGATTTCAACGCGGCCGCGCGCAACTCTCACCTGCTCGCACAGCAGATAGAGACCTTGCGGCCGTCCGTTGAGCACCACGTCCACCGGCCGGCAGTCGGGAGTCCAGGCGAGCGACGTATGGCGTGCCACCTCAAGGGCAAGCATGTTGCGCAGCTGACTGTGGTCCATGAAATTGGCAAGCAGAGCCCAACGCTTGCCGGGAGCCATTCCGAGAATGGAATGACGGCCGTCGAGTTTTATGGCGTATGGCTTCTTCGGCTTGGCAAACGTGGAATGTCCGCGACCCTTGACATCAACGTTATGAGAGCGAAAATCCACGGTTCCATCGGGTCTGACAATCCTCATGCGGCAGTCTTTCGTCCAGATGTCGCGCGAAGTTATGGCCGACGAGTCGGGCGTGTCGATGTATATCACGGGTAGACCTCCGGCTTTCGGCTGAGCTGTCTGCGCCGAAACAACGGCCGTAATAAGGCACACGAATGCCGTAAAGAATGCGCGTGTGACACGCATTAAGTTTGTTCCAGATATATTCATCCCTTACGCCTGCTTTACGTTTATGAGTTTTGAGGTGTCGTAGCCACGGGTGCGGAGGTCTGAGAGAATTTTCTGCATCGTCTCGTCGGGCAGACTGCTCGTGCGGCTCATTATCCAAAGATAGTCGGGCGAGCTGCTCCCTATGACCACATAGCTGTAGTCTGTTGCCATGTCGAGCACGTAGTAGTCGGCATAAAACCACAGGAAGAACGACACCTTCAGCTTTCCCGGCTCGATGGAATCGGGCAATTTTGCCTTTCCATTGATGATTTTGTGCACGCCCTTGAGATAACCGTCGTTGATCACGACAATCTTCCCGTCGGGCTTCAACGTGTATGTGGCCGTGACGTGAGTCATGTTGCGCTCGAACAAATGGTCATAGCGCGCTATCTCGTACCACATACCCATGAAACGGTTCAAATCCAACGATTTCACCGTAGTATTGTCAACCGAGGCTGCATCATTCTCCTTTCTGCCAAGTCCGACCATTTTAAGGAGCTTAAAAAATAATCCGTTCATAAGCTAATATCTTTTTTCGTTATGCTCAATTATAATTGTTAAACGCTGAGTATCGTCCGAAAAGGGACGAAGCATATAGCGTATAATGTCTTTAACCGCATCAACAATATACAGAATCCTATATTCTACAAATATAGCGAGAGGCGAGCGCAGAGACAAAACGGAAAAGCTCCGGTTTTTCGTTTTGCGCTTTGCCGAGCCGAATCCTATATTCTACAAATATAGCGAGAGGCGAGTGCAGAGACAAAACGGAAAAGCTCCGGTTTTTCGTTTTGCGCTTTACCGAGCCGAATCCTATATTCTACAAATATATGAAAAATTTCTCTCATACCGAAATAAGCTACATGAAAGGAAGGTTTTACAATTTTATGACACAACTAATAAATATTTAGGAGCAAACAAAAAAGCCCTTCTCTGCGTCGTGGAAAATCAAAGCTGGAGTCTTTAGTCAGAGTTATACCGCCAAATATAAACTCCAAGGATAATAATCTCATCCATTAAATGGTGCAGATCGACGTAAAACTCACTTACCGTACGTGTGCCGTAAACCTTGACAGGCCGTTTGTCCGCTTTATAATAAATTCACCCAGCCACAACCGGTAATTATTCATCGCAAACGCGACTCATACTCACAATGTCTATATTTCCACATAACATCAGTGTTTCTAACGAAAAACAGGAGAACCTACTTACAATTTTTCTTGACTAAATTTTGACAAAATAAATTCGCAAAAGAAATGTAAATGAATGTTAAATCGAATTCTATAAAGCCCATTTCTTACTGAACAGCCTTTTGATATACCCTATACCGTAGTCCGAAAAAGTACGTTCGGCGTTCCAATAATGCCCATTTCATCATGCAATAAAGCCTATTTCAGAGGCCGAAAAGCACCATATCGCACCCTAAAATAGGCCATTTCGCATACCGAAATGGTGCTTTTCGCAATGAAAGGAAATGCGCTATAAACACAAGTTACTGATATTCAACACTTTATAAAAACCTCTCATAATTCGCGTATTTGCGCCCGAATACGACTCAGCCCGCAAATACTCGCTTATTTTTCGGGGTAGAACAGGAAACTAAGGCGGAAAAATCAAAATCCGGTTACGATTTGAAAGTGGGACATATCGGTTTATTACAGCAGAAAGGAAAGAACCTGATGCGGGTATGAGAGAAATATTTTTCCGCATCAAATCCTCGGTATCCATATTGAGATATATCACAATTGAATTTCCATAGTGCCGGTCTTGCTGCCTGACGAGATCTACGGCTCATTCTCCCGATGAAATGGTTGATTTTGGGAATTATGAACATAAAAACACCGGAAAAGCAATCCATAAGGATGCTTTCCCGGCGGAAGCATGATGATATTAAGAATTTAAATATGTACTTTAAGGAGCCCCGTATCAGAGCTTCTGCTGTACTTCAATCTCTGTGAATGTCTCGAGGATATCGCCCACCTGTATGTCATTGAAGTTGACAAGGCTGATACCACACTCGAAGTTGGCCGCAACCTCTTTCACGTCGTCCTTGTAACGCTTCAGGGCATTGATGTCTGCGGTATGAACCACGATTCCGTCGCGTACGACACGTGCGCGGTCGCTGCGGTGAACCTTTCCTTCGGTGACATAAGCACCGGCAACGGTTCCTACCTTTGATATCTTGTAAACCTCGCGAACTTCGGCCTGACCGGTCACAACTTCCTTCTTCACCTTGTCGAGCATACCCTCCATGGCCGACTTGACATCGTCGATGGCGTCGTAGATCACCGAATATGTGTTGATTTCGACACCGTCCTGCTCGGCCTGTTTGCGTGCCGCTGCCGACGGACGAACCTGGAAGCCGACGATGATGGCGTCGGATGCGTCGGCCAGAGTGACATCGCTTTCGGATATCTGACCCACAGCCTTGTAGATGACATCGACCTTGATCTTCTCTGTAGAGAGCTTGATGAACGAGTCGCTGAGCGCCTCGATACTTCCGTCGGTGTCTCCCTTGACGATGATGTTGAGCTCCTTGAACGAACCGAGGGCGATGCGGTGGCTGATGTCGGAGAGCGTAAGACGCTTCTGTGTGCGCAGACCCTGCTCGCGCTGGAGCTGCAGACGCTTGTTGGCGATGTCGCGTGCTTCCTGCTCGGTGTCGAGAACGTGGAACGTGTCACCTGCTGTCGGTGCGCCGTTCAGACCGAGGATGATGGCCGGCTCGGCCGGTCCTGCGCTCTCTATGCGGCTGTTACGCTCGTTGAACATGGCCTTGATACGTCCGTAGTTGGTACCGGCGATGACGTTGTCGCCCACTCTTAGCGTACCGTTAGACACGAGTACGGTGGAAACATATCCACGTCCCTTGTCGAGTGAGGACTCGATTATTGAACCAGTTGCCTTGCGCGCAGGATTTGCCTTGAGGTCGAGCATCTCGGCTTCGAGCAATACTTTCTCGAGCAGTTCCTTCACTCCCGTACCCTTCTTGGCGCTTATCTCCTGGCACTGATACTTTCCGCCCCACTCCTCTACGAGCAGGTTCATGTTGGCAAGGTCCTCACGTATTCTGTCGGGATTTGCTCCCGGTTTATCAATCTTGTTGATGGCAAACACCATCGGCACATTTGCGGCCTGTGCGTGTGCGATTGCCTCCTTTGTGGTAGGCATCACACTGTCGTCGGCTGCGATGATGATGATGGCGATATCGGTAACCTGAGCACCACGTGCACGCATGGCAGTGAAGGCCTCGTGTCCCGGAGTATCGAGGAAGGTTATGCGTCGTCCGTCCTCCAGTTTCACGTTGTATGCACCGATGTGCTGTGTGATACCGCCCGCCTCACCGGCGATGACGTTTGTCTTGCGTATGTAGTCGAGCAACGAGGTCTTACCATGATCGACGTGACCCATGACCGTAACAATCGGCGCACGCGGCACGAGGTCGTTCTCGTCGTCCTCCACCTCGGTGATGGCTTCCTGCACCTCAGCACTCACATACTCTGTCTTGAAGCCGAACTCCTCAGCCACGAGGTTGATGGTCTCGGCATCCAGACGCTGGTTGATGGACACCATTATGCCGACAGTCATGAGAGTTCCGATGACCTGGTTGACAGATATGTTCATCATGTTTGCAAGTTCGCTCACGGTGACATACTCTGTCAGCTTGAGCACCTTGCTCTCCTTGCGCTCCTCGAGACGCTCCTCGTTGAGTTTCTCCTGCACGGCCTCGCGTTTCTCCTTACGGTACTTGGCACCTTTCTTGTTCTGGTTCTGCTTGTTGGTAAGCCTTGCAAGCGTCTCCTTAACCTGGCGTGCAACGTCCTCCTCGTTCACCTCGATGGGCTTATGGTTGCGGTTCTTGTTCTTCTTTTTCTTTCCGGCGCCTGCCTTGTTGTCCGACTGGCGCTGCATGTCCTGCTGAGAAGCCGCATTGATATCGACTCTCACCTTGTTTATGCGCTCGCGTTTTTTCTTCTCTCCACGCTGCTGCATCACTTTCTCCTCGCGTTCCTTGCGTTTCTCCTCCTTAGTTTTCTTCTTCGGACGTGTGCTCTGGTTGAGCGAGTCGAGATCTATTCGTCCAAGCACATTCACCTTGGGAGCGTTCAATATTTTCTTTTCACTCTTTGTCGTGAATATGGTAGCAGAACTCTTTGCGTTGTCCTTCACTGTCTGTTTTTCCGGTTCCTCTTTCTTCTCCGGCTCAACAGTCTTGACTTCCGGAGTTACATTTACGGCAGTGTTTTCCGTCTTTGCTTTTTCAATCACGTTGTCGGTATTATTGTTTTTGTTTTCTTCAGCGGGTGCATCAGCGGCAGCCGGTTTGTTCTCTGCTGCCGGAGCATCAACGGTTTTGATTACTTCAGCTTTTGCAGCTTCAACGGATTTCACCTGACTGACGGCAGCAGCCTGTGTCTCCTTTGTCTTTTCAGCATCAGGCACAGAGTTGTTCTTCGCAGCACCATGTTTGTTGATGCTGTCGAGATCTATTTTGCCCAATGGTTTATACTGCTGCTGTTTAGCAGCCGACAGAAGTTTCTCCGCGCGGTGTTCTTTCGATTCCTGCGAACGTTTTTTCTCCTTAGGCTTCTTCAACAGAAGCTTCTCGGCCTGCGTCCTGACCTCTTTGTCCTGCTGGAACTCACGCATGAGAGCCTGATACTGCTCATCGTTGAGCTTAAAGCTCGGTTCCGGCTTCACCTCGCCCAGTTCACTTCTTTTTTCAAGGAACTCCACTGCCGTCTGGAGTCCGATATTCAACTCACGTAATGCTTTATTTAACCTGATGCTCATATTTTATTGTTTCATAATGCATACGGCGCGACGCCTTAAGCGACTGAGCGCGGACGATGCATTTCTCTGTTCTTTCTTCTATTATTGGTAAACTAATCAAACTGTATCGTAAGCACAAGGCGCAGCCCGCAAATGAAGCGGACCACGCTTTGTCTCATTATCCTTCAAACTCGGCCCTGAGCACTTTGAGCACGTTGTCAACGGTCTCTTCCTCAAGGTCGGCCTTCTCGACGAGCATCTCGCGCGGTGCATTGAGCACGGCTTTCGCAGTGTCAAGTCCGATACCCTTGATGGCATCGATGACCCACTGATCTATTTCGTCGCCGAATTCGTCGAGATAGATATCCTCGTCGGCCTCGTTGTCGTCGATCTCTCTGAATACGTCGATGGTGTATTCGGTGAGCATCGAGGCAAGCTTGATGTTGAGTCCGCCACGTCCGATGGCAAGGCTCACCTCCTCAGGTTTGAGGAACACCTCAGCCTTGTGGTTCTCCTCATCGATGTTGATGCTCGAAACCTTTGCAGGACTGAGCGCACGCTGGATGAAGAGTTTGGTGTTGGCTGTATAGTTTATGACGTCGATGTTCTCGTTGCACAGTTCGCGCACGATGCCGTGCACACGGCTTCCCTTCACTCCTACGCAGGCTCCTACAGGGTCGATGCGCTCGTCGTAGCTCTCGACAGCTATCTTCGCTCTCTCGCCCGGCATGCGCGCTATCTTCTTGATGGATATCAGTCCGTCGGCAATCTCAGGCACCTCAGCCTCGAGCAGACGCTGCAGGAAGACCGGACTTGTACGCGAGAGGATAATCTTCGGGTTGTTGTTCTCGTTGTCCACACGATGGATGACGGCTCTGACGGTCTCGCCCTTGTGATAGACATCGCTCGGTATCTGTTCCATCTTGGGCAGTATGAGCTCGTTGTTCTCGTCGTCAACCACGAGCACCTCGCGCTTCCATACCTGATATACCTCGCCGGCGATTATCTGTCCTACGCGGTCTTTATATTTGTTGTAAAGCGAATCGTGCTCCAGTTCGAGAATCTTGGAAGCCAGAGTCTGTCGAAGATTGAGGATGGCGCGGCGTCCGAACTTAGTAAAATCGACACGCTCGGAAACGTCCTCTCCCACCTCGTAGTCGGGTTCTATCTTCCTTGCCTCGGTCAGGGAGATCTGTTTGTTGTCATCCTCCACCTCACCGTCGGCCACAACCACACGGTTGCGGTATATCTCGAAGTCGCCCTTGTCAGGATTGACAATGACATCGAAATTCTCGTCACTGCCGAATATTTTGGCAAGAACGTTGCGGAAGCTTTCCTCAAGCACGCTCACCAACGTAGTACGGTCTATGTTTTTCGTCTCCTTGAATTCCTTGAAAGAGTCGAACATACTTACGACCGGTTCTTTTTTCAATGCTGCCATAGCTCTATTTGAAGTTTATTAAGTATTTTGTATATTTCACCTTGTCCATATCGTACGTGTGATCCACGTCCATCGTCTGCGGACGTTTCTTGCCCTCCACCTTCACTTTCTCGGGCACAGTCACCACGAACGTGTTGCCATCGACGCTTTTCAGCACGCCTTTGACCTTCTTGCCGTCGCCGTCGAGCACCTCGACTTCCTTGCCCACAAAGCACTCATACTGCTGTGGTACCTTGAACGGCTGGCCCAGTCCGGCAGAACCTACCTCAAGCTCGTAATCCTCTTCGTCGCGACTGAGATGGGCCTCTATGAACCGGCTCAGCTCCACGCAGTCCTCGATCCACACACCGTCGGCATGGTCTATTTCCACCACGATTTTATCATCCGGGCTGACTTCAACATCGACAAGAAAATAGTCCTTGTCCTCCAGCCACTGTTCTACAATACCTTTTACGACGTTTTTGTCTATCATATATCATTGATTAAATAAAATGAGGAGCTCTGTGTCGGAGCCCCTCATTCCTCTGAATGCTGCAAATTTACGAATTATTCCGCATGTGCACAAATATTTCACGCCTTTTCTGCAAAAGCCTTGCAAATTAATTCACTATCAGACACGCAGTTGCAGAGTCTGAGCCATAAAAATGTGAAAGCACCTCTCGCAGTGCCGGATGCTTATGTCGACGAGCGGATTAAAAGACAGCTGTAATTCCGGAAAATCAGCATTGCAATGCGGCAAAGGATTTATGACCACGAACAACACGAATGTTCCGGATTCGCACTAATAGTCTTACAATCAGCCATATATACATAACAACGTGGCAACTCAGCCTCAACAACCTTGCAAAAAAGGCTTTCCGATCATGCAAAACGGGCATTAATACATCATCTAATGTGACTTATGACCAATCTGTAAAATTTTTCTACACCCACAAATACCATTTTCTGTAACAGACAAGAATAAATAGCGGTCGATAATCTCTTAAAACAAAACAACAAACCGCTTTTAAGCGGTATTCGCATTTATATCAAGCAAAATTTATTTTATCAATATTTTCTCTTTGTTTTATATATACTTACAATTCTATGCCATAATATTGTCTTTAGAATAACTAATATAATATGTTAAAACATAGATTATTAGCATAAATGCACATTTAACTATTCATACACATCTTTTTTTTCGTACGGAAAACATGTATCCAGAGATGACTGAAAGTACACACGAAAGAAGGAAAACAGACAATGTAAAATATGGATGTGTTGATGTAATCCCTAAACTAAAGATAAAACAAGCAACCGTAAATGTCCATTTTAAGAAATTCCATATTAACGCATTAATCTTATTACGCTTTTTCTTCAATATGTATAGTACATATACACCTAAAGCCAGCCATAATATAATTTGAGACATCGCCAGAAGACCACGTCCACTATTATCATGATAGAATGGAGAATTAATATCAAGGCATATTGATATAATATTATAAGGAGAATAATAGGAATTATGATCATCCATAAAAATACACAACTCAACAATAGCGACACATAATTCGACTAATCCTACTAAAATACCGCGTAATATTGTACCTGTACTCTGTGAAACAGGGCTTATGGATTGTTGATTCACATTCTTTGTATTTATTTTTTTATCATCAACGTCGGTACTTTCTTCATTTTCAATATTAACAAATGTTACCTCACTACAAAGCAAATAAAGAAAGTCTTTTACACTTGCACAACGCTTACCTCGCACCGGATTCATGGCTGATTCCACGGCCTTGATGACATTTGTACTAACTCCATGCTTCTTCAACAAGCCATAAGGGAATCCGTCGTTCAGTATCGATGATGCTTCCGGAGGACGTTGGCCTGTAAGCATCTTGAACATAGTTGCACCGAGAGCATATACATCCATAGTCACAGGGAAACCTTTACCATCATGATAATCCGCCTGCTCTATAGGGGCATATCCGGGTGTGCCCAATCCAACATTTGTGCTTGACTCAGGCTCTCCATTATTATCGTACTGCTTAGACAGTCCAAAGTCTATCAAAACCGGTGTGCCGTCCCTGCGCATCATAATGTTGGAAGGCTTCAGATCAAGATGTAATATTCCCTTAGAATGCATAAAGGCGAGAGCCGAACCTATCTTTGTACAGAGGGCAACTGCCGTGTTTTCATTAAGTGGGCCGTGCTCATCTATATAACGATTAAGGCTGCCGCCATCAATATATTCCATGACATAATAGGCCGTGGAATTTGCTTCGAACAGCTCTACTACCTTTACAATGTCAGGATGGTTCAGCTTTGAGAGATTAAGAGCCTCACGCTTGAACTTGCGTTTGTAGTCTTCGTAGATGCCATGCTTGCTTCCGCTTGTGACTGAAGTGCCGTCACGACCATTGATATCACGCATGAAGAACTCCTTGATAGCCACACGCATACCTGTATTAAGCGAGCCGAGCTCGCCAGACATCCTCACTGAAGCCAGATAAGTGATGCCGAACGAGCCCTGACCGAGCACACCCTCAATGTAATAATCATACGACTTGCCTTTCAACAGGCAGCCCTTACTGAGTGTATAATACGTAGATTCCTGTTTATTCATTTCGTTTTTTATTATCCACCTTGCTTTTCAGATAATTCACCACCCTTTGCTTTCCGCTGACTCCGGAGTTTTCTTCACCATTGTTTTTTCCTTCCGCTTCATTTGCGTTTTCGGTTTCATCAGTTTTTGAAGGAGAAGGCTTTTGCTCTGGAGTGACAGGAGTGGCAGGAGCAGTGGTCTTATTTGGTGCGGTGGAAGCAGCGTCTGTAGGCTTCGTAGGTTTCTTTCCGTCAGGCTTACCTGTCTGTTCTGCTTCCGGTGTAGGCGTTGCAGGGGCTGCATCAGGGGCTTCAGAGGCAGGTTTTACTCTCCTTGCTGGAGCGGATTGTTTCTGAGGTTTCGGAGCAGGCACTACAGTTTCGATATCTAGTTTTTGAGGTTTGTCATCGTCATCCTTTCCGGATGTAAAATAATACACGGCAGCAACAATCACCACAATCAGCAATACCAAGACTATGAATGCAGACAATACGCCTTTCTTACGGCGCACATCAGTAGCACGTACATTCTCTTTTCTTTCTTCACATTCAGATGTGTCATCTTCTGTCGTAGAGGTATCATTATCCGGCAGTTCCGCATTATCATCAGCCTCATCGACATTATCGTTGTCGATCGTCGGTTCGTTGTCATCACCATCCTCAATCTCTGCCATGAAAGGTTCCGGCGTCTTTGACGTTTTCTCTGTGCCTGACGGTACACCACTGACATCAAGTATGTGCACGATAACAGCCGTATGGTTGTCACGATTACGCGATGTGGCCATAGTGAGCACCTTAACTTTATTATCATCGTCACCCGTTTTTTCAGAGAAGTTGAAGCGGATATTGTCGTCCTCCATCTGTTCTAACATACCATCCGTACACATATAGAAATAATCGCCGGGACGTATGTCTGACGAATGATATATATCCGCTTTGGGGCGTCGCTCCATATGCGGCTGCATGGCACGCGTTATGATATTCTTCTGTTTTGAGGTGCGTGCCTCCTCAGGCGTAAGCTCACCTATCTTCACAAGATCATTGACGAGCGAATGATCCTCGGTACGGAACAGTATTTTGGTATCGTCAATATCTTTTCCAGGACGTATATGATAGACCCGACTGTCACCCATGTGCGCAATAGTGCATCCGTCGGCATGAAGTTTGAGAAACGTCATGGTAGTACCCATCTTACGTCCTGTGGTGTCGGTCGTGTCTTTTTCGTCAAGAGCCTCGTATGCGTCAGTCAAAGCCTGGTAGAATTGCTCGTCACTGAATTCTCCCTCAGCATCAGGAACATTCGTAAACACTGATTTACTGATTGCCTGGCACACCGTAGAGCTTGCGACCTCTCCGGCCTCATGGCCGCCCATTCCGTCGCAAAGCACAAACAAGCGGTTACTATCCTTCTGTTGTCCAGGAGCCGGAAATACGGAATCCTCCTGATTGGCACGCTGACCTATCTCACTTATTATATATACCTTCAGCTTGTATTTCATAATGTTGAAGTTTTTTTCATAAAACCTGTGTAGCTTCAGGATCAGGAATCCTGAAATAAATCTCCTCATCTGGCAAGAGCAAGTGATCGCCGTCAGCAAGCACGACACAGTCACCATACTCAAGTTTGACATCATTGATAAATGTGTCGTTCACTTTCTGCTTATAAAGCGAAGCACAATGAACATATCCTTTACCTGCTACATACTTCACGTCTATTACCAGATGCTCACGGCTCATGCGGCGTCCTTCACCAGTGTTTATCTGTATGTCTGCGGTAGAGGCTTGAGCCTGACGTCCGATTACATTGCGTCCGGCTTTAAGCCTGTATTCCTTATTTACTGACGAAAGTTTCAATACACCTATCCCATTCTTATTGTCTTTTCCGTATATAGTATGTTCTTTTTCGTCAGTACTGCCTTTAGAAAAATCGGTTTCTGTCTTTTCCGGATACGTAGTATCCTCATGATCATTTTTAACCGCACTTTTGAAAGACGTAAACGGAGCTTTACACTTGCACACAGGGCACGTTAAGTTCTTTTTCTCTATGCCCGGTATGTTTTTCACTGAAAGCGGAGTACCGCAGAACGGACACTTTATAATCAATTTGCTTTCTCCCTGTAACATAATTATTCTGATTTTTTATTATTTCCATTTCATAACAGGCATACTGTCGGAGAAACGTCCCCACATCACAGGATGCTGCTTATTGCCAGAAATTCTGGTCACACCCGAGCTGACATAATTAAAAAGTTCTTTCGCTGTAATGATTCGGTCACGATTGGCATCAGCTTCTCCACGCAGTCCACGCTGCAGATAAGTTGTGAAAAAACCGTTACTCATTCCCCTGCGTTCTATGGAAGTCTCACCGCTGCGCGATGACAGGAAAAGCATCACACTGGCTTTTCTGGCCGAAGCGACAGACCCACTCGTGTTACGTCTGCCATTCCTTATTTTGCCGGAGAAGCATGCATCGGCGAAAATCATCTTGTTGCGGCACCTGCTGACAGCCATTCCTCTACGAACAAAAGAATAGTCCATCTCACCGTCGTAAGCTAAAAAGCCTCCCGGATAGCCATGTCCGCTGAAGAAGAAGACCACTATGTCATTAGTCCCGGCACGCGAAAACACCTTACGCATGGCCTTTACTATGTTACTCTTTGTAGCCTTATTATTGAGCAGCTGGCTGAAAACCACACTTGTGTTCTTGCGATACAGTTGTGTGATAGTGCGGGCATCGGCAGTCGGCAGATTAAGATCTATTTTCTGACCCGGATAATCGGAGATGCCTACCGAAACCAGATATACCTTGGCCGGCACCTCCGCTACGAGCATCAACAGGACAGTCAGCACAGAGATAAATTTAACTTTAAGCGCCATATGTCATTCCATCATTAATATCTCCGCCCATTCCGTCATCGGCATTCATATCAGGATTACAATCATGCAGGCCACCGAGCTGATCAACAGTTATTCCATGAGCAGATATGTCTATTACTTCGTTGTCAGTAATCGTGCCGTTATTATCGACATCGGCAACCATCACATCGAACGCCTGGTCGTTATCTACATCGACAAGCACCACCTGCTGATCACCGACAAGCATTCCGCCGATATTCGCGCCGGTCTCATCGTCGTGAATTACTCCAAGCACTTCCACCTCAGGATCATCAACATCCACAACATCTGATGCATCCACCAAGTGCGGATCATTACCGCCGGCCGGCTCCACATCGGCAACATCTTCTTGCGCATAAGGTTCGTCTGCGGGACCGTCAACCGTTACCTCTACATCATCAGTATCCACATCAGAAGCGACCGAGGCCGTAACATCATCCGAGTCCTCCGGAGTCCAGTTGAAATGGCTTCCATATTCTTCGCGCTCCGCCTCTGACATAGAGTTCCATTCGTCATCCGTATATGTTGAATAGATATACCCATGCCACTCGAACACGCCGCCAGAGCCCACTTCTTCACGTGCAGCATTAAACGCATCAGTGAAAGACATGTCGTCATTAACACTTGTAGCGACAGGCACTTCACCGTCGGTCCATTCCGGATGCTGGATTTCCTGTTGCGCTTCTACCGGTTCGCTGCTTGAGCTAAGCACGGTCGTAGCAGCTCCGAGCACTATGCCGGCACCGGCGCCGGCTGCCACTTTACCCCATACAGACTTTCCCGAAGACTTTGACGCCATATGATTATCTACACCGGCATTGTTTTTATCAGAGTAAGAACCGTTATCGGCTGGTTTACTGTTCTGAGACTTTGTCGAAACATTCTCATCGTATATTGTATCCTCGTTGTTCATAATCGAATGTTTTTTTATTGTTAATGACTTATTGTTTATTTCTGTTACAAAGATAGGTTATATTCCCGACTGAGCGTCAGTGCGGCTGGCTTATTACACGAAATATGCGGTTTTATGTATGAAACTCCGATGCCGGCAATTATGCCATGTAGTTATCCACGTCGGCATTATTCACATAGTCAGGACCTTCGGCCTGCGCCTCGATGTAGCCACCACCGTTCTGACCGGCAAGATAAGCATCATGGAAAACACTCATTTCCACATTCTGATCGCTCAAATCGTATAATTCACCGTCATCAAGGACTCCGTTACCATTCACGTCAGCAGCCATTACATCAGCCAGTCCGTCACGGTCGCCATCAACAACAACCATTGATTGTCCGTTGACATCCACCAAAGCCACGTCTGAAAGACTTCCGTCTTCGTTTGTAACAGTCTGATATGCCAACACTGACACGTTCGGATCCGGATTTACGACAGGTGTCGGTTCCGGCTCGGGTTCCGGCATTGGCTCGGGTTCCGGTTCGGGAATTGGTTCAGGCTCCGGCGTCGGTTCAGGCACAGGAGTGACGTCTTCCACCACGGGATGATATTCTTCTGCCGGTGTAGTATGTGTACCAGCGGTATTAGACTCAACTACCGGAACATCATCACCAGGTACGTTGTGCACTTCAGAAGCGCTTATTTCTTCAGTAACCATATTTCCAGCCACTACACCTACAGCTGCACCGATTGTTGAACTTACGCCTGTAGCGACATTTTCTTTTGCCATTGAATTCTTCTGCTCTTTCATATTTCTTGATTTTTATTGTTGTTTATACTTTGCTTTATTATGACCTGAACCGCCTAACTGACCGTCCATGTCGTTTATCTGTTTGCAAAGATAATCAGGCTCTTATAAAAAAACAAGCTCTCAAAAGCATCCTGTACGAAATGGTAAGATTAATCCACAAAATCATCAGACCGACATCATTTGTCTGTCAGCTGACATCCGCAATAAGGACATTTCTTGTTCTGACGCAGGACATTATAAGACTGCATTCCGAGGAAATGATGACAGTTCGGATTAGGACAGACATAACGGCGCTGGAAATCCTCTGTCAGCCGCTCGCTTTCCTCTATGCTCTTGTCTGTATAGCTTTTATAGAAGCTGTATATCATTAGAATAAGACCTATGACAGTAAGAGTTGTCGTTACGATGAATATCCCGCTGCTCCAATCCTGTGTCTTGGCTATCGCGGCTATGGAACCGCTGCCAAGAGTGAATATCGGCGAGGCACTGCGCAACTGCATAATGCTGCGCCCACGGCGTTTTATGGCGAGCAGTCCATCGTGATACTCATTCCACACCTGCTCGAGCGGTCTCACCGAATAGGTCTTTGGAGTGGGCGGCTTCACTACATTGACAACCTTCGACGCAACCGCCAACATGCTGTCTACATTCAGACGATATCTGTCTTTGCCAAGCTCTACGTTGCTCGATTCGCTGATTCTTTTCGATACTATCTCCACTCCGTTGACATAAGTCACATTCGCAGGCTTCATATTCACTATTGTCATGTTGCCACCACCGTCTATCACAATCTTACAGTGGGCCACGCCTTCTGCAGGCTTGCATCGGCTCACGCAGTTTGGCACACTACCGGCACTGCCCATTGCGGCAGTCTTGGCAGTACCGTTTATCATCAACGATACCAAAAGACGGCCATTATCCGATTCCCTGCCTATAAGGATTGTACTTCCTTTCAAATTTTCCACCATGTTCCTTTAATATTGCTTTTGTTTATTTTCATTTCACTTCTTCTGTCCGCCGCCGTTAGCCGTCTCTGAGCACACATTCACGATCGGAATGACATACAGCTCCTTGAGTTTCTTTAGCGCCTCCTTAGATATGTCTATCTGATAAGCGAACATCTCGCCGTCGCTCAAAGTGAGTTTCTGACGCAGTACATTGATATGATATATATAATTCATATTTACGATATATCGCTTACCAATCCTTGCGAACATCGTAGCTGTCTCCTTCAGGCTGGCATCTATCACATGGCGCATCTGCGACAGATTCATACACACTGCGCCTTTCAGTTTGTTGCTCATCACGAAATTCGTATAATTGCCCTCAGCCTCGAAATAGACTATCTTCGATATATCGAGTCTGTAAAGCTCATCACGTGAGTTAAGATAAAAATATTTCTTGTTTGTCATATTAGTAAATTTCATCGTGACATCATAAATTATCTAATTCATATTTTTATTTAATTCATATTGAGAATTCTTTGCAAATTGTCTAATTGACTCAAGTTTCGGATTTAGACTTTGAGGTTGAATTTATTGCATAAAAAAGGCTTT
>USHV01000034.1 GCA_900554695.1 uncultured Prevotella sp. | reverse complement strand
GCTGCACTTAGAGAGTATGCTCAAACGGCTTGAATTCCAAATCCGAAACTTGAGTAAACGTATAAATATAAAATCCACAACGCAAAAATTATTATCCATACATAAACATATTATGAAACGCCATTCCGTCACCATAACCTGAAACACCGCAAACAGACACATCATAAAGCCGGATAATGCCTTGACGAAATACCTGATGCACACCAGCCGGAAAACTCACGCATGGCAAAAGAAGACATAAACAAACTAAAAAAATATTTTATGCTTCCTGCCTTATTCAATATTTTTGTAACTTTGCGATATGAAATTCGGCATCGGCCGACAGGCTCCCTAAGGGGAACAACGATGAAGGAAACATACTTAATCTATAAAAAATACAACCAATAAACATAACACTACAATGAAGAAAATAAGAGCAGCCGTAGTGGGATACGGCAATATCGGACACTACACAGTACAGGCCCTCGAGGCAGCACCCGACTTTGAGATAGCAGGAATAGTACGCCGTCACGGTGCGGAAAACAAGCCGGCAGAGCTCGCCGACTACGATGTGGTGAAGGACATCAGCGAACTGAAGGATGTGGATGTAGCCATACTCGCCACCCCTACACGCAGCTGTGAGGAATACGCAAAGAAAATACTGGCCATGGGCATCAACACCGTGGACAGCTTCGACATACATACTTCAATACTCGACTACCGCAACGCGCTCATGCCCATATGCAAGGAGCATGGCACAGTGGCCGTGATAGCAGCCGGATGGGACCCGGGTTCGGACTCTGTAGTGCGCACCCTGATGCAGAGCCTCGCACCTAAAGGACTGAGCTACACCAACTTCGGACCGGGAATGTCGATGGGTCACAGCGTGTGCGTGAGAAGTAAGGAGGGCGTGAAAAACGCTCTGTCGATGACCATACCGAAGGGCGAGGGACTGCACCGCCGCATGGTTTACGTGGAGCTGGAGGACGGAGCAAGCCTCGAAGAGGTGACAAAGGCCATCAAGGCTGACCCATACTTCGCAAACGACGAGACTCATGTGTTCGCCGTACCGTCGGTTGACGAGGTGCGCGACATGGGCCACGGAGTGAACCTCGTGCGCAAGGGTGTGAGCGGAAAGACACAGAACCAGCGCATGGAATTCAACATGAGCATAAACAATCCGGCACTCACCGGACAGGTGCTCGTGAACGTAGCACGCGCATCAATGCGCCAGCAGCCGGCATGCTACACCATGATTGAGATTCCGGTGATAGACATGCTCGCCGGCGACCGTGAGGAACTCATCTCTCATCTCGTGTAATCATATATCCGGAATAAGACGAGCCGGCGGGCGGACAGTGAGGATGCTGCCGCTTGCCGGCTTTTTATTATCACATGGCGACGGCAGGGGCGCAGGCGGCTAAAACATGTTTTGCAATCCGCATATGGCGGTGTAACGCAATTGTAACACTATTGCAACAGATGTGAATAGTCTTATCAATAATTTTGCAGAAAACAAAAAGCCAACATGGAAAGTAAGAAAAGAATTCTTGTTGTGGATGACGAGCAGGACCTGCTCGAAATTCTGAAATTCAATCTCGAGACCGAAGGTTATGAAGTATCTACCGCATGCTCGGCAGAAGAGGCGCTCACGCTCAACGTGGGAACATTCGACCTGCTGCTGCTCGACGTCATGATGGGCGGCATGTCGGGCTTTGCTATGGCAAAGAGACTGAAGACCGACCCTGCAACCGCAAACATTCCTATCATCTTCCTGACCGCACGCGACACTGAGAACGACACGGTAACGGGATTCAATCTCGGCGCCGACGACTACATATCAAAACCGTTCTCCATACGTGAGGTGCTAGTAAGGATACGCGCGGTGCTCAGACGTACAGCGTCGCCGTCCGAACAGCAGGCTCCGCAGGTGATACGCTATCAGGGCATCGAGATGAATCTGGGCAAGAAGACGGTGAGCATCGACGGCGAGGAAATACCGTTCACAAAGACCGAATTCGAACTTCTGCACCTCTTGCTCGAGGAACGCGGACGGGTGTTCTCGCGCCAGGAACTCATCGACCGCATCTGGCCGAAAGACGTGCTCGTGCTCGACCGTACCGTCGATGTGAACATAACACGACTGCGCAAGAAGATAGGAAGGTTCTCTAAATGCATCGTCACCAGACTGGGATTCGGCTACTACTTCGACGCATAGACAATAAAAAAGTAATGAAATGATATCACGGTGTATTCGGAACATAAGCGTAGGCAACAGGATTTACTTCAGCGTGCTGTCCGTATTCCTGCTTTTCGCCGTAGCGTTCATAGTGTTCCAGCAGGTGCGCGAGTATCAATATAAGATTGAGTCGCTCGACACAAGGTTGCAGGACTACAACGAACGCATGAGCGAATGGATGAACTACGCCGACAGCGTGAACGAGAACACTCTCAACAGATATGTGAGAAGTCACGGCTTCACGGGACTGAGAGTGACGCTGATTGAGAAAAACGGAAAGGTGGTTTACGACAGCAATCTGAACAACTACACTCATGTAATAAACCATTCCGACCGCCCCGAAGTGATAGACGCACTGAGAAAGGGACACAGCTCCACAATAGACAGAAGCAGCAGAACGGTGGAAGGCAACTTCTTCTACTCGGCTACATACTTCAAGGATAAGAACATCATCATACGGAGTGCCCTGCCCTACGACGACAACCTGTCGAAATCGCTGCGCGCCGACCAGCATTACATATGGTTCGCACTGTCGGCCATAATACTGCTCACCATCATTCTGTATCATTTCATCAGTCGCCTGGGGGCAAACATCACCAAGCTGAAGATATTCGCAAGCCGTGCCGACAACAACGAATCGCTCGATACGGAGGATCTGGTTGACTTTCCGGACGATGAACTGGGCGAGATTGCCGAACGGATAATAAAGATATACAAACGCCTGCAAAGCACGCGCGAGGAACAGAACATACTGAAACGCCAGCTCACGCAGAACATAGCGCACGAGCTGAAGACGCCCGTGGCGAGCATACAGGGCTATCTGGAGACCATACTCAGCAATCCTGACATGGACGCCAAGGTGAAACAGCAGTTCATGGAGCGCAGCTACGCCCAGAGCCAGAGGCTCACATCGCTGCTGCACGACATATCGACGCTCAACAGAATGGACGACGCGCAGGAGCTGATAGACTTCTCCGAGGTGAACGTGTCGAACATAATAGGCGACATTGAGAGGGACACGTCGATGCAGCTGTCGGCAAAGGGCATGACTTTCGTCAAAGACGTGAAGCCGGACATTCTGATAGAAGGCAACTACAGCCTGGTTTACAGCATCTTCCGCAACCTTACCGACAACGCGATTGCATACGCAGGAGCAAACACAACGATAAATGTCAAGGCGACGGAGGAGGAAGACCGATGGCTGTTCACCTTCAGCGACAATGGCGTGGGAGTGTCTGCCGAACATCTGCCGAGGCTCTTCGAGCGCTTCTATCGCGTTGACAAAGGACGCAGCCGCAAGATGGGCGGCACGGGTCTGGGACTCGCCATCGTAAAGAACGCCGTACTGCTGCACGGCGGAACAATAAAGGCACACAACAATATGACCGGAGGTCTCTGCTTTGAATTTTCATTAAGGAAACACAGATAGTTCTCTTCCATTAAACTGTTGATTCGTTTCAGGCGAGCAGAATACGCAGTTACACGGTCTCAAACAAATGTAATAAAACATTGCGGGGCAGGACATCAATATCTGATGTCCTGCCCCGCATATTTTGTTTATAACCATCCCGTCATCTTCCCGACGTGTGGGTGACGAGCTCTATGTTGTCCGCACCGACACGCTTTGCAAGCCATTTCTTCATCTTCTCGTGCTCGGCTGAACTGAGTCTCGCGCCTGCGTCAAGACCGACAACGGCCACCGGACGACGCACGGCGTTAGTGGAATCAGCCGGAACAGTGGCTGACAGCGACAGACTTACGTCACGCACGCCGGTGAAAAGTGTCTTCATCTCTGCCGCTACAGCCGGAGCGAGATCGTCATAACGTGTGTATTCGTTGAGCCTGTTCTGCAAAGCCGATGCCTTTACGGCCTCATCGCGGAGCATGGCAGCGTAATTGTTGTTGGTTGAGCGCACTGAAGAAAGGCGGCTGTTGAGCAACATGACAGAATCAGACTGCGAGCCCTGTATCACCTGAAGCTTGTAATGGGCCATCTTGTAGTCGGACATTATGCCTTCGGCACTTCTTATCATGCTGTCGGAAATCTCACGTCCCACAGCCACGACACGCAGAGTGAGGCTGTCCTTGTTCACATCGTACGAGATGATACGTGTGCCGTTGCTCTCCAAACGCTCCTTTACAAAACGGTTAACACTGTTCTTGAATATGCTCGAACGCACAATGTCGTAGGTCATCACCGCCGCCGGCACCATCGTGACAACCACGGCTATGATGATGTAACGCTTCACACGGGCATAATGTTCGTGGTCAAGAAACTGCTTCTCCTCAAACTTCATCATCCTGACACCCAGGTAAGTGGCAAGACTTATGAACACCGTGTTGATGAAGAACAGATAGAACGCGCCGAGGAAATAGTATATATTGCCCGTCGCAATGCCGAATCCGGCGGTACAGAGCGGTGGCATGAGGGCCGTGGCGATGGCCACTCCGGGAAGCACGTTGCCCTTACCCTTGCAGCTGAGTGCCACTATGCCTGCCGCACCTCCGCACAAAGCTATGAGCACATCGTACAGAGTGGGCGACGTGCGGGCAAGAAGTTCCGACTGTGCTTCGCTGAGAGGAGTCAGCAGAAAATACACCGTGGCAGTGACAACACTGATGAGTGTCGCGATGAGATAGTTCTTTACAGAACGCTTCAACAGCTCAAAGTCGTTTATGCCGACCGCAAGTCCCATTCCGATAATCGGTCCCATGAGCGGCGATATGAGCATCGCACCGATGATGACTGCCGTGGAATTGACATTCAGACCAAGCGAAGCGATGAATATCGCGAACACAAGTATCCAAAGGTTTGAACCGTGAAACGACACGCCCTTGCGTATTGCGTCGATTGTGTCGGCCTCTTTCTCCCTGTCGAGCGACACGTTGAAATACTTTTTCAATGCCCCGACAGCGCGCAAGAAAGAGTTCTTCAAGCCGTCGCCGACAATCTTCTGTTCTTTTTCTTCCATATTGTTTTGTTTTAGTTTATTCCTTGTTTCATGTCATATCGATTAAAACATGATACCGATATTTACGATTTAATGTGTAACAATCACAAATTTAGCAAATATATCAATCCGATGCAACTTTTTAACGACATTGTTTCTCGTCCGCGACATATCATTTTTCGTATGCGGTCTATATTGCTCATGCCTGTAATATATGTCATTTTGCAACCGTGACATCATCATTTCGCACCTGTAATATCATCATTTTGTATCACATAAATAATCTTTCCACCACATAGAAACGCCTCAATAAATGCGGATAATGATCAAAAAGGGTGTGCCATAAAGACAATATGAAGAGGTTGATTTTGCCCTCTTGCGGATTTATATTATCTTTGCCGTATGCTTGTCAATTCACCACAACCGGAACGACTAAGTCCAAACAACAAACAAGGAAATTATGAAAATAGAACAGGCAAAGAAAGAACACGCACACGACATCGCGCTGCTCATAATGCAGGCAATGACAGATGAATGTTGCATGAACATGGTAGGACCGGGAAAAACGCTCGCCGACTTCGAGCAGGTGATGACCGATCTCGCTTCATCAGAATACTCACAATACAGCTACCGCAACACGCTCGTGGCACTGACCGACGACAACCGCGTGGCAGGAGCCATCGTGGCATACCGCGGTGAAGACCTTCACGCTCTGCGAAAAGCATTTCTGGACGCGGCGAAAGAAAGGCTCGGGCGCAATCTCGACAACATTACCGACGAGACAGAAGCAGGCGAATACTATATAGACAGCGTTGCCGTGTATCCCGATTTCCGACGCATGGGCATTGCCTCGTCACTGCTACGTGCGGCAATAGAGCGCGCCCACGCCAACGGTCTGCCTGCCGGCCTGCTCGTAGATAAGCAGAATCCCAATGCCGAGCGGTTGTACACGGCACTGGGATTCAGATATATCGACGACAAAATGTGGAGCGGGCATGAGATGAAACACATGCGCTGCTATTGCCCCGAATAGGTATTGAAGCTGACCGAAGCCGGCCTTCCGCCGGCGATGGTCTCAGCACTGATGTTCATATAAGTGGTGTTACGGCCGTTAAAACATTCTATCACAGCCTCACCATTCTCATCGGTGACGACGTCCGGATTCCAATACAGAGTGCGACGACGGTCGTCTATTCCATCATTAAGAACCGACTCGCTATATCGCGGAGAATAGAACTCGGCCGGAATACTGTATCCCTGTATTTCGGTCTTTCTTATTCCGTGGGTCGGTTTGTAGCTTTTGCCGGAGTCCCAACGGTCTGCCATCTGGAAGGCACACCGCACAAAGAGCGTACGAAGGCCCGCCTGGCTGACGGTATCCATCTTGAACTGACCTGTATAAATGTCGCGCAGCTCATCCACATCCACCCTGAAATCCTTGTCGTTGAACTTATACGACATCATTCCCGTGTGGTCTATGTAGAGCATGGCAGTCTCAATCATGTCGATACATCCCACGAGATGCACCTGATCGATGTCCTTTCCGTTGGCACTATACTTCAGTTCGTTCACACCATAAAGCGTTCCTTCGCGGTTTATCCTGTCGTTTATGGTGTGCATAAGATAGCCTATGTCATCGACGACAAACTTTCCGTTGTCGCGCATCTTGTCCACATACTGCCTTATGTTGTAGAATCCGAGAATGTCGCGCTCGAACTTCTCCGTATCCTGCAAGAGTCTTTTATTCTTATATTTTGCCTTGACAACAACCTCACCGAGCTTCAATATCTTCTCGTCTCCAGCGAGTGAGTCCTCGAAGGCGCTGATATCAGTATCCAGTCTGGTCGTATCTATGGGCGTACTCCACACAGGATTGAGCTCATCATAGTCGAGTTGGCGGAGCGGTGGCTCAAAATTGCGATACAGACTGACGAGAGCGTTGCGGTTGTATTTCTTTCCGTCGCGCTTGGTCTGTATGAGTGCCTCCATCTTTCCGTAGAAATCGTCGAGCGGAATCATGAAGTTTCCGAGTGAGTCGGCACGTGTCGAGCCCATGATAGTCACCGAATCGTTGTGCGCCATGACGGTTATTCCGATGTTGGCCTGCGCCTTTCCATACCAGGAATCGATGTGTCCGTAGAGGTTGAGATTCGGTTCGGGCAGGTATTTCGGTGTCACCGGTTTCAGTCCGAAGCTCTCCTGCACGTCGTAACGGCGCCATCCGCGTATGAGCAGCAGGTTGTCGAGCATCTTGCGACGTGCCACAGACCTGTCGGCGAAATAGAAACCGGGCTGGTGTATGTAGCCCTTCAGCTCGGAGGTGAGCAGCAGATCGGTGCAGATGTTGTTGTCATACTGTATGTAGTCCATGTCTAATCCGTCTCTTACAGCGACAGATATGCGTGCGTTGCTCACCGGAGCGTTGGATGCATCGGTGAGTTTCAGACGGCACACAGCCTTCTTGAACGGCGCGTAAAGGTCGTTGTCTGCCGACGCGCTCAGGCTGAGCGTGTCTTTAGGATAGACATAACAGAAACGATCGATGAGCGAAGCACCCGACGAATTGACCAGCGACAGGCGCACCACACCGCCGGGAAGGTCGGACGTGAGAATCCTTATGCGCTTGCTATTTGCCTCTCCGAAATTCACCGGGACATAAGTGCACGGCGTAAGACCGGAAAAGAGGAACAGCGCAACGTCGCCACCCGCCATGCCGGCAGAGCGCGACACCGTCACGTCGAGCGACTCCTCGCGCACATTCACCATGATGCCGTAGCCCGCAGGCTGCGCATCCGGCAACTTGAACTTGCGCTTCTTGCCGTTGTAGGTCAACTCCACCGACAGCGGTTTCTCGCCCGGTGTGTAAACGAAACTGCCCATTCCGTCGTGTATCGTGGCTATCGGCAATATGGGTTTGTCCTCATCCGACAACAGATAGCCCGTGACATCGACCCATCCGCTGTCCTCGCTCAGCGTCTCAAATCCTACAACAGACTGTATGCCCTGCACCAACTGACCGCCCTCGGGGAAGAATCTCACGTTGAGTTCCTTCAGGTCTTCCGTCGGTCTTTGCTTCATACTCTTGTCCATACGGTAGGTAGCGATGCTGCGACTCTGCTCGTCGTTGTTTATGCGTTTGCGGTAAACGGGCAGCGTACGCGAGAAATACTGCGGGTCGTCACCGAACGCAAGCATCCACTTTGTGTATGCCCTCACCTCGTAATATCCTGTAAAGAAAGTGTTCGACAGCGATATCTGTCCGTGTCCCTCACCGTTCTCGAGCTTCACTATCTGACGGTCCATCACGTTGCCGAGCTGATCGACAAACTCCACATACAGCGGTTTGCTTATCTTGCTTGGCATGTTGTCGGCAGGGTTCACCACGTAGGCCTTATACCATATGGTGTCACCCTGATAATAACTCGTGTTGTCAAAATGCAGATAAACCTTCTCTCTCGGAAACGCCTGGACATAAGCCTGGGCCTTGGCAAAATAATTGTCGAAGACCGTAGGCGTCTGGGCACGCGTTGCAAAGCCGCATGCCACAGCCAGGACAAGCATCATCAAACATTTTCTCATAGCGATACAAAACTTTTATTACATTTTCTCAGATCATACGTATAAGCCAGTAGGCCACCATTCCGGCCAGATAGCCCACAAGAGCCACCCACGAAATGTGTTTCAGATACCAGCCGAAGGTGATTTTCTCAAGTCCCATCACAACCACGCCGGCTGCCGAACCGATGATGAGCATTGAGCCGCCCACACCGGCGCAATAGGCCAACAGCTGCCAGAACAGTCCGTCAACAGCCATGTCGCCGGTCGGAGCAATGGGATACATACCCATACATCCTGCCACGAGCGGCACGTTATCGACAATGCTCGAGATGACTCCGATGGTACCCGTAACGAGGTAATGGTTGCCGCCCGACACGTTGTTAAGAGTGGTTCCGAGCGCTGTCAGCACTCCGATCTCGGAAAGACAGGCCACAGCCATGAGTATTCCGAGGAAGAAAAGGATGGTGGACATATCTATGCGCGACATGAGATGGCTCACGCGACGGGCCATAGTGTCGTCTTCGGAGGTCGAACGGTAGAAGAACTCGGTGACCATCCACAGCAGACCGAGCACGAGCAGTATGCCCATGAACGGCGGAAGATTGGTGAGATAGCGGAATATCGGCACGAAGATGAGTCCGCCCACACCGAGGAAGAACACGATGTGACGCTGGCGGCGAGTGAAAGTGCTCACGTTGGCCTCAGGCAGATTCTGCTCACTGGCGAGCTTGCCTTTGAGCGAGAACTGAAGGATGAACACCGGTATGAGCAGCGACACGACAGACGGCAGGAACAGTTCGGAGAGCACTCCGCCGGTGGTTATCATGCCCTTTATCCACAGCATGATGGTCGTAACGTCGCCTATAGGCGAGAAGGCGCCTCCCGCGTTGGCCGCGATAATCACTATCGAGGCAAAGATCATGCGCTCCTTATTGTCGCGTATGAGCTTGCGCAGCACCATTATCATGACTATCGACGTCGTGAGATTGTCGAGTATGGCCGAGAGGAAGAACGTCATGAAGGCTATGCGCCACAGCAGTTTGCGCTTGCTGCGGGTCTTCATGATGTCGCGCACGAAGTTGAAACCGCCGTAGGTATCGACAACCTCGACAATGGTCATCGCACCCATGAGGAAGAAGAGGGTCTCGGCCGTATCGCCGAGGTGCATCTTCAGCGACTCACCCACCTGCGTGGCAAGTTCCTGCAACGAGCCTGCCGCTCCGGGCAATGCCTGCGACAGATACTGGCCGGGATCCATCATATAGAGCGTCCAGCACAACACACACATAAGCAACGCTATGGCTGCCTTATTCACTTTGGTGAAACTTTCGGCGGCTATGCATACATAGCCGATCACGAAAACAAATACTATCGTCAACGTAAGAGTTGTCATAGTCTGTAAAAAAATAATTGACTGTTTATGTTTTTTTCTATTAAATAATTTCTGCTTCCGTAGGTCTGATGCCGTCAGGCCGCACGACGTCCCGTCGCCACAGGCTCATGGTCGTGGCGGCAACGTCATGGCAACGTTTACAAGCCGAGAACAAAGATAATAAATAAAAAGCAAAACAGCCATAGCAACGGCGCCTACATTGCAATAATATAACAAAATTGTAATGTCAGTAGTTGTCGAGTATCTGTTTCTGGCGTGCGCGCTCCTTTTTCGACACGCGCCGTTTGCTGCGGTCGAACAGACTTCCGAAATCGAAACTCCAACCGCTCTTCGGCACTTTTGGCAAAGCCTTTATCTCCGACTCGATGGATTTTTTGAGCGCTACCCTGCCGTCAGACGGTGCCACGATCTCCACTCCCTGCAACGTATTGATGTCGGGAATGAGGAAGATGGTGTCGCGTCGCATCTCCGCAGCGGTCATATTGCGTTTCATGTAGCCCTTGCGCATGATGGTGGCACTTTCGTAACTGCCGCCGAGCGAGAAATGTCCGCGATAGTCGGTGGTGACACGCGTGCCCCGGTCGGTGATGATTATGACATCGCGCAACGGCTTGTGCGACGACATGTCGGCCACCACTCCATCTGTCTGAGCCGCAGAGCGCGAAACTGACGCAACCATGATAAGCAAGAATAATAATCTCCGCATGCTCTGAATGATTATACTTTACCGCCCCGCCCGTGCCCCGTCAGCAGGTCAGAACCCGGCTGTCGTCCGGCTATCGTTACGCGACGGCAGGGCATCTTCAGGCAGTCTGTATCCTCAAATATAATAATATATGCCGACAGCCGTATGCTGCCGGTTCCCATTTTTTGTTTTTTTCAATATATATCATACTTGTTTGCACGGCAGCCAACGCATGCTCCTATTGTCCGCGCCGTATGTTCCACCTCGCCGCACAGTGTGAGAAAAAGCATCATTCAGCCCGTTTTCTGCATATTTATACACTTCTGAAAGTAAAAAATTTTGACAGATAAAATTCTCAAAATAGAAAGACGCCATACCCCGATAAAGCCTTTTTCGCACCAGTTACGCTCGAAGCCGTATCACGACTACCCACATCCCGACACTAATAAAAATCTGACAGTCTCACGAAAAGAACCATTTCGCATTGCAAAAACCACCATATCAGCACCCGATAAAGTGCATTTCGGAGGCCAAAAGAGCCCATTTCGCAACCTGATATGGGCTCTTTCGCAACACGACAAAAAGGCCTTCGCAGTGCCGTTAAGCGCAAACAGCTGTCTGTCAAGCAATTAGCCAAACCTCTCAAAACTCGCATATATGGAGCTGAAAAATTCTTTACGCATTTCAATGGCACTCTCGTGAAGTTGACGATGAATAAATATTCATCCGCCTTCCTTATTTCTGCATATTTATACATAATGCGCACGGCACATCCGTACACCGCTGTAACACATATTGCCTCGCACGTCCGTACATATAAACATTAAACGCGCGAGACGCGCGAGAAACATCAACGAAATATCATTGTAAAACATTTATAACCATCGGGAAACACGTGTGCAACATTGCAAATTTAATTTTGCACCCGGAAAACAAGGTATAACATATTTCAATATGATTAAAGTAAAAAGATTTGTTGCCATCACGGCATTGCTGCTCTTCTCTTTCATCGTAGCCTACGCAGAGGGAATAAACGGTATAGTACTCGACAAGAGCGACCACCAGCCGCTCATCGGCGCGACCATAGTGGTGGGAGGAACAGACATAAAGACCATAACCGACGTGGACGGAAAGTTCAGGATAACAGGACTAAAGGCCGGAAAATACACCATCACGGTAAACTACATATCATATAAGACCAAGACCATAAAAGACGTGGAGGCACGCAAGGACGCCGAACAGGAGCCTGTCACCGTAGAGATGGAGGCAGACGAGAAGACACTCGGCGAGGTTTCGGTGGTAGGAATAATGAAACAGAACACCGACGTGGCGATGCTTCAGGTGGCGCGCAACAGCCAGATGATAGTGAGCAACGTGTCGGCACAGGAGATAAGCCGCACGCAGGACACCAACGCCGGCGAGGTGGTCAGACGTGTACCGGGCGTAAGCATCATAGACGACAAGTTCGTAATGGTGCGCGGACTGTCGCAGAGATATAATAATGTGTGGATAAACGGCGGTGCCGTACCGAGCAGTGAGGCCGACTCGAGAGCCTTCTCGTTCGACATAATTCCGAGCTCGCAGATAGACAACATGCTGATAATAAAGACTCCGTCGCCCGAATATCCGGCCGACTACAGCGGAGGTTTCATCACCATAAACACCAAGGACATACCGTCGGAGAACACTGCCGACATAATGATAGGAGGCAACTGGAACGACGCCACTGCTTTCTCCGCCTTCAAGTATGCCAAAGGCTCAGGCACCGATTTCCTCGGATTCGACAGCGGTATGCGCAGCCTGGCGTGCGGAATGGGCGGAACGCTCAAGAGCATAGCCGGCGACGGTATTGACCTCATGGGCAACGGATTCAATAACGACTGGCACATCAGACACATGAACCCCGCAGGCGACCTGAAGCTCTCGGCTTCGTTAGGACGCCGCTGGAAGCTGGGCGACAGGCAGATGGGTATGATTGCCGCGCTCAACTACACCAACGAGTACCGCAAGTATGAGGATATGGACAACAACCTCTTCGGTGTATATGACGCCGAGAAGGACAAGTCCAACTATCTGCGCTACTCTGTTGACGACCAGTACAACCACAACGTGCGCCTCGGAGCAATGCTCAACTTCACTCTTCTCTCGGCCGACGGCAACAGCAAATATCAGTTCAAGAACATATTCAACCAGCTGGGCAACGACCGTTACACATGGCGTGAGGGCGTGAGCGCGCAGTCTGACAAGGAACATTCGGCCGAGTATTACTACCGCAGCCGCACGACATACAACGGACAGATAACAGGTAAGCACACCTTCGCAGCCGACAATCTGGACTGGAGCGCAAGCTATTCTTATGCCAACCGCAACATTCCTGACCGCCGCCGATATCTCATCAACGACGCGCTGGAGACAGGCGTGATGCAGCTCTCTACTCCTAACGACATCTCACGTGAGTGGACCAAGCTGGACGAGCACATAGTATCGGCCGCCGTGAACGACAAGCACGACTTCAAGTTCAACAACTGGAATCCTTATCTGAAGTTCGGTGCCTACGGCGAATACCGCACACGTAAATATACAACGCGCGACCTCATCTACAACTGGAACGCTGCCGACAACACCCTGCCCGACGGTTTCCGCCAGATGGACATACCTACACTGCTCTCAAGTCAGGAATATTTCGGAGCCGACCGCCTCTATCTGCTTGAGGAACCGCACATGCGCAACAACTACAAAGGCAACAACTACATGGGTGCGGGCTACATTGCGGCTATGCTTCCGTTCGGAAAGCTCAACATATATGCAGGTCTTCGCTATGAGTACGACCACATGGAACTCATATCAAACACCCGCGACTACGAGGAGAGTCCGTTCAGCCACAACTACGAATACAACGACATCTTCCCCTCGATAAACACTACCTATAAATTCAACGACAAGCATCAGCTGCGCCTCTCATACGGAAAGACGGTCAACCGTCCTGAGTTCCGCGAGATGTCTCCATCAGTATTCTACGACTTCGACCTCGCTTCGAGTGTCCAGGGTAACACCGACCTCAAGCCGTGCTACATACAGAACGTCGATCTGCGATACGAGTTCTATCCTTCGAAAGGTGAGGTTATATCAATCGCAGCATTCTATAAATACTTCGACTCACCCATTGAGTGGACTTACATCGTGACCGGAGGAACCAACCTTCTCTACTCTTACAAGAACGCTCAGCTCGCCAACACCTACGGCATTGAGCTCGACATACGCAAGAACCTCGGCTTCATCGGCCTGAAAGACTTCAGCTGGTCGTTCAACGGAGCGCTGATAAAGAGTAAGGTCAAGTTTGAGAAGGGCGCAAGAGAAGAGAACCGCCCCATGCAGGGACAGTCGCCTTATCTGGTCAACACCGGCATATTCTACAACAATGACAAGATGCAGCTCGACATAGCAGTGCTCTACAACCGCATCGGAAAACGCATAATCGGTGTGGGACGCAGCGAAGGCACCACGAGCGGAAACGAGGCACTGCGCGTGCCTGACAGCTATGAGATGCCGCGCGACGTGATAGACCTGTCGGCATCAAAGCGCTTCGGAAAGCATTGGGAGGTGAAAATCAATGTGCGCGACCTGCTCGCCCAGAAGGTATATTACAAGCAGTTTGCCAACGTACACTACGAGGACGGACGCCACAAAGAGGTTGAACAGGTGACACGTGCCTTCAAACCGGGACGCAACTTCGGCCTCACAGCCACATACAAATTCTAAAGACAGAACATAAGGAATTATCATTCAAAATATGAAGAGTTATTATTTAAGATATAATCAGATGTTTAACAAAACAAAAAAGATGGAAAATTTTAAATTCTACGGATGCCTCGGCATCCTCGCACTGTCGCTCACACTGAGCTCGTGCAGCAATGACGATGACGCAACAACAACCGGTCCTACAGACATTACATGGACTCAGGACGGCGGACTGAACGCCTGCAACCACATTCTTTTCACCGCTGATGGCAACAAGAACGTAAGCGACGAGGGAACACAGATCGGTAACGGCGACCAGGAATTCGTATTCACAGGAAAACAGACACTGAAGAAAGGAACCTACATTCTGAAAGGTTGGGTTTACATAGCTAACGGAGCAGAGCTCACCATCGAACCGGGAACAATAATAAAGGGTGACAAGCAGACCAAGGCTGCGCTTATCGCAGAACGTGGCGGTAAGCTCATCGCCCAAGGAACAGCAACATCTCCTATCGTGTTCACATCAGAAGAGGCTAAAGGCAACCGTCGTCCTGGCGACTGGGGTGGAATCATCCTCTGCGGAAAAGCTGAGACAAACGAGGGCGAAAAGCAGATTGAGGGTGGTCCGCGTACAAAATTCGGCGGCAACGACGACGCAGACAACTCAGGTATTCTGAAGTATGTACGTATAGAGTTCGCCGGATATCCTTTCCAGACCGACCAGGAAATCAACGGTCTTACACTCGGTGCTGTAGGCTCTGGCACGACAATCGACCACGTACAGGTTTCTTACTCTAACGACGATTCATTCGAGTGGTTCGGCGGAACAGTAAACTGCGACCACCTCATCGCATACAAAGGATGGGACGATGACTTCGATACCGACAACGGATTCAGCGGAAGAGTACAGTTCGGTCTGTCCGTACGCGACTCTAAGATTGCCGACAAGTCACAGAGCAACGGATTCGAAAGCGACAACAACGCAAACGGTTCCAACAGCGAGCCTCACACATCTGCAGTGTTCTCAAACATCACATTCATCGGTCCTAAAGCCGTTGACGCTTCGTTCCAGAACACAGCCGACTACATCACAGCAGGCAACTACTTCCCCAACAACGGCTCTGGTCTCGGACGTTTCCAGGCAGCTATGCACATACGTCGCGACTCTCACCTCAACTGTTTCAACTCTGTTGCCGTAGGATGGCCTATAGGTCTGATTCTCGACAACGAGAAAGGTGACACTCAGGGAGCCGCAACATCAGGCGCACTGAAGCTGCACAATATATGGTTTGCCAACATGGACGCTGTAGGAACAGACTTCAACAAGATATATGAAGATGGTCTCTACAACTATGAGACAGGCACTGTTGACAACTCTAAGGAGTCGTTCTCTCACACATTCTTCTCACTGGCAGCAAACAACAACAAGTATTTCGACTCTGCCAACGGATGGTTCGACGCAACAGGATACATACCTGTAGCAGGCAGCCCGCTCATCGGTGCAGCTTCGTTCACAGACGCTCTGCTCAACGGTTGCCTGGCAGTAGATTACATCGGAGCATTCGCAGCCGGCGACAACTGGCTCGACGGATGGACAAACTTCGACCCGCAGAATGCTGATTATTAATCACTGACAGTCTGAAAGACATAAAAACAACCGGTACGGATAAACAGGCAAACAGGCCTTATCCGTACCGGTTTTAGTTTGTTTACAGCATAATATAAAGGCGGCAGACACGTTCAACACAATGGTTTGAACTTTGTCTGCCGCCTTTCTTGTATTCTTTATTCCCTGAACGGATTATTTCTTGTCGGCAAGAACCTGCATAATCTTGCCTTCAAGCTCCTCGCAGAGTTCGGGATTATCCTTGAGCAGTGACTTCGTAGCGTCGCGTCCCTGACCCAACTTTGAGCTTCCGTACGAATACCACGAACCACTCTTCTGGATGATTCCGCACTCGACGCCGAGATCTACAATCTCTCCTACCTTCGAGATGCCCTCTCCGAACATTATCTCAAACTCGGCCTTGCGGAATGGAGGTGCTACTTTGTTCTTCACAACCTTGACACGCACGAGGTTACCTACCACCTGATCGCCGTCCTTAATACTTGTAACCTTGCGTATGTCGAGGCGTACGCTGGCATAGAACTTCAGCGCGTTACCACCCGTAGTGGTCTCAGGATTGCCGAACATGACACCGATCTTCTCACGCAACTGGTTGATGAAGATACACGTTGTGTTGGTCTTGCTGATGGTAGATGTGAGCTTTCTCAGCGCCTGACTCATCAGACGGGCCTGCAATCCCACGTTGTTGTCACCCATATCGCCCTCAATCTCCTTCTTCGGAGTGAGCGCTGCAACGGAGTCAACCACGATTATATCAATAGCCGAAGAACGTATGAGCTGGTCGGCTATTTCGAGAGCCTGCTCACCGTTGTCAGGTTGTGATATCAGAAGATTATCAACATCGACACCCAGTTTGGCCGCATAGAAACGGTCGAAAGCATGTTCTGCATCGATGAAAGCGGCTATACCGCCCGCCTTCTGCGCCTCAGCTATGGCATGGATGGCAAGTGTTGTCTTACCGGAACTCTCCGGACCGTATATCTCTATTATTCGTCCGCGCGGATAGCCCCCCACTCCAAGTGCAGCGTCAAGGGCAATACTACCCGTCGGGATTACCTCGACGTTCTCTATATGTTCGTCACCAAGTTTCATTATAGACCCCTTTCCGAAGTCTTTCTCTATCTTCGACATTGCCGCCTGAAGAGCTTTCAGCTTGCCATCGCTTACGGCGGCAGCGCCTGTATTTTCCTTTTCCTTTGCCATTTCGGTTTTGTTTTCAATTATTAATGAATGTCACGCCTGTCATGACACAGCCCGAGTCAATAATCTGCAAGGGCTGTTCACGACAGGCGCGTTATGTCTCAAGCAATAAGAAATGCTGTTTGTCTGTGATCAAAGCTCAAGATCTCCGTTGAAGATCTCGTGCCAAGGCAGTCCCTGTTTGTTGAGCTGCTCCATGAAAGGATCCGGATCGAACTCCTCTACATTCCACACACCGGGACGGCGCCACAGGCCTTTGAAGAACATCATGGCACCTATCATGGCCGGAACACCGGTCGTATAGCTTACGCCCTGCATACCTGTCTCCTCGTAAGCAGCCTTATGTGAGCAGTTGTTATAAACGTAGTAAGTGAGTTCCTTGCCGTCTTTCAGTCCGCGGATGCGGCATCCTATGCTTGTCTGACCCTCATAGTTCTTACCGAGGTCCTGCGGATTAGGCAGCACAGCCTTGAGGAACTGTAGCGGGACAATCTTCTTGCCCTCGTAGTCTATCGGCACGATGCTCGCCATGCCGATGTCCTGAATGACACGCAGGTGAGTGAGATACTCCTGTCCGAAAGTCATCCAGAAGCGTGCGCGACGTATTGTAGGATAGTTCTTAACGAGGCTTTCTATCTCCTCATGATGCAGCAGATAGCTCTCCTTCGGTCCTATTTCCGGATATGTGAGCGGCTTGTGTATCTCGAGCGGTTCGGTCTCCACCCACTTGCCGTTCTCCCAGTAAAGACCCTTCTGGGTTATCTCGCGTATGTTGATCTCAGGGTTGAAGTTTGTGGCGAAAGCCTTGTGATGGTCGCCTGCATTGCAGTCAACGATGTCAAGATACTGTATCTCGTCGAAATAATGCTTTGCGGCATAAGCCGTGAAGATGCTTGTCACGCCCGGATCGAATCCACATCCCAGGATGGCAGTCAGTCCGGCATCCTCGAAACGTTTCTTGTAAGCCCACTGCCATGAGTATTCGAAGTGAGCCTCATCCTTCGGTTCGTAGTTCGCGGTGTCCAGATAGCTGCATCCGCATGCAAGACAAGCCTCCATGATGGTGAGGTCCTGATAAGGCAGCGCAAGGTTTACCACCAGCTCAGGCTTATAATCATTCATGAGCGCCTTGAGTTGTTCAACGTCGTCGGCGTCCACCTGAGCCGTCTTGATGTTAGGATTGCCTATTGCCTCGACAATCTTGTCGCACTTCGACTTTGTGCGGCTCGCAATCATGAAATCAGTAAACACATCGGCGTTCTGCGCTATCTTGAACGCAGCGACGGTGGCAACGCCTCCCGCGCCAATCATTAACACTTTTCCCATATTTTCTCAGATATTAGTTGTTTTCAAGTATATTATAAATAATGTATGTGAATGTCGCGCGGCCACGAGCGATCGCAAGGAACACGACACAGGCCGCAGACACGTCATTTCAGTTCGTCAGAACTTATTCCCAGCGCGCTCATGAGCGAATAGCCGAGTATCTCCTGGCGGAAATTTCCGCCCGCCATCGGCTGCATTGCAAACATGGTGACACGCTTGTCGTCATCAACATGGCGCATGGCATGGCACAGACAATCGTACAATCCGGGCCTGTCCTCATCCGGCACAACCATAATGCGTTTAGTCTCCTTGCCTGCGCAAGCTGCCTCGACCACATCAACGAAGAAGTCGTCGCGGCTGACGATGTCCTCCACCGGACACGCCGAGATGGTGAACTCGCCCAGGTTATCCTTAAACGCCTTGCCGTTGAGCTCGTCGGTAAGATTGCCCGGTGCGAAATTCTCGAGCACACTGCGGTTCTTGTCGTGTATGAGCACCACCTGCACATCGTTGTCTCCCTCGCGCAGTCCGCCGTCGAGAGCAATGCAGTCTATCCACCGCGCCATGTCGGCCTTAGGTATGCGGCGTCCTATCATGCGTTCGAAATTGACTATGAGATTGAAAGCCACGCGGTCGATGTGGTTGGCATCGGCAACGATCACATTCTCACTCCATTTCACGCTTTTGTCTGTCATGTCATTCATGTATGCAAAGATAATGCAAATCGAGAGCAGAACAAAATAAATAAATGAAATGTTTTTATTTATTTTTTATGCCGAGATGCAGCTTATCTTATTTAAAGATAATGCAAATCGAGGGCAGAACAAAATAAATAAAAGAAATAGTTTTATTTATTTTTTATGCAGAGATGCAGCTTATTTTATTTAAAGATAATGCAAATCGAGAGCAGAACAAAATAAATAAAAACATTTCATTTATTTATTTTTTATGCCGAGATGCAGCTTATCTTATTTAAAGATAATGCAAATCGAGGGCAGAACAAAATAAATAAATGAAATGTTTTTATTTATTTTTTATGCAGAGACGCTGCTTATCCCGTCCGTTTCATCTTCCGTCATTGCCATACACATACCGGCAAAACAGCCTGTTATACACCGCCAGACACAAAAAATTTCCACCGGACTCATCTGTCATATTGAAAAAAGCAGTAATTTTGTTTGGCAATTTCATCGCTATCATCATTCACAAATAGCCGGTTTACAACAATGGAAAAGAAACAGACGAACAGCGAAATCGCTTACAAAGAAATCTTTCCCCATAACAAACACATTCGACTATGATATATTGTAACTATTGCGGTCATCCGAACAACGATGGAGACAAATTCTGTGGACATTGTGGAAGACCATTAAGCACATACACAAGCAACAATCACACCAACAACAATTCGCAGAGAAAGACAAACAGAGGGAACGGCAGCTCCTGGATAGACTCGATAAACGACTATGTGGGAAACGACAGACCGGCCGAGCTAAACTGGAAAGTGCTTTTCTCAGACGTGTTCAAACCGCACACCACTGAGGAGGCAGAAGAAATCTTCATCTGCGGCACCAAGACCACCACACCCGACGCCGACAGCATATCCAAGGACTGGCCCCACCCCTGGCTGTACAGCCGTGTGCTGCTGATGTTCGTCATCACGTTCGTGCTCCTGTGGATATGCGTGAATGTGTTCGGCAACCCCAACACCTTTCCGGGAATGATCGTGATAGGCTCTTTCGCCGTACCGCTGTCCACCATGATCCTGTTCATGGAGGCGAACGTATGGCGCGATGTCAGCATGTACACCGTACTGAAGACATTTTTCATAGGAGGATGCGCCTCGCTGGTGGCCACCCTGTTGCTGTTCTCGTTCTATTCGGTGAACGAGATGAACTTTTTCGGCGCATTCATGGTAGGTCTTATCGAGGAGGTAGGCAAGGCGGTGATAGTATTCGCCATACTGAGGAAGCTCGGAAAACGCTCCATCCTCACCGGACTTCTCATAGGTGCGTCCGTTGGAGCGGGCTTCGCGGCATTCGAGTCGGCAGGATATGCGCTCCAGCCTTTCATCCGACTGCAGCAGATGACGGGCTTCGCGGCGGCATACGGACAGAACATCGACGGACACGAACTGATGGATGCCATAAACAACACCATACTTCTGCGTGCCGTACTGGCTCCGGGCGGTCATGTGGCATGGGCTGCCATATCGGGCGCGGCGTTCGTGATAACAGCCAAATCGACAGGTGTTTTCGACACGTCGATATTCTCGAACTCCAAGTTTCTGAAGCTTTTCGCCATACCGGTAGTGCTGCATTGCCTGTGGGATTCGCCTCTGTCAGTATGGATAAACAACATATTCCCCTTCGGAGGATACATCGCCCTCATCGTTCTGGTGTGGATAGTGGTGATGATTCTTATAAACATGGGACTGGCTGAGGTAAGCAGAAGAAGATAGTATAATAAAAAAACAGATGGAAGACAGCCGGGATGAAGCACGCCATCTTTACGGTCATAAGGTCTGTCTCGTAAAAACCGCATTATATAACTCACGCTTATGCACATGACGACAATGTGCATAAGCGCCGCGACATGCAATTGGCTGGAATCTATGGCAACCGTATTCCGGACTCTTCAATGAAAACTCAGGTGACACGATTACAATTTTTCTTGATTTTATTTTGACAAAATATTTTCGCAAAAGAGGTGTGAATGAATGTTAAATCGCCTATAATATATGGCATTTCAGCCATTACTGCCTTTTGATATACCCCATAACATAGTCCGGAAAGGTTCACTTCACGTTCTGATATTGCCCGTTTCGCAGTACGAGAAAGCCCATTTCAGGGTGCGATATGGTGCTTTTCAGCCCCCGAAATAGGCCTTTTCGCATGACGAAATGGTGCTTTTTGCAATGCAATAAAACACATCTAAAACGCAAGTTATTGATATTCAATATATTATAAAAACCTCTCATATTTCACGTATTTGCGCCCGAAGGAAAGTCTGATTGCAAATACGCGCTTATTTTTCGGGGTATAGTGGAAAACTAGGACCGAAAAATCAAAAACCGCTTACAATCTGAAAGTGGCACAGACCGTTTCATTCCTATATAAGAAAGCGACACGGGGAGGAAAAATAATTAATTTGAAAATAACCCATACCGCTTCATTTCGTCATAAGGAAACGACAAGGATAGGAAAGGAATTTGATTTGACTGTCATGCACGTCATTCCCTTTCAACAGAAGGAAACAGCCCATATACGGCAGTGAATATGCCATATCACAACAAAGCCAACCGCCACCGGATCTCTACCGGGCAGCCAGAAGCCCGTCAGCGACTCTAATATTGATTTTCACACGACGAACGGATAATCTCTTTTATCCCCACCGACCACTTACACTGCGAGCCTGTTTTCCCGCCCAGAAACAAGAAAGGGGCACGCCTCACGGCCGCCCCTTTCTACGGATGAAGAAACATTTTTATGAAAATACTGATTATTTCAGCGCGTCTGCTGCCATTTTCAGAATACCCATGACATACTCATCATTAGCATCTCTCGACATGTCCATAAGGGTGTTGCTGCAAAGATTCTTCTCGTCTTTGGACAAAAATTCGCCCTTGTTCTTGCACAGATCGAGCAGACGATTAGCGACAGTAGATTTTATGGCGAGCCCCGTCTGCTCCTTATAAGCGTTGAGATAGACCGAGCGGAGGTTGCCGAAGACAACGAGGAATTCTGAAGAACTGTTCACATGGCTGTATTCAGAATCTCCTTCTTTTATCACGTTGCCGTTCTTATATACCACGGTCTTAGTCTTGTCAGTATCATTGTATGTCACGACTGTTCCGTCGGGCAATATCGTGGTGCGATGTATTGTCGTATTGTCTTGCGTATTGTTGGATGCCGGATCAAGACTGTAAACCACCGTGATGGAACCTTTGATGTACTTTTCCTTAGACTTCGCCGACTTCTCCTTGCTGTCATACCACACCAAGCCGTACGACCAGCGCCAGTTGGTGTCTGTCAGATTCTTCATGCGTCTGACGTTCAGCACTATGTAGTTGCGGTCTGAGTGGGTTCCGAAAGTTACGGTCTTATCCAGTTTTGCGCCATAACCCACTGCCATTTCGGTATCGTTGCCGCTGTTGGCATTCTTAATCATCACCTTGTAAGCATTGGCACTCTCGGTGATGAATGCGTCGCGCAGCTTCTCCAGCTTGTCTCTGTCGGAGCGTTCGATCATGAAGTCCGTAGAGCTATACAATGCCTTCTTGTTGACATCAGCCACAAGCTCCTCCTCTTTGGTTTGCGAGATGATGTGAACAGAGTTTTTGTTGCCGTTCAGAAAATCGTCGATGGCCTTGTCTATGCGCTCCTGGGCGGATGCCGAAAAAGCGGCGGCCATCATTGCCATAGTAATAAACAGTCTGTATGTGGTACTCATAGTCTTGTGATTTTTTATTATTATCGATTGTCAATATATTCTTATACACAACGTTCAATACAACACTTCGTTGTCTGACGTAGCCTCGCCGCTCTCCTCTTCGGCGTCATAGTCCACGCCCGCCATCTCGAGAACCTTCACCTCGGTGAGTGTTCCTATGTCGCGGAGCAGCGCTTCGCTCACTGCCTCTATGTCGCGCATCTTTTCTGCAAGAATCTTGTCGGCGGCGGCAATTGAGTCGGCCGGCACGCTGCACTCTATGTTGTTAACCTTTGCCAGATAGGTCTTTGGAGGCGCGGGCTTGTAGCGATAGCGGTCTATGCGGCGGCGTACGGGTTTAGGCGCGGGCTGTTCAATGCGCAATATGGTAGTGTCGGCCTCGGCGGTTCCGGTGGTATCGGCATCAGCCACGGGCGCGGTCATGGCCGTCTGCGGCATGATCTCAGGTGCGGTCATCTCGTTGCGCGGCCACAACATCACGGCCATCACCACCACGGCAGCGGCAGCAGCAGCTCCGAGCCATACACGCAGGGGTCGCCTCATGGGCCTTGCGGCAGGCTTGTCGTCGCCGAGCGGCATACCTGCATCGAAATATGCGAACATCTCCTTATACTCACGCCACTCCTCCGGCACGTCGTGAGTGCGGTAGTAAGCGGCCAGCCTGTCTTCCTCCTCAATGGTGGTCTGACCATCCATGAAGCGGCGGGTGAGCTGTTTTATGTCTTCAAATTCATTTTTCATAAGAGTAGTCCGTTTATTTTTTTCGTTTTCTTATATCTTCCATCAGTTTTTGTCGTGCCCTTGAGAGAAGCGTCGCCACCGATGTGACTTCAATTCCAAGTATGGCGGCTATCTCTCTGTTTGTCTTCCGTTCCACCTGTCGCAGATGCAGCACCTGATATTCAGACGACGGCAGTCTGTCAAGTTTGCGCCTCAGCCATTCCTCGTTCTCCATCACCTCGAGCCTTGCGTCGGGACCGGGCGAGGTGTCGACTATCAGCGGCTGTCCGTCTATCGGTATCGTGTGGCGTTGTCTCAGAGTGTTCACGCTCAGATGGGCGGCTATGCACATTGCCAGAGATTCAACCGAACGGTAGCGATCGAGCTCGTCGCGCATGCCCCAAAGCTTGAGTATGGTGTCCTGCGCCACGTCCTCGGCCTCGTCGGCCGAAAGCCCGTATTTGCGGGCCATGCCAAGCGCTTTGGTCCTTATGTCTGCGACAATATTTTCAAACTCGGTCTGTTCCACTATTTTCCGGTTATGTTTCTTCGTTTTTGTTCTTTTCTCTCCTTCCCATCATCTTATGATGTCGGGAGTGCCGTCAAGAAGTCATCGTCCCCGAAGGGCCTTTTTTCTTCCGGCTTACAATATACAGACACATAAGGTGTCGATTTCTAAACACGTTTAACCTACTTTAACATTATAACCTGTTTATACCTTGTTCACATCCGTTTTTCACCATTCCATGACCGCTTCCGGAAAGCCGGAGCCGCAACGGCCGGCAGCGGTTATTCATGGCAAAAGCCGCGCGAGACAGCAAACGTAAACGGATGGAACACCGGTCGCGCATATACCATAATATATAACGCCCGCGCCAATGCGCCATCCGGCGCTCCACATAGTGCCATTTTGTCACACCGTCTGTCAGCCTCCGCTGCCCGTCCGGCGTTTGGCATACCATTTGTTATTATGATAGCGAACGTAAGTTCAAAGATAACATTAATTCAGAATAATAACAAATAAAATATAAAATTATGGGAAAGATTATTGGAATCGACTTAGGTACTACAAACTCTTGCGTTGCCGTATTTGAAGGCAACGAACCTGTAGTAATAGCAAACAGCGAAGGCAAGCGTACCACTCCTTCAGTTGTAGGATTCGTAAAAGACGGTGAGCGCAAGGTGGGCGACCCGGCAAAGCGTCAGGCAATCACCAACCCGAAGAACACCGTTTACTCTATAAAACGTTTCATGGGTGAGACTTACGCACAGAGCCAGAAAGAGGCAGAGCGTGTTCCGTTCAGCGTTGTTAACGAAGGTGGTTATCCACGTGTCGACATCGAAGGACGTAAATATACTCCGCAGGAAATCTCGGCCATGATACTTCAGAAGATGAAGAAGACCGCAGAGGACTATCTGGGTCAGGAAGTTACGGACGCCGTAATCACAGTGCCGGCATACTTCTCAGACTCTCAGCGTCAGGCAACCAAGGAAGCCGGACAGATTGCAGGCCTTAATGTTCGCCGTATCGTGAACGAGCCTACCGCAGCAGCCCTGGCCTACGGTGTCGATAAGGCCAACAAGGATATGAAGATCGCCGTATTCGACCTCGGTGGTGGTACGTTCGATATCTCAATCCTGGAGTTCGGTGGCGGTGTGTTCGAGGTTCTTTCAACCAATGGTGATACTCACCTGGGTGGTGATGACTTCGACCAGGTTATCATCGACTGGCTTGTAAACGGATTCAAGGCTGACGAAGGCATCGACCTGAGCAAGGACCCGATGGCCATGCAGCGTCTGAAAGAGGCTGCCGAGAAAGCCAAGATCGAACTTTCAAGCACAACATCTACAGAAATCAACCTGCCGTACATCTCAGCTGAGGGTGGTGTTCCTAAACACCTCGTCAAGACTCTGACACGTGCTCAGTTCGAGCAACTGGCTCACGACCTGATACAGGCTTGCCTCGTTCCGTGCCAGAACGCAATGAGAGACGCAAAGCTCACCACATCACAGATAGACGAAGTGATCCTCGTCGGTGGTTCAAGCCGTATACCTGCCGTTCAGACTCTCGTAAAGAACTACTTCGGCAAAGAGCCTTCTAAAGGTGTAAACCCGGATGAGGTCGTTGCAGTAGGTGCTTCCATACAGGGTGCCATCCTGAACAAGGAAGGCGGCGTAGGCGACATCGTATTGCTCGATGTAACTCCTCTGACACTGGGTATCGAGACAATGGGTGGCGTAATGACAAAACTTATCGACGCCAACACCACAATACCTTGCAAGAAGAGCGAGACATTCTCTACCGCTGTAGATAACCAGACAGCCGTAACAATACACGTTCTGCAGGGTGAGCGCCCGATGGCAGCACAGAACAAGAGCATCGGTCAGTTCAACCTCGAAGGCATAGCTCCGGCTCGCCGTGGTGTTCCGCAGATTGAGGTTACATTCGATATCGATGCCAACGGTATCCTGAACGTAAGCGCAAAGGATAAGGCTACCGGCAAAGAGCAGGCAATCCGCATCGAGGCTTCGTCTGGTCTGAGCAAGGAAGAGATAGAGCGCATGAAGGCAGAGGCTGAGCAGAACGCCGAGGCCGACAAGAAAGAGCGTGAGCGTGTGGACAAGATGAACCAGGCAGACTCTATGATCTTCACCACAGAGAACTTCCTGAAGGACAACGCCGACAAGATTCCGGCCGACAAGAAACCGGCCATCGAGTCTGCACTCCAGCAGCTGAAGGATGCTCACAAGAGCGGTGACGTGACTGCAATAGACAACGCCATCAACAACCTGAACACCGTAATGCAGGGCGCAAGCGCACAGATGTACCAGGGTGCAGGCCAGCAGGCTGGCGCAGGTGCAAACGCACAGGCAGGTCAGCAGGCTCAGGACAACAGCACAAAGAGTGATGACAACATCCAGGACGCTGATTTTGAGGAAGTGAAATAAGCACATAGAGAAATAAGAATACAATATCAAATGGAAAGCGTGTAGCTCAATGAGTTACACGCTTTTCTTGTTTTTGGCCGTACACAATAATATTGCTATCTTTGCGTTATTATTATAAACATCTGTACCTTATTTGTACCTGTAAGAAAAAGTAGATATGATGAGAAGAATAGATATTAAGAACTACAAAATGAATGAATTATGGCAGTAGCAAAGTATAAGATAGTACGGAAATGTCCTGTGTGCGGAGAAGAGTTCTTCGCAAGGACTTTGGAGTCCTGGTATTGTTCACCCAAATGCTCCAAGGTGGCGTGGAAGCGTAAGCATGATGAAGAAAAACGCCAACTTGAACTGGACAAGATTGTAAGCAATATGCCCAAGTCTAAAGAGTATATCAGCATAACGGAAGCGTATGCTATGTTTGGTGCAAGCCGCTCAACCATTTATAGGCTCATCTACATGAAAAAGATTTCCTTCATTGAGCCAGAGAAAGGAATACGACTTGTATGCAAAGGAGAACTAATGAATCTGTTTCCGTTAAGACAGTCTCCGCTTGACACCAAGCCAAGGAAACCAGTTACCATGTACCGCATGGAACCAGAGGATTGCTATACAATAGGTGAGATTTCCAAGAAATTTCATCTGGATGACAGCACCGTGTATGCTCATATACGAAAATACTCAATACCGACCCGGCAAATCGGTAATTATGTGTATGCTCACAAGGAATCAATAGACAAACTTTATAAAGATATAAAACCATTATGAAAAGATTAGATTATACTAAAGTCTCCGTCAAATTAAAGAAAAGTGAGTGGAGAGATGAGTGGTTCATCTATCTTGAAGCTTATCCTGTTTATGAGACGGGAAATGACAAACCCAAACGAGTGCGTGAATATCTCAGGAGGTCTATTACTACCCCTATATGGGATAAACGACGAAGCGAGCGAGCCGTTGCTGGTAGAATAAAGTACAAGCCCAAGCGAGATGACAATGGCGTTATTCAGTGTAAATCCAAGCAAGATATGGAAACTTGCCTTTATGCGGATGGCGTTCGAGTCCTGCGTCAAAAAGAGTACGACAACATGGCTCTCTTTACTGACCAGCAAATGGAAATGGCAGAACAAAGCGAACGCTCAAAATGCAATGTTCTGGAGTATATTGAGAAGTTAATCAAAGAAAGAGAGGAAACTGCGTCAGAATCGATAGTTGTCAACTGGCGCAGATTGCACACACTGTTGTCAATGTTTGCCAAGTGTGACTACATACAGTTCTCGCAGATTGACATGAAGTATATTGAGGCATTCCGTTCCTTCTTGATAAAGGCACCGCAGGGTGGTTCTAAGAAAGGAACTATTTCAAGGAATACGGCATCGACGTACTTCTCTATCTTCAAGGCGGCACTCAAACAAGCTTTCGTGGATGGCTATCTGAATTGTGATATTGCTGCCAAGGCTAAAAATATCATGTTTCAGAGTGCTCGAAGAGAGTATCTGTCACTGGAAGAACTTAATATATTGGCAAAGACTCCGTGTGATGATATACTAAAACGGGCAGCCTTGTTCTCTGCACTGACAGGAATGCGACATAGCGATATTCAAAAGCTTAAATGGTCAGAGGTTGAAGAATACAATGGTGGGTACCGTCTCAATTTCACTCAGCAGAAGACTAAGGGCGTTGAATACATGCCTATATCGCCACAGGCATACAAGCTTTGCGGTGAGCGCAAGAAAGACGGAGAACTGTTGGTGTTTGCCGGACTGCCTGACCCTTCATGGATATCTAGGCCTTTGGAACGGTGGGTAAAAGCATCAGGGATTACCAAGCACATCACCTTTCATTGCTTCCGCCACACCTATGCAACGTTACAATTGGCTAACGGTACAGACATATATACCGTAAGCAAAATGTTAGGGCATACCAATGTAAAAACCACGCAAATCTACGCAAGTGCGCCCAGAATGGTCGCTTAATAAATACTTCTTTAGCAAGAAGTTAGGATTGGGTTCGATATAGTCCTATCGTCAATCAGTTTATCCAAAAGGGAAACCCGATGGAGAGTGTAGCATACTGATTAAAGCTCCAAGTCCACTAATAGTCAGGTGGCGACTGAGGGGCAAGACGAAAAGACATACATAAGGATGAAGCCTTGATTGGTTGAATGATAGTTCAGTGGTACCAAATCTTGCAACAACGGAAGACTATTATACATACGTTGTTTCATAGTACTCTGCCTATTTTGTGCGTTAGTGCAGAGCATAAAGAACCGACTATGACACAGCCGCAATAAGCGGACAAGAACGAAAGTCACATCCGACAGTATGTCGTGCTAATAGTTATTAAGAGAACTAACTGGGGATTACCTAAGTCGGAACGCTGGAACAAACAGCTATAAAGAAAGCTTTTGAATATCCGATATGGTAACGGAACTTCCGTAGTAGTCTGAGCAAGGGAAAGCCTTGTACATGGCGAAGGGAAGTAGTCTGTAACTTTAATACAAACAACGGAAAACGTGAGAGACGTATGAGAAATCCAGAGCAAGTATTAAACATTTTAGCTGGACACAGCAATGAGCCCGAGTATAAATACGAAAGGCTTTACCGTATTCTATTCAATGAACAGATGTTCTTTGTCGCCTACCAACGTATGTATGCAAAGCCGGGCAACATGACACCCGGCACAGATGGCAAAACTGAGGATGAAATGAGCATTGATAGGATAAACAAACTCATAGAGAGTATAAAGGATGAGACTTATAGTCCCAATCCTGCAAAGAGAACTTACATTCCGAAAAAGAATGGGAAGATGCGTCCGCTAGGAATACCGTCTTTTGAAGACAAATTGGTTCAAGAGGTAGTAAGAATGGTGCTTGAAGCCATATATGAGGGACACTTTGAGTGGACATCGCACGGTTTCAGACCCAACCGAAGCTGCCACACAGCACTGAAAAGTCTACAAAACAATTTCAACGGTGCAAAATGGTTCATTGAGGGAGATATAAAAGGCTTCTTTGACAACATAGACCATAATGTGCTGATAGAAATAATGAAAGGCAGAATAGCAGACGACAGATTTCTTCGTCTGATACGGAAATTCCTCAATGCAGGGTACATGGAAGAGTGGCAATTCAACAAGACTTATTCAGGGACACCGCAAGGTGGTATCATAAGCCCTATTTTGGCAAACATATACCTAGACAAGTTCGATAAGTACATGGATGAATATGCCAACAAATTCAATAAAGGGACAGCAAGAAGCCGCAACAAGGATATTTGCAAACTCAACAGCAGAGTACACTACCTAAAACGTAGGATAAATGAAGTAGAGGATGTAAACGTAAGAACAAGGATGGTAGAAGAACTGCACGAAAAGCAGAAGCTGATACTTACAATGCCAAGTGGCAATGATATGGATGTAAACTTTCGCAGGTTGAAATACGTGCGCTATGCCGATGATTTCCTTATCGGAGTTATCGGAACGAAAAACGAATGTGAGACAATCAAAGCTGACATCACTAAGTTTATGCAGGAAAAGTTAAGGCTGGAGATGTCACAGGAAAAGACTTTGATTACAAATGCACAAGACAGCGCAAAATTTTTGGGTTACGAAATATATGTCCGTAAAGACTATGCCACAAAGAGAAACAGTAACGGAACAGTGCGCAGATACTTCAACGGGAATGTGATACTACACGTTTCAAGAGAAGTAATCAAGAACAAGCTGCTCAGCCTCGAAGCCATGAAAGTTGTCACCAAACACGGCAAGGAGACATGGGTGTCAAAAGGCAGGACTTATATGATTGACAATGAAGCGCACGAGATTGTATCTCAGTTTAATACCGAAATACGAGGGTTCTACAACTATTACTCAATAGCAAACAATGCATCGGCTTTGGGACGCTCTTTCGGCTGTATTATGAAGTTCTCCATGTACAAAACTCTTGCTCAAAAGCTGAATATGTCAGTGAGAAAAGTCATTGAAAGATACCGCAAGGACAATCTCTTTGCAGTGCCTTTTGTAAACAAGGGAGGAGAAACCAAGTACAGGGTATTCTATAATGAGGGATATGCCCGCAAAACGGATTGTGAAACAGCCCCAAGTGACAATCTGCCGTACATGTTCAAAACGCCATCGTTGAGTCTGATAGAAAGGCTTACAACAAAAACGTGCGAACTATGTGGCAAGCACGGAGAAGTGGTAATGCACCATGTTCGCACACTCAAAGAGTTAAAAGGTAAAAATGACTGGGAACGCAAAATGCTCTACATGCACAGAAAGACTTTGGTTGTATGTGCGGAGTGTAACGCAAAAATCCAGAGATGTGTCAAGTAAGATGATGTTACAGATGGAGAGCCGTATACATGGAGACGTGTAAGTACGGTTCGGGGGCAGATAAACGAAAACCTACCGCTGTAAAGCGGAAAGGCGTTGTTTACCGAGCCTACAAGTAACCGACCGGAAAGTGGACGAGGATATGAAACAGCTCAGGAAAAGAACCGCATCCCAATCAAAAAAGATTACTTTGTACGAAGATGAAACGCTCCGGGCGGCTATCCGTTATCCCGGAGCAAGAAAAAACAAGCAAGTAGAACAATCAAACAATCTATAAATATGAATAACGAATCAATTACCATAGAAAAAGGGCGTGTAACCATTCGCCCCCGGCAGGGAACCGTATGGCTTACCCAGCACCAGATCGCCGACCTTTTCGGCGTGTTCGTATCAGCCGTAAACAGCAATATCCGCTCGATACTTAAAAACGGAGTTTTGAGAGAAGAAAAAGTATGCTTCCATGAAGCTACTGCCGGCGGCGGCAGAACACTCTATAATCTGGAAATGATAACGGCACTGGCTTTCCGGCTTAAATCCCTCAAAGCCGAACAGTACCGTCAGTGGATAATCGAACAGGCGGTAAATCCGCTTGTAATCTGGAAAATTCCGGGCATGGAGGCTATGCTGAATTAACTCCGCCCTATCAAAACAAAGAACGGCTCCATCACAGATTGGGGCCGTTCTTTCGTTTAGAGTAATTCCATTTCATCGAGGCATTGTTTTCGTCCGTCCTCCAGGAATTGTTGTATCTCCGATTCCTTGTAAATCACCTTTCCGCAAATCAGGTAATAAGGTATCCTGCCTGCGGAACGGTATTCCTATAACGTCCGGCGGCTGATCTTCAAAATATCCGACAACTCTTTAT
>USHV01000033.1 GCA_900554695.1 uncultured Prevotella sp. | reverse complement strand
CAATCAACGTGCCGGTGGGCACAGAGCTCCAGATCACTTATCTGGGCATGGTTCCTAAGACAGTCAAGGCTGCTCACAACATGCGTATCGTACTCGAATCAGACAGCCATACGCTCGAGGGCGTTGTCGTTATGGGTTACGGTTCGGCACGTAAGCTCGGAACCATTGCCGGTTCGGTTGCTACCGTTTCAGGCGAGAAGTTCTCTACAACCCCAGTTGCTAACGTAAGTGATGCTTTGCAGGGACAGGTTGCCGGTCTGCAGGTATTCACATCTTCAGGTGAGCCTTCTGCTACTGCAAGTATGCGTATCCGTGGTATGACATCACTCTATGCGACAACCGAACCTCTTTACATTCTGGATGGAAGTGAGATTACTTCAGGTGCATTCCTTGCACTTAACCCTAACGATATCGAGAACGTCACAGTATTGAAGGATGCATCTTCTACAGCCATCTACGGTTCACGTGCCGCAAACGGTGTGATTATCATTACTTCAAAGAAGGGTAACTTCGGCGAGGCTCCAACTATCACGGTTTCTGCTCAGTATGGTATCTCTGAGATGACAAGCGATAATGAGAAGATGATGAACGCCAACCAGTGGCTCAACTTCCAGGAGGTTCTTGACCCGACTTTGGTCAACAATGCCAACTTCCAGGCAGAGAAGGCATATTACCGTAAGTATGGTATAAGTACAGACTGGCGTGATATATTCTTCGGCGACTCTAAACCTGTAACTCAGATAGACGCCAGTGTCCGCGGAGGATCAAACAATCTGTCTTATCTTCTGTCTTTCAACCATTACAACACAGAAGGTATCATGGACGACTCCAACATGCGTCGTGAGAGCCTTCGTGCCAATCTCGAGGCAAATGTCAACAGATGGTTGAAGATAGGTTCAAATACCAACCTTGCATTTACAAAGACAGAAACCACAGCATTCGGTAACCAATCAAATAGTGTATACAATAAATCGTTTGCAGCCAGAATTTTCCTTCCGACATCATCTTATTATGAAATCCTCGGTCTCGACCGCAACGATTATGCCAACAGTACTTTCGAAGGATACGGAGAGAGAAGATACAAATTTGATGAGATGAGGGGTTACTACAACCCGTATTGGTTGTCGGAGTTGCAGCCTTCCCACAACGATCAGATACGTCTCAATGAGAATCTTTATGTAAACATCAACCCTATCAAGGGTCTTAACCTACGTTCAGCTGTTGGTCTCGATGCATACGATGCACGTACTTCCGCAAGATGTTACAACACATTGGATATAGACCCGAATGTGTTCCCGACAGGTTCTGCCAATGAAAGCTTCTCACGTTTCTATCGTTGGACAGTAACAAATACGGCTGAGTACAAGTTCAACTTCCTCCGTGATAATAACGTAAGCGTTTTGCTCGGTCAGGAAAGTATGACAACAAAGAGCGAAGGCTTCAGCGCAGGTATGGAAGGACTTACAGACAACCGCCTTATGCTGATGTCTGCAGGTGTCAGAGACGGTGCTACTGTCCCGGGACACTCTATAAGCGACGAGGTTCGTAACTCTTGGTTCGGTATGCTTAACTATAGCTACGGCGATCGTTATTTCATCGATGCTTCAATTCGTCGTGACGGTTCCTCACTTTTCGCAAAGAATCACCGTTGGGCAACATTCGGCGCAGTCGCTGCAATGTGGAACATAACAAATGAAGACTTCATGCAGCCGACAAAAAGCTGGCTCAACGACCTGCAGTTCAAGATCAGCTACGGTTCTACAGGTAACTCAGGCATCAGTCCATATCAGTATTTGGGTCTCGCATCTACTACAGGAGAATATCTTGGAAACGGTGGTATGGCTCCGGTAAATGTACGCAACGACGAACTGACATGGGAGACTGTAAAGACCCTGAATGTCGCTTTGGTCGGAAAAATCTTCAACAGATTCACATTCGATGTTGAGTTCTACAACAAGGTTACATCCAACATGCTTGTAGGCATACCTTACTCTTATACAACAGGTTTCGCTTCACAGTGGGGTAACGTAGCAGAGATGTACAACCGCGGTGTTGATTTCACACTCGGTGCTGAGATTATAAAGAATAAGGATTGGTTCTGGAATGTTTCGTTGAATTTCAACTACAACAAGAACGAAATCACCAAGCTGTTTGAAGGCGCTGACTCTTACGACCTGACAGACCTGGTACACCTCGAGGTGGGACATCCTTACGGAGAATACTACTATGTACGTTGGAGCCACGTTGATCCGGCTGATGGACAGAATGTTTGGCTCGACAAGAACGGTAACTACACAAAAACGTATTCTGAAGACGATCGCGTGATGACAGGTAAGACTCCTATCGCTCCGTGGTCAGGCGGATTCTCTACAACCGTTGCATGGAAAGGTCTGCAGCTCGATGTTCAGTTCACAGGCATGTTCGACCGTTACATGATGAACAACGAACGCTGGTTCACAATGAACCCGACATTCGCAACATCAAACAACCAGTCTGTCGATATGCTCAATATGTGGCAGAAGCCGGGTGATATTACTGATGTTGCAGCAGCCAATGCAGAATATCAGATGGATACTCACCTCATCGAGAACGCTTCGTTCGTACGTCTGAAGTTCCTGCAGCTGTCTTACACACTGCCGAAGAACTGGCTTGACGCTACACACTTCGTTAAGGGATGCAAAGTTTATTTTGTCGGCCGCAACCTGCTTACCTTCACCGGTTACAAAGGCTACGACCCTGAGGTGGATGGTTTCTCTACGATAGGCGACTATCCGAATACACGTCAGTATTCATTTGGTTTACAACTTACGTTCTAATAAAACAAAAACAAAATTTCAAAAATGAAAAAGATATATTTGTTACTTGCATTGACAGCTGGATTGGTTTCTTGCGATATGGACAAGGAGCCGTATGACTCTGTTCCTGATACAGAGACGCTGATGAATCCGGCAAATTACCAGAGTGCACGCACAGCGCTTTACTCAGCGCTGAAGAGTTCTATCGCAGGTACATTCTACAATGCTCCGGAGATACAGTGTGATGGTTTCAATGCTATCACCGGATACAGCAACACACTTGGTGATATGTACAGATGGACATACACATCACAGTCAACAACCTTTGATGGCGTGTATGGAAACTATCAGGCAATTATAGCACGCGCAAACTTCATCATCGACAACTATAATAAGGCTGATTTCTCTAATAAAGGACTGTTCCCCGATCAGGCAACAAGCACCAACCCGGGTATGCCGGCAGTAAGAGCAGCCAAGGGTGACGCTTTCTTCATGAGAGCATATTCAATCTTCATGCTGTCTCAGTATTTCAGCCCGGCTTATGATAAGTCGAACGAGGATGAACCCAATCTCGGCGTTTCCTATCGTCTTGACTATAATCCTTCAATCGATCAGTCCACATATCCAGGACGTAAGACTCTGAAGGAGACTTATCAGCAGATTTACGACGATTTGGACAGTGCCGCCATATATGTCAGCCGTGATGCCAACTATCCGTTGTATTATGTCAGCCCTGACGCCATAAGAGCTTTGCGTGCCCGCGCCGCACTTGCCAAGGGCGACTATGAGACTGCTGCCGACAATGCCGAGAGAGTAATTGTTTCTGGAAACTACAATCTGGCTAAGAGCCAGACCGATTTCGGCAACATGTGGCAGAACGATAATTACACAGATGATGTGGAGCTTATCTTCCAGTTGCCTACAACATCAACAAGCGACCTGCCTTTGGCAACAGGTACTTTGTTCCAGGCACAGTCTGAAGGTAGCGTTCCCGACTATGTTCCTACTCAGACATTACTCGATCTATATAGCGCAAACGACTATCGTTTCGCAGCTTATTTCAGCACAACTGACATAACAACCAATAACGGAGCTATCGGTACAGTATATTCATTCAACAAGTATCCGCTCTATGGAATATGGTTCCAGCTCACAGGTAATACATCTGCTCTTGGTTGCAGCCAGCCTAAGGTGTTCCGCCTTGCCGAGATGTATCTTATTGCTGCTGAGGCTTATGCCAATATCGACGGCGAGCTGGCTACTGCCGCTGATTATCTCAACGAGCTCGAAAGCACTCGTATAAAAGGATACAGAAATAAGAACTTCACAACAAAAGAAGACTTAATGCAGGAGCTTATGAGAGAGCGTCAGCGTGAGATGGTCGGTGAAGGTACACGCCTGTTCGATATCAAGCGTTGGCACATCGCAATGAGTCGTGGCGTTCCGCAGAACAGAACTCTGTGTCTGCTTCCGGGCTCATCTACTACAGACATGGTTGTAGAAGCCGATTCTCCAAGATTCACATGGCCGATACCGAAGCATGAGATTGATGTCAATCCGGCTATTGTCCAGAATCCCGGTTATTGATATTGGAATTTATGAATTATCAATTTAAAATGAAAATAACTATGAAATATATAAAATTGTTGACCCTTGCCGTGACAGCATCTTTGTTTGCGGCATGCTCGAGTGACGATGTCGAGTACAACAGTGCAGACGGCGTAGCTGTAGAATTCGAGCAGACAGCCATACAGGTCAGGGAGAACGAGAGAATCTTCAATGTGCCAATAAAAGTCAGCGGCAAACGTAACGGCAATATTCAGTTAAAGATAACCGCTGCCGAAACAGGAGAGACTCCTGCTCAGGAAGGTGTCAATTACGTTATAAGCGACAAGACTCTCACCCTTAACCCAGATACGTTAAGCTCAGGAGTCATAAATGTAAACATCAGTGTACTGGATGACAAGGAAGCAAACAACGACCGTACTTTCACCATTACCATTGCTGAAGCTAATGGTGCGGAGATAGGAACGGCTAAGACAGCAACTGTCACAATTCTCAATGATGACGGTTTCTATAAGGCCATGATGGGAGAGTGGACAATGTCAGGATACGACATCAACGGATCAAGATTCTCTTGTGATGTCACGCTGAGTGGTCCTACAGATCCTAATGATTTCGATTATGAGAAGACTCTGACAGCAACCACGACCAACCTGTTGGGCACGGGAGAAACTCTTACATTCCCGTTTGAATATACATTCGATGTCATATCACGTTCAGGACAGATAGGCTGGTATGTTGACGACTCCGTAATTGGTCAGACGTCTGACGGCCATGCTCTGACATTCATGTATCTCGGAGCTGACGGATATGTATATAATAATTCATCCTTCAAGGGAACCTGGTCATTAGGTCCGAATGGAGAACCTGCCGACAGGATAACATTCAGCAATGATTTGTATCTTGTATATCAAGAGGGTTCGTCCATATATCCGGTGGCTGCGTTCATGTACATAACTCTTACTAAGAAGCAATAAAGTTTATTATTGAGGGAAAGGCACATCACTTAGTGGTGTGCCGTCTCTCTTTTTTACACATAAAGCTAATATTCAGATATGAGAAAGTTATTCTTAGCGTTATCGTTCATACTTCTGTCCACGACATCTTACTGTGCGCCGCGAAGCCTTGAACAGATTAAAGCAGCTGCAGCTAAAGTCCTAAAGCTAAAAATCCAACCTAACAGAGTAAATGCCCTTAACGGCAAGACAAATGTTCTCAATGTCCTTAAGGAAGGCAATGAGTACACTGTCGTTGGTTATGCCGACGGCGGTTTTGCTGTTATTGCAAACGATGACATGTTCAATGCCGTAATAGGATATTCTGACGGACAGTTCTCACAGACCGATATGCCGCCGGCAATGGTATGGTGGATGAGCGCGATGGACGAGTCGTTGCGCAAACAGAAAGAGAGCGGTATCACATCACCCCGTGCCGTCAGTCCTGCCGATGCCGGTTATCCCGCATCTGTCGATGAGCTTGTGACATCAAGCTGGGGACAGGATACTCCTTTCAACGACCAGTGTCCGACATATACTTATGCAGGAAAGACACAGCGCTATGTCACAGGATGTGTGGCGACAGCCATGTCTCAGATTATGTATTTTCATAAATATCCGTTGCAGGGACAGGGACGTAAGATATACGATTTCACTTCACCCGTTGACGGAAAACAGTGGAATTTCGATGTCAGGTTCAGCCGTGTAAAATACGACTGGGATAATATGATCGACAGTTACGACCATGGTTACAACGCGTTGCAGGCAGAGGCCGTGGCACAGCTCATGTTCCATTGCGGTGTATCTGTCAACATGATGTACAATATGGACGGTAGTGGCGCGTTTACAAAAGATGCTGCCAACTCACTAAGAGAATATTTCAGCTACAGCACCAAGATGTACACACGCGATGTGTTCACCAAAAACGAATGGATGAATATCATATATAAAGAGATAAGCGAGCATTGTCCTATTCTTTATGGTGGAGTTTCACCTTCTCAAGGTGGTCATGCCTTCGTGCTCGACGGATACGATGAGAACGGACTTGTGCACATCAACTGGGGATGGAACGGCAGTCAGGACGGATATTTCGAGATTGGCGAGCTCAACGGTTTCACCGACGGTCAGGACATGATACTTATGCATACTGCCACCGATCCGGAGATTCCGTATTCTTCACAGCTCGGTATCATGGAATCACTCACATGGAGCAATGGCTCCACAACCCGTGGACGCTTCACCGTTCAGCTCAACGGTACACTGCTCTCTTATACAGTCACCAACCTGCTGAACTGTGATTCTGAGTCATTCGCAGGCAAGCTGATGCTTATGGCTGAGCCTTCTGACGGCGGAAGTGCCGTATCTCTGAACTCGTTCACAACTTCAATAGGACCTAATGGAGGTTATCCTTCAATGTCAAAGGACAATATTTCCATAAGATCGCTGTCTGACGGAACTTACAGACTGTTCCTTGCTTCGCAGAGTGATCTGGAATCAACATGGCAGCCGGTACATTCTAACGAGAATATCGTGAACAACTATATTCTTACAATTACAGGCGGCAACGCCACGTTGACAGCCGGTGAACCGGGATGGACAACTGGCATAGACAATGTGACTGTAAACGGCAACACGCTGAAACCTGCTGCCGACAACCGCATCTACAGCATCGACGGACGCTACCTCGGCACCGACCCGAGCACACTGAAGAAAGGCATTTACATTATGAACGGAAAGAAGTTCATGAAATAAAAGCAGATATTAATTTGTAATTCTAACTTAAAGAAGCGGGCACAGACATGTGTCCGCTTTTTTCATATCTTATAAACTGCCGCACCGCAAACAGTCATACCGCCTGTCCTATTCCCGCACATCCGCGTCCGGAAGCATCATTGCCGGAATAATATCTTTCTCTACAACCTTCTCATGACATTCCGCACACCATTCATCGCCGCTGATACCGATGTTCTTAAACCCGAATATGTCATTAGACCGCGCGTGGTTTCATCTATCCTGTGCATCATACTTTCTGACATTTGCCTGTTTTCTATTGGTCTCTTTTTGTCCGCCTTGTCTTGACATGATCCAATATGCCTGATAAAAATCCAATGGAAATAAGCTCAATATAAGGCAAAAACTACCAGCCGGATCCGGATAACCGATCTTGGTTGATAGAAATCCGCGTGACAAACTAAGATTGTTGAAAACATGCGGATACTGAATCCGTCATCCGAATGTAATGTCATTTGGAGATTATGCACCTTGTCCTACATTTGCCGACCAACAAAGTATGAGTACACAAAGCCCTGCGGTAAAAACAAAGCACAACTACAGGTTTACAAACTAAAAACATAATTGCAAAACATTATCATTCAATAAATTGATGTAGTATTAAAAAAGTTATTATATTTGCACTGCGTAAAAATACGCACTCCACTGCGTAAAATGTAAGACCATGTATAAAAGAGCTGAATATCAGATAATTAAAGACCGAATGGAAGAACCGAGAAAGTTCATTCAGGTCGTGATGGGTGCCCGCCAGGTAGGAAAATCGACAGTAGTAAAACAGGTATTGAAGGATATATCCATTCCGTACCAGCTGTTTTCCGCTGATAACGTACCGGCTACGAACAGTGCATGGATCTCCAACTGCTGGGCTGCAGCACGCAGCCTCAAAGAAAACAACGGATGGGGAGAAATCGTCCTGGTAATAGACGAAATACAGAAGATATCCAACTGGAGCGAGGTCGTAAAAAAGGAATGGGACGATGACACATTTCATGACCGCAACATCAAAGTGCTTCTGTTGGGCAGCAGCCGGGTACTGCTGGAAAAGGGACTGTCGGAATCTCTTGCCGGAAGATTCGAAGAGATACGCATGAGCCACTGGAGCTATACGGAGATGAGAGACAGTTTCGGTTTCTCAATCGATCAATATCTTTATTACGGAGGCTATCCCGGAGCGGCCTCACTTATCGGTGACGAAGACCGTTTCCAGCAATATATACAGTCTGCCATTATCGAGGCGACCATCAACAAAGACATTCTGATGGACACACCCATCAGCAAGCCGGCACTGCTGCGACAGACCTTTGAACTGGGAGCGGCATACTCAGGCAACCTGCTGTCGCTTAACAAGATGCTTGGTTCTCTTCAGGATGCGGGGAATACGGCTACACTGGCCGGATACATCAATCTGCTGGAAGAAAGCGGACTGCTGTGCGGCCTACAGAAGTACAGCATTGATACGGCCCGAAGAAAAGCCAGCATTCCAAAGTTCCAGGTGTTCAACAACGCATTGAAAACGGTGTACAGCCCTGTATCATTCGAACAAGCCCTGCTCGACCGTCGGGTATGGGGTCATATATTTGAATCCGGCATAGGAGCCTACCTTGTAAGTCAGGGGTTCATCCACCGGTTTGAGGTGTTCTACTGGAGAGAACGAAATGATGAAGTGGACTTTGTCATCCGCAAGAAAAACATAACAATAGCCATCGAGGTAAAGAGCAACGCCGAGAAAAGGACGAGCGGTCTGGATAAATTCAAGGAACTGTTTGCACCACAGGCGGCGTTCATTGTCGGCGACGGCGGCATCGGTGTAGAAGATTTCCTCTCGATGGACATCAGAAGACTATTCCAAAGTTCCCTATAAAACCGGTGCGCTTGCTGAATCCGTATGTGCGATTCTATGTACGCAGGTATGCCGATTTTTCAGTGTCTTTATAATAGTAAGTGCGGAAAACACATACCAAATGCCCCCTGTTCCCTATGCAGGCTCCGTTAGTAGAGACTAAAAGACAAGCATCTGTTGAATCTGCTGATCGGAATTTCCATCATTGCATGCAGGCAGGGCTATATACAAGAGTTAAAGTAAATATAAGACTGTAAAACGGACAACAGACTAAAAAACAGGAATTCACCGTATTCCGGGAAACGGACTTGGCGAGCTCCTGTTTTTTAAATCTAAGTAAGGAGTAATAAAAAATGGTTTCTTTTTCAGTTTCCGCGTGACTAACTTACAATTTTTCTTGATTTTATTTTGACAAAATATTTTCTCAAAAGAGGTGTGAACGAATGTTAAATCATCCATAATAGAGGACATTTAAGATAAAACCGACTTTTGATATACCCTATATCATAGTCCGAAAAGATGCACACTGCTTTCTGATATTGCCCATTTCGCAGTGCGATTAAGCCCATTTCAGAGACCAAAAAGCACCATATTGCACCCTGAAATGGCCCATTTCGCAAGCCGAAATGGTGCTTTTTGCAAAGCAACAAAATACCTTTTAAATATAAGTCATTGCTATTCAATGCTTTATGAAAACCTCTCATTTTCCGCATATTTGCGCCCGAAGGAAACTCAGTTTGCAAATACGCGCTTATTTTTCGGGGTATATCGGGAAACTCTGACCGGAAAATCAAAATCCGGTTACAATCTGAAAGTTGCACATACAGGTTTTGTTTTTAGCAGAAGAAAAGACAGTTTTCCGGGCTTGAAGCAATGGTCTTTACGCTGAAATCAATTCTTACTTAATTTCTAATTAACCATTATCATTCCTACTCACATCCTTCTTTTCATTTTCCGAAGAATCTTTCTCCTATCTGATAATATTGTTATACCTTTGCATATCTCTTCCAGGTATGGGCTTTATGAGCCGTACACTGCGCATGTTTTTAATTTTCAACAGGTAAAACAACTTATAAGCTTTTTCATTCACAAATCACATCATTATGCACATAAAACTTATAACTTGCGGAAGTTCAACAATTATAAAACGTATTTTCCTTGTGATAAATAAAAAGCTCCTGCTGTCGCTCATAATGATGGCAACCACACTCGCCTCCTTCGGCCAGACGCTGCAAGGACGATTCTGCGACAAGGACGGTGCTCCGCTGGAATTTGTCAATGTCGTAGCGCTGCAGCCTGAAGACTCTGCCTTCGTTCAAGGCACCGTAACGGCAGCCGACGGACGTTTCAGTATGAGCGGTCTGCCGGAGGGCGATTACCTGCTTCGTGCCACATCGGTGGGCTACGTCATGTTCTGCCGGCTCTGCCACACGGGCGACTTAGGTACAATGACTATGCAGACCGACGACGTAATGCTGCAAGAGGCGGTAGTGACCGCCCGCCGCCCAACCTACAAGCTGAAGGGCAACGCACTGGTGGCCGACGTACAGAACACGCTGCTGAGCTATGCGGGCACGGCCAGCGACGTGTTGGGTCTCATTCCCTTCGTGCAGGGCAGCGACGGCGAATTCACGGTCTTCGGCAAGGGCAGTCCGATCATTTACCTGAACGGCCGGCGGCTGTATGATACAAGTGAACTGACACGATTGGAGTCGAAGGACATCAGTCAGGTGGAGGTCATCACCAATCCCGGTTCTGAATACGATGTCACCGTAAGGGCTGTAATAAAGATAAAGACCGTAAAGCCGCACGGCGAGGGCCTCAGCGTGAACACATACGGAGGCATAAAACAGAATCATCACTTCAGTCACTACGAGAACTTGGACCTGAACTACCGCCACGGAGGGCTGGATATATTCGGCTCAATCTATTACAGCCGTTCGCAAAGCTACCAGAAGCAACACGACAAACACTACGTCACCACTCCCGACACAATATGGAACCATCGCTCGCAGATAGAGATGAACATCGCCGGCCATTATCTGGAAGCCACCGGAGGGGTGAACTACATGGTGAACGATAAGCACTCTCTGGGCATGCGCTATACTTACACACGCACGCCCATGAGCCGTAACCGTATAAACTCAGTCTATGACATAGATGCCAACGGCGAATTCTACGACCATCAGCAGTATGACCACGACTGGCGCGACAACGACTACTCGCACCACCTGAACACCTACTACCTTGGCAACGTGGGAAAACTGGGCATCGACTTCAATGCCGACTACTACGAAACCACCGCCACACAGCTACAGAATATCAACGAAAACAGTCAGGAACACGACGACCGGGTCGTGACGACAAGCAACGTATCGGACAGCCGGCTCTATGCCGCCAAGCTGGTGTTGAACCATCAGTTGGGCAAGGGCGAGCTGCGCGGCGGCGGCGAATACAGCTACACACGCCGCGACAACACGTACCGTAACGAACAGAACTACCTGCCTGAGACCGACAACCGCATAGAGGAAGAGCACATAGCGGCCTTTGCCGAATATGCCATCGCGCTGGGTAAGCTACAGGCCAATGCCGGAGTGCGCTACGAGCACGTCGTGTCCGACTACTACGACCACGGTGTGCGCCAGGCAGAACAGAGTCGCGATTACGACAACCTCTTCCCCAGCCTGTCGCTGTCGATGCCCGTGGGCAATGTGGACCTGTCGCTAAGCTACACGGCAAAGACCCGCCGCCCCTCGTACAGCGAGCTGAACAGCAACCTGCAATACGACGACCGATTCACTTACGAGGGCGGAAATCCGAACCTGAAATCGGAAACCATACACGACCTTACGCTGATGGGAAGCTACAGTTGGCTGCAATGGATGTTGAGCTATGAGCGCACCGCAGACGCCATACAGATGGTGCCGATACCATACGAGCAGAATCCGGCAATCACCATAATCACCCGCCAGAACTTCGACCACGTGGACGTGCTGTCGGCAGGCGTGGTGCTGTCACCCAAATGGGGATGCTACGAACCACAGCTCAGCCTGCAAATACAGAAACAGATACTGAAATATCAGAGCTTAGGTGAGACGAAACACTTCAACCGTCCCCTGCCTTACGCGCGGCTGGTCAATGGTTTCCGATTCAACCATGGCTGGAGGGCGTTGCTCACTCTGTCGTGGCAAGGCAAGGGAAATCAGAGCATCACCACGGTCAAGCCATGGGCGGCAGCCGACGTCAGCGTGGTCAAAAGTTTCCTGAAAGACCAACTTAGAGTCAGCATGGATGTGAAGGACATCTTTGCATCGCGCCGTAACTCGTTCACCATGTACGGAACGACCGTAGTGTTCGACAAATGGAATTACAGCGACTCACGCATGTTGCGACTGACCGTAAGCTACCGCTTCAACACTACACGCAGCAAGTATCGCGGCACAGGAGCGGCCAACGATGAGCTGGAACGCCTGTAACAAAGTAACGATGCGTTGTAGCAGAGTGTCAACATCCGCGGACGAGCGGTTTTACAGACTCTTATTCTTTATATTATTCTTTATTGTCTTGTCCGACGTCTTACCTACTCTTGACGGCATACGGTCTGTCACTTGTTCCTGAAGTCGCCTTCCGCGCCTTCGAATAAACAGACAGACGCACTGCCCGGCAACTGTAAGTAATACGTCGGACCGTCAACAACCGGTCATTATCAGAAAGTGCAGGTCATATGCCAACATTTTATTCATCATGTCAGATTTTTTATGTAATTTCGCACAATAACCTAAAACCTGATGAAGAAAATGGACAAGAAGATGCTGACAGCACTCATGCTGATGCTGTCGCCGGCAGTATGGGCAGCGCCGACAACACAGCCCGACAATCTGAAAGTGAATCACCTGGCAAGCCCGCTGGGAGTAGATGATGCGGCGCCGCGTCTTGAGTGGCGCACCGAAGGCATGGAGCAGTCGGCCTACGAGATAACCGTGGGCACCGACAGTGCGGCAGTGGCTTCGGGAAAAGGCTCGGCATGGCAGAGCGGGCGCGTGGCCTCAGGGGAGCGCATGGCCGTGTATGGCGGCGAGAAACTCAAGCCTACGACTGTATATTTCTGGCGTGTGAGCGTAAGCGACGGCAAGGGCAACACCGCCAACTCCGACGTGGCACGGTTTGAGACAGGCCTCATGGGCCGGTGGCACGGTGCATGGATAAGCGACGGTTACGACAAGAACCACCGCGCAGCGCCTTATTTCAGAAAGACATTTGACGCCACTAAAAGCATAAAGTCGGCACGTGCATACATCTCCGCGGGCGGTCTGTTCGTCCTGTCAGTGAACGGACAGCGAGTCGGCGACCATTTTCTCGATCCGGTATATACGCGCTACGACCGCCGATGCTCCTATGTCACGTTCGACATAACGCCGCTGCTCCACAGCGGACGCAACGCTCTCGGAGTGGTGTTGGGCAACGGATGGTATAACCATCAGGCACTGGCTGTGTGGGACTTCGACCGCGCTCCGTGGCGCAACCGTCCTACTTTCTGCATGGACGTAGTGGTGACCTACACCGACGGCACCACACAGACCGTGGCAACCGACCTTAGCTGGCGCACATCGGGCGGGCCGCTCATCTACAACAACATATATACGGGCGAGCACTACGACTTCAACCTCGTGCAGCAGGGTTGGGACACGCCGCAGTTTGACGACTCAAAGTGGCAGGGAGTGCGCTTCCGCAGCGCGCCGGCACCACTCGTATGGTCGCAGCAGATGGAGCCGATACGTCTGACGGAAACACACAGTGCGGTGAAGATGACGCGCCTGAACGACACCACATACGTCTATGACTTCGGCCGCAACATGGCAGGCGTGACGAGCGTCAGGGTGAAAGGCGAGAAAGGTACGCACCTGCGCATAAGCCACGGCGAGCGTCTGCATGCCGACGGAACGCTCGACCAGTCGAACATCGACGTATATTACCGTGGCGACAAACAGACAGAACCTTTCCAGACCGACATACTCACGCTGAGCGGAGGCGACGATTCCTTCTGCCCGGAGTTCAGCTATAAGGGCTTCCGATACGTTCAGGTGAACAGCGACCGCCCCATACAGCTCGACGAGAACAGCCTCACCGCACACTTCACCCACAGCGACGTGGCCATCGCCGGAACGATAGCCTCATCCAATCCGCTGCTCGACAAGACCGTGGAGGCGGCTCGCATGGCATACATATCAAACCTCATGGGCTACCCCACCGACTGTCCACAGCGCGAGAAGAACGGATGGACGGGCGACGGACACCTGGCCATCGAGACATCGCTCTACAACTATGACGCCATAACAATATACGAGAAATGGCTCGCCGACCACCGCGACGAGCAGCAGCCCAACGGCGTACTGCCCGACATCATACCGACCGACGGCTGGGGATACGGCACTGACAACGGTCTGGACTGGACAAGCACAATAGCCATAATACCGTGGAACCTGTATATGTTCTACGGCGACATTCGTCCGCTTGCCGACTGCTACGACAACATGAAACGCTATGTTGACTATGTGGACAGCAACAGTCCCGAGCATCTCTCGGCATGGGGACGCGGCGACTGGGTGCCGGTGAAGACGCGCTCGAACAAGGAACTCACGTCGTCCATCTATTTCTTCGCCGACGCTACCATACTCTCCAAGGCTGCGGCACTGCTCGGTCATGAGGCCGACCACAAACATTACGCACAGCTGGCTGCCGACATTCGCGACGCCATAAACGCCAAATTCCTCAACCGCGAGACGGCAACCTATGCCGGAGGCTCGCAGACTGAGATGAGCCTCGCGCTGATGTGGAAGGTCGTGCCCGACGACATGGTGGCACGTGTGGCTGCCCGTCTCGCCGAGAACGTGCGTGCCAACGACTGGCACCTCGACGTGGGTGTGCACGGAGCTAAGGCAATACTGAACGCCCTGAGCGAGAACGGATATGCCGACGACGCCTACCGCATAGCCGTACAGGACACTTATCCGTCGTGGGGATGGTGGATAGTGAACGGCGCCACCACCCTGCTCGAGAACTGGGACCTCAAAGCTACGCGCGACATATCGGACAATCACATCATGTTCGGAGAGATAGGCGCATGGCCGTACAAGGGTCTCGGAGGCATATTCCCCGACGAGCGGCAGCCCGGTTTCAAGCACATCATCCTGCGCCCGAACTTCGTCAAGGGTCTGAAAAACTTCGAGGCTGTGCACACATCTCCTTACGGCGACATAGTATCGTCGTGGGTGCGCAAGGGCAAGAAAGTGATTTACACAGTGACAGTGCCGTCCAACTCCACCGCCACACTCACCATACCGAACGCCGCATCAGGCCAGGCGACGGTGGAACTGAAAGCAGGCACCCACTCGTTTGAGATAAAAGACAACGGCAAATACAAAACCGTGAGACTCTGACAGAATAAATATTAAACGAAGATAAAAAAAAGATAAAAATTATGAGTTTGCATCATATTTGCATTAACTTTGCATGTGATAAGCAAAAGACGGTGTATCAGGATGATGCGGACATGCTGTCATGACCTCCGCCACCGCCTTACTCTCATAAAACACAACACAAAATTAAATAAGGATAATTATGGCAAAGAAAGCTCTTTTGATGATTCTCGACGGATGGGGAATCGGCAAACATGGTGCAGGCGACGTGATTTACAACACTCCGACACCTTATCTTGACTATCTCTGCGCAGTAAGCGCACATTCACAGCTCCAGGCTTCGGGTGAGGACGTTGGTCTGCCTGACGGACAGATGGGTAACTCTGAGGTAGGACACCTCAACATCGGAGCAGGCCGCATCGTATATCAGGACCTCGTGAAGATAAACCGCGCATGCAAGGACGGTTCAATAATGAAGAACCCGGAGATAGTAAGCGCATATACCTATGCCAAGGAACACGGCAAGAAACTCCACCTCATGGGTCTTACTTCAACCGGTGGCGTACACTCATCACTCGACCATCTGTTCAAACTCATCGAGATATCAAAGGAATACGGACTTGAAAAGACTTTCGTACACTGCTTTATGGACGGTCGTGACACAGACCCAAAGAGCGGCGAAGGATTCATCAGACAGTTGCAGGATGTATGCTCTGCCAACGGCGCACACATCGCAAGCATCGTAGGACGTTTCTATGCAATGGACCGCGACAAGCGTTGGAACCGCGTGAAAGAGGCTTACGACCTGCTCGTTGAGGGTAAGGGTAAGCAGTCTGACGACATGGTCAAGGCCATGGAAGAGAGCTATGCTGACGGTGTTACCGACGAGTTCGTAAAACCGATAAACAACTCTACCGTTGACGGAACAATCGGTGAAGGCGATGTTGTTATCTTCATCAACTTCCGTAACGACCGTGCAAAGGAGCTCACACAGGTGCTCACACAGCAGGATATGCCGGAAGAAGGCATGCACACCATAAAGGATCTGCAGTACTACTGCATGACTCCGTATGACGCTTCGTTCAAAGGCGTACACATCCTCTTCCCGAAAGAGAACGTACAGGACACTCTGGGCGAGTATCTTAGCAAGCAGGGCAAGAAACAGCTCCACACTGCCGAGACAGAGAAGTATGCTCACGTAACATTCTTCTTCAACGGCGGACGCGAGGCTCCGTACGAGGGTGAGGACCGCATCCTGGTTCCGTCACCGAAGGTTGCTACCTATGACCTGAAGCCGGAAATGAGCGCATACGAGGTGAAAGACAAACTGGTGGGTGCCATCAACACACAGGAGTATGACTTCATCGTTGTAAACTTCGCCAACGGCGATATGGTAGGCCACACCGGAGTTTATAATGCCATCGCCAAAGCAGTGCATGCTGTGGACAACTGCGTGAAGGATGTGATTGAAGCTGCCAAGGCAAATGACTATGAGGCAATAATCATCGCCGACCACGGCAACGCCGACAACGCAATCAACGAGGACGGAACTCCTAACACAGCTCACTCACTCAACCCGGTACCGTTCATCTACGTGACCGACAACAACAGCGCTACCGTGAAGAACGGACGCCTGGCTGACGTTGCTCCGTCTATCCTCCACATCATGGGTCTGGAGCAGCCGGCTGACATGACAGGTGAGAACCTGATTGAGGACAACAAGTAATTATTTGACATACACAAGAAAAAGCAGACTTCCATACAGCGGAAGTCTGCTTTTTTATTTATATTCAGATTTCTTGCATTATTCAATCCGAAATTTGTAATTTAGCGCCCTGTTAAGAAAGATTCGTACCGGAAGGGTACGGACGACGCACATAATACGATTGTTTTCAGAATAATAAGACACTGAAATACTCCGTGTCCGCAGGCAAGGACGCCATAACCGGACACCGAAACGAAGCAAAGAAATGCACAACGAAAAGCTTAAACGCACCGTACAGAAGTACACTCTGCGCATAGATCCGGAAAGAATAATATCGTTCGGATACAAGTCGGCAAATCCGCAAAGACAACTTGTCGTGGGATATCTGGGATACTCCATACTCGGAACGCTCGCCCTGATGCTGCCGTTTGCCACGAAAGGTGACATATCGTTCATAGACAACCTGTTCAATGCCGTGTCGGCGCTATCGACAACCGGACTTGCCACTGCCGACCTTGCCAAGGACTACACCTTCTTCGGACAGCTGGTGATACTGCTTCTAATACAGATCGGCGGTCTCGGATACATGACTCTGTCGTCGTTCATCATGCTTAGGATAACCCATCATCTGGGAAACTTCAAGAACAACATGTTCGGAGCGCAGTTCTCCTTTCCTCAGGACATGCCGAACGAAGCAATGATAAAGAACATCGTCAGGTTCGTGTTCTTCTTCGAAATAGGCGGAACGGTGCTGCTCTATCCTTATTTCGCGTGGAAGGGAATGGACCAACCGCTGTGGTCGGCGCTCTTCCACAGCGTCTCGGCGTTCTGTACCGCAGGCTTCAGCATTTACTCTGACAATCTCGTAAGCCTGCAATGCGACTATTATGCCAACATCATCATAATCGTACTGAGCTACATGGGAGCGATGGGATTCATCATGATGACCGACATTCTGCACAAGTTCACGCGCAAGAACCACCGCATTTCGTTCACAACGAAGGTGATAATATGCATCACCTGCCTGCTTTCGCTGTGGTGTACCATACATCTGTTCTTCTTCGAACCGTCGCTTCAGCACTACGATGTGGGCGACAGAATACTCATATCTCTGTTCCAGTCGATGTCGGCAATGACCACCGTGGGCTACAATACAGTGGATCTGAGCAACATGATACCTATATCCCTGCTCATCCTTTCGCTGGCAATGTATATCGGAGCATCGCCTTCGGGAACGGGCGGAGGACTGAAATCGACCACGCTATCAGCCATATATGCATACACCAAGAACAAGTTGGGACTGAGAAAGAACGTGTCGCTGATGAATCATATCATACCTGATTACCGCGTGGAATCGGCCATAACGACATTCATTTTCTACACGTTCATACTCTTCTTCGGCATATATCTCATGGCTCTTTTCGAACCGTCAGACACCGATTTCCTTAAAATCATCTTCGAGGCATCGTCGGCTCTCGCCACCGCCGGACTCACATGCGGCATCCTTTCGTCGGCAACCTTAGGGAGCAAGATAATACTCATAATACTGATGTTCATCGGACGTATCGGCGTGATTACGCTCGGCAACGTGCTGTTGATACGTTCAGTGAAGCGCAACCGCCTGAAAAAAGACGACCTCATTGTGTGACGTAGCACGCCACGAGAACGTTTCCACAAGCCCGGAAACGGTTTTCCGCGCCTCAGCAGACAGCGTGAAGTTTTGCGCTTCGGAGAAAAAATTGTATTTTTGCGCATCATACAACAACCCGTAAATATATGAACGTAAAGATAGAAGAATCGTGGCGTAGACACATCGGCGCGGAGTTTGACAAACCATACTTCGCCAACCTCACCGAGTTTGTGCGCTCCGAATACACTCATACACGGTGTTATCCGCCCGGAAGCCTCATCTTCAACGCTTTCAATCTGTGTCCGTTCGACAAGGTGAAGGTGGTTATAATCGGACAGGATCCCTATCACGAGCCCGGACAGGCGCAAGGACTGAGCTTCTCAGTGAACGACGGCGTGCCGTTTCCACCGTCACTCATCAACATATTCAAGGAAATAGAGAATGACATAGGCACACCTATGCCAAAGTCTGGCGACCTCACCCGCTGGGCGGAACAGGGTGTCCTGCTGCTCAACGCCACTCTGACGGTGCGCGCCCATCAGGCTGCAAGCCATCAGCACAAGGGCTGGGAAGAGTTCACCGACGCCGCCATACAGGCACTGTCGCGCGACCGCGACCACCTCGTGTTCATCCTTTGGGGCGGATATGCGCGCTCAAAGGCGAAGCTGATAGACGCGTCGCGCCACCTCATATTGCAGTCGGTGCATCCCTCTCCGCTGTCAGCCAACCGCGGAGGATGGTTCGGCAACCATCATTTCTCGCTCTGCAACAAATATCTCGAGGCCAACGGCATGGAACCGATTAAATGGTAGGACACGCCGACGGCCGCCCTTGAAGCGGCCGGAACAGGCATTACGGCTGTCCGGATAACATCATCCTAAAAACACAAGACAATGAATATACCTCCTATAATAGAAGTGGGCGACGTGCTGGTGTCGTCGGATATAATAACAGAACGGTTCTGCTGCGACCTCGATGCGTGCAAGGGAATATGCTGCGTAGAGGGCGATGCGGGCGCGCCTGTCACCCTTGACGAGGTTGCCGGCATAGAAGACGCGCTCGACACCGTGTGGAGCGACATGTCGGCAAGCGCACAATCGGTGGTCGATAAACAGGGCGTGGCATACACCGACCGCGACGGCGACCTCGTGACGAGCATCGTAGATGGCAAGGACTGCGTATTCACCTGCTATGAGAACGGTTGTTGCCTCTGCGCCTTAGAGCGTGCCTACCGCAACGGAAAGACGCGGTTCTGCAAGCCTATAAGCTGCGCGCTCTACCCCATCCGCGAGAAACGGCTGGGCAACGGCGGCACGGCGCTCAACTACAACCGCTGGGACGTGTGTCGCGACGCCGTGAAGAAAGGAAAGGAAATAGACCTGCCCGTATATAAGTTTCTGCGAGAACCGCTCATCAGACGCTTCGGACAGGAGTGGTATGACGAACTGTGCACCATTGCAGATGAGCTGCGCAAACAGGGCATATCGCTCTGACAGAACATAAAAAACAACCGGTCGTCATACCGAAAATATCAATTCCACATTATCATCATCTGCCTGTCAGACGACTTGCGAACCCTTACCGCCATACCGCCCGATGCTCATTCCGACACATCGCGCCACAAATCCGGCAATGACGGCATGACTACTGCCCGGCAAATAAAGCCCGACTGCCCCGCAATAAAGACCGTCCCGCAGGACTTCCGACAGACAATCGGGCATAAAAAAGCGTCCGCTTACGGCGGACGCCATCTTTATTTTATTGATTTTCTATATTCCAAAGGCGACATTCCCGCGTGTTCCTTAAAGTATTTGCCAAGGAACGACTGACTCGAGAAATTCATATCCTGCGTTATCTCCTTGATGGTTGCCTCGGTGTTTCGCAGACGCACGCGCAACTCGAGCATCACATAGTAGTCTATCCATTCGTTAGGAGTACGCCCGCTGACACTCTTCACCGTCTCAGAAAGATATTTAGGCGAGAGTCCGAGCTGCTCGCTGTACCAACCGACACGGCGCTCCTGACGGAATTTCTTCTCCACAATGTGTATGAAATCCATAAATATTCTCTCAGCCCTTGAGCCGACCACATTGCCCTTCTGCATACGACACACGACGCTACTTATATCGTAGAGCATCGCAGCAATGAGCGACTGTATCGTCTCACGACGGAAATACAGCTTGTCATTGGTAACAGTTTCTTTTATGATGCGATAATACTCCTTGAGTCTATCGGCCTCATCCTGATCGAGATTACAAACAGAATGGTTCTTAGCAAAAAGAAACAGCGATGATAACCCACGCATTCCCTTGATGGCCTCATCAAAGAAATTATAAGAAAAAGCCATGAGCAGACCCTTATAGTCGGGGCTCTCCCAACAATTACTGATTGTCTGTCCTTTTCTTATTATTATGATGTCATTGGGTCTTACGCAGTGTTCGGTTGTGTCAACCGAGTAGCCACACTCGCCTTCCAGACAAAGCGACATGACCAGACACCGCATTCTGAATATATAAGAAGAATATTTAACCCTGGAAAAATCGTCTAACAGGAAAACTTCTTTACCAAGGCTAACGCCTTCACAATCTTTTATTACCTCAGAAACCGTAACATCCTTGAATTTCTGATTGCACATAATAACAATTAATTAAATAAATACCGTGTTCTAAAACATTCAAATAACAAAGTTAAATAAAAATATGTTCACAAGCAAATGTTTTTTTAATATTATATTATCTTTGTAACACTGAATGTCATAAAAAACGAATAAATGTAACAAATAAAACATAATAGGCTTCACTACTAACAATTTAAAGCCTCTGTTAAGGGAAAAAACATGACTATATAAGGAGAAATATTTTATGATCAGAACGCTATGCTTATTTATCTTTGCCGCGTTGTGCGCATCATGGTCGCAGGCGGCTCCTCACAGACAATTCAAAGTGAATATCACGCCCGACGGTAAGGCAAACATGATAGTGTGCCTGCCCGACAGCGACAAAGCCACGGGCCGCGCCGTGGTGGTGTGTCCCGGAGGCGGATACGAGGGACTGGCGATGGAGAATGAGGGCACCAACTGGATTCCGTTCTTCACCGACCGCGGCATTGCCTGTATAATTCTCACCTACCGTATGCCTCACGGCGACCTGACCATACCCGTGAGCGACGCCGAGAAAGCCATCACCACGGTGCGCGACAGTGCCGAGGTGTGGAACATAAATCCTTACGACGTGGGCATAATGGGGTCGTCGGCAGGCGGCCATCTTGCCTCGACGCTTGCCACACACGCGCCGATGAAGGCGCGCCCCGACTTCCAGATACTGTTCTATCCGGTGATAACCATGGACGAGAACAGGACACACGCCGGCTCGGTGCGCAGCTTCCTTGGCGAGAAAAGGCACGACCGCAAATATGTAGAGCTGTATTCCAACGAGCTGCAAGTGCGCCGTCACGTCACTCCGCCGGCTCTCATACTGCTCGCCACCGACGACACGCTGGTGCCGCCCGTGCCAAACGGCGTGGCATACTTCGCCGCTCTGCGCAACGCCGACATACCCGCCGCCATGTATGCCTACGCCGAGGGCGAGCACGGATTCGGCTCACAGACCAACTTCGTGTACCACAAACAGCTGCTGGAGGACATGACCTCGTGGCTCGACCATCTGAAAGCTCCGCGCAAGGACGCCGTGGGGGTGGCGTGCATAGGCAACAGCATCACCGACGGATGCGGCATAGACATGAGCAGCACCTACGGTTATCCGGCACGCCTGCAACAGATGTTGGGCGACGGATACAACGTAAGGAACTACGGAGTGAGCGCACGCACGCTGCTGTCTAAAGGCGACTGGCCTTACGTGAACGAACCGGAATGGACCTACGCGAAGGATTTCAGACCGGACATCGTGGTCTTAAAGCTCGGCACCAACGACAGCAAGCCGCAGAACTGGGTGCATGGCGACGAGTTCGAAGCCGACCTGCGACGCATGATAAGCCAACTGAAGGCGCTCGACACCAAGCCGGAGATTTGTCTGGCTCTGCCGATGAAGGTATGGGAAAACTCCGCGGGAATAAACGATTCCATCATCACCAACTGCATAATACCCATAATCCGCCGCGTGGCAAAGAAGGAGAAGGCGCACATAATAGACCTCCACACGCCGTTTGAGGGCGACAGAGCACTCATACAGGCCGACGGAATACATCCCAACCGTGAGGGTGCGGCGAAGATGGCAGGCATAATTGCCGGGGAAATAAAGAAGCTGGAGAAAGACGGTAAGAAATGACAGATTGTGCCGTCTGTGCATACCTGTCCTATGTGAAGGGCTCAACGGGCTTGCGTGAATGACTCAACGGGCTTGCGCGAAAGATTCTGCGGCAAGTCCGTAAAGCCTTTCCCGAAGGACATGATATTTTCACCCGGATTCCGGTTTATTCATAAAACAGAATACAGCAACGGGAATTTACCGCATTTATCACGCCTTACACCATTGTTTTTACAGGAAAACCGAAGGACATACTTACGATTTTTCTTGACTAAATTTTGACAAAATATTTTCGCGAAAGAGGTGTAAAGGAATGTTAAATCGGGCGTTATGAAGCCCGTTTCTGTACATACCGATATATGATATACCCCATAACATAGTCCGAAACCATTCGTTTCTTTTTCCGATATTGCCCATTTCGCAGTCCGATTAAGCCCATTTCAGGGTGCGATATGGTGCTTTTCGGCCTCCAATATAGGCCATTTCGCAAGCCGAAATGGTGCTTTTTGCAATGCAAGGAAATACCTCTTAAATATAAACCATTGATATTCAATGCTTTATGAAAACCGCTCATAATTCGCGTATTTGCGCCCGAAGAAAGTCAGTCCGCAAATACGCGCTTATTTTTCGGGGTATATCGGGAAACTCGGGCGGGAAAATCAAAAATCGGTTACAATCTGAAAGCTGCCCGAATTGCTTTCATTTCGGAATAAGGAAACGATACTTATTAGGACTTTAATGCTCGATCGTTCTATCGAAACCGATGTCCGACGATTCATATATAGACTTTACCGCTCACTGAAAAATATTATATGATGCGGCGTGAGAGGTTTCATCTGACCACCAGAGGCATTTGGCAAGCCATTAAAAAGACTTCATCTAACCACTGATAAATAATTCGTCATACCGCAGAAAATATCTTATCATTCCGCCAATAAGTATCAACGCCCCTGCATACTCGATATTTTCTCTTTTATATATGCCTTGAACTCGTCGCTGCCCAATATCTCGATGTCGTCGTAAAGGCCGAGCACGAAGCGCCCGACAGCATGGAACGACACCACATCGGCAGCGAAAATCCAGCGCCTGCCGTCGGCGGTTATGCAACTTTCCGACGCGGGATATTCCTCTACAAGCAGATTGTGCGACAGTTGTCCAAGCCTCAGCTCCACACGCCGGCACTCCTCGCCGCTGAACATAAACACATCGGTATATACCTGCTTGTGCTCCTTCTCATACATCCAACCCACGTCCATCAGCTCCACTCCCTTCATGCGCGACACCTTGAAGGTCTTGTTCGTATGCGAACTGAGGTCGTGACAGCGCACCTCCAGTCCGTTGTTCATGAGCAGGAAGGGCTCTACCACTCTGTCGGACACCGTAGAACTGTGAGGCGACGAGTAGCTGCAGAGCTTCACAACCCTCTTCGCGGCTATGGCATCACGAAGCGTCGCCACGTTGCGGTTCATCGTTTTTCTCACCTCCGGATTGCTTACGTCTGCCAGACCATACGAGCGCGACAGCTTGGCGCGCAACGAAGCGGCCGTAGGATCCTGCTTCGACTCGCTGTCCAACAGCCTCAACAGATATTCGGCCTCGCTCTCGGTCACGGCTATGTTCTCGTGAAGGCGGCGGAAGAACGACGAGTTGCGGTCCAGCTGATAGTACGTTCCCTTCTTTATGATGCGGAACCCGCAGTCTTTCAGATAGTCGAAATAATAGTAAAGGTTGCGGCGCGTGATGCCCAGCCTTTCGGATATCTGCAAGGCCGTGAGCGGTGTCTCGTTGGTAAGCAGTATGATAAGCTCCAGCTCGCGGCCGTATTTATTCATTCTCATTGCGCAAAATTTTTGGTTCGATATTTCTCCTTCGTACGGTCGTAAGTCGGCCGTAAGCTCACGGAAATGGCTCTACAGACCTTCATATAACATATCATGTCCTGCACCGTGACGCCGGACCGACGGGCGCGGAATGTCAATCCGCCGGACATCTGAAACCCCGCCGCGGCGACATACGCGCTCCGCGGTCAGTCCTTGAAGTCGAGCGACAGTTCCTCGTTGCCCAGAAGATTGTAACTCATGCGGTGGTATGGCGACACGCCGTGCTCGCGTATGGCCTGGCGGTGCTTCGCCGTCGGGTAGCCCTTGTTGCCAGCCCAGCCGTAGCAGGGATACTCGCGGTCGAGCTCTTTCATGTAGTCGTCGCGGAAAGTTTTTGCCAGTATGCTCGCCGCGGCAATGGCCTGATACTTGCCGTCGCCCTTCACCACGGTGGTGTAAGGCAGGTCGTGGTAAGGCACGAAGCGGTTGCCGTCCACTATTATCGCCTCCGGGCGCACCTTGAGCTGGTCGAGCGCGCGGTGCATGGCAAGGAAACTGGCTTTCAGAATGTTTATCTTGTCTATCTCGGCAGGCGTCACCACCCCCACGGCCCACGCCACGGCGTCGGCTATTATCTGCTCTCTCAGGGCATAGCGCTGATGCTCGGTGAGTTTCTTTGAGTCGTTGAGGGCACTGTTATCGTAGTCGGCAGGCAGTATGACGGCGGCCGCAAACACGCTGCCTGCAAGGCATCCGCGCCCCGCCTCGTCGCATCCTGCCTCTATGAGACCTTCGTAAAAGTGTGGTTTCAGCATCTTATGTCTTATCTGAATGATGTTTATGTGTATTTATAACTTTAATTAACCGTGCGCAGAAAAAGTGGAAGTGTTATTTCCAGATAATGCATTACGTTTGCAAAATCAAACAAGAAACATCCACTTTAAACGCATAACAGACAATATGGAAAAGAATATCATCCTATCACAGAGCAAGACCGATAACGTCAAAAGCCCGTCGAACCTGATCGAAACAGTATGCAAACCGTTTGAGAAACTCCGTCAATACTACTCCGATGTACTTGAGGAGGAAGTGAGCTACGGACGAATGTGGCGGCTCATCAACGCCCAACTGGCATTCGTGGCGGCCGTATTCCCGGTGGAAGCACCGCTCACGGCGAGAATCGTTTGCACCGCGTGGCTCATCTGCGCGCTGCTCAAATGCCGTCGCTGAAGGCTCCGGCCGTCGTTGCCGGAACCATCATCATACGACAGGCGAAGGCATCACAGGCTCAGTCCCGGCGGACAGCTCTCCTTCGAGTTTGCCCACTCCTTGTTGGGTGTGTTGCCCATGACAAACTCCATGCGGCCGCCGGCAGCTATGTCGTCGTGGTTGATGTAGCTCTTGTCATAGGGTTTGCCGTTGAGCGTGACGCTCTGTATGTATATGTTCTTGTCGGACACGTCGCGCGCCACAATCGTGAACTTGCGGCCGTTGCCCATCTTTATGGTGAGCTTGGGGAACGTCGGACCGGATATGTTGTAGTATCCCGCAGCCGGACATACGGGATAGAAGCCCATGGCGGCGAAGATATACCACGCTGACATCTGCCCCGAATCGTCGTTGCCCGACAGTCCGTTGGCTCCCAGACGATACTCGGTGTTCATTATGTTGCGCACCTCGCGCTGGGTCTTCCACGGTTGTCCGGCGTAGTTGTACATGAAACTTATCTGGTGTCCGGGCTCGTTGCCGTGCCACATGCGGTTGCACGAGAACATAGAGTCGAGCTTCAGGATGTACTCCTCGCGTCCGCCCATACACTCCATCATGCCATACACGTCGTGCGGAACATACCAACTGTACTGGCAGGGCGTGCCCTGGGTGATGAACGAATGGCCGCGGTCGGGTCTCTTTCCGTCCTCAAAGCGTCCGTCGGCGTGGCGTCCGTTGACGTAACCCGTGCGCGGATCGAACACGTTGCGGTAGTTCTTGGAGCGTTGGAGCAGTTTCTCAGCCACGTCATCGTGGCCCAACGCCTTCGCAAGGCGCGCCACGCAATAGTCGTCGTAGGCATATTCGAGCGTGCGCGATGTCTGTTCCCTGCCATGATAAGCCTCTTTCACAGGATTCTCGAGAGGGATATATCCATACTTGATATAATCGTCCAGCGCGCGGCGTCCCTTGCCGTCGGCGTAGTCTTCGTACTTTTCGGGCGTTTCGAATGCCATCTTCACGAGCGCCTCATAGGCTTTATCTACATCAAAATTGCGCACTCCCTTAACGTAGGCCTCGGCTATGAGCGACGCAGCATGGTCGCCTATCATCTCCTGGGTGAAGCTGTTCCAGGCCGAGAACATGGGCAACCAGCCACTCTGCTCGTATTTGTTGACAAACGACTGCATCATGTCGCCCGCCAGACGGGGCTGCAGCAGCGTGATGAGCGGATGGAGCGCGCGGAACGTATCCCACAGACTGAAGTTGTCGTAATATGTAGTGGCGGTGCGCTCGATGGTCTTTCCGCCGGCAAACGACGGATAACGGCCGTCGGCATCGCTCATGGCATTGGGACAGAAAGAGGCATGATAGAGCGAGGTGTAGAACTTGACGAGCTCCTGACGGGTGCCGCCTTCGGCCTTGACAGTGCCGAGATGGTCTTTCCAGATGCGTGTCAGGGCGGAGCGTACCTTGTTGAAGCTCCACGAAGGATTCTCCGCCTGCATGTTGTTGCGGGCACCTTCTACGTCGCAGAACGACGAGGCCACCTTCACTATCACCTCATCTCCGGCCTTGACCTTGAAGCTAAGGTAGGCTCCTATGTTCTTGCGTCCACCGTCAGACGTGCGTCCCGCGTTTATCGTACGGCCGTCGTAAGTGCCGCAACCTACTACCTTGTTCTTCACCTGAACAAGGAAATAGCCGTTGAATCCGGCAGGCTGACCCGTGCGCAGATACATGCGGTGCACCGGATTGCAGCCCGTTACCTCGCCACGCGCCGCGTCTATGTTCACCTGTCCCTGTCCTTCGTCGCTGTTTGGAGTGATGACGAGATAGGCAGTACCGGCCTTGCGGTATTTGAAACGGAATATGCCAGTGCGCGATGTGCCGGTCATCTCGGCCTTGATGTTGCCGCCGAAGAGCTCAACAGAGTAGTAATCGGGACGCAACACCTCGTCGAGATGGCTGAACTCCGACGCTCTGTCCTCAGGCATACACTTCAGAGTGTCGAGCAGCGGCATTATGGTCACCGTGCCGAAGTCCTGCGTGCTGCCTCCGCTGATGTAGTGGGAGTTACGGAATCCCTGTATGCGCGTCTTGTTGTAATAGTAAGGACTCACGCCGTGGCCCTCGGAACTCTCGGTCTGCGCGGTCCAGAAGTTCATGCCGTAAGGCACAAGCACGGCCGGCATACACTGTCCTAAAGGGTCGCGTCCGTGGGTGAAGTCACCGTTGTTGGCGCCCGTTCCGATGCTCGTATCGACATAAGTTATCGGGTCGCCGGCCATGACCGGCATACACACTGCGCCCGATGTCACTAAGACGAGGGCGGCTGCAAGATGTCGTAATGATTTCATTATAAAAGGTATGTATTAAAATTGTCCGTTGATTAACTCTTACAAAAATACGTGTTTTTGGCATATTACACAAAACAACAGACAAAAAAACGCCACCGGAATTGACCGGTGACGCCAGGAAATGACATTTGACAGATATTATGATTATCGTCCGGAAACCACCTTGCAGGCTGTATTTCCGTTCACGTTCACAATAAACACGCCGTTGTTCGGGCGAAAAGGAATGACAACATCGCCCGATCCGTCTGCCTGACGAGAGCATAAAGTGCGGCCGGCAGCATCATAAACATCAACGCTACGCACGCCTTCAGGCGATGAGACATACAACTTGCCGTCTGAGAGAACCGCCGTTGCCATTGAACCGGAAACGCTTCCGATGCCTGTCGGAGCGGTGACCTTGAGAGCCACACGACTTGAAATCTCCTTCATGTCGCCCGTAACGACGCACAATTCATAGTCGCCCGCAGGCAGACTGCCCACACTCGCCATGCCGCCTTCAGCCTTTACGGGAACACTGGCGCACAGACCTGAAGTTCCGAAAACAGCCACCTGCTCGTCGCCGAAGCACGGCAGACCTTCGTAGAACACTTCAACATTGTCGGTGGAGGAATATTCCGGACAGCCGGCCTCAAGTATGACAGGCTTTCCAATAACGAAAGGAGCACGTGCGCACGACTCATAATAGCCGTCGGCATTGAAGTATCCGGCGAAATATATGCCGTCTTTCAGAGCGGAAGTGAAGTTGATTGTGCCTGCCACATTGAGTGTAAGGCTGCCTTGAGGACTGCCGCCGACGTAGGCATAAGTGGGACATTTGGAGTTGACGGGCACTACCGAACGCTCGTAAATGCCTATCCAGTCGCGATCGATGCACGGCGCGTTGTCATAGTTCACCACCACCGGCTCGCCCACTGCGTACACTTTCTTGTCTGTACTGATGGAAGGCAGCGTACTGTCGTCGCAATTATCACTGACCACAAAGTTCACACGGTCGGTTATCTCCGTATATCCACCGTCCTTGAAAAGCACGGCGAAATAGGCACCCGGCTCATCAATGGTGCACCGCCACGCGCCCGACACACCGTCGGTATAAGCATATTTATATGAAAGATCAGCCGTTCCGGGCGTCTTTCCGTAAACATATATGCCCACCCAGGCATCTGTTCCTACCGGAGCCCCGTCGTAGTTGAACACCACCTCACTGCCGGTGCGGAAGAAACGGCCGTCGAGCGACAGAGCAGCCTGCACTGCAGAGCCCGTGACGGTGAAGCTTACCGGAGCGGAATAGTCAGACCACTGCAGGTTGTCGTTGCGGTTACGGGTACGTATATAATAGGTACCATTGGGCAGCGAACCGCTCTCGAGCGACAGACTTGTGATGTCCTTGCCGGCATTTATGTCGAGCGGCATATACTTGTCGTCCACTCCGTAGAAGTCCTCACAGTTGGTAAGACGGTTGAGAACGATGTCGGTGAAATCGGCATTTCTTGAAATCTGATACTCCACAGAAGCCACATCGTCGGTCGGATTGGTCTGGGTGAAGGCAGAAGGCAGACTTACTTCGCCCCCGACAGGCGCAATCACAGGCACTGCCGGAGCGCTGTTGTCATCGAGACGACGCACGAAACGATCTACAAGCACATTGTCGAGGGCTAGGCGTGAGTTGCCGATGGAATATGTCTCCACGGTCATTGTGAGCGTCGCAGGGTCGAATTCGGCTATCTGATATGTCCAGTGGTCGATGGTCTTCTGCACCTCCTCATGATTGTAATTGTCGGGAGTCTTTCCCCAAAGTTGCTCATATCCCTCAGCCGAAGTGCCCACTCCGCCACCGCTGATGATGTGATAGACGGGCACGTCGGTCATCTGTCCACGGGCGTAAAGATGGTGGTGTCCGGCATAGTTGAGCACATGCTTGGGCGTGGAAGAGAGTATAGGCATTATCTCGTTGAGCATCCACGGCGACACATCGCCCGAATATTGCTCGGCATAGAGCGGACGATGCTGCACACTTACGATGAAATCGACGTTTTCATCTACAGCTGCCGCAGCGATGACCTTGCGCACCCACATCTTCTGAGCAGCCGAAGGGTCGTCGGAATCGAGCACGACAAAGAGCGTGCGTCCCACCTGGTAGGCATAGTATGATGCCGTACCGCTGCTGATGCCCGCGTATGACAGCGTGTCGTAACGGTAATGTCCCTTATATCTGCTCAGCTCCGAATCCTCACGATACTCGTGGTTGCCCACGGCAGTCATTGTGGGAAGTGAAGGCGAAACCGACCTCGACTTGAACAGATGTACCGACTCATACAGCTCGCTTCTGCCAGCATCCACCTGGTCGCCTACGTTCATTATGAAACGTATGTTGTCCTCAAACGGCGCGTCGCCGTATTTCTCGGCCACCGTCTTGCGCGCCGCGTTGAGCATCCATTCATAGTCTGAGCGCTCGTTGCGCTGGTGGTCGCCTATCAGCAACACTCGTATCTTATCCATGGAACCCGGCAACGGCATAGTGCGGAAGCGATATGTGGCACTCGTTCCGCCCTTTCCCTCGACACGATAATAATATACAGCGTCGGGCTCAAGATTGTCTATGAGCGCAGAGTTCCAGTAGTATGTGCCGGCGATACGCTTAGAATCGGACACCACAGATGCGTTAAGATTGCTCTCGTCGCTGCCGTATCTCACCACAGAACCGGCATCGTCGGCCGAGCTTTTCCAACTGACACACACAGAATGTGAGGTAGTCATATAGATGTAAGGCACTGTCATGCGTGCCGGTTCACCCGGTTTCACGGTAAGGCGCATTGCACGATAAGTGCCGTCAGACAAAGGAACGTAGTAGATATCGGGCTGTGTACGCTCGACACCATCTATCAGTTTGCTGTCACCCTCGGTTATACTGACCTCAGAAAAACCGGTAATTGTCTTCTGCGCTACGGCAGAATGTACGGAGAACATCAGCATTAAAGCTGACACAACAACATTTCTGTTCATAATAGCATCTGGTTTTTAGTTTAAATATAATATTCCTTTATTGTCGATGGAATCGATAAATAATGCTTCACGATAGGTTTGTAGTGCCTGTATTACACCTGTGTCCATCCGGATATATACACAATCCGCACATAAAGAACACGGTGAATGACAAGAGCATCGGCAAAAAATAAAATCGCTTTTTTAAGGATTGAATATGCCATACCGCAGTATGTCTTTTGCAAAGATAGTGAAAGGTGAGCGCAAAGACAAATAAAAAACAACGTTTTTTGAATTATGGCTTTGCCGAGCCGCATTCTGTCTTATTCAGAGATAGTGGAAGATGAGCGCAACAGAAAGATAAAAAACACGCCGGAAACACATTGTTCCGGCAAAATAAAACACATGACAATAAACGCTTTATGCCACCCGATTCTGCATAAATATGCAAAACACAAAGTAAAATATTTTGACAAAAGATTTTCTTAAAATAGAAAAGAGAGACGACAAAGTATATGATAAAACTGCATAAATATCCGTCTGTTATGCAAAAGCGGCAATATCGCTTGACGATAAAATGCCGGGCGCGATGCGATAAAGGCCATATCGGGTTGCGAAAGAGTGCATATCATCATGCGAAATGCACCATTTCAGACCATGAAATGGGCTCTTTTGGAGTGCGAAATGGGCTCTTTTGGAAAACAGAAAACATCCTTTTGAGGCACGGAACGGGTGGTATCTCCGTATATTATTGATTGTCAAGCGATTACGATTCATCCTCATAGCCGGCGTATTTGCGCCCGGAAGAGCAGTCGGTCGCAAATAATCGATTCTCGTGAAGTTGAGGTCCGGACTGCATGAATATTTATACGGGAAAACTGTATAATTATAAGTGATTTACAGACGGGCGCATAAGGCTCTGTAACGCTTGCCGGAGACTGTTAATGAACAGCCGCGCCGACAGGACCGAGGAAACAAAAAACGAGGAAAACGTCTCATGACGCCCTCCCCGTCCTACTGTTAATGGTTCATCCGACATTTCGAGTGATATGACAATCATGAAGAGCAAACAGCCTTAG
>USHV01000032.1 GCA_900554695.1 uncultured Prevotella sp. | reverse complement strand
GGGCAAGAAAGCGGCAAGCGGAATGGGCCGACTGGTGCCGCGCTACGGCACACACCGCTTCAGCATAGCCGGCGCGGTGCTGCAACTGGCGGCATGGGCCACGGCATTCTTCCTCGGCAACAGCTACGCCGGACTCATAGCAGCCATAATACTTGCCGACATAGGCGTGCAGTGCATACAGCTGAGCAACCAGAGCGACTGCATACAACAGCTGCCTGAGGCCGCCAACCGCGTGAACACCATATTCATGACCGTCTATTTCATAGGCGGCTCGCTGGGCACTCTGTGTGCCGGTGTGGGCTGGGACACGTGCGGCTGGGGCGGAGTGTGCCTCACAGGAGCGCTTTTCGCGCTTCTCTCGCTCGCAATAACGCTCGTGGCAGGACCGGCAAGGCAAAAGACCGTAAACGCCTGACAGGCGCGCCAAATGGCCCTACACACATAACGGCATACCGCGAGGCGGCAGACAACATCCTGTTTTTCCGCCCCGCGGTATTATTTTGCATCATAGCCAAACCGTGTCATAAGAAAGCCACATAAGGTAATGTATATTTATGCAGAAATAAGAAACGCATTTTGCATAAATATACAGCGTAACTCAAAATTAAGCCACTTATTTCGCGTCGCAAAACTTTTGGCCGCAAATACGCGAGTTTTGAGCGGTTTACGCAAGTGGTTGTCAGTCAGCGGTTTGCATTTTCCGGCAATCCGACGGCCTCCATACTGCGTTGCGAAATAGCCCATTTCGCACTCTGATATGGCCCATTTCGTGCCCCGATATGCCCAATATCGCACCATGATAAAGCCCATTTCAGGGTGCGATAAAGCCCATTTCGCAAAACCGACTTATTTTTCATGCCATCCGGAAGGGAAAATACGACGGGTCGGAAAAGAATTTTCCGTCCGATAAAGCCCATTTCACCGCACTCCGTTTTCTATTTTGAGAAAAATTTTTGTCAAGATTTTTTACTGCCGGAAATGAATAAATATACAGAAAACGGGGCGAAAGCGGCTTTTTCGTGTCATAAAGACCATGACGCGGAAAGAGGCTTATAAAACAAAAAACCGTGACGGACACGATGTCCGTCACGGCTACTGATTCGGATAAATCAGTCCACTATAATAATAAGAAACTACCGACTAACGATTTTAGAGCTATGGCTCGTACCGTCTGTGTAGGTCACAGTCTTGATGCTTACGCCTCTTCCCGGCTTAGACATCTCGCGTCCGTCGAGTGAATACCACTTGACACTCTTCACAGTCTTCGACGATTCGGTAACTCCACTGATGCCAGAAGCAGGATCTTTGTCTATTCTGATGTTATCCAGGTAGATAACGTCCTGACCTCCGCCGGTGTAAGCATAGAACTCGAAGCTGAGATAATTGCAATCCTTGACAGCTGTGAGCGGAACCTCATATTTCTTCCATCCGTCCTCGGTGTCGCCGCCTACGGTGTAAGATGCAGCCTCTATCTGCTCGCCGTCGTCACCACGCAGATAAACGTGGATGGTAGGCAGATTGTTAGGATAAGCCGTTGCTATGTTGTAAACCCAGAACGACAGTATGTTGTCCTGACCGTCGAGAGCAACCTTAGGCGATACGAATCCGGCACCGGCATACTGTTCGTACATGCTGCCGTTGTACATATAGGCGCATCCGCCGTCCTCATCCTGAGCGGCTGCGTTGTTGTATATGCCGTCAGGATTGGTAACACCCCATGAGAATCCTGATACGAAAGTAGAGATGAGCTGCCACGGTGATGTCTCCAACTCAGAATTTGCGAACGATTCTTTGTAAGGCAATGTGTAGAGCGGACCAAGAACCACCGAGCTTGTTGTCGTCGCACCGGTACCCTCGTTGGTGAACGGAGCTACGGCATAGTATAACAGTTCCTGTTCATCGAGGTCGCTGCGGTCAACGGTATATGTGTTGCCCTTCACGTTCTCGGCTATAAGCGAATAGACTTTGTCGTCAGGATTGTAGCTGTAAACATTATACAATACCTCGCCATCCACTACAACGCCGCCGTTCACTCCCGCAGAAGGAGTATCCCATGTAAGTATGGCGTTCATGTTGTCGGCACTTCCCTTGATGCTGAGATTCTCAACAGCTACAGGAGTGTCACGGCCTACGAAGATGGTGTCGAGCAGCACTTCGCTGCGGCCATAAGTGTTTGAAGCCACCAACATGTATGTGTTCTGACCGTGGAGCGGCTCTGTGTCGGTCCATGTCATCGCAGCACCCGGAACCACATCGGTGAATGTCTTTACCGGAGTCGGGCTCTGTCCGCGGAACACCTCGATCTTGAGGTTCTCCTTCAAAGCGTCGCCGTGATAGTCAACGGCAGGAGCCTTGAACGACATTTCCATATTCAGACTGCCGTCCTCAGCCGCTTTCGAAGTGTAATCGGTGAATGCGTATGGAGAGAATGCAGACTTCAGGTAAGTGAGTTGTACGTCGTCAACCTCGGTGTTGATATAATCGTACTGCTTCTCACCCGTAGAGTTGATGCCGAAGCTGTATTTTCCTGCATCCTTGGTGACAACGTTATACGATACAGGTTTCATCTGATAAGACGTGTTCTTTGGCAGGTCGCCTACGAAACTTGTCTGTGACTCAGGATCTGTGGATGTGCCCATATATATCTTGTTTGCCACTGTCTCAGAATAAACAGATGTGCTCACAGAGAGCGAAAGCTGATAAACGGCGTCGGCATCGAGCTTGATCATCGGTGAGCAGAGCCATGCTGATACCGGATCGTCGGATACGAATGCAGACAAAGACATACGCTGTGTACTGCTGTTATACTTCCATCCGTATCCTGTAGCCTCGGCGTCAAGACCGTAGAGGGCTGTCTTGTACAGGTCGGCTGCGCCTTTGCTGTCGAAGGTCTCAAGATAAGGAGCTGTATATACGCCCACGAAAGCTGAGTCGGCTATTGTTTCGCCGTTGCCATACTCGTTTTCTGAAACGACAGAATATGTGTTCATACCTACTTTCTTGACATTGTTGTCGGTCCATGTGAGGTGTCCGCCTACGGCAGGAGCATCGAACACGTATACAGGTTCAGCGTCCTTGTTGCGGTAAACGCTTATCTTTGAAAGCGAGCTTATAGTGTTGCCCTCAAGGTCTTTGCTCGGAGCGTCGAAGCTGACAGTGGCTGTCATGGCATCGTTCTCGCCTGCCGTGATGTCAAGATTCTCGACACCTGCCGGAGCTTTGGATGCACCTACTGCGGTCACTGACACTTTCTTCAGCATAATCATAGAAGCTTTCTTGGAGCTGTCGCCCGTATATCTCAGAGCAACATAATATTTTCCGGACTCTTCTATGTTGAAGTCTGCGCTGTAATCGCCGAAATCCTCGTACAGCTCGAAGGCGTCTTCCTCTGCCACTTTTCTGAAAGTTGACAGATCGTTAGGATCTGTTCCGACATAAATCTCGAACGACTCTGGATAGCCGGAAGTGAATGTCTTCATGTTGAGAGTGTAACGATATCTCATACCTCCCTCAAGAGAGATTGCCGGAGTGATGAGCCAGTCGTCGCCGTTAGGATAAGAATATGAGTTGATATCGATGCGCACGTCGTTGCTGTATCCCACTCTCCAAGTGTTGCCGTCGTTGTTTGCATCCACCACCGTGAAGTATTCATTGAATACCGATGCGTCGGCAAACGACTGAGAATAAGGAGCCGTGAATGCGTTACCGCATATCAGCTTTTCCGATTCGGCATATTCGCCGGTCTTACCGTTATTGCTTGCATACACACGATACGAATAGTTGTGCATTGCTTCCGGTGTAGGCTCGGTGAAAGTTGTCTGGCTGTAGTTGTCGGCAACGGTAACGCTGTCAGGCATTCTCACTACAGTGTATTTCAGATTGGCCATATCCAAATAGCCGTCGTTCACTCCGGCTGCAGGTGCTGTCCAGCTTACTTTGTTCTGCTTTCCTTCAGCATCATACTCGAAAGTGAGGTTGCCCACCTTTTCAGGAGTATCATATCCGGCATATTTCTTTACAGATGCCATCGGTGAATAGCCTGCGGCGTTGCTCATGTTCACGGCAACATAGTGGTTGCCTTCGGTCAGTGTCACAGGTATCGATACGTTTTCGCCCGGTGTTGCGCTCACGCCTTTGAGGTTCTCGCCGTCGAGCCATACGTTGAGGATGGCATTGTCGAGAGCGGCTCCGCCGTAAGTGACTGTAGGAACTGAGAATTCGATCTTACCGGTGAGACTTCCGTCGGCATCGAACACGAGATTGAGGTTTTCTGCCATTGCCGGAGCATCGTCCTTGGCAGCGTTCTCATCGACCTTCAAGGCAACGATCTGCTCGTTATGATTGAATCGTCCGATGAGCGTAGCCTCGGCTGTTTCCGGATTGACAGCGTAGAGTTCGCTTCCCGTTTCAGTCTGTGCAGCCCAGATGAAAAGTCCGGTACAGCCATCATAAACCATAGACTGAACATACATTGTAGGCATTATTCCTGTACCTCCTACAAGTGTCGGACGAGCGGTTTTCTTGTCGATGCGGTACAGGTCGCCCAGATAGTTGATGAAATACATGTCGCCACTCGGTACTGAAGCAAGTGTAAGAACATTATACTTGCCGCGGAATGCCGCGATTTTGTCCATTTCATCGTAATTTTCATTGTATATACACCAATCCATTCCGCTCATTTCGTCGTTATACTGCAACGAATATGTCTTGTCGTCGGTAGGATTATAAGCCATAGATGTTGATAGAAGCGAATAGCTCTTCTTTTCTGTTCCGTAAAGCACACACTTGAGTTCTTTCCAGTTGTCGGTGTCTATCGTGACATAGCGTGCACCGTTCAGCACACCCATGATGCTCATCGGAGCTATGCCGACAAACGTGTTGCGGCCGAAAGCACCTGCAAGGAAGTCGTATATGAATGATGTACAGTGCGGATTCATCGCCATTTCATCGTCTATTGTGAACGAGTATATACCGTAAGGATCGTCTGTGATTGACGCTGAAGACCACTCTGTGCTATTTATCAGAGCGCAATAGAGCTTGCGTCCGCGCAATGCAGAAACATCGGCTACCTTTCTTTTCTCACCCGACTTCAGGACTTTTGTGTATGTGCCACCCTTTACTGTGGCATCAGCAATCGGAGTGACAGCCATCAGACCCGGCTTGCGTCCTGTCGGCTGCGACTGCTCCGCTGTCTGTGCGCCGGCGGTGGCAGCGCTCATTAAGAACACTGCGGCCACGGCTATACCTATAAAACGTTTTCTGTTCATATATCGTTTATATTTTATTCTTACTTATATTGTTATTTCACAATCTTACGTGTGTTGTCTCCCTGCTTGACAATGTACATACCCTTAGGCAGAAGATCGGTGCTCGTCTCAGGTCTGAGACGTCCGTTCAGATCGTATATCATCACTTTTTTGCCCATTTCATCGGCATTTACATTGTCTATTCCGGTTGTTTCAGGAGCAAGAGTGAAGAAGCATGTCGAATACTGTATCGGGTCGATATAGATGTAAGTAGTTCCGTTGTAGAGCAACAATGCAGCCAGATATCTTGTTCCTGCGACTCCGTTCTCGAACGCTCCGCTGAATGTAACGTCAGCAGTCTCGCCGCTCTTGAGCATCAGATACTGCGGCTCGAGGCATCCGCGGATCACAGCTCCGCTCTCGTTGAATATGTAAAGATAAACATATCCGCCGAACACACCTTGGTTGCACTTCAGGCTGGCAGTTATGTTCATAGACTGAGCATCGACATTCGAGTTATCTGCGAACGACAACTGAGCAGCCGGTGTGATTACTGCTGTCTCTGAAGGAGCGCTCTTAACGCTTATCTCTTTCATAGAGCTTATGATGCGGTTGTCATCGTCTGTCACAGCAAGCAGGTAGTCGCCGGCAGTCAGACTGTAGGTATCGAAGAAATCGACATCCACACTTGCACCCGGAGCAAGGTCGATCTTGTATTTTGAACCCGATGTAACCGGACGTAAAGTATTCTTGTCGTAAATGGTAACCATCACCTCTCCGAGATAATTCACGTAGCCTCCGTTCACCACAGTTGCCTTTGTACATGCAGGCACACCGGAGTAAATTTCTGCAGGAACGTCCATTTCATCGATGTTAAGATCGAAATAATCAGGATAGCTGAACGTCATTACGTCACCGCTGACATTGATGTTCAGATAGTTCGGATAGCCTACATAAGAATCGCGTATGCGGTTCCATGCACCGTCTGAACCATACTGGCGGCAGACAGGATAGAGCTTGTAGTCACCGTCGTTGAGCTTTCCGAATTTCACGTTAACCGTCAGAGGACCATAAAAACCGTATCCTACTTCGAGTTCGTAAACATTATCCGTGCGATAAACTTCAACAGTGTTGCCCTGTGCATCGGCAAGAAGCATGCCGTACTCGAACTTCGATTTCTGCCAACCGGTATTATATATCATACCGCGGAGCGAAATGTCTGTGCTTCCACCATTGGCAATGGTCTTGTCGGCAGACACGAGTCCCTCGCTTGAAACAAGCTCAACATCCTCGTAAGTGTCTGTCTTTGGAGGCTGTATGCCTGTTATTATCTGCTGGTCGTAGTTATATCCGCCTTCAGAACCACCCGTTCCCTGCAACGGAGGATTGAGAGCCGAGGTGCGGAAATAGCCGTTGCTCATGCCGCTCCAGCCCCAGTTCACGTGTACAAAACCGTTTTCATCGTATCCATCGAACACGAATGCGTGTCCGCCGGCAGACGAACGACCGGTGGCAATAACGGGACGTCCGTTGTCAATCTCGTTCTCGATGATCTGCTGCCACTCCTCACTGCTGTAGTTGTCGCGCTGACGATATGCCACGCCTTTATCATAATCGAAATAGTGATACAGTGCGTAAGGAATGACATCGCTCTCAGCTCCACTCGATGAAGAGTAGCTCATGCTTACCGATATACCGCAATGCAGCATCAGTTCGGCAACTGCGTCGCAGCTGGCATCGCTGCTGTTGCTGTCGTAAACAGGCAGCATATCGTCCCAATCATAATGTGTCGAGCCGAAATCGGCGGTAAGAGTACCACCACCCAATATAGAAGGAGCATAGGTGTAAGAACCTTTTCCAACCTCCGGCCAGCGATGATAATACATCACCTGAGCCATCGCCGTTGCGACACATCCCGTAGCGCATCTCGTACTCAAGTCGTAAGAAGGACACATATTATTATATGGTGCGCTCTGGTCCCACATTATATTACCGAGCAGCGGAGCCACCTTCTTGCCACTGTTGGCGTAGCTTTGCGGCGCCGCCTCCACGTCATTGTCTCTTATATATGTTATTTCGTCAACATAGCCTTCCATCCAGTTGCGCATTTCCGGCGACATACGGCTGTAGTCGAAACTGCCCGTGTCGCTGTAGCCAAGCACCTCTGCGGCCCTGTCTTCAGCCGATACGAGGATGAATCCACCGTTCTGACCTGCGTTGAAAACATAGACGCAACTGCGTCCCTTAGTATCATCAGCTGTATATACCAGCTTCAGCGCGTCGCTTCCACCTTTCTGTTGTGACTTCATCGCCGTCACATTGCTACGGAGAAACGACTGTGCAATTTTAAGAGCCTGCGGCTGTGTGATGTCTCCGGCAAAAGACAACAGCCCCGGCAACAATAATAAAACAGCAAGAGTAAGTTTTCTCATAATGACATATTTATTTGGTTTTCGCGACTACAAAAATAGGAAAAAGCCTTAAAAACTAACAAAAGGTAAGAAAACAATGTTTTCTAATTCATAAATCAAAAATCAGAACACTCAGTTTCTGAGCATTTTCTGATATAAAGACGGCGTCATTCCAGTGACTTTCTTGAACGCGGCGATGAAGTTTGAAGCCGATTTGTAGCCTACGCTTTCGGCTATTCCCTGCATGCTGTAAGCCCCGTATTGTCCGGTATCCATCATGCGTTTCATCGCAACCTTTATACGACGCTCGTTCACAAACGTCCTGAAATTCTTGTTGTATGTCGTATTTATCACCTGCGACACGTAATTGGTGTTCGATCCCGAGAGCCTTGCGAGCACAGCCAGACTGAAATCCGGACTACAGAAAGTGTCTTCATCCTCCATCACGGTGTCTATTCTTTTGAGCAGCTGCTCATAATTAGGCACCGCCGCCACGTTCTTGTCCTGCCGCACGTCCGGCTCCGCGGTTTCGCTGTCGTCGGTCTTCTGTCGTTCAGCCATTTCACGATAGCGGCTCTCAACATTCAGAAGCTCCCTGTTGCGCTCGAACAACGCCACATAAGCCACATGCAGTTTGCGGCGCTGACGCCACACTATCACCACCGCGGTGCATGCCACCACCACTACAAGCAGAAGCAGAGCGAGCGCCGTGTTCTGATAGAATATCGTACGTTTCTGATTGTCTATTGTCTCCTGGTCGAGCTTTCTCTCGTGTATCTGATACCGGTTCTTTATCTGCGAGAACTCGTTCACATTGAGCAGAGAGTCGGTATATCTGAAAAATTCGTTCTGATAGTAGAGAGCCTTTTCCTTATTTCCCAGTTTAGTATAGACACGCATCATGCCTTTGTAGCAGTCGGCGTAGAGATAGACTTCATCCTTCAGCCTTGCCAGCGAGTCGTATTTCTGCAACACCTCGAGCGCTTTCTGCAGGTCGCCCTGCTTCTCGTAGCACTGGTAGACCTCCGAATAAGGATATATCTTCATCTCTCCCGGCAGTCCGTATTTGTCAACCACAGCCACCGCCTCGTTCATCCAGCGCGTTTTTTCGCCCATTTCATCGCGAATTCCGGCTATAAATCCCTTGTTGAAATAATAATAAAACAACAGTTGTCCGCGCGAGATGCCCTTCAGCGACTTCACCTTCTCGTTCAGACGTGAGGCATAATCCACATTGCCGATGTTGCATCCGGCGCCTATCATGTTGTTGAGAAACTTGAACTGCATGGCTGCATTGCCCGACTTCAGACCTAGCATATAGCCCTTCTCATAGACATCGAGAGCCTGAGCGAAGTTTGAATAGACCGAATAGACGCCGCCCACGTCGTAGTAAGCGTCCATGAGATGGAGCGTATCAATGTTTTTCGAGCGTTCCTCTTTCTGTATATAAAGGAGCAGTTTGGACAGAGCACTGTTGTAGTCGCTCTTGCGCAGATAGGCCTTTGCCTCCTTCAGCTCACGCGGAACATTCTGTCCGTCCTCCCCGCCATAAGCAGCCGGGAACACGGCAAAATGAAAGATGAGTGTCAGGCACAGGTATAAAAATTTTCTGCTCGTCATATCTCAAAAAGGGAAAAGATTTGGCCGGCAACACAAAAAGATGAAACCTACGTTGCAAAAATAAGAAAAAAAGCTCATAATAAATGCATCACATGCCATTATCCTCTGACATACATGTCTTCGGAATATACACGGAACGCAAAGGACGGACATCTTACTGACGTCCGCCCATACGTTTGTCAATCGATGACACCGGTGTTCACCAATCCGAAATACACCAGCCCGAAGAGTCCGGCATTCCAGCCCTGAATGTGAAAACCGAGGTTCTCGCCCGTCAGACTGTTGATATGCTCGTTGGGCGACCAGTCGCCCGAATCGACAAGATCGGCTCTTCCGACACGTTTCACCAACTCCACAGCCTCATCCCTGCGGCCCGTCCTCACTCTCGCCCAGCAGTCCATGAAGCTCACCCACGGCCACACGGCACCGTTGTGATAGGTAGCAGGCGGATAACCGAAGCTTTCATCGTAATACGGAAAAGTCTCCGCAATACCATACGGAGTGAGGCTCCGCTCGTTCAAAGCCCCGAAAATCTTAGCGGCACGGTCGTCGGGCACCACACCGAACAGTATGCCGATGGTCTGGTCCTGAAGCAAACGGTCGTTCACACTGCCGTCGCGCCATATCTGACAATAATATTCGCCATTCCAGAGTCCGCCGTCCTTCACGTCCATATTCACACGTCTGAAGGCCCTGTCGTAAGCTCCGGCATATTCATCGGCGGCCGTGCTGTCGCCACACACCTCCGCCATGAGTTCCATTTTCTTCAGCGCAGCCATATAGACGAGGCAACTAAAGGGCGAATACTTGCGGCCTTCCACGCCGCCGACGTCCTTCCAGTCGCCCCAGAACGACACCTGCATGGGCAAGCCCACGTGCTCCTTATCGCGCGAAATGAGCCATTCCATCGCCTTTTTCAGTGCCGGCCAGTACTTCTGAAGATTCTGCTGCTCATGATACATCTGCCAGAAACGCGCCACGCGGAGTATAAAGAAAGCGTTGATGTCGAGATCATCGTTTCGCTCTATCAGCGGAAGTATGGTCGTAGGAATCTTGCCAGACGGCTGCTGCCATGCGATGCTTTCCTCTATCATGCGGCGTTCCAGATCCTTAAACATAACGAGATGGAGCCACGAGGTCCAGTAACTGTCGCGCTGGTTCAGCTCACGATAGCCCATAGTTACCACCTCATCGTTGCGCGTCCATTTGGTGAGCGACACACCCGACACCATGTACCAGCGCAGAAAACTGTCGAGTTCATCGTCGCCGGTGACAGGAATGGCACGACCGAAACCTTCGGTCTTGTCTTTCAAAACCGGCCATACAGCGCGGCCATAGGCCGTAAGTATGTCAGGCGAAGCATAGTCAAGCGCGCTCACCCATTCATTGTCGTGAAACGCCAACAGTATTCTCACTGTGCGTTTCTCTTTCGCTCCAAGGTTCAGGTGCATACGAAGTGCACCGCCATCCCACGATGTTTGCACATCAGCAGTTATCTCCACACACTTTCCGTCGCCCGCACCCGAATAGCCGTTGCCCTTGACCGCAGACATGCCCTGTGCCATTCCTTCAGCCGGAACGGCAACGATATCGAACGTCTCAGCCGTCCTGCGCGTGTTGGTACACTCCATCTCGACCATCAACAGCGGTAGTGCCGACGTGCGTGCATCGTTCACTGCCAGCGGACAGAAGGCCGTAACGGCAAACAATGTCTTTGTGAGCGGTGACCCGTGATAGGTGTTACGGACAAACGGAAAGGCACGGTCCACCGTCTTTTTCCTGAATTCAGAGAAACTGTGGCGCCTTCCGTCCTTCTCGACAAAGAACTCCACGCCGCCCTTATCCTGCAACCACTCGCCTATACGGCTGGGATTGCGCATTATCTGCCCGAAGAAACCGCCGTCCTGCGAGGCGTTCACCGTCAGTGCGAAGTTGGACAACGGATATCCGTCAACCTCCGCAGGCTGCTGTGCTGACACGTCCGTGCACCATACGAAGAGTGCCGCCACGACGGCAACTATCTTTCTAATGTCCATGTGTTATAATCAAAAGGTTTGTGTTTATCATCAATATATGATTGCAAAAGTAAGGAATTATTGCCGAAAACGACACTGTATGGACTAAAATAAGTAATTTTGCAACCTATTTGGAAATATGACAACACAAGGACACGAAATGAAATACAACACACATACAATGGCCGACGGGCTGCGCGTGATACATCTGCCGTCGGCATCGCCGGTGGTTTACTGCGGCTATGCCATCAACGCCGGCACCCGCGACGAGGCACCGGGAGAGGAAGGCATGGCCCACTTCTGCGAGCACATCACCTTCAAGGGCACCGCACGGCGCCGCGCATGGCACATACTCAACTGCCTGGAGAGCGTGGGCGGCGACCTGAACGCCTTCACTGGCAAGGAAGACACGGTGTATCATGCCGCCGTGCTGCGCGACCACATAGCACGTGCCGTCGATCTGCTCACCGACATAGTGTTCCACAGCACCTATCCACAGAACGAGATAGACAAGGAAGTGGAGGTGATATGCGAGGAGATAGAAAGCTACAACGACTCGCCCGCCGAACTGATATACGATGAGTTCGAGAACATGGTGTTCAGCGGTCATCCGCTCGGTCACAACATTCTGGGACAGGCCGAACGCCTGCGCACCTACACCACGGCCGACGCCCTGCGATTCACCTCGCGCCTCTACCGCCCCGACAACGCCATATTCTTTGCCTACGGCGACATAGACTTCAACCGTCTGATAAAGGCTCTAGCACGCGCAGGACACGACTCTCCCGCCCCGGACTCGCCCCTGCCTGCCACCGACGACATGCGCCGCAGGCCGCTGCCGCCATACGTCCCCACACAGAGGACGATGAACATGGACACGCATCTGGCGCACGTGATGACGGGCAACCGTGCCTACGACATACACGACCGCCGGCGCATGGCCCTCTATCTGCTCAACAACATAATAGGAGGACCGGGAATGACGGCGCGCCTCAACCTGACCTTGCGCGAGCGCCACGCGCTTGTCTACACGGTGGAAAGCTCAATGGCGAGCTACTCCGACACGGGTGTGTGGGCGGCTTACTTCGGTTGCGATCCGCGGCAGGTTGACCGCTGCATGCGACTCATACGGCGCGAGCTCGACCACATGATGCAGACACCACTGAGCGACAAGCAGCTGCGCGCCGCCAAGAAACAGATAAAGGGTCAGATAGGCGTGGCGTGCGACAGCCGTGAGAGCTTCGCCATCGACTTCGCCAAGAGCTTCCTGCACTACGGATGGGAGAAGGACGTGGCACAACTGTTCCGCAACATCGACGAGGTGACGCCGCAGATGATACAGCAGGTGGCGCAGGAGACATTCGCCCCCGAACTCATGACGACACTCATCATAAGATGAACAGTACAAGACAGCGCCGCAGCCGCACGTTTCATAATTGCCATATAGCAACCATAAAGTGTGCGGAGCGCTATCGTTTTAACATTTACAGCGTCAAGAACTACAATCTTTCAGAAAATCATCCGATTTTCAAGGCATTTTCCGATAATTTGCAGCACAATTTCATAACCGTCTGACTATCAGCCGGATAAAAGGACAACAGTACCTTGCAAGGTTCATTCCGCGACACGGTCTTCCGGAAGGTCTGTTGCAATATGGCCCATTTCGCATTGCGATATGGGCTCTTTTGCACTCCGATATAGGCTTAATCGGGCGATGAAACAGGCCATATCAGGACACGATAAAGCCCATTTCGCAACGCGGGTACGACGGAAGCGCGACGCAATCTGAAGCGAAGGGCATCGCGAAACAGGGACAACTATATAATTCGCGCGTTCGGTTCATTTTTCAGACACGCCGGGATGGTCGGGAGAAATGTTAAAAACGAGATTGAAACATGTTAAAACCGTTAATGTCATCCGGCCACCCGAATACTCCGTCAGGCAACGAGTGAGAAAGGCGGAATCAAAATTTTCGCATCCGCACGGAATATAACATAACAGTTATTTGCATAACTGTCGTTTTTTATTTTTATCTTTGCACGTAGATATTCCGCGTCAATACGTTTCCGCACGTCATACGCACACTTCAGGACAACGACTGACGCAGAAAGCAAACAAATAGCGACAGATGACAACAAACGACGACAGACGCAGGGTAACGGCAACGGGCGAAATGACGCTCGACATTGTTTTCAAAGACGACACACCCGTCAGCGCGGTGCCGGGAGGCTCGGCACTCAACACCATTGTGTCGCTCGCAAGGGCAGGCATAAGCACGGCTTTCGTGTCGGCTACGGGCGACGACTACGCCGGACGGCGCATGCGGAGCTTTCTCGAGGCCGAGGGTGTGGATGTGACGTCGGTGAAGACCGCCTGCGGAATGAAGTCAACCGTATCGCTGGCCGTGCTCGATTCCCGAAACAACGCTTCCTACACATTCTACCGCGACAGCCGTCCGCTGCCATACGACGGGCATCCGCGACCCATGAACGAGGGCGACATACTGATGCTCAGCTCGTTCCACGCGGTGAGTCCCGCCACGCGCCACATGACCGCTCCCCTGCTCGACGAGGCACGGAGGGCCGGGGCGATGGTGGTGTATGACATGAATTTCCGCCCGGCACACAAGGCCGACCTGCCCGACGTGATACAGAACATGACCGAGAATCTGAGCCGCGCCGACATAGTGCGTGCCAGTACGGAGGACCTCATGACGGTGTTCGGGACGTCCGACCCGGCAGAAGCCTACCGCGACCACATAGCCCGCCACTGCCGCATATTGGTTTGTACCGACGGCGACCGCCCCACACACGTGTTCACGGACACCGGAGAACCAATGACGTTCAGCGTGAGACAGGTGGAGGCAGTGAGCACAATAGGAGCCGGCGACAACTACAACGCGGGTATGATATACGCCCTCATACGCCACGGCATAAGCCGCCACGACCTGGCGACCCGTGCCGACGGCATCTGCTGGGAAAGCATTGCGGAATGTGCCGCAGCGTTCGCCGCCGACTGCTGCACGCACACGGGCAACAACATAAGCCGTGAGTTCGGCATGAGCATGAGGCAGTCCGGGGACTGACAACAGACAGACAATAACATCAAAAACAACAATACGCAAATGAAAGCAATTACAAACAACATCTACTATGTTGGCGTGAACGACCGCAACAAGCACCTCTTCGAGGGTCTGTGGCCGCTGCCGGCAGGAGTGTCATACAACTCTTATCTCATCGACGACGAGAAGGTGTGCCTCATAGACACCGTCGAGGTGGGTTTCTTCAGCCAGTTCATCGAGAACATACGCGCCGTGCTGGGCGACCGCCACGTGGACTATCTCGTGGTGAACCACATGGAGCCCGACCACAGCGGCTCAATAGCACTGCTCAGAAAATATTATCCTGAGGTCAAGGTGATAGGCAACAAGAAGACATTCAACCTGTTGAAGGGCTTCTACGGCATCGCCGACAACACAATGGAAATAAAGAACGGCGACACGCTGAGCCTCGGCAGCCACACGCTGAAGTTCGTGCTCACGCCTATGGTTCACTGGCCTGAGACAATGATGACGCTCGACACCACGGCCGGAGTGCTGTTCTCGGGCGACGCCTTCGGATGCTTCGGAGCACTCAACGGCGGCGTGATAGACGCACAGATAAACTGCGACGGCTTCTGGCCTGAGATGGTGCGCTACTACAGCAACATCGTAGGCAAGTACGGCATACCCGTGCAGAACGCCATGAAGAAGCTGTCAGGCGCCGACATCAAGTTCATCTGCGCCACACACGGACCCGTATGGCACGAGCATATCGGCAAGGTGACGGGCATGTACGACCGCATGAGCAGATACGACACCGACGAGGGCATAGTACTGTGCTACGGCACAATGTACGGCAACACCGAGCGTGCGGCAGAGGTAATAGCCAGCGCAGCGAGCGAGGCCGGCATAAAGAACATAGTGATGTACAACGTGTCGAAGACCCACCACTCTTATATCATAGCCGACGTGTTCCGCTACCGCGCTCTCATCGTGGGCGCACCGACCTACAACACGGGCCTCTACCACGAGATGGACGTGCTGCTCTCTGAGCTAGCAGGACGCGACATAAAGAATCACTACCTGGGTTGGTTCGGCAATCACGGCTGGGCAAGCAAGGCCGTAACCAAGATAGGCGAATGGAACGAGCACCATCTGCACTTCGAGCCGGTGGGCACTCCGGTGGACATCTGCCAGAGCCTCAACGCCGAGACGACCGCTGCCTGCGAACAGCTGGGACGCGACATGGCCGAGAGACTGAAGGAGGACAGAGCCTGAACACCATGCTGAAGAAAGCGGCGACACATAAACGGCCGGACGACAACCATCCCGACTGCCGGCCGTAAAGACACAGGCAAGCCCGCATTCGGAACACGGGCTTGCCTGTATTGTTTAATACAAAACCTTACGCACATGAAAAGAATACGATTCGGGCTGCTGCCCCGCATTATCATAGCCATAGCCCTGGGTGTGGCCCTGGGCAACGTGATGACTGAACCGTGGATAAAACCGTTTGTCACATTCAACGCCATATTCAGCCAGTTCCTGGGTTTTCTCATTCCGATAATCATCGTGGGGCTCGTCACGCCGGCAATAGCGGGCATCGGTAAGACGGCGGGCAAGATGCTGCTCGTAACAGTGGCGATAGCCTATGCCGACACCGTACTGTGCGGAATGCTCGCCTACGGCACGGGCAGCGCGCTGTTCCCTGCAATGACCGAGGGGCTGTCGATGGCTGCGTCGGGCGGCACGGGCAATGGCATCGAACCGTATTTCACCATCAAGATACCGCCCATACTCGACGTGATGAGCGCGCTCGTGCTGTCGTTCATAATGGGTCTGGGCATAGCCTACGGCGACGCAGAGGTGCTGAGAAAGGGAGCCGACGAGATGATGGACATCACCGGCAAGGTGATAAGCAAGGCCATCATACCGCTGTTGCCGCCATACATTTTCGGAATGTTCCTCAACATGACCGCCACCGGCGACGCCTACGCCATAATGAGCGTGTTTGCCAAGATAATAGTAGTGATATTCGTGCTGCACATTGTCATACTGCTCTATCAGTTCATAGTGGCAGGCGCCATTACGCGGCGCAATCCGCTGCGCCTGCTGTGGCGCATGCTGCCGGCATACTTCACGGCCCTGGGCACATCGTCGTCGGCTGCAACAATACCGGTGACGCTGCGTCAGACCGAGCTTAACGGCGTGAGCAACGATGTGGCGGGCTTCACCGTGCCGCTCTGTGCAACGATACACATGTCGGGATCGGTGATGAAGATAACGGCCTGTGCGCTGACCATCTGCATAATGAAGGGCATGCCGCACGACGCAATGCTCTTCACGGGATTCGTGATGCTGCTGTCTGTGATGATGGTGGCGGCGCCGGGAGTGCCCGGAGGCTCAATAATGGCGGCGCTGGCACCGCTGGCGTCGGTACTGGGATTCGGCGAGCAGGACCAGGCTCTTATGATTGCGCTTTACATAGCCATGGACAGTTTCGGCACGGCCTGCAACGTGACGGGCGACGGTGCGGTGGCGCTTGTGGTAGATAAGATATTCGGAAGTAAGGCCGCCAAAGCCTGACACTCACGCCGGCAATGACACACGGAAGCATGACGGGCGGCGGAGCCGTCCGTACATTGCCGGAGTTTTTATGAAATAAATGCTTTATTTCGGAGTTTTTATGTCATTCATGCCGCAGGCAGGACGCCGCAACGGCATTGCTTATAGATATTGCGCACAGAGACGGAATAAGCGTTTCTGGGCGCGCAAAGGCATCAGTGCGGGCACTTACAGGCCCGTACGGTGCGAGGCTCTGTGCGCGTCTATATATGGCCCGCAGGCCGTCGTCACGCCTTAGGCAGACCTATAGATTTCACAAAATTCTCGAATTCATCGCGGTTTACGGCAGATCCGTTCTTTATTTTGGCGCGATAGTTATATATTGTGTTTACCGAGAAATGCAGGAACTCGGCTATCTTCGAGCTGTCGTCGATGCCAAGGCGAATTAGGGCTAATATGCGTATTCCCGTTGTCAGCTTCGACTGGTCGGGCAAAGATATGCGGCACTCGGGCCTGAGCAACTGGTTGAACTCATCGACAAAGGTAGGGAAAAGCCGAATGAATGTGGAATCGAATATCTCGAAAAGTTCCTCACGCTCCCTGTCGCGGAAGTTATGGTTTTTCATAAGGTTGTAAAGGTCGGCATAGCGTTTCGACTTGAGCATGGCGAGCATGTCGCGACGCATGGCGTCCATGCGGTCGATGTAAGACGAACACTGGCGCAGGAACAGTCCGATATACTTTTCTTTCACCCTGTTGCTCTCGTCGAGCCCTGCCACAGCCTCGTTGAGATGATTGCCTGTCGCCACAAGCCGGTGGTTGAGCGTGTCGAGGTCGTCGAGCGTATGTTTCATCTCGGCGTTGAGGTCGGTCAGCTGTGCGTTCTTCTCACTGAGCTCTGTCTGAGCCAGGGCGAGCTTGTGCCGCTGGCGGTTGAGATAGAAGAGAAACGCGAGCACTATGACAAGGAAAACCACTGACACCACGATTGCCGTCTTGAGATATGTGTTCTCGCGGCGGTTCTGCATCTGATATATCTTGTCTATGGCCTGCATCACAGGCGTAATCTGCTGGTTGCGCAGTCGGGTGCCGAACTTCGTGGCGCAATCTGAAGCGAAATTTATGTAGCGGTAGGAGCGTTCTATCTCGCCGTTGGTGTACATGGTGTTTGCCAGTTCCCACAGCGCGCCCTGGTCAAGCACGGCATTACGCACATCGTTGAGCACCGAGAGGGCGAGCCAGTAGGTCCATTCCTCGGTGTTGCCGAGCATCTTGTAGTCGAGGAAACGATAGAAAGAGACTATCGCCATGCGGTGAGAATTCTTGTCGGTGAGTTACAGCCGGCGGTCGTTATAGCGCAGGGCAGCGATGTAGTCGCCCCGTCCGTAAGCCCGTGTCTCGAGCAGTTGCAGGCGGATGTCGCTGTCGGCATCAGCCGTGGCTATGAGCGAGTCGGCATAAAGAGCCGACAACGAGAGGTATCTTTTCTTGAGAGCGTCAACCTTGCTGTAATAGCCCAACTCGCCGTAGAGATGATTGCAGGCCATGTAGTAATCCACAAGTCCCTGCCTGTCGAACTTCGTCATGTCCACGCCGGCAAGTATATCCACCGCCTCGGTGTACATACCTGTGGAAGAACACAGATAGGCTGCAAGCACACGGCAGCGGTTCTCGCCGGCAGCATCGCCGCTGACACGCGCTATGGTCTCAGCACGGTCGAGCCATGCAAGGGCGGAATCGCTCATGAAAGCCCGGTATTCTCTATAAAGTTCGAGGGCTATGGAATAACGCGCCGACGGATTGGCGGCTGCGGCATACATGTTGCGGATGTGGCGTATGTAACTTTCGCGCTTGGCTATATACTTGCTTGAATTGGCAATGGCCTCATCAATACAATTATAAAGCGAATCGGCACGTGTGACAGCAGCGGCATGTCTCAACGGAGCCAGTATAAAAATTAGTAGTAATAAAATTCTCATACAATCATCGTTTCCCGAATGAAACATATGATAATGCAATATATTGCAAAGATAAGACAATATTATGAATTTACAAAAACAGATTCCCGTTTTTTAAAAAGGAGACCTTCCGGCTTATTCTAACATCATAACTGTCGTAAGCAGGAAAGTCTCCTTTTTTATATTTCGTTATATTTCAAATCCTTACATAGCGGCGTCACTCAGCCGTTATGCTTACGGTCTGGAGCGAGCGACTGTCGGGACCGAGCATTATGTCGAACTTTCCGGGTTCGAACACCTGGCGGCCTTCGGCATTGTAATAAGAGAGTTCTTTCTCGGTGATGTCGAAAGTTACCTCCTTGCTCTCGCCTGCCTTGAGCATGATGCGGTTGAATCCTTTCAGTTCCTTAACCGGACGGGCTATAGAAGCGGCCGGATCGCGCATGTAGAGCTGCACAACTTCGTAAGCGTCACGCGAACCGGTGTTGGTCACAGTGACCGAAGCCTTGAAGTTGCGGCCTGAACCTGTTACAACGGGCTTGCCGTAGCTGAAGGTCGTGTATGTGAGACCGTAACCGAAAGGATAGAGCGGATCGTTCACGTTGTCGAGCCAGTTGGTAGCGAATTTGCGGAATTCCTTTGTACCTTCGGGTACGGGACGACCGGTGTTCATGTGGTTATAGTACATAGGTACTTGACCTGTCGTGCGGGGGAATGTCATTGTGAGTCGGCCGCTCGGAGCAACATCGCCGAACACTACATCGCAAATGGCATCGGCAGCCTCGCTGCCTCCGAACCATACATTGAGTATTGCGTCAACATTGTCCTGCTCCCATGTAAGCACTGTCGGACGTCCGGAGAAGTTGAGCATCACGATCGGCTTGCCCAATTTTACGAGTTCGGCGAGCAATTCGCGCTGTACGTCGGGCAGACGGAGGTCTGAACGGCTGGCGCACTCGCCTGACATATCAGCGCTCTCACCCATTGCACATACAATGACATCGGCCTTGGCGGCAACAGCAAGAGCCTCAGCCTTGAGAGCGGCATCGTCGCCACGTTCTATGGTCTTGCCGGACTCGGCTGCACGCTGGCGCAAAGAGTCGGCCATGAGGTTGCAGCCCTGTGCGTAGAGCAGCTCTGCTTTGCCTTGGAGCGCACGTTCAAATCCTTCCTTAAGTGTGGAATACTTATCGGGAGTATATGCCACACACCATGTTCCGGCCATGTTGGCGCGGGTGTTTGCCAACGGACCTATAAGAGCAATCTTGCCCTCGCGCTTCAACGGCAGAAGGTTGTTTTGGTTCTTCAGCAGGACAAATGTCTCGGCAGCTATGCGGCGTGCTGCGGCACGGTTGTCGGCTGTGAAGATGTCTTTCTTGCGACGCTTGGTGTCGCAATACTTGTATGGGTCGGCAAAAAGGCCAAGCTTATATTTTGCCTCGAGCACTCTGCGGCATGCCGTGTTGATGGCTTCCTCAGTTATGGTGCCGTCCTTTAATGACTGCTCCAACGTATTCAAGAATCCCGTAGAACACATATCCATGTCGGTGCCGGCATTGAGAGCCAAGACAGAAGCGTTTTTAAGATCACCTCCCACGCCGTGGCTTATCATCTCACCTATTGAACCGTAGTCGGTCACAACGAATCCGTCGAACTTCCAAAGCTTGCGCAGCACGTCGTCGAGCAGCCACTTGTTGGCTGTAGCCGGAATTCCGTCAACGATGTTGAACGACGACATGATGCTGCCGGCACCTGCCTCAACGGCTGCCTTATAGGGCGGGAAGTACTGGTTGAACATGCGCAGGCGACTCATATCTACGGTGTTGTAGTCGAGACCTGACTCCACAGCACCATAAAGAGCGAAGTGTTTGAGGCAGGCCATCACGTTGGAATTTCTGCTGAGATCGCCCTGATAACCACGTATCATGGCCTTTGCCATCTGTGAGCCGAGATAAGGATCTTCACCGTTGCCCTCGGCTATACGGCCCCAACGGGCATCGACACAGATGTCAACCATAGGGCTGTAAACCCAGTTTATACCGTCGGCAGAGGCTTCCTTTGCCGCTATGCGGGCAGCTTCCTCGACTGCTGACACATCCCAACTGCACGAGAGGGCAAACGGAATGGGGAATATCGTCTCATAACCATGGATGACATCCATGCCCACGAGCAAAGGAATACCCAGACGACTCTGCTTAACCGCAATCTTCTGGAGTTCCTTTATATTTTCAACTCCCTTAATGTTGAACACTCCACCCATTTTTCCTGACCTTATGAGGCTTGCCACCTGGGTGTCCTGAGCATTTCCGGTGGTGATGTCGCCGGCCACCTGAAGATTTAGCTGACCTATTTTCTCCTGAAGAGTCATGCGCGACATAAGATCGTTGACAAACTTATCCATGTCTGTGTTCTGCGCCGTAGCAGTAAGGGCGAGCACACACGATGCTATTGTCGTCAATGTTTTACGTATTGATATCATAATAATAAAATAATAATGGTAAAAAAATACACAGACCGGACAACTTATGTCCTCCGGCCTGTGACACAAATTATCACATTAAAACAAATTTAACTTTCTGTTTAAGATTATCTGAAGAGTTGCCTATCAAAGCTTCGAAGTCACCCGGTTCAGCTGTCCATTTGTGGGCTTTGTCATCGAAGAAGCTCAAGGCATCAGTGCCTATGGTCAGCTTAACCTGCTTGGTCTCGCCTGGCTGGAGGCTCACTTTCTTGAAGGCTTTAAGTTCCTTGTACGGGCGGACAAGCGAAGATTTGCAGTCGCGTACATAAAGCTGCACGACCTCAGAGCCTGCCTTGCTGCCCGTATTGGTAACGCTGACGGTGAAGCTTATGCTGTCGCCCTGGGCCATTCTGGTCTTGTCGGCAGTTGCCTTGCCTATCTTGAAAGTGGTGTAACTCAAGCCGTGACCGAATGCGAACACCGGTTTTATGTTCTCCTTATCAGCCCAACGGTAGCCTACAAAGATTCCTTCCTTATATTCTTCGTCGATGATCTTCTTGCCGTCTCGCCATGTTCCCGGATAAGTATTGAGCTTATGGGCAGCCACATCGTCAAGCTTCTGCCACCATGTGTAAGGCAACTTGCCTGAAGGATTGGCGCGTCCGGTAAGCACATCGGCCAGACCCTCGCCGGCAGTAGAGCCAAGGAACCAGCCCTGTACGATGGATTTAACCTTGTTACGCCACGGCATGGCAACCGGATTACCTGATATATTGACGAATACTATGTTCTTATGGACCTTTGCAAGAGCCTCAACCACACGGTCCTGACCGTAAGGCAGACCGTACTCCTTGCGGTCGTGACCTTCAGCATCCTGATAATCGCTCTTGTTCAAACCGCCGAAGAACACCACGCAATCGGCATTTTTGGCCTTATCTACAGCCTCGGCAATGAGTTCGTCGGCCGTACGCGGCTCATAGAGTTTCTGTTTTGCAACAACGCCATTGTACTCACCGATAGTGTCGCCTACATAACCACGGGCATAATCTATCTTGATCATATTGCCCATATATTTGCGCATGCCCTCAATAGGAAGCGTCTCACGCTGTGCTTTCAGCGACGAACTGCCTCCGCCTACGGTCATCATCTTAATGGCATTCTCACCGACAACGAGCACGCGGAGCGCTTTCGTGGTGTCGAGCGGCAGCAGATTGCCTTCGTTCTTGAGGAGAACGATGCCCTCATCAGCCACACGTCGTGCCGTAGCATAATGAGCCTCAGAATTCATGGAGCCGTTTCCACGGTCTGTACGCATCGTAGTGCGGAAGAAGAGACGCAGTACGCGACGCACCTTATCGTCGAGTTCTTTTGTAGAATATTCGCCCTTCTGTATCAACTCGCGGTAAGGACGGGCGAGATAATAGTTGTTGTATGCGTTCGATTCGCCGAAAGAAAGGCCATCGGTCCATGTTCCGAACTCCATATCGAGTCCGTTCTCAACAGCCTGGCGTGTATCATGCGCACCGCCCCAATCGGATACCACAACGCCGTCGAAGCCCCACTCGCCTTTCAGGATGTCGCAGAGCAGACGCTTGTTATGGCAGTTGTGCTGATCATTATAAAGGTTGTAGGCACCCATGAGTCCCCATACGTGTCCTTCGGTAACGGCAGCCTTGAATGCCGGAAGATATATTTCGTAAAGAGCACGGTCGTCAACGATGACATTAACCTGATTGCGATATTCCTCGTCATTGTTCAGAGCGAAATGCTTTACGCAGGCTGCAACGCCATTGGACTGCAGTCCCTGAACATAAGGCACCACCATACGTGATGTCAGATAAGGGTCTTCACCCATATACTCGAAGTTACGTCCGCCGAGAGGTGTGCGCAGAATGTTGACGCCAGGACCGAGAATCATGTCCTTGCCACGATAGAGCGCCTCCTCGCCGAGAGCCTTACCGTAAGCCATTGCCATCTGAGGATTCCACGTAGCGGCAAGACATGTGAGCGCAGGAAAAGCCACACACGAGTCGTTTGTCTGTCCGGCCTGCTCCCATTCATCCCAAAGCACGTCGGGACGAACGCCATGAGGTCCGTCGTCTGTCCAGAAATCAGGGAAGCCGAGGCGTGCCACGCCCGGCGAGCTGAACTTGCTTTGAGCGTGTATGACAGCTATTTTCTCGTCGAGCGTCATACGCTTCAGCGCATCCTCCACACGCTGTTCGATGGGCTTAGTCGCGTCAAGATAGACCGGAACCGACTGAGCCTTGGCCACATTAGCAGCAAACGCTGCAACAACAGCCATTGTTATAAATTTTTTCATTGTCTTTAGTTTATATAGGATTCTTATTTATCAGATCAAGTTTAGCAGACTTCAACATATGTAATGCAACCTTATGTCATATCGTTTTTAGTTATAAATCATAAATGTTGCATAAATATTTAAAGTTTAAGGTCGCTGTTTTCTCCTTTTGCAAATTTAAAAACTAAATTCATCGAATACAAGCATATAAAGTCACTTGGTGGTATGATAAAGGTGTATTAAAAGAGTAAAACATTCATTTTCAATATATTGCATTTTTTGTTCCATATATTTTGGTGGTGGATAATAATCGTTTTAAAGTATGTTTCAGACTTTTAAAATATTTAAGACGTCATTGAAATCAGATTTTCAGCTTGCATTTATGACTTTAAATCATTAATTTTCATGATACGACTTTCGACTGTTGTGATCCGCATATCAAGCGGAAAACGGCAAGCCTGTCCGCATATCGCAGTACGACAAAGCCCATTCCGATGTACCATGAGCACCCATCTGAGGGTATGATATGCACCGTCTGGGCATGCGGAAAAGGCTTTATCAGCATGTAAAATGCGCCTTTTCATCGCGTGACATACACCTTTTCACCGTATGACATGCACGTTTCCGTAACACAATAGACCTGTTTACGCAGTACATTTAACACAGAAGCCACCCACGGCCGCGCTCCGCGGCGTCAATGGCACACGGCTAACCGGTCGCAAGCGGCTTCAACCTTATTGTCAGCTTCTTTTCTACTTCTGGAATACTCTCACATAATCCACTTCCATGGTTGCAGGAAGACAACTTTCGTCAACTCCCTGTAAGCCGCCCCAAGAGCCGCCCCACGCAAGGTTGAGTATCACATAGAATGGTGAGTCAAAGGGCCAGGCATCCTTTCCTGTGCCGTCGTTATTGTATGTGAGCAGCTGTTTGCCGTCAACATAGAACACCATTTTGTCTGCCGTCCATTCAAGAGCATACTTGTGGAATTCTAAATAAGCCGTAGCGACAGAAGTGCGTGCGCTTTCTATTGCCGTGCCTCCGTTATTATACTTGTTGCAATGTATCGTCGAGACAACCACGTTCAGGTCGTATCCCACCGATTCCATTATATCTATTTCTCCATCTCCCGGCCATGAGGTGAAGTTCACCGGCATCATCCAGAAAGCAGGCCATGTGCCCTTACCTTCAGGCAGTTTGATGCTTGCTTCTATGTATCCGTACTTCCATCCCTGGTTACGCTTTGCATAGATGCGTGCCGACTTGATGTCGTTGCCGTCTTTATAGAGATTTATTTTCAATGTTCCATTAGAGACCTCAGCCACGTCGTTGCCCTTGACATAGTTCTGAAGCTCGTTGTTCACGAAGCCCGGTCCAGCCACTTCAAACGTCCAGTCGTTGCTCAGTTCCGTTCCGTCGAACTCGTCGTTCCACACAAGCGAATATCCGTCAGGAGCTGTTATCTCTGTATCAGGTGCCTCAACGCCTGCCTGGCTTACCTTTACGGCACGTCTTGTGCCACCACACCATACTATCACTTCACCCGTACGGCTTTCTGTTTCGGTGTTTGCTTCCACCGTGACAGTAAGAGTCTCGTTTTTCTTTACCGATCCTTCAGGACTCACCGTCATCCAATCAACTGTAGAATATGCTGCAAATTCATGGTCGGTAGTAACATTCACATTGAACGAAGCCGCGTCAGCCGTAAGTTTCTCTTCCGTTACCGACAACGTCACTTGCTGATTGTCAGGTGCATAAACCGTCTCCCGCTCATCGCTGCAAGCCATAAGTCCGGCCACAGCAGCAAAAAACATGCTTAATATCATTCGGGTTTTCATTATCTTATTATTTTTATAACGTTATTGTTTATGTTTTATTTTATCAATCCGCATATTATTATTTAAATCCATTGCCTGCAAGAAATCATCTTTTAAAACCCACATTGATGTTTCCTTGTCTGCAGATGTCTGTTCTTCCAAGTCAACTGACGATTTCCTGCAAAGCAATGGATTCCACAAATTATAAAGCAGATTGTTAAGATATCATTGAGCTGTCTTCTGCAACACAATGTTGTTCACAGTCACCGTTGTGTTGTCCTGGCATCCGCCGAAATCAAGCACAAGCATCAGTCCCTGAGAGGCTCCGATAGCCAGTTTGGATGCCGGCACCTTCAACACATACTCCTCATAAGGTGCGAGATCCACACGCTCGGTGAAGAAGAAGTTGTCGGCGTCGTTGGCACCATCGGTGAGTTTCACTGTCGCACCCCTGAGTTCCTTGTTTGACATCAGCGTGCAACTGAAGTCGTAAGCCACATCAGCCTCAGCAGCGATACCTGTCTTTATCTTCACCTGAGCCTGCCACTGTTCCGAAGTAGCCGACGGCAGCGTTATGGTATAGTTGCCTCCATTCTTCGTAAATCCCGGATCAGCAATCTGCGACCATCCCGGAGCGTAATAGAACTCTGTGGTATAAGCGTCCGTGTCGTCCACATTCACTTTCCAGAGATTATTCTCAGAGTCGTAGGTATAGACTGTCTTGTCCTCTTCTTCCGACGGCAACACGGTTCCGTCGTCGTTGGCATGGTCTTTCAGAACTACGTCGCTCAACGTCACCTGAGTATTCTCGGCATTACCACCGAAGTCGAGTACCAATGAAACATTGTCCATATCCAATCCCGGCATGTCGCTCTTATAGAACACATATTCCTCATAAGCCTTCAGCGCAATGGTCTCTTCGAAATAATAAGTGTCGTCGTCACCGGTCTTTACCAGTTTCACCGTAACATTGTTATGGTTGGTGTTGGACATGAGCTTGCAGCTGAAGTCATAGTTTGAAGCCGCACTTGTGCTCATGTCGGTGAGGAACTTAACCTGAGCCTGCCACTTCTCGCTTGTTGCCACAGGCAGGTCTATGGTGAACGAATTGCCGTTGGCGGTAAGCGTAGGATCGGCTATCTGTGCCCAACCCGGAGCATAGAAGAACTCGTTTGTGTACGTACAGTTCTTGAACATGTTGTACTCGCTGTCCGGATCGAATCCGTCGAAGCTCTGCTCCTCGGCCTTGCTTGTAAGGATATAGTGCCAAGCTATAGTTCCGTCGTCATATACGAGCACGAGCTTCGAGCCTGTTATGCTCTCTATGCGGAACTTAGGCGTATTATACTGATTGTCGCATGAGATATAAGGGAACAGAGTCTGTGCCGGAAGCACCAGATAAACATTGTTTCCTTCGCCCTTGATCTCGTATTGTGCGGTCTGTTGTTGAGCGGCAGCATCAAAATCCTCGCCGTTGCCGGGATTATCCTGGAACACTGTGCATCCGTTGTTCACGAACACCAGTCCGTCGGCACCGGGACTGTAAGTATATGTTCCGTCGGCCGTGAATGTTATCTCGTCATCATACAGACCCGTGCCCTGCTTCTCGTTAGGAGCGGCAGAGAACCAGCCCAGACCGTCGCTGCCCGGTTCGCCGCAACCCAGATGTCCCTGCTCGTCCTTGGATATGCGCCATGTCTTTCCGCTGAGCATCGTGGCATACATGTCGTAGTCGATGAGTGAGTTGTCAATATGGAACGTAGTGGAAGCTATGCCCTGACTGAATCCGTTGCGGTTGCCCACACGATATTTCAGCACATAGTCGCCGGCATTGTTGAATATCTTCTTCAGTCCGTTCTGCGTGGAATAAGGGTTGGTACTTTCCCAATCCATTATCCATATAGGATAGATGCCGTTGCCCTCAAGCTTGAACGTAGCCTGGTTGATTGTCTGATCCACCTCAACGGTCACCTTGGCGTTCTCTGCGAGCGGCAGTCCGTTCTCGTCAACACCGTCAATGTCGTCGGGAGAGCACGAAGCCAGTGACAATGCCACTGCGGCAAACGCGCCCAATATATAATTAAGCTTTTTCATAATTTGTCACTTATTGTTGTGTTTGATTAATAATTGTTCTGAGTCAGAGTGCCTTGTGCGGCGTCTATCTCAGCCTGCGGTATAGGCAGATATTTCTTCGATTCGCTCCAAGTGTTGGTGCGGTAGCCATAAGTATCGGGCACAAGTGTCGATGCGGCCTTACCCGTACGCACCAGATCCCAGTAGCGTTTGCCTTCGCCTACGAACTCGAGGTGGCGCTCGTTTATGATGTTGTCAATCGTAGCGCTCACACGGTCGGTAAGTCCCGAACGGTTGTGCACGAGATTGAGGTAAGTCTCAGCCAGTCCCGCGTCGCCTCCTGTGCGGAGCAGCAGTTCGGCAGCGTTGAGCAGAGTCTCTGCATAACGGTATATGCGCAGGTTGTTGTTGAAGTTCAGGTCGCCGTCGGCAGCCTGGTCCTTGTTGTTCTCCGACTTGGCGATATACTTGCCGAGGAAGTAGCCAGTGTCCTGATAACGGTGCTCATAAGTGCCGTGTGCGTTGGCATCGAAGCATGTCACGTCGCGGCGCTCGTCACCATTGGCGAACATCTGGAATGTCTCCGTGCGTACCGGAGCAAATCCCCAGCCGTTTGTCACGCCGCTGTCGTCGCCTGCGTTTGCAGCCCAGGCGCTCGGACTGATGAGACGCGGGAGAACCGTACCGCCCGAAACGAGAGGTCCGTTCCACGAACGCACAGCGTTGTCGTCCTTATAATTCACCTCGAATATGGACTCCGAGCCCCACTCACCGCTCTCTTCGAATATTGCGGCATAGCTCGACATGAGCTCATACTGCTGGCTTCCGATTATGTCGTTCATGTATCCGAGTGCCTTGGAATAGCGGCTCTCGTCGTTCTGATACATCACCATTTCGGCATAAAGCATGTAGGCCATGGCCTGCGACACCTTGCCCACGTTGTCCTCGCTTGCCGTGTCTTCCCATTTCATCGGCAGTACATTCTGTTCTATCACTGCCTCCAGGTCTGTAATAACGTTGTTGTATACATCGTCGGCAGAAAGCTGCTCGGCAAGATAAGGGAACTCAAGGTTCTCAGTATAGAACGGAATGTTGCCCCAGAACTTCCACAGATTGCAGTAGTAGTAAGCTCTCAGCACATGCATCTGGGCTGTCCACAGGGCACGCTCGTCCTCGTTTATGTTGTCGCCTGCCCATCCTATGTATGTCAGCACGTCGTTGCAGCGCTTTATACCGCTATACTCACACGTCCACAGTCCCGACATACAGTTCTCGGGATTGGCGTTGTAGTTCATCATCAGGTGCCAGTACTGGTTGTCCGTACTGCTTGCTCCACCCGGCCATATATCGTCTGCCATGATGTCGCTCATGATGTTCAGCGGGTTATACTGGTCATATCCCCAGTCAGGCCACTGCAGCGGCGCATAGGCGGAGATAAGCGATTCATAGACATGATCGCGCGTTGTGAAATACTCCTCTATCGGATTTGACGTAGGCGGTGTGACCTCCAGGAAGTCGTCACTACAGCCGGTAAGCGTCACCGAGGCGGCCATGATAAGGCCGGCATATATATTTAGCTTTTTCATTGTTGTCTTGTTTTTAATTGTCTTAGGTTTCCGGGCGGTAAGGTCGTCGGCAGAGCCTCAGACCTTATTCCCGTCAACGTCAAAACATTGTTTAGGTTTAGAACTCCAGATTGAAACCTATTCGCCATACACGAGCCTGCGGATATACACCGTAGTCTACGCCGAGCGAAGTTCCACCCGAAGAGATTTCTGGATCAAAGCCATGATATTTAGTAAATGTAAGAAGGTTCTCGGCAGAAACATATACTCTAAGTCTGTTTATGAACACGGTCTTTGTGATGTTTTCCGGCAGCGTATAGCCCAGCTCGATGTTCTTCAGGCGCAGGTAAGAACCGTCATACACGTAGAGGTCTGAAGATTTCCAGTTGTCTGAAGAGTCGCCCACGATGAAGATCGGGTATTTGTTTGATGTGCCCGGGCCTGTCCAGCGGTCGAGCATCCATGACGGCAGGTTGCTTGAGTTGATGTCTATACGGCGTGTTGCGTCGAACACATCGTTGCCGGCAGTACCCTGCCACATCATGTTGAAGTCGAATCCGCGCCATGCAGCTGAGAAGTTCACACCGAACGTCCAGTCTGGCATACCCTTACCGATCTTGGTGCGGTCGTTGTCGTCTATCACACCGTCGTTGTTCAGATCGACGAATCTCACGTAACCCGGTTTTGCATCCGGCTGTATAGGAGTCTTTCCGTCAGGTCCAACGTAAGAGTCTATCTCCTCCTGTGTCTGGAATATTCCGGCTGTCTTCAGTCCGTAGAAGTATGGGAACGGCTCGCCGTTCATCGCACGTGTGATGGTGCCCACGCCCTGGAACGAGTCGTATGCAGCCCATCCCGTGTCGTTACCCAGCTCTATGAGTTCGTTATGCAGATAAGAGGCATTGCCGCGGATGCTGAACTGAGCGTCTGCCACGTTGAACTTGTATCCGAGTTCGAACTCAACGCCTGAGTTCTCCATCTTGCCCACGTTGCCGATAGGCTTGGTCTCACCGACGTATGACGGTATAGCCATGGTCATAAGCATGCCGTTTGTTCTCTTCTTATAGTAATCCACGGTGAAGGTGAGCGCGTTGTTCATGAATCCGAAGTCGAGACCTATGTCAGTCTGCTCCGACTCCTCCCATTTGAGGTCAGGATTTGACAGTCCGTTTGCCTTCACGCCGTTTATCACAGCCTCGCCGCGTCCGAGTATGTAGTTGTTGCCGGTAGCTGTGAACACTGCATAGCGGAAGTCGTCTATATTCTCGTTACCGTTCTTACCCCAGCTTGCACGCAGCTTCAGGTTGGACAGCCACTTCGGAGCTTTCTTCATGAACGATTCGTTGATGATGTTCCATCCTAAAGAGAACGACGGGAATGTGGCGTACTTATTGTTTGTACCGAAGCGGCTCGAACCGTCGCGGCGTACTGTTGCCTGGAACATGTAACGCTCTGCGTAGTTGTAGCTCAGACGGGCGAACATTGACGACAGCGTATGTGGATTTGACGGTCCGCCCCATCCGTCGCGCTCGCCGTTCTCTGCCAGACCCGACGCGAAGTCGATGTAAGGTTTGTTCAGGTCGATGAGGTTCCAGCGGCTCGCACCGAGAGTCCATCCGGTGTTCTTCATGGCCGACTGTCCCAGCACTACGTTGAACGTATGGTCGCCGAAAGTCTTGTCATAGGTCAGCACGTTCTCGAGCTGCCATACTGTTCCGCGGTCGCTTTCCTGCGAGGCACTCGTGTGAGTGGCCTTGTTATTTGTTGTGAGATAATACAGTATCGTGTGGCTTTCATTACCCCAGAACGACATGTCTGCGCCGTAGGATATGCGATATTTCAGTCCGTCCCACAGCTGCAGCTCGGTTGCGAAGTTGGTTACGAACTTGTGGCTCCAGTTCTGTGCGCCCGGCAGCGAGAGCGATGCCAGCGGGTTCACCATCTCGTTGTATGTCGTACCGGCGATGGTGTACGGGTCGCCGTTTGGCGAGAGTATCGGTCCGGGATAGTCGGGCTGTGTCTGACGATAGAACTCGTCCTGAGCGTCGGCAGCCGCGCCAGTAAGTGTAGGTGTGAGTATAGGCGAGAGCGAGAGAGCCGAACCCAGCGGAGAACCCCACTGCGAGTTGGCGTCGATGCTCTTCGACTTAACACGTGCGTAGGAAAGGTTCACTGTCACGTCGAGCTTGTTGAGCCAGTTGCGCTCCTTGGATACGTCGAACAGATTGTATTTGGTGTTGCTGCGCAGCGAGAGACGCTGATAGTTGGAGCGGTCGAAATTGCCGCCAATGATACCCTCCTGCTCGTAGTAACCCATTGAGAGATAATAGTTCACCTTGTCCGAAGCACCGCTGATGGTCACGTCGTGATTCATCACAGGCGCGTTGTCGTTGAACAGTTCGTCCTGCCAGTCGGTTCCGGTAGTGATCGGGTTGCCCATGGCGTCGGTCAGATTGTACGGGTCAGAATAGAGCGGCTGCATGCCGGCGTTGATATAACCCTCGTTCATCATCACTGCATACTCAGTGGCGTTGAGCACGTCGCGCTTGCGCCATTTGCTCTGCCATCCGTAAGAGAAGTTGTAGTTAACCTTCACCTTACCCTTCTTTCCCGACTTGGTGGTTACGAGTACTACACCGTTGGCGGCACGCGCACCGTAGATTGCTCCGGACGCCGCGTCCTTGAGCACATCTATACTCTCGATGTCGCTCGGGTTCACATAGTCGAGTCCGCCCTCGATAGGCATACCGTCGACAATGTACAGCGGGTCAGAGTTGTTTATGGTTCCGATACCGCGTATGCGTATCTGCGCAGCCGCACCCGGCTGTCCTGACGATGATGTAACGGTGACACCGGCAGCGAGACCCTTCAGGGCGTTGTCCATACGCACCGGCGTTGTGGTGGCGAGGTCGTCGGCTGAGACCTTGGCTATTGACGCCGTGACGACGCTCTTCTTCTGCACACCGTAACCCACTACGACAACTTCGCCCAACAGCTCGTTGTCCTCGTGCATGACGATACGCATGCCGGCCGCTGCCTTTGTCTCGATGGTCTTGTATCCGATGTACGAGATTGTGATTGAGCTGCCCTCCGGCACCTGTGCCAACTTAAACTCTCCGTTGATGTCGGAGAAAGCGCCGTTCTTGCTTCCTGTCTGGAATACCGACGCTCCTATTATCGGTTCGCCTAATTCATCGACGATTGTACCTGAGCAGATGAAATCCTGCGCGTACATGGTCATTGATATAAACGAAACCAATAACGTCAGAATGATAGATTTACATTTTCTCATAAAGTTTATAACATTTGGTTTTTGTTTAGGTAATTTCGCGATTTAACCATCGCAAATTTATTCATCCTTAATTCCGCAACACTATAATTTAACTTTATTTATAAGTTCCTGAGCAACA
>USHV01000031.1 GCA_900554695.1 uncultured Prevotella sp. | reverse complement strand
AACTCTTGACACACAACTCGCTTTGTTTTGAATTCATCGAACTCACGTTATTTTATGTATTTTGTACAAAACCAATTCTTTACAATACATATACTTTTACACCAAATAAAAAATGAAGAATATTTCATTGATATTTGTAAATTCGTTCCAGCAGTTTATTGCCCAACAAGGGACGATAGTGTCCTGATTCATAATAGTTGTGGTAATCTTTCGTAAATTCGTTAATGCCGCTGAAATCATATACATTCTCTTTTCCGAAAATGCTTTGCAGGATTTTCCTATCATACGGATGTAGTTCTTTCTGGTCATAATCCGGACTGATAAGAACACGTATTGAGGTGTTATGACGGCGCAGGACTGCCATGATTTCATCCAGTACCTTCCGTTGCTTTTGATATATGGCGGGGTCATTTACGGTGATTGTGCCATCCCGTTCTGGAAACTCGTTTTTACGTTTTTTCCAATACGCCTCACCATCCTTCTCAATCATCTTCTCACGAGGATTGAATGCATCATTATTCCTCGAATCACGTATCCTTCCATAAGGATTCATTCGTTTCATTTTCAGTTCCACTTTCCCAGTCATACGGTATTTCAGATACGGGAACAAGAAATCGGGCGTTGCGAATCCCTGTATGAAAGCCAACTGAACCGTAAGCGGATTGCTCCCTGATATGGCAGACGGAAGGACATTGCCGTAACCCGTCAGGAGCTCAAAATGAGAGAGGGAAGCCCTGTCAAGAACGATCAACACATTCTTAATTTCCGCACCTTCACGGTCAAGGGCACGAAGTTTGAGGCTTACCGCCTTTATGCTCTCCGCATTGCCGAAAAGACGGATGGCACGATCGCCGGGAGCAAGATATTTTTCCCATTCCCCGCATCGGAATGCCATCGTGCAGGAATTGCCCAAGATAAATGAATTGAAATGCACGCTGTCATTATTATTCTTGTATATTTGCCAACCTACATGATGTTCGTTTAGTTTGACATCAGAATCATACACGTCATATTTGTGGAGCACCATGAACGGATCATCGTAAACGTACAGGGCAATCAAAGCCCAGAATGGTATTGTGAACAACGCCAACTTCCGGACAAGACGTAGGAAAGCCGGTCGTTCATGGTTGTTTGCACCAAGATTTGTTTCCGGTATATTTTTCATCAGAATTGCAGATATATGAAGTATTCCGTGCCGAACATTCCATATGCGAACACGGCAAACACAATTAAATAATACACTGTCCAGCGAACGAAGGCAGGCTGTTTTTCAAAACGAAGGTGCAAGTCGTCTTTGGACATAAAAAAGTCATAGAGCAGCATCAGCAACAAGGTGGAGCCTGCCACGATGCAGATGTGGTCGGACATACCGATATTTATTTCTTTCCAGCTAGCATGGGTCTGAAAAGAAATATTCCGAAGGAAATAGAATGCGTCTGAAACAGACTGCGCCTTGAAAAACACCAGCGATACGGCAAAGATGATGTAGGTGCGGATGACTGAAAGCGTGGAGAACAGACGTTTACCGATACGCTTCCTTATCACGTTCCGTATTTTCTCAGTCCTTAGTTCCCATACAATCACAAGTCCCTGTATCAATCCATAGACGGCAAACGTCCATCCCGCACCATGCCATACACCCAAAGCAATGAAGGTCACAATGAGGCTTGCAGCCACGCCCCATTGTCCCCAACGGCGTGTGAGCGACGACAGAGGAAGAAAAAGGTAATCACGTACCCAGGAGGAAAGTGAAATATGCCAGCGTCGCCAGAACTCAGCCGTGGTTTGGGCGGCAAAGGGATGCGCGAAGTTGGGCGACAGTTTCAATCCGAACAACATTCCTGTTCCAATCGCCATATCCGTGTAGCCGGAAAAATCGGCATAAAGTTCGATTGGATAGAGAAGGCAGGCCATAAACAGTTGCACGCCTGAGACGGTGTGCATCGAATCGAACACCCCGTCAATATATGGTGCTATATGGTCGGCAAGCAACAGTTTCTTCACCAAGCCCACCAATATCAGTCTCAAGCCGTAAGTCATCATGGAATAGGATGCCGGAGAGAGTCTTCGTACTTGCGGAAGCAAATCGGCGGACCGTTCAATCGGACCGGACAGGAACTTCATGAACAGGAGCATATAGAGCAGGAAATCCATAATATTGCGTTCCGCCTTTTCTTCCTCCCAATAGACTTCCGTCAAGTAGCCGATGGCCTGGAATGTATAGAACGACATTCCCAATGGGAAAATAAAACCAGAGTCTCCGGTCAACCGGTTGGCATAACGGAAACCAATCCAGCAGAGGACAAGACAGGATATGCTGCTCCAGTAAATCAGACGGGAACCTCTCGATTTTTCACAAGCCCGCTCAACAAGTATCGCCGCACCGTATGTAAAAAGGCTTACCACCAGTGCCGTGACAAGAAATACGGGATTGAAGTATCCGATGAAAACTCCACTTGCCGCAATCAGAACAAACTTCCGTCCTCTATCACCTACAAGATGGTATAATGTGAAACAGAACAGGAACAGCAGGACAAATTCAAGGGAGATGAACGACATTGCTTTTTCCTCCTATCCTATTTGGTCTTATTCATAATGGCATGGCAAAGATCGCCCACATTTTTCAATTTCACTATCTCGCGAAACGAGAAACGCACACCGAACTTCTTCTCTATCTCGGTGAGCAGTATCATATTGGTCAGCGAATCCCATCCGTCCACATCGTGGGCAGTAGTGCTTTCGGTCAATACGACGTCGTCTCTCTTCAATACTTGTCTGAATATTCCGTTCAGGATTTCCAATAATTCTGTTGTTTCCATATACTTGATTAATTTTTTATTTTTTGAGTGATGTACTTTAATAGTTGGTTCCGGTCAATCTTGTTACTGTTGTTCTGCGGGAAACAAGGTATGAAGTGAATGTGCCGGGGCACCATATAAGAAGGCAGACGGCTCAGCATGTATCGTTCAAGTTTCTCAGTGTCTTCAGCATTCTTTTCTATGACAAGGTGCAGTTCACAATTTCCGTCGGGAGTACGAGACGGCAACACCAAAGCGTTGCATGTATGCCTGTAAAACGCCCGAACGTGATGTTCTATCTCACCCAATTCTATTCTGAAGCCCTGTATCTTTACCTGTGTGTCCATGCGATCGCAATAAACAATATCTCCGTCAGCATCTGCCAGACAGAGGTCGCCGGTACGGTAATAGAGTTTTCCGGAGGAATCCATCACAAAACACTCCGCGGTCTTTTCGGGAGCGCACCAATATCCGCTCATCAACTGCGGTCCGGCAATCCACAATTCGCCTGTCTCTCCTGCCGGAAGTTGTTTGCCCGAAGGGGATGCAATCAGATAGTCCATGCCCTGAAAAGGTTTTCCTATTGCGGCCATACCGTTATGGTGTTTGGCTCCTTCAGCCGGAACGACATACGAAGTGCAGTAGATGGTAGCCTCGGTGGGCCCGTAAAGATTGATTACCGTAACATTGGGTATGCAAGGACGGAACTCATCAAGCAGATTCACGTCGGTGGCTTCGGCGGTGACAACGAGATAGCGCAGGTCCGGAAAACTGATTTCCCCAAAATAAGGACGCGACAACCGAAGTACAGAAGGGGCTACTGCCGCAAACGTAAGGCGATGGCGTTCCATGATATCCAGTACGTTCAGGTATTTCATTCCCTTCTGTGGAACAGCATAGACACACGCTCCAAGGGTGAGAGGATAAAGAAACGACACTACGGAGACATCGAATGTCAGTTCGAACATCTGTAGCATACGGTCGTTTTCGTCCAGCTCCCATCCTAAAGCACTATAAGCCCGGTAGAAAGCATTCAGGTTCTTACGGGATATCGGAACACCTTTTGGCTCGCCCGTACTTCCTGACGTGAAGATGATGTAAGCGGGCACGTCGGGATTGACCTCATACGGCACGACGCCAGACGACAAAGCAGGCCGGTGTGAGGAGAAAGACACACGCATGGCACTGATGTCTGCGGGAAGCATATTGCCATCCTCTCCACTGTAAAGCAACAGCCCGATACCTGATTGTCTGGCTATCCGACAGTTGCGCTCTGCAGGATAATCGGGATGCAACATGACATAGGTCTTCCCTGAAAACAGCACAGCCAGGATGGATGCGTAGGTTTCAATGCGGTTTTCGGCCGTGATGCCAATGATGTCTTCCTTGAGATTTCTCAGCGTTTCACAAATGCTTCCTGCCAATCCGAACAATTCCCGATAGGTATAGGCCCGGTCGTCGATGACCAGTGCCGGACGCAAGGCATGGCAAATTGATGCCCGGGCTATAACAGCCAGCATATCTTCATCATTTTTCTTCTTCATATTCTCTGTTTATGTTTTCTTGTTATGCTTTCGGTTCATACAGCATTGTTTTTCCTTTGGGGCACCGGCGTCAGTCCCAGGCAACCACAGGAAACGGGGAAAGGCAATGCCGATTTCCCGGTATTTCCGCTTTTTGTTGTTTTCATCTTTCTTTTCTGTATAACGCATTTGTTTTCTTTTGGAAATATGCGTTGATTATTCCCTTAGTCTCAACAGTCTTATATATCCGTTCCTTTATTTTCATGTCTATCTAACTTAAACCGACAAAAAAACCACTATCCTACAACTGTGAATATTAGTTAAATATAAGAATAAAACTTTGCGGACACCATTATGAACCTATTTTGGAGCTTTACTTATGCGATTGTATTAGCGAACCTGCCACATAAAGCATCACCGCCGACACAAGCGCAAGTCGACGGAAATTCATAGGATGCGTGTTTCAGCCATGAACCACAGCTTAGCTCCCGAAACCGCATTGTTTTCTGATACAGAAATAAGACCAATATGGGCAACTTTCAGATTGTAACCGGATTTTGATTTTTCGGTCTCTTTTTACTGATATACCCCGAAAAATAAGCGCGTATTTGCGAACAGACTTTCCTTCGGGCGCAAATACGCGAAAAACAAGAGATTTATATAAAATATTGAATATCAATGATTTATGTTTGAAGGGCATTTTGTCGTTTTGCGAAAAGCACCATTTCGTCATGCGAAATGGCCTATTTCAGAGGCCGAAAAGCACCATATCGCACCCTGAAATGGGCTTGATCGGAACGCGAAATGGGCATTATCAGAAAGCAGAATGTATCTTTTCGGACTATGTTATGGGGTATATCATAAGACGGTTTGTGGCAAAATGACCTTTATTACGCGGTATTTAACATTCCTTTACGTCTCTTTTGCGAAAATATTTTGTCAAAATAAAGTCAAGAAAAATCGTAACTGACACCGCGAATTTTCTTCAAAAGCGATGGAATCAGACGTAAGGGAAGCCTCCGGAAGCATTTATCCATAGGGCCGGAAGCGTGCGCCGCGCCTGCGGAGACAATCCGTAGGTTGTCACGGCGTAAACTCTTTACCATCCGATGTCCGTGCATTCAATGCATATACCGCCCCTTGCCGTTATAAAACATCCCGAGAGCCTATGTCTGTTCGCGAACAAAACCCTTTCGCGCAGAATTCATACAGGGCCATAAAAGCATCTGTTCACCGCCTCATACTATTATAAAATGTGAAAATGAATAACCTTTCGGATTTATTTATTAAATTTGCACCATAAAAGAAAATGTATCTTTACCATAGGTAAGTCAAATTTGTTTGACAAACAGCATAACAAAGAATTAATTCTATTTTTAACATGAATATTTTAGAACTGAGCGAACAAGAAATTGTCAGAAGACAATCCTTACAAGAATTGCGCGACATGGGCATTGACCCATATCCTGCTGCCGAATTCCCGGTGAATGCTTATTCAGACGACATCAAAGCCAACTTCAAGGAAGACGAGAAACGCAACGTGGTCGTTGCAGGACGACTGATGAGCCGCCGTGTGATGGGTAAGGCAAGCTTCGCAGAAATACAAGACTCGAAAGGACGCATACAGATATACATCACCCGCGACGACATCTGTCCGGACGAAGACAAGACTTTGTACAACAACGTATTCAAGCGTCTGCTCGACATCGGCGATTTCATCGGAGTGGAAGGATTCGTCTTCAAGACTCAGACGGGCGAAATAAGCGTACATGCACAGAGCCTCAAACTTCTGTCAAAGAGCCTCAAGCCGCTGCCTATCGTGAAATACAAGGACGGTGTGGCTTACGACAAGTTCGACGACCCGGAGCTCCGCTACCGTCAGCGCTATGTTGACCTTGTTGTGAACGACGGAGTGAAAGACACATTCCTCAAGCGCGCCACTGTTTTAAGAACTCTCCGCAACGCGCTCGACGAGGCAGGATACACCGAAGTTGAGACTCCTATCCTTCAGACAATACCGGGCGGCGCGTCGGCACGCCCGTTCATAACTCACTTCAACGCGCTTAACATGGACATGTATATGCGCATTGCCACCGAGCTTTATCTTAAAAGACTTATCGTGGGAGGCTTTGAGGGTGTTTACGAGCTAGGCAAGAACTTCCGTAACGAAGGCATGGACCGCACACATAATCCGGAATTCACATGTATGGAACTCTACGTTCAGTACAAGGATTATAACTGGATGATGTCGTTCACCGAGAAACTTCTCGAAAGAATATGCATAGCAGTGAACGGCAAGCCGGAGCGTGAGATAGACGGAAACATGATCAGCTTCAAGGCTCCTTACCGCCGTCTGCCCATCCTCGACGCCATAAAAGAGAAGACAGGATACGACCTCAACGGCATGACCGAGGACGAGATACGCGACGTATGCAAGAAGCTCAACATGGAAATAGACGACACCATGGGCAAGGGCAAGCTGATAGACGAGATCTTCGGCGAGTTCTGCGAGGGTACGTTCATACAGCCTACGTTCATCATCGACTATCCGGTGGAGATGTCTCCGCTCACAAAGATGCACCGCAGCAAGCCGGGTCTGACAGAGCGTTTCGAGCTTATGGTAAACGGTAAAGAGCTTGCCAACGCATATTCTGAGCTCAACGACCCGATAGACCAGGAGGAACGCTTCAAGGAGCAGATGCGTCTTGCAGACAAAGGCGACGACGAGGCAATGATAATCGACCACGACTTCCTGCGCGCCCTGCAATACGGTATGCCGCCTACAAGTGGTATAGGCATCGGCATCGACCGTCTTGTAATGCTCATGACAGGCAAGACGACCATTCAGGAAGTGCTTCTGTTCCCGCAGATGCGCCCCGAAAAGAAGATACCGAAGAGCAGCGTAGCCGAATGGGCAGCGCTCGGCGTTCCTGAAGAATGGGTACCGGTGTTCAACAAGGCTGGATACAATCTCACATCAGACATCAAAGAAGTGAAAGCACAAAAGCTTCAGATGGACGTGTGCGGTGTGAATAAGAAATACAAATTAGGCTACGAAAATCCTAAAGTGGACGAATTCCAGAAATGGATTGACGCGGCAAACGCATGATATTCTGACGGTGCATGGCGTGAAGTACGGCACTGATGCCACTGCTTCACGCCATCCGCTCAAGGCGGTTGTCACACCGCCGCGAATGTGGAAATATTGATTATAACAAAATGTTCGATTGCGGCAAAATAGCAATAATCGGAGGCGGAAGCTGGGCAACGGCAATTGCCAAGATTGTGATAGGCAAGACCAATCACATAGGATGGTATATGCGGCGCGACGACAGCATAGAGAACTTCCGCAGAATGGGACACAATCCCAACTATCTCACGAGTGTCAGGTTCAATGTTGACAATATTTTCTTCTCAAGCGATATCAACAAAATAGTGGAAGCCTACGACACTCTGGTATTTGTCATACCGTCGCCCTACCTGAAAAATCATCTCAAGAAACTCAAGACACGGCTGCACGACAAGTTCATCATCACGGCCATCAAAGGTCTGGTTGCCGACGACAATCTCGCTTGCTCGGAATTCTTCCATAATGTTTATGACGTGCCCATCGACAATCTTGCATGCATCGGCGGTCCGTCACATGCCGAGGAAGTGGCGCTCGAACGCCTCTCCTACCTCACCGTGGGCTGCTCAAACCAGGAGAAAGCCCAGGCATTTGCAGACGTCATAGCGTCCGAATACATCAAGACAAAGACAAGCAGCGACCTGCTGGGCATCGAATACTCATCGGTGTTGAAGAATGTCTATGCCATAGCGGCAGGCATATGCACCGGTCTGAAATACGGCGACAACTTCCAGGCTGTGCTCATGGCCAACGCCGTGCAGGAGATGTCGCGTTTCCTTTCAGCCATCTATCCGCTCGACCGTAACGTTTACGACTCTGTGTATCTCGGCGACCTGCTCGTCACCGGATACTCCAACTTTTCACGCAACCGCACATTCGGTACTATGATCGGAAAAGGCTACAGCGTCAAAAGCGCGCAGATCGAGATGGAGATGATTGCCGAAGGATTTTTCGGTACAAAGTGTATGAAGGAGAAAAACCGCCACATGCACGTCAACATGCCTATACTCGACGCCGTATATAACATTCTGTACGAGCGCATCAGCCCGCAGATAGAAATCAAACTGCTGACAGACTCGTTCAGATAATGCCTGCCGAAGCTACCTGAATAAAACGATTTTACATATAACTTGACAACATAAAAAACAACAACGATGAAAAAAATCATCTTAGACATCACCAAAGCATCCTCATTCCTCAAGGAGGGTGCCGTTAAAGCTTATGAACAGCAAGTAAACGAGGCACACCGTTCTCTCGAAGAAGGAACATGCCCCGGCAACGATTTCTTGGGATGGCTTCACCTCCCATCATCGGTAACACCCGAATTCCTCAACGAAATACAGACCGTAGCCAACACTCTCCGCGAGAAATGCGAAGTAGTAGTTGTTGCCGGCATCGGCGGAAGCTACCTCGGAGCACGCGCCGTAATCGAAGCCCTGAGCAACTCTTTCGCTTGGCTCGTAAACGACAAGAAGAATCCGACTATCGTCTTTGCAGGCAACAACATCAGCGAAGACTATCTCTATGAACTCACAGAGTATCTTAAGGACAAGAAGTTCGGAGTAATCAACATATCTAAGTCAGGAACGACAACAGAGACAGCTCTCACATTCCGTCTTCTGAAAAAGCAGTGCGAGACACAGCGCGGCAAGGAAGAGGCACGCGATGTTATCGTTGCCATCACCGACGCAACAAAGGGTGCCGCACGCGCAGCTGCGACAAAAGAAGGCTACAAGACATTCGTCATTCCAGACAATGTAGGCGGCCGTTTCTCTGTCCTCACTCCGGTAGGTCTGCTGCCTATCGCCATCGCCGGCTACGACATCAAGGCTCTCATCCAGGGTGCTGCCGACATGGAAAAAGCTACCGGCATTGACGTTCCGTTCGACGAGAACCCTGCTGCCATATATGCTGCTACACGTAACGCACTTTATACACAGGCAGGAAAGAAGATTGAAATCATGGTTAACTACCAGCCGAAACTCCATTTCATGAGCGAATGGTGGAAGCAGCTCTACGGTGAGAGCGAAGGTAAGGACGGAAAGGGCATCTTCCCGGCATCATGCGACTTCACAACAGACCTTCACTCCATGGGTCAGTGGATACAGCAGGGCGAGCGCTCTATCTTCGAGACAGTGCTCAGCATAGAGAACACAAGACACGAAGTGCTCTTCCCTGAGGATGAGGAGAACCTCGACGGCCTCAACTTCCTCGCAGGAAAGCACGTTGACGAGGTGAACAAGATGGCCGAACTCGGTACACGTCTGGCACACGTTGACGGTGGAGTACCAAACATCCGCCTGTCTATCCCTGAGCTCAACGAGTATTATATCGGACAAGTGATCTATTTCTTCGAAATCGCATGCGGCATCAGCGGAAACCTGCTCGGTGTAAATCCGTTCAACCAGCCGGGTGTAGAGGCATACAAGAAGAACATGTTCGCATTGCTCAACAAACCTGGCTACGAAGCTGAGAGCAAGGCCATCCAGCAGAGACTGGCCGCAGAAGCATAAAACCAGTGAGCATGATAGAAGAAAAAGTAAAGGATTATATAAGAAAGCACGGCTTTGGGAGCTTCAGCCCCAAGGCTGTGCTTTTTGACATGGACGGGGTGCTCTACGACTCAATGCCCCATCATGCCATCTGCTGGAAGCAGGCAATGGCCGAGTACGGCATTGATATGCCCGAGGCAGACACATATAAATATGAAGGCATGCGCGGCGTAGAGACCATTCAACTGGTTGTAAAGCAACAACAGGGACGCGACATAAGCGAGGAGGAAGCACAGATGATATACGACGAAAAGGCACGTCTGTTCGGACTGATGCAGGAATCGCCCATCATGGAAGGCGTGAAAGACCTTATGCGTCAGATAAAAGCCGACGGGCTGCAGATAGGTATCGTCACCGGAAGCGGACAGCGTCCGCTCATACAGCGTGTGCTGCACGACTTCGCCGAATTTGTCGACGACCGCCACATTGTGTGCGCCTACGACGTCAAGAGAGGCAAACCCGCGCCCGACCCTTATCTCATGGGACTTCAGAAAGCCGGCGATCTGAAACCCTGGGAAGGCATTGTTGTTGAGAACGCTCCGCTCGGCGTGAAAGCCGGAGTGGCTGCACAGATATTCACAGTGGCAGTGAACAGCGGTCCACTGCCCGACTCTGCCCTCGCCGACCAGGGCGCAAACATTGTCCTGCCACGCATGACCGAACTGAGCCGCCTGTGGCCTGAGATATCGGCTTGCCGCGAGATGACACTATAAAAAACAAGACGGACAAGACATTCCGACGCGTGCCACATTGTGCACAAGCGTCATTTGTCTTGTCCGTCTTTCCTTCTAATTCAGATCTATGCTTTCGTTCTTTGTCCCGAGGGTCAGATGACAACGGCAGTTCCGCTGCATGTCACCATGAGCATTGAGTTGCCCTGGCCTATCGTCTCGTAGTCAAGATCTATCCCAACCACGGCGTTGGCACCCATCTGACGTGCTCTCTCGGCCATCTCCGACAGCGATGTGTCCTTTGCTTCGGCCAGCACCTTTTCGTAAGTACCGCTGCGTCCTCCGAAGAAGTCGCGCAGACCGGCCATGAAGTCTTTGAATACATTGGCGCCGATGATGGTCTCTCCAGTCACGATACCCTTATACTCACGTATCGGGCTTCCCTCTATTGTCGGTGTTGTACTTAAAACCATAATTAAAAAATTGAAATCTAACGATAACAGAAACCTCGTGATATATGATGACCATGACATCCTCTTGACCGATGATGCCTTCTTTCCGGCTGACATACATCATCATCTGTTCCGCCACTTACACATGGCGCATTGACACAATATCTACACTGTCCACCAACACCATTCCTAACACACACAGAATCGTATGGACATTTTTCACACAAATCTCTATGATGACATCCTACATTCTGACACTCAGTAGCACCAGGACAAACATAGCCAACAGTATTACCTTCAATTTTTCCCTTGTCGGTCTCTATGTACTCGCTTCTCTGCAAACCAGACGTTTTGCTTATAGCCGTCTTGATGTCCTGCGCAAAGGCGATAAGTGCCACAAACGCAACGGCAGTCAATACCACCAACGATTTTTTCTGCATAATCTTAATTGTTTTTACTGTTTGTAAATATTCACCGTGTGGTCATCCGCCTACACATTCTTATATATGTGGCAAGCGAACATTCCCCACGTTTGCAAATATAGTACGAAATGGGGTTGGAAGCAAATTATACAACATTTTTTAACTACGTGTATTCACTTACACGCTGCATCAATTTATCTTCTTCAATTTCATTCCGTATTTATCCCTGAATTCCATTGAGGCATTATAGCTTGTCATATATTTATTAAGCACTTTCCCAGACACCACAGATCCACTTACCTCGTACGAGGAACCGTCATAATCGAAATTGAATGAGTATCTGATTTCATATTCCGGATTATTTATCAGCTCGGCCTTAATATTGTACACTCTGTCTGTAAGATTATTTATCGTTTCTCTACTGTTTTCATCCAGTATCTTAAACGATTCTACAATTATAATGCCGCCCTCATACGGTGGACATTCTATCTCAGTATCCACTCTAAGATCCAACAATGTCCCATCCTTAAAGTAACAGAAATCACCGGCTCCCATTCTGGACATCGGATTCAGCTTATGAAGTTCATAGCTTGACTTGTAAATACTGTTGTACTTCTTACAAGTAATCTTTGCATAAGGAAAATGGCTCCTTTCTGCATAAGACACTGCATCATATTTCTTCTTTCCTCTATATTCCAACACTTTTATAAGCGAGTCGGCCAATACCTCTCGCTCCGACATGTGGTACTCATTCTTAAATTCAAAAGTGATGATATAACCATCATATATAGACATTCCCAATGCCGCGCACACACTGTCGAGCACCTCATACTTCTCTTTCTCCGTCATGAGTCGGTCATCCGACTGACTGGAAAAAACACCAAACGCGCATACATGCACTGCGGCAATCATGCCCAAGATTGCCGAAACAATATTGCGTAAATTAATGTTCACCATACTTTTCAATTTATAATTGATAATAAAAAATAATATTTACCTATATAAGACGAAGAAGAATATAACTATCCTCAACACAAAGTACAGTGCATATAACAGCACAGAGCCTAAAAACTGACGGGAGAGCACCGGAATTTATCAAACAGTTATTTCCGCCGAGCCTATGCAACAATGATGCATCTCGTCGTAAACCACGCAGAACTGGCCAGGTGCCACGCCCTGTATGGGTGTCTGTGAGTGCACCATATATGAGCCATCGCCCGTACGTTCGAGCCGTGCGGGATGATATTCCGGCGTGTGGCGTATCTTGAACGTGACGTTGCACTCCTGCGCGTCGCCCCACGGATTCATCGTCAGGAAGTGGAAATCGTGCACCTTGAAGTCGGTCTTATAAGCAGTGCGCGGCTCATATCCACGGCTCACGTAGAGTATGTTGTGCTCCACATCCTTCTTCACTGCGTACCATGGACCGCCGCCGAAGCCCAGACCATGACGCTGACCTATGGTGTGGAACCACAGTCCGCGGTGCTGTCCTATCTTCTTTCCGGTTTCCAGTTCGAGCACGTCGCCCGGATTCTCGCCAAGATAACGGCGTATGTAGTCGTTGTAGTTTATCTTTCCGAGGAAGCAGATGCCCTGCGAATCCTTGCGCTTAGCGTTCACAAGATGCTCACGCTCGGCTATCTCCCTCACATCCTCCTTCATGTAATGACCTATCGGGAATATGGCTTTGCGTAGCTGCCAGTCGTATATCTGCGCCAGGAAGTCGGTCTGGTCCTTCACCGGATCAGGACTCGTCACGAGCCATTTGCGTCCGTCTATTATCTCGGTCTGTGCATAGTGACCCGTGGCTATGAGGTCGTAGTTGTGCCCCATCTTCTCGTCGAACGCGCCGAACTTTATCATTCTGTTGCACATCACGTCGGGGTTTGGCGTATATCCCGCGCGCACCTTGTCCATGGTGTAGCGTGTCACGCCGTCCCAATACTCCCTGTGGCAGTCCACCACCTGCAACTTGCAGCCATAGCGCGCGGCTACGGCGGTGGCCATCTCCAGATCTTCCTCGCTCGAGCAGTCCCATTCCTCCTCTTCCTCCGGACCTATCTTTATGTAGAAGCAGTCGGGATGCAACCCCCTGCGTGCGAGTTCGTAAACCACCACCGAACTGTCCACGCCGCCCGAAAGCAGCACGGCGATGCGCTTGTTCTCTATGTTTTCGTTCATATTGTCGTGTATGATTATTATCCGTATGCAAACTTACAGATTATTTTTCATATTTCGGTGTATGCCGGCAGGAAATGTGACGGGCGTCATGTCAGGTGCGGAAACAACGGTGGAGAATCGGTCCTGATGTTTGACTTTATTTTTACAACAACCCTCTCATAACTCGAATATTTTCGAGCAAGTGAACATTCGGACGCGTACAGACGATTCTCGTGAAGTTACGCAACTGTCTGATATAATGCGAGTTACGCATTTTCTTATTATAATATCGATTTCCCCGCTTTGCAAAAGAGCCTTTATTGAGGTGCGAAATGGGCTTTATCACCTCCCGATAAGCCCAATTTCGTGCACTGATATGATGCTTTTCGCACATCAAAATGACCCATTTCGCATTGCGAACCGGTTTTTCCGACGTTTTCGTTCACACTTAACCATCACGAAAAACGCCATTTCTCACTTTTCCGTTTTCTATTTTGCGAGTAAAAGCGGGGGCTTTTTTTGGTAAAATATTTTTACAAATCGTATTCGCGACATTATATATATATACTGCCGAAGAGCTATTTTATTAATACATGCTCACCTGCCTCCCGCTCCGAATCTGCGAAAAAAAGACATTGAAAAAGAAAAAATTCATTATTCAGCGAACGGTTGCGCCTCTCGGGTGTATGCACTATCAGAAAACGACAAACAAACAGATATATGATGAAAAGGATAAAGACATTAGCAATGGCCGTATGTATGATGACGGCAACAGGCGCCACAGCACAGACAGCGCCCGAGGAAGTGAAAAGTCCTATCGTGGAGGAGAAGACTGCCGAATGGTATGACGGACAGATAAAGGCGTGGGGCGAGGTGGTGAAAACCGACCCGAAAAATGAGAACGCATGGCGCAACTACTACCAGGCGGCAAACTACAAGCGCAGGCAGGACAACACCGACACTACCGCTGTCACGGTGCTCACCGAGATGAAAAAGGCTGTACCCGACTCCTACATATACAACTACTGCGCCTACCGCGAATATATGGGCACTCCGGAAGACACCGTATATGCCGAAAAAGCCATAGCGCGCATGCCGGAGAAAATGGGCTACGACGAATACAACACGTGGCTGGCCTACTTTGCCAAAGAGAATGACACCCGCCGGCTTGCAGATATCTGCAAGGCTTACTACGAGTCGGGACAATACTCGCCCGGCATTCTGCAATACAACTACAATGAACTTCAGGGCATGGATGAAGGCGGGATATACATCGGCGTAGGCGACGCCGTGGTAATACCCAAGTGGTTGCTGCAATACGGCAAGGGAGTACACACCGACAAGATAATAGTATGCGTTCCGTTCCTATATATGCGCAAATACCGTGAACAGCTGTTCCGGCAGCTCGGAATAGGCGAAGTACCCAAGCCGGAGGTTCCGATAACCGATGAAGATAGCAGCTACAAATATCTTCTCCAGCTGTTGCGTTACATACGTGTAAAGTCGGGACGCTCCGTATATTACTCGCCATTGAGCGGTATGGACCTCAAAGCACCGGTGCTCGACAGTCTCTACAACGAAGGACTTGTACTGAAATATTCCGACAAACCATACGACAACATGGCCGTGAAGTGTCGGAACGTGGAGCAGAAATACCTGTTGGAATATCTGCGTGAGTCATTCGTGCCGGACAATTGGATATCTGCCAAAAGGATGTCTGTGAATTATGCGATAATGCTCTGCGACCTGCTGCCATATTACAAAACATACGATAAGGCACGCTACGAATGGCTTATGACCACCTTGCGCAGTGCAATAAAACAGGCTTCGCTGCCGTTGGAAGAAGAGAAAAAGTTCATGAAAATGCTCGACAAATGACGATTTTCAGTCTGAGACGCACACAACGCACCGACGAACAGCTCATGACGGCAGCCGCACGTGGCAGCGACGACGCCTTCGCTGAACTCTACAACCGCTACGCAAGGCGGTTGCAGGGTTTCTTCATGCGCCAACTCAGGGGCGACCGCGAGGCTGCCGCCGACTGCACTCACGACGTTTTTCTGCGTGCCTATGCCGCCCGTACGTCGTGGAGGGAAGGCAGAAAGGTGGACGTGTGGCTGTTCACAATAGCCTACAACATCTGCCGCAACATCTGGCGACACGGCATACACGAGGCTGCATATATGGAGACACAGTCCGATTCGCCCGTGGCCGACTGTGAGGCAGAGGCCGAACTCGACGCCGAACTGTTCAGACAGGCACTGCGTACGACACTCACCACACTGCGGCCCGACGACCGGATGATGTTCTCGCTGCACTATGAGGAGGAACTGACCGTGCCTGAGATAGCACAGATATACACCATGCCCGAGGGCACTGTGAAATCGAGACTGCACCGGATAATGACAAACATAAAACAGAAAATGACACAATATGAAAATAAATGACAAGGAAATAGCACGCATGGCACGCCGGATGCGCGACGAGGAAAACGAGAGTCTGCACGTAAGACCGTGGCGACGCAACCGCAGGAGCATGCCGCAGTGGCTCGTGGCTCTGCCGGCTGCGGCTGTCATAGGATTTCTGGCGGGATTCTTCACCGGCTCGAAAAGCGAGCCGGAGGACATGCGTATGATCTCACAACGCATCGATACGCTCTACATAACGCGGCAGGCGGAGAAACCGGAAACGGCAGACTCCGGCACACTGAAGACCTCCGGCCTCGCCATAGAGGCAAAGAACGCCGAACCGCGCACACGCGCCAGACGTGACAGCAGCAGCAAATCAAAATATGTCACCGGCGTGCCGGCATCGAGAGACGGCATCAGATACGATATGCTCGTGATACAATAGACATTGCTTTCTATCTTTCATAAAAATCAATCCATACGCAACGGTCTGATTGTTCAGCCCGCTGCGTTTCATTATATATACACCGGAGCCATATGATTCTGGCCTCAGCTTGCCGCACTGTACCGTGAAATCACCCATACACAAAGCGTTTTCCCGCCACTGCATACCGCTCCTCACACCCTTATTTACACCTTACATATCTTTCATATTCGCCTTACTTAACCGTAATAATCGCCTTACGTAACTGTAACACTCACCTTATAAATAACCAGAAACGCAACTTATACGTGAACGGAATGAAAAATACGACATATTAATTTACGTTAAATCATAGTCCGATATGTTGCTCCGTAAGAAATAAAATAATATATTTGCGATATCAAAATAATATCAAAACTAAAATAACTAAATTATTACGCTTTTATGGAAAACAAGGAATTTACATTCAAGGGAATGACACTCAACGGATTTCTGATGCTGTTTGTCAATCTGTTTCTCACCCTCGCGAGCATCGCACTCATTGTGCTTGGCATCAACATCGGCGATTCCGCATGCGGTATCACCACCGGTGTGTGTGGCGGTCTGCTCGCTATTGTGGCACTGATAATGTGGTGCGGCATGATGCAACTCGAGCCAAACGAGGCACGGGTGATGATGTTCTTCGGCCAGTACAAAGGCACATTCACCCGCGTCGGCTACTTCTGGGTCAATCCGTTCATCTCTACTAAGAAACTGTCGATGCGTGCACGCAATCTCGACGTGGAACCGATAAAGGTGAACGACAAGACAGGTAATCCGGTGATGATAGGTCTGGTGCTGGTGTGGAAGCTCAAAGACACGTACAAGGCGATGTTCGAGATCGACTCGCAGACAATGGCACAGTCGGGCAACCAGAACGCCGTAGGCAACTCAGTATCGAGCGTCATGAAGGCGTTTGAGAACTTCGTGAAGATACAGAGCGACGCCGCGCTGCGCCAGACAGCCGGTCTCTATGCCTACGACGACAACGAACAGAACACCGGCGAACTGACTCTGCGCAGCGGAGGCGAGGAGATTAACAAACAGTTGGAAGAGAAACTGGACGAGCGTCTGAACATGGCGGGCATCGAGATTGTGGAGGCACGCATCAACTATCTGGCTTATGCTCCCGAGATTGCGGCCGTAATGTTGCGCCGCCAGCAGGCATCGGCCATAATCATGGCAAGAGAGAAAATCGTGGAAGGTGCCGTATCGATGGTCAAGATGGCACTCCAGAAGCTGTCAGACGAGGATGTTGTGGAACTCGACGACGACAAGAAGGCTGCCATGGTGAGCAATCTCATGGTGGTGCTCTGCAGCGACGAGGCCGCGCAACCGGTAGTGAACACAGGCACTCTGAATCATTAAGTGAACGGGCCGGCACCATGCCGGCCCGGATAAAGCATTAAAAACAACCGGTCATGACAAAATACTGACATGGCAAAAAAGGAAAATAAGACAAAGAGCTTCATTCTCAGAATCGACGCCGATATGATGAATGCCATCGAAGCGTGGGCAGCCGATGAGTTCCGCAGCACCAACGGGCAGCTGCAATGGATCATCACGGAGGCACTGCGCAAGAGCGGTCGTCTGAAGAAAAAGAAGCAGGAAAAGAAAGAAAACGATGAGACTGAAGAATAATGAAAACAGAATAAAGGTGTACCGCACAATGGAAGGCAACATCTTTGAGGCGGCGGCTGCAATCATAGTAATAATAATGTGGGTCGTGACAATGAACGACCTGCAAAGCATCGACCAGACCGTCATCATATCGATGTCTGAAGGCAGCAACGAGGCGGGCCGCATTCTTGTGAACAGCATCATCGGTACGGCGGCAGTATTGCTGTGTCTGGTAGCTGCATACTTCCCCGACCGGATGATCAACATACACATAAAACTGCACAACACCGCGCAATACTCACTGATAATACGCATGGCAAGAGTCATGGCTTTAGAGATGGGCCTCGCCTTTCTCGGCAGTGCCGCCGATCCGGCAAACAAGGATTCGATATATCCCATACTGCTTGTCATAGCCTTATGCGTGACACTCGTGGTATTCAGAACACTCATAAAAAGAAAAGGATGAAAGCTGCTTTCACATTCATATCCGCAATACTCCTCGCCTGTGCGGCTGACATGACGGCACAGACAACCGACGGACAATGGTCGGGCAATCTGATTTTAGGACAGGGAAAAGAACTGCCGCTGGTGCTCAACATCGCCACAGGCAGCGACGGAAAGCCGAGTTGCACACTTGACAGTCCAATGCAGGGAGCAAAGGGAATAAAGACAGAGGTGAACGTTCTCACGGCGGACTCCATCAACATAACCGTGCCCGACATCGCGGCAACGTATGCCGGACGCATCACAAAAGACTTGATAACGGGACGTTTCACGCAAATGGGCATGCCGTTCAGGCTCGACCTGAAGCGTGGCGGCGTGGTGATGAACAGACCACAGACGCCCAAACCGCCACTGGGTTACACCACACAGGAGGTGAGCTTTGAGAACAAGGCAGCGGGAGCAGTGCTCAGCGGCACACTGACATGGCCCGAAGGCTACGACGGAAAGAAGCCTGTGCCGGTGGTGATTATGGTGAGCGGAAGCGGTCTGCAGAACCGCGACGAGGAGGTGTTCGGACACAAACCCTTTCTTGTCCTGGCCGACCGACTGGCACGCAACGGCATAGCATCGCTGAGATATGACGACCGCGGAACCGGTAAATCGACCGGCGACGCCGCAAAAGCCACAACGGCCGACTTCATGAAGGATGCCGCGGCCGGACTCGAGATGCTGCGCGGCATGCACGGAAAGTTCTCACGCATAGGAGTAATAGGCCACAGCGAGGGCGGAACGATAGCCTTCATGCTGGCTGCCGACGGCAATGCCGACTTCATCGTGAGCCTGGCAGGAACGGGTGTTAAGGGCGACACGATAGTAGCCGGACAAAGCAACGACGCACTCAGACGTATGGGACAACCAGCCGATGTTACCGCAGCGGACATAAGAACAGGCTGAGACCGAAGGGAACGCGTGGCTCAGATACTTCGTAAACTACGATCCGGCTGACGTGATAGCCTCAACAACGTGTCCGGTGATGGCTCTGAACGGAACGATGGACACACAGGTGAAGCCCCGACTCAACCTCGACAGAATAAAGAGTCTGCTCCCGCACAACCCGAAAAACATGATAAAGGAATACGACGGCCTCAACCATCTGTTCCAGCACTGCACGACAGGATATGCCGATGAGTACGGAGCGATAGAGGAAACAATGTCTGAAGACGTGATGAAGGATATTGCCGGCTGGATAAATTCCTTATGATGACGCTGCGCCGGCAGACACGTCAATAAGCCTCTCGGTATTTGTTCTCGTCCTTATCCTCGAGCATCGACAGATAACTCTGATAACGGCTCGCCGCGATGTAATGGTCTTCAACAGCCTTGAGCACGGCACATCCGGGCTCATGGGTGTGGGTGCAGTTGCTGAAACGGCAGTTCTTTGAGAAATGGAATATCTCCTTGAAATAGCTCGTAAGCTCCTCCGGCTCCATGTTAAACGTGCCGAAGCCCTTTATTCCCGGCGTGTCAATGATATATCCTCCGCCGGGCAAAGGCAACATCTCGCTGAAAGTGGTGGTGTGCATGCCCGTATTGTGGGCGTCGCTTATCTCCGCCGTGCGCAGATTGACACCGGGCAGCAGCCTGTTTATCATCGTCGACTTGCCCACTCCGCTGTTTCCGCTCAGCAGAGTGATTTTTCCGCGCAACAAGTCCTTGAGCTGTTCCATGCCCTCACCTGTCTGAGCCGACACCTGAACACACTTATAGCCCACCGTCTCATAAAGGTCGATCATCATCTGCTGATAGTGCATTAGATCGTCGTCGAGCAGGTCGGTCTTGTTGAACACGAGCACAACGGGCACGCTGTAAGCCTCAGCCGTAGCCAGGAAGCGATCGATGAACGTGGTGCTTGTCTGCGGACGCTCCACCGTCACAACGAGAAATGCCTGATCCACATTGGCAGCTATGATGTGACTCTGCTTGCTCAGGTTCTGCGATTTGCGTATGATGTAGTTCTTACGGTCGTCAATGGCAGTGATGAATGCCGTGTCCTGCTGGTTGCGCTCTATCTCCACGTGGTCGCCCACAGCCACAGGATTGGTACTGCGGATGCCCTTGAGCCGGAAGTTTCCTTTAATCTTGCATTCCACGATATCGCCTTCCACGGTCTTCACCGTGTACCAGCTACCGGTATTCTTTATCACTAAGCCTTGCATCGTAATGGGAAAAAATATAAAAAAGAGAAGAAAGAAAACAAACCACACACGCATTACGGACAGCCGGAATAATCATACAGAACATCCGTGACAGCCGGTGCGCGCCGCGTTTATTTTCTTTCTTTTCAGTGAATTTATACTGTCATTATTTCTTTTGTCTTTTCAGCGAGCAGCTCATCAATCTTCTTGATGTACTTGTCGTGAATCTTCTGAAGTTCCTGTTCGGCGTCCTTCTCGTTGTCTTCAGACAGTCCGTCCTTGATGGCTTTCTTCAGTTTCTCCTTTGTCTCTGAACGTGCGTTGCGCACTTCCACCTTTGTCTTCTCGCCAATCTTGTTGCATTGTTTCACCAGATCGCGGCGACGCTCCTCCGTTGGCTGCGGAATGCCGAGACGGATAATCTCACCGTTGTTCTCAGGAGTTATGCCTACGTCGCTGTCCATGATGGCTTTCTCTATGTCGCGGATGGCCTTCTTGTCCCAAGGACGGATGGCGATGGTACGTGGGTCGGGCACTGATACGTTGGCAACCTGATTCAATGGCACCATCGAACCGTAAGAGTTCACTCTCACACCTTCGAGAATGGCCACGTTGGCACGTCCGGCACGTATGCGGGCAAGCTGCTCTTCAAGATACATCGCAGCCATCTCCATGCGCTCACCGGCGGCATTTAATGTCTCTTTAACGTCAATCATATCTTCTTATTATTGTTTGTTTATTTGGTTTAGCTGTAATCTTACATCCGACACCCGAGCACCGCATCCGAAGCTTTCATGGCATTCAGCAGCCCGCAGACGGTCTCGGATGTAACCCTTCCGGAATGCTGCAAGCGCGGCAAACAGGCTTTTTTATTTTTGCAAATATAAATATTAGTTTTTAAACATCCAAATTATTATCTTCGGAATTTAACGCCCGACCGCCATATCCGCGATTTTAAAGACGAACCGAAAACCGTGATGCAGACACTATCCGCCCGCTTGCCGACAGACCGTGGACGATGCGCCGGCAGCGAAACCGGCAACCGATACAGATAGTCATGAACACGACAACAGACTGATATGCAACCGAAGATGCGCACATTCAGAATCTGTAGGAACGAATCCACGCTTAATTCCGACAAAAAGGCAGACGTTTCCCAATCGAAGCAGCATCGGTATCTTTTGCCGGATGAAAAAGATACAGGATACTTTCAATTTATAACCGGATTTAGATTTTCATGCCCCGGTTTCCCACTCTACCCCGAAAAATAAGCGCGTATTTGCGCGCAGACTTTCCCTCGGATGCAAATACGCGGAATATAATAGATTTTTGTAAGACATTGAATATCAATGATTTATATTTAACAGGCATTTCCTCGCATTGCGAAAAGCACCATTTCAGCATGCGAAATGGCCTATATTGGAGGCTGAAATGGGCCATTTCGCACCCTAATATAGGCTTTATCAGACTGCAAAATGGGCAATATCAGAACGCTATCTTCATTGTTTTGGACTATGTTATGGGGTATATCTAAAGACCATAAAGCCCGAAACGGCCTCCGCAACGCCTGTTTTAACATTCCTTTACACCTCTTTTGAGAAAATATTTTGTCAAAATTACGTCAAGAAAAACTGTAAGTTCATCCTTTGAGTTTTCGTGTAAAGCGATGATATTAAGCGTGAGAAATAATGTGGAAAACATTTATCCGACTAACGGGAAATTTATATGGCATGCGGATAAGTTCTTTATTATCACCAACTATCCACCGGATGTGCCCGTATTTAATAATTTTGCATTTTCAGGAAGATAAAAACATAAAATCGGAAAAAACAGCCTCGGTTTTTCAAATATTTTCAATCATAATCCATAAATAATGTAAAAACTTTTTGGGTTCTATATTCTAATTTATTATCTTCGCATATCCAATACTGATTTACAATACTTTTTTTCGTGTGACAGAATCTTTTGTAACCGCAAAAGACCGTATCTGCACATTATGCAACCGAACTAATAAACTAAAAACTAAAAGATGAACAAAAAACTGAAATGGGGCCTGATAGCTGCTATCATATGCGCACTGGTCGTGTGGGGTGTGTATTCACAAATGCCTAAAACCAACTCCGAACTGGCTGATGCCGAAAAGGTAGTACAGGGCGGAAGGGGAAAAAACAAACAGCTGAACGTAAACGCCACAATCATAAAGACCGGGCCCCTGACCGACGAGTTCACAGTCACCGGAACACTCATTCCGGACGAAAGCGTCGATCTGTCTTTTGAGACGTCCGGACAGGTGGTAAGCATAATGTTCAAAGAGGGCGTGCACGTGAAAAAAGGACAGCTCCTGGCAAAGGTGAACGACAAGAAACTGCAGGCCGAACTCAAGAGACTGGTGTCGCAGCTCAAGCTCGCCAAAGACCGTGTTTACAGACAGCGCACGCTGTTGCAGCACGACGCCGTAAGTCAGGAAGCCTATGAACAGGTGAACACGGAGCTTGCCACGCTGCAGGCCGACATCGACATAGTGAAAGCTCAGATAGAACTGACAGAGCTGCGGGCACCGTTCGACGGAATAATCGGATTGCGGCAGATAAGCGTCGGTGCATACGCCACACCGCAGACGGTCGTGAGCAAGCTGACGAGAATAGTTCCGCTGAAGGTGGAGTTCGCCATTCCCGAACGATACGCGAGAGACATCAAGCCGGGCACAAGGCTTCAGTTCTCCATCGACGGAGTGCTCCACACATTCCCGGCAAAGGTCTATGCCAAGGAGTCTGCCATCGACATGAACACTCACACTCTTACAGTACGCGCGATATATGCCAATGCCGACGGTAAACTGACGCCGGGACGGTATGCCAGCATCAATCTGAAGAAACAGGAAATAAAGGACGCAATAGCCATTCCTTCTGAGGCTGTCGTACCCGAAATGGGTAAAGACAAGGTGTTCCTTTACAAATCGGGAAAGGCTCAGCCGGTGGAGATAACTATCGGACTGAGAACGGAGGACAAGGTACAGGTGTTAAGAGGACTTAGCGTAGGCGACACGCTGATAACTTCAGGAACGCTGCAGCTCCGCACCGATTTGCCGGTAACTCTCGATAAGATTGATTAATGCACATAAAAAACACGAATAATGAACATTTCCGAAATAAGCATACGCAGACCTGTTCTCGCTACGGTGATGACCGTGATCATTCTGCTTTTTGGAATAATAGGCTATGCGTACCTGGGCGTGAGAGAATATCCGTCAGTCGATAATCCTATCATTTCAGTAACCTGCTCGTACGCCGGAGCCAACGCCGACGTCATAGAGAATCAGATAACGGAGCCGCTTGAGCAGAACATCAACGGTATTCCCGGCATACGCTCGCTTACGAGTACGAGCGAACAGGGCAAAAGCCGCATAACGGTGGAGTTCGAACTGTCGGTCGATCTGGAGACTGCCGCCAACGACGTACGCGATAAGGTCTCGCGCGCACAGCGCTATCTGCCGCGCGACTGCGACCCTCCCACAGTGTCAAAAGCCGATGCCGACGCCTCGCCTATACTCATGGTGGCTCTGCAAAGTGAGAAAAGGCCGTTGCTGGAACTCAGCGAGATAGCCGACCTTACGGTGAAAGAGCAACTCCAGACCATTCCCGACGTGAGCAGCGTGAGCATATGGGGTGAGAAGAAATACTCCATGCGACTGTGGCTCGACCCGATAAAGATGGCGGGATATGGCATCACGCCGATGGATGTGAAGAACGCCGTGGACAACGAGAACGTGGAACTGCCGTCGGGAAGCATCGAGGGTAACACCATCGAACTGAACATACGCACGATGGGACTTATGAACACCGCTAAGATGTTCGACGATCTTATCGTAAAAAGCGACGGCAACCGCATAATACGTTTCAGCGACATAGGACGCGCCGAACTCGGTGCCGCCGACATAAAAAGCTACATGAAGATGAACGGTGTGCCGATGGTGGGCGTGGTGGTTGTGCCTCAGCCCGGCGCGAACCACATCGACATAGCCGACGCTGTGTATAAACGCATGGAGCAGATGAAGAAAGACCTGCCCGAAGACGTGAAATACAGCTACGGCTTCGACAACACTAAGTTCATCCGCGCATCAATAAACGAGGTGAAACAGACGGTTTACGAGGCGTTTCTCCTTGTTATAATCATCATCTTCCTCTTCCTGCGCGACTGGCGTGTGACGCTTGTTCCCTGCATCGTAATTCCCGTATCGCTCATCGGTTCGTTCTTCATAATGTATCTGTTCGGCTTCTCCATCAACGTGCTCACGATGCTTGCCGTGGTGCTTGCCGTGGGATTGGTGGTCGACGACGCCATTGTGATGACCGAGAACATTTATATCCGAATAGAGAGGGGCATGTCGCCGAAGGAAGCCGGAATAGAAGGCGCGAAGGAGATATTCTTTGCCGTCATATCCACGACAATCACCCTGGTGGCAGTTTTCTTCCCCATCGTGTTCATGGAAGGAACCACCGGCCGACTGTTCCGTGAGTTCAGCATGGTGATTTCGGGCGCCGTAATCATATCGGCATTCTCCGCCCTCACGTTCACACCGATGCTTGCGACGAAGCTTCTGAAACAAAAGAAAAAGAAAAACGCATTCTATCGCGCCACCGAACCGTTTTTCGAAGGTTTGAACAGCATATATGAGAGATCGCTGAAATACGTGTTGCGCCACCGCATGTGGATATTGCCGCTCATCGCCTTAATGCTCGTGCTCATCGTGGTGCTGTGGGGAAAGATTCCGTCGGAGATGGCTCCGCTCGAAGACCGCTCAATGATCACCATCAACACGCGCGGTGCAGAGGGTGTTACTTACGAATACATAAGGGATTATACAGAAGACATCAACCGTGTGGTTGACTCCATAATACCAGACGCCGAAGCCGTTACGGCACGCGTGTCGAGCGGAAGCGGAAACATACAGGTGACCCTAAAAGACATGGCCGACCGCGATTACAGCCAGATGGATGTAGCCGAGAAACTGTCGGCTGCGGTGCAGAAAAAGACTAAAGCGCGTTCTTTCGTACAGCAGCAGTCATCGTTCGGAGGACGTCGTTCGCGCATGCCTATACAGTATGTATTGCAGGCTACTAACCTCGAAAAACTCGAAAAGGTTCTCCCGAAATTCATGGAGAAGGTGTATGAGAATCCTGTATTCCAGATGGCCGACGTCGATCTGAAGTTCAGCAAGCCCGAAGCACGCATACACATAAACCGCGACAAGGCCAACGTAATGGGCGTAAGCACACGCGACTTGTCCGAGACCTTGCAGTACGGACTCAGCGGACAGCGCATGGGATACTTCTATATGAACGGCAAACAGTATGAAATCCTCGGTGAGATAAACCGCCAGCAACGCAACAAGCCGGCCGATCTGCGTGCGATATATCTGCGCAGCAACGACGGGAAAATGATACAGATGGACAACCTTATCGAAATAGAGAATACCATTGCTCCGCCTAAACTGTACAGGTACAACCGCTTTGTTTCGGCAACGGTTTCCGCAGGATTGGCTGAAGGGAAGACCATCGGTCAAGGTCTCGACGAGATGGACAAGATAGCAAAGGAGGTGCTCGACGACACGTTCCGCACGTCTTTGGCAGGCGATTCCAAGGATTTCCGCGAGAGTTCATCCAGTCTTATGTTCGCCTTCATCCTTGCTCTGGTGCTCATCTACCTCATTCTGGCAGCCCAGTTCGAAAGTTTCAAGGATCCTTTCATCATAATGCTTACCGTTCCACTCGCCATAACGGGTGCGCTGATATTCATGTATTTCGGCGACATAACAATGAACGTGTTCAGCCAGATAGGCATCATCATGCTCATCGGTCTTGTGGCAAAGAACGGTATCCTTATCGTTGAGTTCGCCAACCAGAAACAACAGGACGGCATGGACAAGCTGACTGCCGTACGCGAAGCCGCAAAACAGCGTCTGCGTCCTATTCTTATGACGAGTGCATCGACCATTCTCGGCCTCATCCCGCTGGCTTTCGCCACAGGCGAAGGATGCAACCAGCGCATCGCAATGGGTGTGGCTGTTGTCGGCGGAATGCTTGTCTCCACCATTCTTACGATGTATGTGGTGCCTGCCGTTTACAGTTTCATATCAACAAACAGAATAAAAAAGATAACAAATGATAAATAAACTCATTACCGGAATATTCTTTCTGATGTGCTTTTGCAGCGCGTCTGCCCAACAGGAATCTGAATTTCACGATGTCGGAGTGACGACATTGCAGGACTGTCTGGCCAAAGGTCTTGAGAATAACTTTTCAATACGGATGGTGAAAAACCGTCAGGAAGTCAGCTCTAACAATGCAACGGCAGCCAACGCGGGACTGTTGCCTGAAGTGAATCTCACTGCCTCATACAACGGAAACTATCATACCACAAGCTCAACAGCAAGAGGCACGGGCATAACCTCAAAAGAAAGCAACGCCCTTGACGGGACTCTTGACGCCGGAATAGAACTCAACTGGACCATATTCGACGGCTTCAACGTGTGGACAAACTACAAACAGCTGCAGCTGATGAAGGAACAGGGCGAGCTGCAGACACGTGTCGCAGTTGAGGATTACGTGGCATCGCTCACCGCAGAATACTACAACTTCATACAGCAAAGCATCCGACTGAAGAACTTCCACAACGCCATGAAGCTCTCACGCGAACGATTGCGCATCGTGGAAGTGAACTATCACGTCGGCAGTTTCTCGCAACTGGAATATCTGCAGGCAAAAGTTGACTTCAACGCCGACAGTACCCAATACATGAAACAGCGCGAAGCACTCAACACTTCAAGAATAACACTGAACGAGATGCTTGGCAACGAGGACGTCATGGCACTGCTCGGCATACGCGATACGACCATCGACGTAAACCCGAACCTGCGCTACGACGAGCTGTGGGAGGCCACTCTGTCTGCCAACTCGTCGCTCCTGCTGGCCGATAAGAATACAGACATCGTGAAAGCAGACTACAAAAAGATTATGTCGCGCGACTATCCTTACGTGCGACTCAACATGGGCTACGGCTACACCATGAACCGTTACGAACTCTCTGCCACACGGAAGCGCGACAACTGGGGACTGAACGCCGGAATAACCGTAGGCTTCAAACTGTTCGACGGCAAGCGAAGGATGCAGAAACGCAATGCTGAGCTCGACATAAAATACTCTGAACTGGAACGTGAAAACCTGAAACTCTCACTGAAATCGGAGCTAAACAACTTCTGGCAGGCATACAGAAACAACTGGGAGATACTGCAAAAGGAAAGGCAGAATCTCGTTGCGGCAGAGACAAACTACTATTTCGCAAACCTCAAATATCTTGAGCACAGCATATCAGGATTCGAGATGCGCGAGGCGCAGCAAAGCCTGCTCGATGCCCGCGAGCGCATACTCGTTGCCGAATACGACACAAAGATATGCGAGATATCGCTCCTTCAACTCAGCGGAAAGGTGCTGAGCTATCTCAATGGAGAAACATAACAGACAACATAAAACCAACAAACAATCCAATACAAGGATACGAACATGAGAAAAATAATATTATTCGCCCTGCTGATTGCAGCCTGCATCTCGTGCACTGCACAATCAAAGAAATCGGTATCAATACTCGGTGACTCGTACAGTACGTTCCAAGGCTATCTGCAACCGAGCACGAACTACGTATGGTATAACGCCGGAAAGCACGACAACACAGACGTGACAAAGGTGCAACAGACGTGGTGGCACCAGCTGATAAGCATCAAAGGGCTTCGCCTGTGTGTGAACAACTCGTTCTCAGGAGCAACAATATGCAACACCGGATACAACAAGGAAGACTACAGCGACCGCTCATTCTGCACACGCCTGTGGAATCTCGGATGTCCCGACATAATATTCATCTTCGGCGGGACGAACGACAGTTGGGCAGGATCACCCATCGGCGAATATAAGTACAGCGACTGGACGAAAGAAGACCTCTACTCTTTCCGCCCGGCAATGGCGTATATGATAGACAACACAATAGCACGCTATCCGAACGTCGAGATTTATGTCATAATCAACGACGGGCTGTCTGAGGAAATAACAGAGTCGAGCCGCACCGTTTGCGAGCACTATAAAGTGAAATATGTGATGCTGAAAGACATCGACAAACTCAACGGTCATCCATCCATAAAAGGCATGAGACAGATAGCCGAACAAGTGGGAAAGATAATGAAAAAATAAATAATAACCGACAATAAAGACAAGAGAAACGCGCGGACCGCGGCCGGCAGCAGGACAATAATGTGTCACTGACTGCAGACAACGCCGTTCGCGCGTTTCTCTTTTTTATATTCTTGCGTGATCATTCAATCACTCCGCACCAGCCACCGTTGCGTTCCAGCTTCAGTGTGAGCACCGAAGACTTGTCCACCTGGCTCTCACCTTTCACATAATCGAAAGCCTGACGGTCGGCATTAACGCCGTCGGCAAAGAAAGTAAGGGTGCGTTTGCCACCGTCACCGAGGAAGTCGAGCGGCACATTCACGGTTCTTGCGTTGCCTGCGCTCATCGCTCCTATGAACCAGCGGTTACCTTTACGGCGTGCCACGACAACATATTCGCCCACCTTGGCATCGATGACGTGTGTCTCATCCCATGTCACAGGCACCGAGCTTATGAACTTAGTGCACTCCTCTTCGGCGTAATATCTTGTCGGAGTATCCGAAAGCATCTGTATGCCACTCTCAAAAACGACATACATCGCCATCTGACATGCACGTGTACCCATACCCATCGGGTTAGGATCGGTGCAGCGGTTTGACTCCGGCTGTGCCGAGTTCATCGAACCGGGAGTGAAATCCATTGCTCCCACAGCGTTGCGGATGAACGGCAGATAGATTGTGTTCTCCGGACGACAGCCCTCGTTCTGCTCCATGCCACGCACTCCTTCGTAAGACAGAAGATTAGGATATCTGCGCTCCAGACCTGCCGGTTTGAACGATCCGTGGAAGTCAACCACCATCTTGTATTTGGCAGCTTCCTTTATCACTCTTTCATAGAAGTTCACCATCCACTGGTCGCTGCGGTCCATGAAATCTATCTTCACACCCGGAATTCCCCACTCGGCATAGCGTTTGAAGAGGTCCATGTGGTTCTCAACTGTCAGCCACGGCAGCCACAGAATGAGACCCACGTTCTTGCTCTTGCCATAAGCCACGAGCTCAGGGATATTGATTGCGTCGATTGAGTTGAACGGATCGCGTGTCGTACGTGCCCATCCTTCGTCAAGGATGATGTAAGGAATGCCGAACTTAGAAGCGAAATCGATGTAATATTTATACGTATCGTTGTTTATTCCGGCCTTGAAGTTCACGCCCCATATCATCTTGTGGTTCCACCAGTCCCAGCTCACCTGTCCCGGTTTAATCCAACTGCAGTCCTTCAGTTCGCACGGAGAAGAGAGCACATAGGTCATCTCGTTGGCAAGGATATCCTTGTCCTGCTTCGAGATTACGAAGTAACGCCACGGGAACGAGCGCTTGCCCTGAGTGCGGGCTATGTAGTCTGCCTCCTTCAGTATCTTCACACTTCTGTCGCCGTCGTCGCCGAACTCAAGCGGAACCTTAGGAAATACTGCCGTCATTCCGTTCTCGCCGGTACCCTTTAGGAACATACAGGGATAGTCTCTCAGGTCAGCTTCAGAGATAAGAATCTTATAATTCTTGTCCGTACCAACCAAAACCGGGAAATATATCATCTTGTCCGACGGCTTGAAGTCGCGCGTCTTGATGTGGCTGTAAGGACTTTCATACGAGGTCTTGAAACCATCTGTGAAAGAAACGTGAGCCGTATAATCACCGGGGAAACCTATTTTGAAAGTCTCGTCCTTCACGTCGGCAGTGCCCTTAATGTTTGTCACGAAGCGATAAGCCACACCGTTGTCGAAAGCTCTGAACTCAATGGCGTAATTGCCCGACATGTTGAGCGTCATGGCATTATAGTGGTTCTTCACCTGTGCGTTCTTTATAGGCACCTCGCGCTTTATTGTCTCGTCAACCGAAGTGCGCTTCACGTTTTTCAGTTTCGGCTTCACTCCCAGCTGTTTATTGCCGACGGTCATGGCGAGCTCGCATCCTGTGAGCACCTCGTTGCCGTCAACACTTACCGAATAAGTCACCTTGTCGCCAAGGCTCACGTTCACTCCGACAGTGCCGTCGGGCGACTTGAGCGTCAGGTCATCGGCAGCTCTCAGCCCGGTTGTGAGCAATGCCGCCGCAAGCATAAGGATTGTTTTTTTCATGATTGTAATAGTTATGTTGTATTGTTAAGTATATAGGCCGGATAAATTCCGCAAACCCGGTTATAAAAAACTGGAGGGGCGGAAAGCATTCCGTTTTCCAAGCCTCTCCAGTCTATGCGTATCAATGATGATTATTTCTTTTTCTTACCCTTAGCCAGCTCTTTTGTGAGCGAATAAGGAGCGTCGCTGTCGGCAATGCCACGCTGTTTGTTAGGTGTGGAAGACATTGTGTAAACAATGTTTGCACCGTTGAGCAGGTCGCTGTGTGTCACATAGTTCTTTGTGTAGTCGGCACCGTTGAGTGTCATCTTCTGTATGTAACGGTTCTCGGCACTGTTGTTGTCGGCAGTGATTGTCACGGTCTTACCGTTCTCCAGATGCAGAGTCATCTTGTCGAAGTACGGAGTTCCGAGCACATACTCAGTAGAACCCGGGCATACAGGATAGAATCCCATAGCAGAGAATACATACCAAGCAGATGTCTGACCGTTGTCCTCGTCACCGCAGTAGCCGTCAGGATTTGCGTTGTAGAGCTTGTCCATCACCTCACGGATCCAGTACTGAGTCTTCCAAGGCTCGCCTGAATAACCGTAGAGATAAATCATGTGCTGTATAGGCTGGTTGCCGTGAGCATAGTTACCCATGTTCATTATCTGCATCTCACGTATCTCATGGATTACTCCACCGTAGTAGCTGTCGTCGAACAATGGCGGAACATTGAATACAGAGTCGAGCATTGCGTTGAATGTTGCCTTGCCGCCCATCAGGTCGATGAGTCCCTGCGGGTCGTGGAACACAGACCATGTGTAGTGCCAAGAGTTACCCTCGGTGAAGGCGTCACCCCACTTCAGCGGGCTGAACGGAGTCTGGAACTTGCCGTCCTTGTTGCGTCCGCGCATGAGTTTTGTCTCCTTGTCGAACACGTTCTTATAGTTGAAGGCGTGCTTGAGGAACGGCTTGAGCTCCTTGTCAGACTTGCCGAGAGCCTTACCGAACTTATAGATGCACCAGTCATCATAAGCATATTCGAGCGTACGTGCCACGTTCTCGTTTATCTTAACATCGTAAGGCACATAACCCAGTTTGTTATAATATTCATATCCGAGGCGTCCCGTAGAAGAAATCTGCGGATGAACAGAGTTTGCGCCATGCTTTACAGCCTCCCAAAGAGTCTCTGCGTCGTAACCGCGCAAACCTTTCAGATAGGCATCGGCAACCACTGAAGCAGAGTTGTTGCCCACCATACAGCCTCTGTGACCGGGGCTTGACCACTCAGGAAGGAATCCGCTCTCCTTGTAAACATTCACGAAACCAGCCTGCATCTTCTCGTTTACAGAAGGATATACGAGGTTGAGCAGCGGGAAGAGGCAACGGAATGTATCCCAGAAACCAGTGCCTGTGTAGAGATAGCCTGGCAGCACCTTGCCGTTGTACGGGCTGTAGTGTACAGGCTGACCGTTTGCATCGATCTCATAGAAGCTGTGGGGGAACAGTGCCGAACGGTAGAGGCAAGAGTAGAATGTGCGCAGATGGTCGATGTTGTCGTCCTCTATCTCAATCTTGCCCAGCACCTCGTTCCAACGGTCGCGGCCCTGCTGCTTGACGCGGTCGAAGTTGCCGTCGCCCAGTTCTTTGAGGTTGAGAAGTGCCTGTTCAGGGCTGATGAACGATGAAGCCACCTGCACATTGACCTGTTCGCCGCGCTTTGTCTTGAAACCTACGATGGCACCTGAGTGGTTGCTTGTAGATTTCAGCTGCGAAGCATCAACCTTACCGTCTGTCACGGCAGCTGTGTATGTGAAAGGTTTGTCGAACTTCAGCACGAAATAGTTTTTGAAGTTCTCGGGCACACCGCCACTGTTGCGTGTGGTGTAACCCACAATCATGTTCTTCTCAGGAATGATCTCGGCATAAGAACCTCTGTCGAAAGCATCCAGAACGATGTACGACTTGTCGGTCTCCGGGAATGTGAAGCGCATGGCAACGGCACGGTCTGTAGGAGCCATTTCGGCAACCACGTCGTGGTCGGCCAGATATACGCGGTAGTAGTAAGGCTTAGCTATCTCTGCCTTGTGAGAGAACCACGAAGCACGCTTGTCCTGGTCGAACTCGGGAGTTCCTGTCACAGGCATGATTGAGAACTGACCGAAGTCGTTTATCCACGGGCTTGGCTGGTGGGTCTGCTTGAATCCACGTATCTTGTCCTGTGTGTATACATAAGCCCATCCGTCACCCATCTTGCCGGTCTGTGGCATCCAGAAGTTCATACCCCACGGCATGGCGATGGCCGGATAGGTGTTGCCGGTGGATAACTCGAATTTAGAAAGTGTTCCTACGAGCGGGCTGACATAGTCAACAGGCTCGGCAGTCTTGGCTGCACCGGCACCCAATGTGCCCAATGCAAACAGCGCAGTAAATAAGGTTTTTAATCTCATATTGTTATTATAAATATTGAATTCTCCGATTACGCCAGTTAATATAATAAGTCGCGGAAGAAACACAAACAAATACAGAAGCCATCCTAACACAGAGAGCCATACCACCTGACAATGGCTATTGTTTGCTACAACGACATATATTGCTACAAAGATACGACAAATTGAGCGCACTGCAAAATAAAAATCCATTTAATTTGATACTCCCCGATGCTTGTTCAAAAGCGGCAGAGTCAACCAGCGAGTGCAACATTACGAAATATTTTTGAAAAAGACCTCA
>USHV01000030.1 GCA_900554695.1 uncultured Prevotella sp. | reverse complement strand
CTATGTTCCTAATTTTCAGTGAAATATTTATTTGCTTATATCGAACTCACGTTAATGTTAATGTTTTTCCACGCAATGTTGGTGTTCTTTATTCACAATAATACCGACTGAAGGCATGAATATGCAAACAGATAACGCCATGTGCGGTCTGATGACCGATTGGGTTTTAATCATTTAAGCATTATGTATGGAAGAAGGCTGAGCAGCACTTCTTATAAAGTGATCGGAGCGGAACGCCTTAAAATCTTTTTTCTTATTCCTTATCCGGTATTCTTTCGAGCGTCACGGTGCCCACGATGAGGCTGTTGCCTTTGTCGGTCTTTGCGATGTGCACAGTGATGGAATTGTCTTGTGAGGTCAGTTCTATTTCGCCCATATAGACATCTTCGCGATAGGTGTCAGTGTCGTTGTGCGATTCGCGCCAGTCGGTAATGAGTTTCTGACGCTGCCATATCTGGAATCGTGTGCCGGCAGACGTCTCGTGGTAGCTCATGTACAGCTTGTATCTGCCTTCGGGTATGTCGTTGAGCATTATGCGCATGTTGCCGCTGCTGCCGGTGCTGATGCGCAGTCCACGGTCGTTGTTTATCTGTATGTCGCCGTCGGGCGTGATCTCCATGAGCTGCGGATAGAATGTATGTCTGTCGGGACGGTACTCTTTCAGCAGATTGCCGACGGGTTGCACGATGCTGTCGGGCTCGGTGTCGGAGTAGTAGAACGCCAGCGACGTGTAGTCCACCGGATAGCAGTTGTTCACGTCGCCGTGTTCTATGCCGTGGAAAATCTCCTTGTCGAAGGTCAGTTTGTCGCTTATGAAGAAACGGTAGCCGCCGGTACGCGACATCTGCAACGAGTAGTCGAGACATCCGTGTATGGGCATGCTGTGGCCGCGGTCCCAACGGTCGAGCAGCGCATACCATCCGCCGTTGAAGTAGTCTTCCGATCCGGTGCCGTGCATACGCATCCTGCCATCGACGTAGGTGCTGTCGTCGCCCTCGAAGAATGTGGTCATGCCGGAGCGCAGACCCTGTGCAAGGAGTATGGTGCCGACGTAGTGGCCCTTGCCTTTGGTGTTGAGGAATGTGTGGTATTCGCCTAACGGAGTGCGCGTGCGTCGCCATGAAGAATAAAACTTGCCTTCGGTCTTGGCATCGCGGGCGGTGGAGTTGTGGTGTATTCTCACCCTTACGGAAACCGGCGGCTGCTGTGCGGATTTGTCGCGGCGGTAAATAAGTTTCATACTGGCAGACTTGTCGTAAGGCATTGGCAGGTAGCAGTAGTTGGTATATCCGCTGCGGCCCATGAGCATGCTGCGCATGGCGGGTCGGCCATAGGCGTAGCCGAAGAAGTCGGCGACGGGTGCGCAGATGGCGTCGGTCTTGTCGTCGTCCCACCGGGCGGTGAGTATGATGTTCTTATCCGGGCCTTCAAAGGCGTTGCCGCCGTCTATCTCTATTCCCGTTATGCGGCCCGGGGCATTGCTCTCAAAGCAGGTCACCTCGTCGCCGGGCTTCAGGGTGACTGTCTTCTCGCTCACGGTCGCGCCGGCTGAACGCCCCAGTGCGTAGGTGTTGGCCTGCGGACTTGTGGCTGCCCACGTGCCGCACACCTCGCTGAGCAGCGCCTTGTCGGCATCGGTGAATGTGCCGTCGTATGTCTCGACTTTCATGCCGGGCAGTTGGCGGTATTGTATCTGAATGAACTGCAGGCCGTCGCCTTCCATCACAATCTTGCACGACTTGGCATAAGTTATGGGCAGATAGCAGTAGTAACCGCCCACCTCGTTGCCGCATACGGGCTTTACAAACGGGAACACCTTGCCGGAGAACAGGTCGGAGAAGCGTATGCGGAGGCCCGGTTCTTTCTTTCCGTCGAAGTAGAAACACAGTATGTTGTCGTTGGGAGTAGGCGTCCAGATACGGTTGATGACGCCGGCGCCTTTCATCTCGGCTATCACGAGTTTGCCGTCTTCCTTGCGCAGGTAGGAGTATTTTCCGGAAAATCCGTCGTCGTTGCTCCATGTGCGGTCGTAGCTGGAGAACTGTTCTACGTGGCATCCGCTGCGATATTCGGGCAGTCGGTCGATGGAACGCAGCAGTGCAAGCTCGTCTGTCCATCTGTATTTGTTCTGTGCGATGATATTGGTTGCGCTGAGCAACAGGCACGCAAGTGCCAGAGTGTGGAGAATGTTACAGGTTTTCATTTCAGTTAAAGGTTTTTATTGCTAACGTATTTGTTCTTTTCTTTATTGTGTTCTTAATGGTGTTTTCGAGTGTTGTATATTATTTTGTTGTCCCGGAATCATTCCCTGCGCCTTGCGTTAGGATTATGGAGTGATGGAAATAAAAACCGTCTGTACGCATCACGCGCACAGACGGACCATAATGTTTGTATCTGTCTGTAAGTCCACAGACTGTTGCCTGTAGGCTATCTGTTATGAAATTACTCGTTTACAGTTGACGGAGTCAGACGCAGTGTGTATGTGTGAGAACCGTATGTCGGGCACAGATACTGCGACAGACATACGTCGCCTCCGCAACTGTTGTTGCCAAGTCCGCGCTGCCAGTAGTCGAAGTGAGCATAGACAGTGTTGTCGCGGGTAAGGTCGTATGAGTGAGATTTTGTGCTCCACATTACATCACCGTTGTAGTCCCAAGCACTTTCGTTGTAGTGCGACAGTGAGAATGCAACCTGTCCTTCGGTCTGTATCTTCAGATTTGCACCGTTGGTGTGGTCGGTGAGTACGAGTTCGCGCAAGCCCTGGCGGTCGCCCATCGTCTGCGGATGCGGCAGTTCTTCGAACATATCGTCAACTGTCGTTGTGTAACGTCCGAGGTAAGAGCCGGTCTGACGGTCAACATAGTTAGACCACGGACCTTTTGCGTAATACTCCACATTCTCAAAACTACCCGGGAACTGTACGCCCAGACCTATACGGCGTGTGGCGCTGCGTGGAGTGAACGTCACCTTCATGTCGATGACACCCGACGGATAGATGGTGTATGCTATTGTGTAGTTGCACAGCGAACCGGTGCCCTGCTGAGTCATAACGGCGTTGTCGCCAGACTTAGACAGTTTGCTTGTAATGCTGTGACTGGTGTACTGAGACTTGCTTACCGTGCTTGCGATGTTTCGGTCGTTGTCTATGTTGCGGAAGCAGTTGAAGTCAGGTGCCTTGTCGATGAACGACTTACCGTCGAATGTCCATCCTGTGAGCTGACCGTCGTTAGAGAATGAAATCTCATACTGCTTGCCGTCGGTTGTTGTTCCCGATACAGTGTTGTCGACAACAGAGAGTGAACCGCCGCCGTTGATCTCCGACAGGGCAGGACGCTCGTTAAGAGTAAACTGTTCCTCAGCTATTGCATAGCCGGCTTTAGCCCATGATGCGTCGCTCTTCAGACAGAGACTGAGCATTATGGTGTATTCGGCATCGTCGCTGCATTTGGTTGTGTAAGGCACTGTAACGTCTGTTGTTGCGCCGGCAACTGTTGAAGGCAGGTTGGTCTGACCTTCCTCTACGGTGCGTCCGTCCTTGAGGATGGCGTAGCGCAGGCAGAAGTCGCTCAGGTTGGTGAAGTTGTACTTGTTCTTTATTGTGAGCGTGTTGCCGCTGAACTTCTCGAATGTCACATACTGATAAACCTTCTTAACCTCTCTCAGTTTGGCTGTCCATACACGGTTGGCTGTTATCAGACCGTTGTTGACGAAGTTGCCCTGGAAGCCGTTGTCCACGTCAGGATAGTTGTAATCGTAGCCTGAGGTGAAGTAGTTGAATCCGCGCTTGTCCTGCTTGATGCCTGCGGCGAGTTTCTCAGGATCGTATATTGACTGGTCAACCCAGTCCCAGATGCATGCGCCGATGATTCCTGTGCTGTTTTCTATAACATTCCAGTAGTCGATGAGGTTGCCCACAGCCTGTCCCATGGCGTGTGCATATTCGCAGATGAAGTATGGCATTCCACTGTAGCCTGCGCTCTTCTGTTCTACGCTCGCAACCGTCGGATACATGTCTGAATACAGGTCGGAGTAACCGCTCGTTGCGCTTCCTGCCTCATAATGAACCATACGGCTGTCGAGAGCTTTCACAGCGCTGTAGGCATCTGCCATGTTGCTGCCGTTGCCGCACTCGTTGCCAAGCGACCAGAAGATTACGCTCGGATGGTTGCGGTCGCGCATAACCATTCGTACATTGCGGTCGACGAACGCGTCGGACCATGAGCTTGTGCTTGTCAGACCCTGGTTGCCGTGGCACTCAACGTCTGCCTCGTCCATAACGTAGAGTCCGAAGTAGTCGAACATGGCGTACATCTTGGGCTGGCGTGGATAGTGGCTTGTGCGCACGGTGTTGACGTTTGCCTGCTTCATCATGCGTACATCGGTGAGCATTGTCTCCATGTCGATGGCGCGGCCATACTCAGGATGAGTGTCCTGTGTGTTCACACCTTTGAAGAATACGCGCTGTCCGTTGATATAGACAAGATTGCCGCTGCGTGTGATGTTGCGGAAACCATATTTTGTAGAGAATACCATCTCCTCGGCTCCGTCGGCATTGTTCTGGCGAACGACGACTGTGTAGAGGTAAGGTTTCTCGGCGTTCCATGGTGTGAGGCCTGTGAGCTTGTCGGTAGAGAGTGTGATGCTCTTTGTCTTGTCAGCCTCGGTCAGCTCAACATCCTGACTCATGCTTGCTACCGTAGAGCCGTCGGCGTCGAGCAGTTCAACCTCAATGTTCTTCTTTGTTGTCTCACCGTCGCGGTTGTCGATGGTCAGCGCTACGTTCATTGTCGCGCCGGTGGCCTCGGTGTTCATGTCGGTTGAGGTGATATAATGGTCGCTGACGAATGTCTTAGGAGTAGCAACCAGATATACGTCGCGGTGGATTCCGCTCAGATGCCACATGTCCTGACCTTCGAGGTAAGAACCGTCGCACCAGCGATATACACGTACAGACAGCTGGTTGTCGCTGCCCGGAGTTACGAAGTCGGTGATGTCGAACTCGGCATCTGTGTTGGATCCCTGGGAGTATCCTACGTACTTGCCGTTCACCCAAACCACTACTGCGCTGTAAGCACCGTCGAAGTGGATGAACACGCGCTTGTCGTTCCATGACTCCGGCAGGGTGAAGGTGCGGCGGTAGAAGCCGGTTGCGTTGTTGTCGGTCACGCCGTTATATTCGCGTCCATGGTTTGCGTTCGGAGCATTGTTATAGAACGGATAACCCACATTGGTATATACAGGTTTGCCGTAGCCTGCCATTTCCCATGACAACGGAACTTTAATCTCGTCCCAAGAACTGTCGTCGTAGTCGGCTGCGTAGAATTCGCTGCTGCCCGGAGCGTATGAAGAGCCGGCAACATACTTGAACTTCCACTGTCCGTTCAGGTTGATGGTCATGGCTTTCTCCGGTGTGAGCCACGGAGTAGAGTAGAAAGGATCGGCCTTCATGTCGGCTGTTGTGGCATACGGAATGAATGTAGCGTGAGCTTTTTCCTTATAGTCGCCCAGCTTTGTCTGGTCAGAGATGAACGAAACATCGAATGTTCGGTCTTCATCTATATCCGGTTCGCTGCCACCTTCTGCCTTGGTGAAGATGAAGCTGGAAGCATATTCTTCGTAAGTTGTGCGGGCTGGAGCACCGTCGGATATTGTGAGATAGTATTTAGTTCCTTCGAAATTAACGCAGAGCTTGTAGCTTCCGTCCGACTGCTTCTCGAACTTGAAGAGCTGATTGCTGTTGCCTTCGCTGGCAGTCCACTGCAACGGTGGCTTTGATCCTCCGTCGCACGCCATGTCGAGAGCTTTGCCCGAATATACATTCACAAGTCTGTAGTTATATTCAGAAGATGTGCCGGCAGACTGCAGCAGCCACTGCTGGTTGGTGGTGTTTGCAAGTGTTCCGACGTTTATCGGCGCGTCGTTCTCTTTAGAGTTCACTGTCAGCACGCTGTTGGTGTTGCCTGCGATGCTGATGTAATAGTTTGTGTTCAATGCAGGAACATCGCCTGTAGTGCCGCTTCCCTCTCCACTCTCGTCGGGAGTGATCACGCTGATTTCCTTATATGTCGCCCAGCTGCGTGTCTCGCCCTGTGTGCTGCCCACAGAAACAGCTGACTGTCTGTAAAGCGACGACATGGCGTCGGCGGTGTATTTGCTCTGTAGCTGTCCGTTTATGAGAAGTCCTTCCGGAGTGAGGTCAACGATAAGGTCTGTGCTGCTCAATGCGACATCGGTCTGTATGCTCTGCTGTTCAAGGTTGAGCCAGTTGAGCTGGAGCGTGTTTGTTGACCGTGTGTAGTACAGATGTACGTTGTAGGCGCCGTTCCATGCGCTTATGTCCGTTCCGATAGACAGGATGTTCTCCCATGTGTTGTAATACTGGCATGAGGACAAGTCTATCTCGGCGTGTATTGTCTGCTTCGTCAGGTCCACAGACGACAATGTCTTGCTGAATGTGCTGCCGGCCGGAGAATAGTTGCTCCATAACACCTCCTTGGTGTCTGCTGCCGACAGGTTGCCCGCAAAGCAGATGCTGAGCAGGGCGGTTAGCATTATATAATATATTTTCTTCATTTCTTCGCTGCTTTATTTTATGACAATCTTCTTTCCTTTAACTACATATACGCCTTCGGGCATGCCTTTGGTGTCTGTGGCGTTGTCGCGCATCATCTGTCCGTCGATGGTGTATATCTTGCCGTTCGCATCAGAATCGGATGTAATGCCGTTGATGCCGTCGGTAGTGTCGTCGATGGTCCAGCCGTTGAGCTTGCTGCTTGCGTCGCTTGAGCTGATGTAGCCGCGGAAACCTTTGACGTTCATCGTGGTCTGTGTGTGATAAAGCGTATTGTCGTTTATGACGTATGAGCCTTCAGGAATTGTTATCTTGCTGAAGCAGCCGTTGAATGTGAACGAACCGTAGGTCACCGGTTGCGGCTCTGTCACGAAGCGGTTGATGCCGGTGAATACATATCCGTCGGCAGGTGTCTCGTGGTCTTTGCCGATGAGGATGAAGTACGGTTTGCCGGCTTCAGCCTTGTCTGTATAAGAGAAGTGGAGCACCATGCCGTCGCAGCTTGTGTAGCTTATCAGCTGCGTGTCGTCGCCGAAGGCAGCGCGGAGCTGTGCGGCATCGATGTCGAACGGCACACAGAACGTGTTCCAGCAGCCCGGACTGAAGGTGCGCTTGAGGTTCACGGTCAGGTTAGAGCCTGAAGGTGCGCTGTACGAATCGGAATTCTCGTCGAGCACGATGGTGTTGTCGGCATAGTCGCTCTCGGCAACGAAAAGCCATTGACCGTTGGTGTAGGTGTCGGCCGGAGCGTATGGCAGCATCTTGAGTGCTTCGGCTGTCGGAGCCGTAGCGTCGATGTAGAGATAAGGGAAGGTGTTGCCTTCCTTCATGCGATAAGAAATGTTGTAGGTGCGTTCCTTGCCTGCCACCGGAGTGAACTGCCACTGGTCGTAGCTGCCGGTGCCGTCGGTGGTGATGCCGCTGAACGGAGTCACTGATATGCGGCCGCTTGGAGCGTCCATGTAGAATGTGCCGGCTGTGGCGTCGGCATCAGAAATGGTAACGGGTATGCCGTTGCCGGACAGTTTGAGTGTGTTGCCGGTGGCAGAAAGATATCCTGCGCCTCCGATGTTGTAGATGTAATAGGTCTGTCCTGACGTGGGCGTCTGGGCTGTCGGCTGTGCCACGGCCGTGGCTGCGGGCAGCAATGCCAATAATAATGTCTTTAATCTCATATATTTTTGCTTCTGTTTTTTGCTTCGTTTACCATTTGCTGTCCCACACACTGTTTTGCTTCGAGTCAGCTTCAGGAGGAGTCTCGTTTACTGCGTTCTCTAAATCAAAGTTTGGTGTAGTAGATCCTCCGCTTCCCTGCATGAAAGGACTTTCGGCATTGAGCGTAATAACAGAAATCAAAGGTTTCTGGTAATTGTTTTTTTTCATAACATTCAGTTCTTTGTCAGTTAATAATTAAGGTGCGTTTTATTTTGATTGAATTTATGCGTGTGAATGTTTTTTGTTTTAGGTCTAAAAAAAACGACAAGCAAGCACTATGTTGCCATCGTGCTCGCTTGTCATTGTATTTGTCATAAAAAGTTGCTACATAGCGGACATTCGTCCGTGATGCAGGCCGTGACCTGATGTGGCAGCTTTATGATTGTTTTCTTGTTTATCATTCCCAAACATTATAGCTGTTGCCCCACATGTCGTTGTTGTCTTTGGAACCGACGTTGATACCTGCATCATCACTGTCTGTGACAGTCTGTTTTTCATCATCAGCTCCACCGTTTCCTGTGTTATCAACACTAATGGTCTGCATGAGGCTTTCACTCATAAGTTCGGTTATCTCAATTTCGGGACATATATATTTCTTTTTCATAATCTGCTGTGTTTATTAATTATTTAACAATGTACTTCTTGTTGTTTACAATATATACACCCTTCGGCAGTCCCTCGAGTGAAGTTGAGCCGTTGCGTACGAGCTGACCGTTCATGTTGTAAACCTTGTTGTTTGCCTTAGAGTTGATGTCATTTTCAATGCCTTCGATTGAGTTAGTTGTATCACCGTCAATCACACCGTCGATAGAGAATTGTACATTGACATTTGATGGACCATTTACAGGCTCAAGCCATGTGCGGAATCCTTGAACTTTTGCTACTGTTCCACCATTCAGTGTCATATGATACCATCTACCGTCACTGAGCAGGTAAGAACCGTCTGGAATCTTGTTTTCCTGTGTTGTGTATGTACCCTTGAAGTATACGTCACCGGCTTTACCGCAGTCGTAAGCGTTGCCTCCGTTGCCTGTTACTGTCGCAGCATCCACCTTGGTGTCGAGTGTCACCTGGTTTATCGTGTAGTAAGGCTCGGTGAATGTAATGTTTGTATATACGCTGTTATCCGTTCTGTTTCTCACCTCATAAGTGTCACCGCCTTCCTTCGGAGTGGTTGTCAACAGACGTGACGGTTTGATGATGTAAGGTACACCGGCTTTCAGTACTACAGTCTCCTCAGGTGTTCCGCTTATGTCGATAGATGTGAATTCGATGATGTACGGATCCTCTGAAGCCTCCGGATTCTTCTCAGACAGTTTAACGTTGTTACCGAACGCGAGCTGGAGCTGCTGTCTTGTAAGGTTCACAGGCAGTATGAGAGAGTTCCATGCGTTGTTTTTAAGCTTACGTCCGAGACGCAATGTGTATGACTTGGTGTTGTCAACCTGTGCGTTGATATAGTCTATTCCCGTCTGGTTCTCGTCAAGCACAATCTCGCTCTCAGAGTTTCCTGCATACTGTATCTGGAAGTTGTCAACGCATGTCCATGCTTCATTGTTTACACCGTCTGCCCTTACTCCCAATACAAGATAAGGTTTGCTGCCATCCACATATATCATCACCTGCCTCTGATAGGTCTCGTTTGTGTAGAGCAACCGTCCGGCTTCAGTGTATGTCTCGGGTGCACCGTCGGCAGCTGTTACCGTTGTGAACTCAGAAGTTCTTGTGTTGAGAAGGCTTGTCATATTCGCGTCGCTGTATGTTGATGCGAACAGTTCAACCTTACCCTCTGTCTTTGTAGTGAGTCCGTCGCAGCTTATGATGTACCATCCCGGGTAATCGACCGTCACGCGCACCTTCTGCCAGATGGCGCCATCGCCCTTGATGTTGGCAGTCCAATAGTTTCCGTAGAGTTTCTGATGGCTCTCGCCCTCTTTCATACTTTCTGTAGAGTTGTCATAATAGCCATTGTCGCTGTCGTCATTCTTGTCATATCCGTTACCTACATAATACTGCGGGACATCTGTACTTGTCGGAGCAAGCATGCCGTTTTCATAACTGCCGAAGCTAATACCGGCATAGTCTGTTGTCAATGAAGTAGACTGTTCGTTAGCACTACTTACGTCTCCGGTGTGCCAGTGGCTGATGTCATCGTTGTTTCTTCCGAAGTGCTGACACCACAGAATGTATGTGGCATCAAGCGGAATGGCATATGCCGCATTGGCAACACCGCTCTTGAAGTTGTCGCGAATGTCGTCCAATGTAACCAACTGCCACATTGCATTACGATTGCCAGTCGGAGTTGACGTTGTGTTTGTTATCTGACCGTTACGTCCGGTAGCGACAAGATAAACCTCGTCATTACTGAAATTACCGCCGTTTCGACCTATACCGACATTGATATAATAATAATTGTTACCACCGGCAGAGGTAAAATACAGATTACGGAAATCAGTATCCGAAACATTCAAATCTACAAACCAAGTACCGGAATCATGAACAGAGGTCCTGTTACTTCCGTCTGTAAGCGTAAGATAGCCACTGGTCTGAGTTCCATGAGTAAGGTGACTCTGCAATGTATATGTGTAATACGTACCACCCCACCATGTTCCATGACCTTGATTTGTGATTGTAAACTGAGTTCCCGTGTCGTAAGTTATTGCCTGAGTTCCCCAGTTTCCTCCCACATAAAGGAACTGTCCTGTTCCTACGTTCCACAGATACACTTCGGCATCCTGCCCCTCTGCTCCAACGAGAGAGTTGGGCGTGTGTCCCGTCCAAGTCTGTGCCACGCCATTCTGCGTTCCCGCCAACATAGCGGCAAACGCCAAAACTAAAAGTCTAAATTTTTTCATCATGCGTTAATTTTTATTTGTTTAATTTAATAAATTCAGCTTATCAAGAATAAATAGTCACACGCGTGTGCTATTGATTGCTTGCTAGAAATGCGGAATAGATCCGGTGATTCTCAAAGAACAATTAGATAGTACGTGGTTTGTTTTTTCCTTGTAGTTTGCCTCTTTTACGTTATTTTTATTTTAAATTGCAATATTTTAAGCATATATAGTTACGCCTCTTGGGTAGAGGTAAGTATTTTTGACACGGGAATATGTGAGCAAAATGTAAGCTTTATTAAAAATATCCTACTGATTGTATTTTTTACCGGAAATTTGTTGGTTATTCCTAATAAAATCATTAACTTTGCCGAAGTTTAGTTGATTAATATGATTAACCTCTACCCAAGAGGTGTATATATATAATAAGGTGCAAAGAGAAAGCACGGTTCTGCTGACATGCTTCCGTATGTAGTTGTCCTGTTTTGTGCCGTCGGTCTTTTGCTGTGCCCGGCGGTGGGTTGCCGTGTGTGCCGCGCCGCAAAGGTGTATGGACAATATGGACATGACTGCATGCTGTAAGACTGTTCCGTGTTTTTGCGCCGATATGCCGTCTGTGCGTTAAAATTAGGGCTTCGGCATGCGAAAAATAAATGATTTTATTTTGTCCACCATTCTATTTGCATTATCTTTGCAAAAGTTATACGAAATGTCGATAACCGCGGGGCTGCCGTGTGCGGCTTCGCATAAACGTGTTTTATAAAACAACAATCACAAAATGTCGTGTATTTTACATATAGAAACGAGCACCGACGTATGTTCGGTGGCCGTGAGTCAGGACGGAGCCTGCATCTACAGCAACGAAGATTTCAACGGCCCCAACCACGCCGTGAAGTTAGGTTCGTTTGTTGACGAGGCGCTGTCGTTTGCCGACAGCCATGCCATACCGTTCGACGCTGTGGCAGTGAGCTGCGGTCCGGGCTCTTACACCGGTCTGCGCATAGGCGTGTCGATGGCCAAGGGCGTGTGCTACGGCCGCGACCTCAAGCTGATAGCCGTTCCCACACTCGAGCTGTTGGCCGTTCCGGTGCTTCTTGACGAGAAGGTGGAAGAGGGCGCACTGCTGTGTCCGATGATCGACGCCCGCCGCATGGAGGTGTATGCCGCCGTGTATGACCGCTCACTGAAAGAGGTTCGTCCCGTTGGTGCCGACATCGTTACGGCCGACACCTACCGCGAGTATCTCGACCGCGGACCTGTATATTTCTTCGGCAACGGCGCCGCCAAGTGCATGAAGGAGATAAACCATCCCAACGCGCGTTTCATCCCCGACGTCAAGCCTCTGGCCAAGTGGATGTCGCCCATAGCCGAGAAACGCATGGCCGAGGGCCGTTTTGAGGACGTGGCATACTTCGTGCCGTTCTATCTGAAGGACTTCGTTGCAAAGAAGCCGTCAAAACTCATATAACGAAATCAACCTATGAACATAGAAGGCTTAGACTATAACACACAGCGCGAGAAGCTCATCATGCCCGAGTACGGACGTGAGGTGCAGAGCATGATAGACTATGCGGTGACGCTGGAAGACAGAGACGAGCGCCAGCGCTGCGCCAATGCCATTGTCGCCATAATGGAACGCATGTTTCCGCAGACAGCGGGAACTGCCGACTTCCAGCAGAAGCTGTGGGATCATCTGGCCATTATGAGCGGTTTCAGGCTCGACATCGACTATCCGTGCGACATCAGTCAGGCGGGCAAGATAGCCGAGAAGCCGTCGCCGGTGGAGTATCCCATGAAGAAGATACCGGTGAAGCACTACGGCTACATGATGTTCGAGCTGTTCGACAAGCTCAAGACCATGGAGGACGGACCGGAGCGCGACGAGCTGATACGCATCACCGCCAACCAGATGAAGCGCAACCTGCGTCAGTGGAGCAACGGTTCGGCCGACGACGAGAAGGTGGCTTCAGACCTGGCTGCATACACAGGCGGCCGGGTGCAGCTGGATCTGGATACGTTCGAGTTTGATAAAATGGAGGTTAAGGAAACTGAACGCAAACGTAAAAGAAGATAATCATGGAATCGTTTGTCATCGAAGGCGGTCACCCGCTTAAAGGCTCTATATCTCCTCAGGGGGCAAAAAACGAGGCGCTCGAGGTGATAAGCGCAGTGCTGCTTACTTCTGAAGAGGTGAGAATAAAGAACATACCGGACATTCTCGACGTGAACAACCTCATACTGCTGTTGCAGAACATGGGTGTGAAGGTGACGCGCAACTCGAGGAACGACTACACGTTCAAGGCCGACGAGCTGGACTTCAGCTATCTCGGCAGCGACGAGTATGTGAAGAAGTGCTCGGCACTCAGGGGCAGCGTGCTGCTCATGGGTCCGCTGCTCGGACGCTTCGGCAAGGCTACCATAGCCGAGCCCGGAGGCGACAAGATAGGGCGGCGCAGGCTCGACACCCATTTTCTGGGATTCAAATATCTCGGTGCCGAACTGGTGGTAGACACCGACCGCAATGTCTATAACATAGAGGCCAGACACCTGAAGGGCTGCTACATGCTGCTCGACGAGGCGTCGATCACCGGTACTGCCAATATAATCATGGCGGCGGTGATGGCCGAAGGCACCACAACAATATACAATGCGGCGTGCGAACCATACATACAGCAGCTCTGCCACATGCTCAACGGCATGGGCGCGAACATAAGCGGCATAGGTTCGAACTACATAACCATTATAGGCGTGAAGTCGCTTCACGGCATCAGCCACACCATACTGCCCGACATGATTGAGGTTGGCTCGTTCATAGGAATGGCCGCGATGGTGGGCGAGGGCGTGAGGATAAAGAACGTGTCGATGCGCAACCTGGGCATCATTCCCGACGCTTTCCGCCGTCTGGGCGTGAGAGTGGACATCGACGGCGACGACATAATCGTGCCGCAACAGGAGCACTACGAGGTGGATTCGTTCATCGACGGCACCATCATGACGCTTGCCGACGCTCCGTGGCCGGGCCTTACGCCTGACCTTCTGTCGGTGCTCATCGTGGTCGCCACGCAGGCACGCGGCAGCGTGCTGTTCCATCAGAAGATGTTCGAGAGCCGTCTGTTCTTCGTGGACAAGCTCATAGACATGGGCGCGCAGATAATACTGTGCGATCCGCACCGCGCCGTGGTGATAGGTCACGACCGCCGCAAACAGCTCAGGGCAGGCCGCATGACCAGCCCCGACATACGTGCGGGCATCGCGCTGCTCATTGCCGCCATGAGCGCCAAGGGCACGAGCCGCATTGAGAACATAGCGCAGATAGACCGCGGATATGAAGACATAGAGGCGCGTCTGAACGCTCTCGGAGCAAAGATAACCCGAACGGGATGCTGATATGATAAGACAGGAGGAAGTTTACAGAATAGGACGCATAGGCAAGCCGCACGGCGTGGGAGGCGAACTGACGTTCGCGTTCGACGACGACGTGTTCGACCGCTGCGACGCCGAGTATCTGGTGCTCGACATCGACGGCATTCTGGTGCCGTTCTTCATGGAGAGCTACCGTTTCAACGGCAGTTCGTCGGCGCTCGTCAAGTTCTGCGGCATCGACTCGCAGGAGCGTGCACGCGACCTCACGGGGTGCGCCGTCTTTTTCCCAAGGAAACTTTCAGACTCCACTGACGACGAGCTGTCGTGGGCAGAGATAGTGGGTTTTACGCTCATCGACGAGAACAGCGGCAGCACGGTGGGCACAATACGCTCGGTGGACGACAGCACCGCAAACCTGCTGTTCGAGGTTGACTCACCGGAGGGTGAGCAGATGCTGATACCCGCCAATGAGGATTTGATAGATTCCTTCGACGCCGACCGCCGCGAGCTGAGAATGCGGCTGCCCGAAGGATTACTCGATTTGCATAGATTATGAAGAAACAGATATGTATTCTCGGCTCTACAGGCTCGATAGGCACTCAGGCTCTCGACGTTATAAGAGAGCACAACGATCTTTTTGAAGCCTATTGCCTGACGGCCAACAACAGAGTGGAACAGCTGGCACGGCAGGCCCGCGAGTTCCGTCCGGCGGCGGTGGTCATCGCCAACGAAGAACATTACGACAGACTGAAAGAACTCCTTTCAGACCTTCCCGATATAAAAGTGTATGCAGGCCGCAACGCTCTCGACCAGATAGTGGAGGCGTCGCCCATCGACATGGTGCTCACCGCCATGGTGGGTTTTGCCGGTCTGTCGCCTACGATACGCGCCATAAAGGCTCACAAGAAGATATGTCTTGCCAACAAGGAGACGCTTGTCGTTGCCGGCGAACTGATATGCCGGCTGGCGCTGGAGAACCGTGTGCAGATACTGCCCGTGGACAGCGAGCACTCGGCAATATTCCAGAGCATAGTGGGCGAGGGCGACAACGAGGTGGAGAAGATACTGCTCACGGCGTCGGGCGGCCCGTTCCGCCTCTTTACAAAGGAGCAGATGGCTACGGTGACAGCCGCCGACGCGCTGAAGCATCCCACATGGGAGATGGGCGCGAAGATAACCATCGACTCGGCCACGATGATGAACAAGGGTTTCGAGGTGATAGAGGCCAAATGGCTCTTCGGCGTTCCCGCCGAGAAGATACAGGTGCTCGTCCATCCGCAGTCGATAGTGCACAGTGCCGTGCAGTTCTGCGACGGCGCGGTGAAGGCGCAGCTCGGCGTGCCCGACATGCGCCTGCCCATACAGTATGCGTTCTCCTATCCCGACCGTCTGCCGCTCTCCGGCGACCGTCTCGACCTGTTCCGCCATCCGCTCGAGTTCTTCGAACCCGACCTGGAGAAGTTCCGCTGTCTGGCCATAGCGTTCGAGGCGATACACCGTGGCGGCAACATGCCGTGCATAGTGAACGCGGCCAACGAGATAGTGAACGAGGGTTTCCGCCGCGGCGAGTGCTCTTTCCCCGCCATGGCCGACATCATAGAGCGCACAATGGAGCGCGTGGCGTTCGACGCCTCGCCGAGTTACGACACATACGTGCAGACCGATGCCGAGGCACGTCGTGTGGCAAGAGAGTTAATGAACAACTAAAATCATATTAATAAATATAATGGAAGTTTTTTTGATAAGACTGCTGCAGTTCATGCTGGCAATCTCTATTCTTGTTCTTCTGCACGAAGGCGGCCATTTCTTTTTCTCAAAGCTCTTCGGCGTTCGTGTGGAGAAGTTTTACTTATTCTTTGATCCTTGGTTCCACCTGTTTGAGTTCAAGCCCAAGAAGAGCGAGACGACATACGGCGTGGGATGGCTGCCTCTGGGCGGATATTGCAAGATAGCCGGAATGATAGACGAGTCGTTCGACAGCGAACAGATGAAACAACCCGTACAACCGTGGGAGTTCCGGTCCAAACCGGCGTGGCAACGGCTGCTCATAATGGTGGGCGGTGTGCTGGTGAATTTCGTCCTGGCGCTGTTCATCTACTCCATGTGCCTGTTCTACTGGGGCGAGGACTTCGTGCGTCCTAAGGACATGACGATGGGCATGAAGTTCAACAACGAGGCCAAGGCACTCGGTTTCCGCGACGGCGACAGACTCGTGGGCACGGAGAAAGGCGAGTTCAAGGAGTTCGGCGCCGACATGTTCAGAGACCTGTCTGAGGCTCATCGCGCCGACATCATACGTGACGGCAAGAAGATGTCGATAGCCCTCAACGGCGACATCAACCTGCTCGGCATGCTGAAGGCGGAGCCGATGTTCGCGCGTCCGTTCATCCCGGCACGCATAGACTCAGTGATGGACAACTCGATAGCGCACCGCATAGGTCTGCGTGCGGGTGACCAGATAGTCGAGATAGACGGCAAGAAGATAGACTCATACAACGATTTCCAGTATGAGATAGGTCGCCACCGCGACATGCTTGCCGCCGCGCAGAACCATGTTGACAGCCTTGCCGCACGCACGGTGAACCTTGCCTTCGTGCGCATGGCGGGCGGACGTCCGGTGACAATAAAGGCCGGTGCAACGCTTGGCGATGAAATGGAGCTCGGATTCTTCGTGAAGTCGATGTATGGTTATTACACACCGACACACGTGTCTTACGGATTCTTCGAGAGTTTCCCGGCAGGAGTGAAGTACGGATGGAACGTGCTCGCGGGCTATGTGGGCGACATGAAGTATGTGTTCTCAGCCGACGGAGCGAAGTCGCTCGGTGGTTTCGGCGCCATAGGAAGCCTCTTCCCGCCTGTATGGGACTGGCATGCGTTCTGGCTCATGACGGCGTTCCTGAGCATCATATTGGCCTTCATGAACATCCTTCCCATCCCCGCTCTGGACGGCGGACACGTGCTTTTCCTCTTGTATGAGATGATCACGCGCCGCAAACCGAGCGAGACGTTCATGATACGCGCCGAGTATGTGGGCATCATCATACTGATGTTGCTGATGATTGTCGCCAACATGAACGACATATTGCGCTGGCTCGGATATATGTAAATGCTGCGCGCACAGCGTGGTGAGTGCTGCGCCGGCGTGCGGATGACGAATATGGTAAAGGTGGAACACAGGCGGAGACACTCCGTTGGCCTGTGTTCCACCTTTGTTTTTTGCTGATGGCTGAGGGGAGGAGAAGGTGGTGGCCGACAGGAAGGCAGGATTGCGGGTGATTGCCCGTGGATGATGATATTTTTTTAAGCGAAAATATCGGTGACGGACTTACAATTTTTCTTGACTAAATTTTGACAAAATATTTTCGCAAAAGAAGTGTGAATGAATGTTAAAACCAATGTAATAAAGGCTGTTTCAGCCCGGACCTTCTTATGGTATACCCTATATCATAGTCTGAAATCATTTGTTTCGTTTTCTGATAAAGCCCATTTCGTGGTGCGATAAAGCCTATATCATGGTGCGATATGGTGCTTTTCAGCTTCCGAAATGGGCTTTATTGCATGGCGAAATGGGGCATATCGTAATGCGGGGAAATGGCCTTTAAATATAAGCTGTTGGTATTCAGTGGTTTATGATATCCTCTCATAATTCGCATATTTGCGCCCGAAGGAAAGTCAGTCCGCAAATACGCGCTTATTTTTCGGGGTAGAGTGGGAAACCGAGGCGGAAAAATGAAAATCAGGTTACGATTTGAAAGTGGGGCGTAAATATCTCTGATGTGTGTTGATAATAATATTGTGGGGCGTTTGTAGTGGCTTTTATGCTTGTCGGAAGGGGGATTATCCGGTGCTATGATTTTCTTTTCGGTCTGTTGGGAAAGATTCTTTTGTTTATAGGAATGTTCTTTATCGTTTGTCGGAAAGGTCTTTTTTGTTTATCGGAATATTCCTTTCCGTCTGCCGTAATGCACTGTTCTTTTTATCAGAAGAATATTTTTCTGTTTATGAAAAATATTCCGTTCCTTTTCATTTGGATATAAAAAAGGCGTCAGACTATCATTCCCGGCGCCTTTGTTTTATTCTTTAGAGTGACTCAAGCATGCGTTTTATCACTACCTCTGCCGAAATCTCGCGGTTGGCAGCCTCGGGTATTACGAGCGAGTTGGGGCTCTCTATGACGTCGTCGGTGACGATGAGACCGCGGCGCACGGGCAGACAGTGCATGAACTTTCCGTTGTCGGTGACGGCCATGTGTCGGCTGTCGATGGTCCAGCTCATGTCCTTGCTCAGAATCTTTCCGTAGTCTTCGGGGCGAGTCACGCCCGGACAGCTCCAGTTTTTGGCGTAAACGAAGTCGGCGCCCTCGAGTGCTTCCATCTGGTTGTAGGTAACCTTTGCGTCGCCCACGAACTTGGGGTCGAGTTCGTAGCCTTCGGGTTGAGTGATGACAAAATCAACGTCGGCAGCGTTCATCCACTGCGCGAACGAGTTTGGCACGGCCTGCGGTAGCGCGCGGCAGTGGGGCGCCCATGTCAGTACCACCTTTGGGCGCGCCTTGGTCTTGTGCTCCTCGATGGTGATGAGGTCGGCGAATGCCTGGAGCGGGTGCACCGTGGCAGTCTCCATGGCGAACACCGGGCGTCCGCTGTACTTGACAAACTGCTGCACGATGGTCTCGGCGTAGTCGTATTCGCGGTCGGTAAGTCCCGCGAATGAGCGTATGCCGATGAGGTCGCAGTAGCATCCCATCACCGGAATGGCCTCGAGCAGGTGTTCCGACTTGTCGCCGTCCATTATCACTCCTCGCTCGGTCTCGAGCTTCCATGCTCCCGCGTTCACGTCGAGCACGATGACATTCATGCCTAGGTTCATTGCCGCCTTCTGTGTGCTGAGCCTTGTGCGCAGGCTGTTGTTGAAGAATATCATCAGCAGGGTCTTGTTCTTGCCGAGCGACTGATATCCGAATCTGTCTTGTTTTATCTCCCGTGCCTCGTCCAAAGCCTTGTCGAGGCTGCCGAGGTCTTCCACGTTGAAAAATGTCCGCATGTAGTATTCCCTTTTTTAAGTTTTTGTTTTATGGTGCCGCCTGATGCATAGACTGCCTGTCCGGCGGCACATGATTTGTTTTCTCAAGGCTCACGTGTCTGTCCGTCGCCGTCGATCACCCATTTGTAGGTGGTCATCTCCTCGAGTCCCATAGGTCCTCTCGGTCCGAGCTTCTGCGTGCTGATGCCTATCTCGGCGCCCAGTCCGAACTGCGCTCCGTCGGTGAAGCTGGTAGGTGCGTTCCAATAGACGCAGGCTGCGTCGGCGCTGCGCTGGAAGTAGCGTGCCGCCTTCTCGTTGGAGGTGATGATGCACTCGCTGTGTCCCGATCCGTAGCGCGCGATGTGGTTGAGTGCCTCGTCCTCAGAATCGACAGTCTTTATGGCCATGACATAGTCCATGAACTCGGTGCCGTAGGCATCTTCCTCGCACTCAGGATTGACGGTCTTGAGTAGCCGGTCGGGATAGTGCCCCTTCAGATGTTCGGCCGCCCGTGCGTCGGCATGTATGGTGACGTTGTGCTCCTTGAGTGGCGCCACGAGCTCGGGCAGGTCGGCGAGGCGGTCGCTGTGGATGATGAGACAGTCGAGCGCGTTGCATACGCTCACACGTCTTGTCTTGGCGTTGTTGATGATGCGGCTTCCCATCTGCGTGTCGCCGTCCTTGTCGAAGTAGGCATGCACCACTCCCGCTCCGGTCTCAATGACCGGTACTAACGCCGTGCGGCGCACAAAGTCGATGAGCTTGCGTCCTCCGCGCGGTATGCACACGTCGATGTATTCGGTGGCGCGCAGCATGTCGGTTGTGGCTTCGTGGGTGGATGGTAGCAGTTCGACCACCGAAGGGTCCATTCCGCTCTGCTCCAGTACGTTGTGGATGAGCGCAACGATGGCCCTGTTGGACCAGTCGGCATCCTTTCCTCCTTTCAGTACGCAGGCGTTGCCGCTCTTGAGGCAGAGGGAGAAGACGTCGAAGCTGACGTTTGGTCTTGCCTCATACACCGCTCCGATGACACCGAACGGCACGCTTATCTTGCGCAGGCGCAGTCCGTTGGGCAGGCGTCTCTCGAGCATCACACGGTCGAGCGGCGACGGCAGTGACGCTACGTTGCGTATGCCTTCGGCAATCTCGTCCAGGCGTTTGTCGGTGAGCATCAGCCTGTCGTACATAGGACTGTTGCTGTCGGCCAGCTCGAGGTCGTAAGCGTTGGCTTTGAGCAGCGTGTCCTTATTGCGCATTATGGCGTCAGCCAGATTGTTGAGAACATTGTTTTTAAGTTCTTCGCCGGCGCTGGCCAGTTGCCGGCTTGCTTTTTTAACGTTGCAGAAAATTTCTGTTAAAGCCATTGTAGTGAGTTTTTAAGTGTTATTCCAAATACAGATAATCGTAGTGCACGACGGGTTTTACGTCGTGCTTCCCAATGAGCCGGCGTGCGTCGTCGCTGCTGTATGCGCATCGTCCGACGGCCAGCCTTTGTCCGTCGCTGCCGACGATGTTCACAATATCACCCTCCTCAAACTCACCTTCCACGGCGGTCACCCCAACCATGAGCAGGCTTGCGGCCGCGTCGCCTGTGAGAGCGTCGCGTGCCTTGTCGTTGATGTGTATGACTCCCTTTGCGAAGCTGTCGCTGTGGGCGAGCCATTTTTTCACTCCCGACACGCCCTCCGGGTCGGGTGTGAATGTCGTGTGCGGAACGAGTTCGGGTTGCGTGATCAGTTTTTTCAGTATGTCTTCGCGTTTGCCGTTGGCAATAATCACGCTTATTCCTTCGTCTGCAATCTTGCGTGCTATTCCGCATTTTGTGGTCATTCCTCCGCGTCCGGCACTGCTTCGGGCCGTGCGGATGTACTGAGTCACGTCGTCGCCGGGACCTACCGTCGCTATGACCGAGGCACGGTCGCTTCCCGGTTCGCCTGTATATATGCCGTCAACATTGCTTAGTATTATCAGCATGTCGGCGTTCATCATCGAGGCTATGAGCCCCGACAGCTCGTCGTTGTCGGTGAACATCAGCTCGGTGACGCTCACGGTGTCGTTCTCGTTCACTATCGGTATGACGCCGTTGTCGAGCATCACGCTCATGCATGAGCGCTGGTTGAGATACTCGCGGCGCGAGGCGAAGTTCTCCTTCATCGTGAGCACCTGTCCCACGTGTATGCCATACTCGCGGAAGAGGTCGTAGTACAGGTTTATGAGCCTGGCCTGTCCGAGCGCGGAGAACAGCTGCCGCTGCTCCACGCTGTCCATGCGCCTGGTGTGTCTCAGCTCGCCACGGCCGCATGCCACGGCACCGCTCGACACGAGAATCACCTCGTGTCCCTGCTGCCGCAGCCACGCTATCTGGTCGGTGAGGGCCGATATGCGCGTTATGTCGAGTTTGCCGTCAGAGCGTGTGAGCACATTGCTTCCGGCTTTTATTACCAGTCTCATCGTGAATGTCAGTCTTCTTACGTTTTTATTTTTCTTTCGATTCCTTCTCGTCGCGCTCGCGTATCTCCACGCGGCGTATCTTTCCGCTGATGGTCTTGGGCAGTTCGTCAACGAACTCTATGATGCGCGGATACTTGTAGGGCGCGGTCTCGTGCTTCACGTGGTTCTGAAGCTCCTTTATGAGCGCGTCGCCCGCCTTGTCTTTCCACTCCTTGCCCAGTACTACAGTGGCCTTCACCACCATGCCGCGGATAGGATCGGGCACTCCGGTTATGGCACACTCGACCACTGCGGGATGGGTCATCAGCGCGCTCTCTACCTCGAACGGGCCGATGCGGTAGCCGCTGCTCTTTATCACATCGTCTATTCTTCCGACAAACCAATAGTATCCGTCCTCGTCGCGCCACGCCATATCGCCAGTGTAATATATTCCGTCGTGCCATACCTGACGGGTGAGAGCCTCGTCGCGGTAGTACTCCTTGAAGAGTCCGATGGGCTTGCGGTCGCCCACGCGTATTACTATCTGACCCTTCTCTCCGTCCTCACACGGTGTGCCGTCGGGCTTGAGCAGGTCGATGTCATACTGCGGATTGGGCAGTCCCATGCTTCCCGGCTTCGGCTCGGTCCACGGCATCGTGCCGAGGGTCATGGTGGTCTCGGTCTGTCCGAAGCCCTCCTTCATCTTTATGCCGGTGAGTTCGAAGAACTTGTTGTACACAGCCGGATTGAGTGCTTCGCCCGCCGTGCAGCAGTAACGCAGCGAAGAGAGGTCGTACTTGGAGAAGTCCTCGCGTATCATGAAGCGGTAAACCGTAGGCGGCGCGCAGAACGACGTGATGTGATACTGCTCAATCTTGCGCAGAATCTTGTCGGCGGTGAACTTGTCGTGGTCGAACACGAACACCGTGGCTCCGGCAAACCACTGACCGTAGAACTTGCCCCACACGGCCTTTCCCCATCCGGTGTCGGCCACGGTGAGGTGGATGCTGTCCTCAGACAGGTTGTGCCAGAAGGCTCCGGTGACGAGATGGCCCAGGGCGTAGAGGAAGTCGTGGGCAACCATCTTGGGCTCGCCGCTTGTGCCGCTGGTGAAATACATCAGCATGGTGTCCTCGTTGCTGTTGGGATGTTCGGGCCTTACGAATGCCGGCGCGTGCTCCCATTCCTTGTGCCAGTCGTGGAAACCGTCGGGCACTTCGGGGCCTATGCTGATGAGAGTCTCCATTGTCGGGCTCTCGGGCATGGCCTCCTCTATCTGCGTGAGCACGTAGCTGTCGCCCACGCATACTATTGCCTTTACGCTGGCGCGGTTGTTGCGGTAGATTATGTCGTGCTTTGTCAGCATGTGGGTGGCAGGTATGGCCACTGCTCCGAGTTTGTGGAGGGCAAGCATGGATAGCCACCACTCGTAGCGGCGCTTCAGTATGAGCATCACCATGTCGCCGTGGCCTATGCCGAGCGAGGCGAAGTAGGATGCCGTCTGGTCGCTCTGCAGCTTGAGGTCTTTGTATGTGAAGAATTTTTCGTGGCCTTCGTCGTCGGTCCATATCATTGCTATCTTGTCGGGTTTCTCCTCGGCCCACACGTCCATGACGTCGTAGGCGAAGTTGAAGTTCTCCGGTATCTTGAAGTGAAGGTTCTTTCGATAGTCTTCCTCTGATGAGAAATGAGTCTGTGTTAAAAATCTTTCTATCATTTGTTATTAGTATGAGGTATTGACATTTTCTGTGTTGTTTTATGGCTGTAGCGTCGCAGTGACGGGCGCCTGTGCCGCGGTCAGATCACCACGCAGATGAATTTCACGGGCTCGTTGCCCACAGCGCGCATGCAGTGCATCTGTGAGGCGTCGAAGTAGATGCTGTCGCCCTCGTTGAGGATCATGGTCTTGTTGCCGATGGTTATCTCGAGCACGCCTTCCAGAACCACGTCGAACTCCTGACCTTCGTGCGAGTTCTTGTTGTGTGTTGTGCCGTCGGGCTTGGGGTCAACCTGTACGAGGAACGGGTCGGTTTTCCTTCCTCTGAATCCAGCTGCAAGGCTCTGATATTTGTAGTCTTTGCGGCGCTCCACGCTCATGCCCTGTCCCTTGCGTGTGAGGAAATAGGTGCTCATGCGCGGTTCCTCACCGAAAAGCAGCACGTCGAGCGCTATTCCGTAGCGCTTGGAGATCTTTGAGAGGCGATATACCGACGGGTCGGCTTCGCCTGCTTCAATCTTCAAGTAGTGTTCGAGCGAGACCTCGCACAGCTGGGCAACTTCTTCGGCGGGAATGTCGAGCACTTCGCGCAGTCCTTTCAGTCGTTGTCCTATTTGTTTTATTGCGTCTTCCATATCGTTATTGTTTAGAGTTTAATGCCTCAAAATTAATAATTATTTTTCAAAATCACATTTTTCATGTGCTTTAATATAATGTTTTATTACATTGCGGATGGTTTTATTTACTAATCGTAAAGAAATGGATTGCACAGATGAAGGGGAATGTGCAGGAGGGGAAAGGAAAAGAGCAAAAAGGTAAAGAGGTAAAAAAGTAAAATGTAGAGAGGTGGAAATGTAAAAGAGTGAAGAGGGTTGGGGAGGTGGAGGAAGGTAATTTATGGGGACAAATAAAAATAGAGAGGCGGAATATTACACAATTATAAATATTAAATCATGTATTTATAATGATATGACAATTATGCATTTATAAATATACACAATATATAAATCGCAGTAATTGTGGATGTCTTGTGTTGTAATTGTGGATGGTTTGTGTTTTATTTTTCTTGTGATGTGTAATATTTCGCGTCTCTGGACAGTTGCTGATAATGGTTGATAAATGTTTTAATGTATTTTCATTTATTGTGTAATTAAGAATTGTCCCCTTATTTTAAGGATGTATTAATTCACTGTTGCTATTCCGACAATCCTTTTTTGTGCATACATTTCTGACGCCAGTCCAGCAACAGTCAATAAAATTAGGATAAATTTTTTCATAGTCTTATATTTTTATTTTCTCATCTTCAGATCTATCAGATATGCTTTTCTCTCTATTGGATATTTAATCCATTCACTTTTTGTAAAAACAGTTCCTTCAGGGTTATGTTGGATTTTGTATTCATCAGACCATGGCATGATGCCAGGATAGTAAGTGTCAAGATTTCTTAAGTTGAATGTTCCGGCGTTGGTTACTAAAGCTGTGACATACACTTTACATGGATTCTTGAGATTATATTTCAGAAAGGTATCGTAATCTACAGTCATTCTATATCGTCTTATCTCATCAATGTTGTCCCAGTCGAGGACGGTGGCCATTGGTCTTTCTCCGTCGTAAAAGATAGTTCTTGGGTCTGGTCCTAACTTATCGTCAACGTCTTTTACAAAGCAGATGTCCATTCCTCTTTCTCCCATGGTGCTCCTATATGTGACATATGCCGGATAGTCAACGAGTTTTTCAACGACTCTCACACCTGGGATAAATTCATCATGAAAGATAAGTCCGGGAACATAAACAATGCTTTCGTCCCAATCCGGGGCAACATAATATTTGGAATCAGTCACTACCGGATATTCCGGTTCGTTTTCATCATTGTCGCTGCTGCATGAATATGCCACGAAGCATACTGCAAGCAGCATTGCCATGTGTATAATGGCGTTGTAATTTCTTGTTGTTTTCATATGTTTATAGTTGTTTGAAGGTTATACGATTGCATTTATCTCTTGCGTGTTTTTCGAGAAAAAGCTTTTTGCTTTATGTGTGTGGCAAATATACTAAAATATTAATGTATTTGCAAATAAATAATATAGTGTTTTAAAGGCATTTATTCAAAATGCCGTATGGATTTTTGTATATATGAATAACGTAATATCATCACATCGCCAATGCTCCGATGTGATGATATTCCGTTATTTTTGTGCAGTTTATGTATGATTTCATTTTCCTGCCGCCACTTTCAGCCCTTGTATCATAGCTCCGGTGAATTTTGCCAGCTCCATGGCGTTATATTATATATATGTGAGTGGTTGTCATTTAACCTGCGTCATTTTGCTTTTCAGTATATGTTCCAACTGCGGAGCTAACGGAGTGACAATGGTCGTGTTTATGTCCGGGTTGTCAGGAATATTTTCTTGTCCAGCCTTCAGCTCTTTTTTGTATAGTTTCATTTTATCTTTTGAAACATACTCATGTTCTAAAACAAACAGCTCATCAAAAACTTCGATCATCTGTTCTTTCGTGTCTTTCTTATGACTGTAGAAAAGTTTCCGATAGTCTTTTCTGTTAATCAAATCGATATATGACTGATAATCGGATGTGTATTTATAACATTCTGTCTGATAGTAGTTCTCAAGACGTGTTGTATAACCGAAAAGGGTTCGGGGCTTCTTTTCCTTGGTGGAGAGTGCGTCATATTCAACCCGAAAGAGTTTTTGCAAAGTATCAGACTTTACCGCGCCTCCAACTGTTCCATTTAAACATAACCGGCTGTCAACACTGTCCGTATTGTATCGCCACCCATCTTTTTTCAGGGTCTCAATCAAAGTAAGGCCTTCCAGATAAGGGGTGTAAATGTATTTATCCACCACAGCGTTTGCCCTTTTCTTATCCTTGTCAATTAGTGAATCATTTTGGAAAGTACGGATCTTTGAAACGATCCTTTCCGTCTTTTGGTGTTTAGTGTCAATAAAGAAATCCAAGATTCCGTCTTTAAAATACTTCAGGCATGAATCATTCAGCTGATAGCTCCGGAAATATGTTCTGAGATGAATGTATTCCGTATTCTTTGGCGTGACAGTCACTTCATCCAACTTATAATCAATAGGAGAAAGAAAAACAAATTTGACGTTTTTGAATAAAGATGACTCGACCGTTTCCGGATTATATGCAATATGCTGTATAGTGACTTTCTCATCGATTAAATTCTGAGGTAGATTACCATCAATGTCTGTCATCCCGACAACAGCTCCCTTCTCATTAAGAATTTGTGCGTATGAAATGCGCTGACCTGTCGTCTTGTCAAGCAGTACGGCCTGACCGAAGATGCTGACATTCATGATGAACAGCAATGCTATAATGGTGTAAATTCTGATTATCATGCTGAATTAATATCTTTTGTAATAATCGGTGATTAGATTCTTGTTTTATTCAAAATGCCGTATGGATTTTTGTATATATGAATAACGTAATATCATCACATCGCCAATGCTCCGATGTGATGATATTACGTTGTTTTTGTGCAGTTTATGTATGATTTCATTTTCCTGCCGCCACTTTCAGTCCTTGTATCACAGCTCCGGTGAATCCTGCCTGCTCCATGGCGTTGAGTCCTTTTATTGTTATTCCTCCGGCGGTAGTCACCTTGTCTATCTCCGCCTCCGGGTGTCCGCCGTCCGTCATAAGCAGCCGGGCGGCGCCTTTCACAGTCTGCGCCACTATGTGTGTGGCTTCAGCCGCACGGAATCCAAGTTCCACCCCGCCTTCCACCGAAGCACGTATGTAGCGCATGGCGAAGGCTGTGCCGCATGAAGCAAGTATCATGCCCGCCGCGAGGTGACGCTCGTCGGTTATGATGGTGGAGCCGATGGTGTCGAACAGTTCTTTTATGATGGTCGTGTCCTCATCCGAGGCATTGAAGGGCGCGACGAATGTCATCGACTCGCATACTGCCGCCGCGGTGTTGGGTATTACAAGGAAGAGTCTTGGGCGCACGCCGTCCTTCTCCATCCACTCTCCGATCTGTGCGGCCGACACGCCGGCCACCACCGAGACAAGCATCTGGCGGCGGTAGTCCATGACGGTCTTTATGTCTTTCATCACTTCTTCGGCAAGCCACGGCTTCACGGCAACTATCACTACATCGGCCGCTGCGGCAGCCGCCTTGTTGTCGGACGTCACCACTGCTCCGGCGTCAGCCAAATTGCGCAGCTTGTCGGTGTGAGGATTGGCGGCTATGATGTCACCCGGATTTACTTTTCCGCTGCGGATCAGTCCCTCGGCTATGGCGCCTCCCATTGCGCCGACTCCTATTATGGCAATCTTCATAATGAGCGTTTCAGTTTTTCGATGAATGAGTCAGCCTCTGCTGTGGTGAGGCAAAGCGGCGGAAGCAGACGCAGGATGTTGGTCGAGGCACAGCCGGTGAAGCAGTGCTCGTCGTAGATGAGCCGTGAGCGCACGTCCTTGTGCGGAATGTCGAGCTCGATACCTATCATGAGTCCGCGTCCGCGCACGTCGGTTATGTGTGGCTGTGTGGCTTTCAAGTCGTTGAGCTTCTCGAGAAGATAATCGCCCACTTTGCAGGCATTATCCACGAGATGTTCGTTCTCCATTACGTCGAGCACGGCCAGTGCTGCGGCGCATGCCAGGTGGTTGCCTCCGAAGGTGGTGCCGAGCTGTCCGTATGCAGGTACAAACTCAGGCGATATGAGCACCGCACCCATCGGGAAACCGTTGGCAATGCCTTTGGCTACGGTGATGAGGTCGGGGCGTATGCCGAGCCACTGATGGGCGAAGAACTTGCCGCTGCGTCCGTAGCCGCACTGTATCTCGTCGCAGATGAGCACCGTTCCGTATTTGCGGCACGCTGCCTGCAGACCTTGGGCAAACTCGGCTGTGGCGAGACGTATGCCGCCCACACCCTGTATGCACTCCAGTATGACTGCCGCCACATCGCCATTTGCCAGCTCAGCCTCCCACGGCTCAAGGTCGTTGAGTGGCAGATAAGTCACGTGCCCGTTGGCATTTACGGGAGCGATGATTTTAGGATTGTCGGTGGCTTCCACTGCCAGCGACGTACGGCCGTGGAATGCTTTCTGCGCCGAAAGTATGCGTTTACGGCCGGTGTGGAACGAAGCCAGCTTCATGGCGTTCTCGTTGGCCTCGGCTCCGCTGTTGATCAGAAACAGCTGATAGTCGTCGTAACCGCACGCTTTGCCCAGACGTGCGGCGAGCTGCTGCTGCAAGGTGTTGACAACGGAGTTGGAGTAGAAGCCCAGACGGTCGAGCTGACTCTTGAGAGCCTCGACGTAATGAGGATGGCAGTGGCCGATGCTTATCACCGCGTGACCGCCGTAGAGGTCGAGATAGTCCTGACCTTTGTCGTCCCAGACGGTGCATCCGCGGCCTTTTACTATGTTTATGTCGAATAATGGATAGACGTCGAACAGTTTCATCTTATTTGTTTAATGTTGTGATAATGATGTAGAGCACACCCGCGATGAGTGCGCCTACGATGAATGAATTTACGAAAAGGTCTTTATCGAACTTTGCCATGTCGTCGTGTTTTAGAATGCCGATGCTTTGAGCGTCAGACCGCAACGCTCGTCGAGTCCGAACATGATGTTCATATTCTGTACAGCCTGTCCCACGGCACCCTTCAGAAGATTGTCTATGCAGGACGTTATGAGCAGTTTGTTGCCGAACTTGTCGCAGTGCACGAGACACTTGTTGGTGTTGACAACCTGCTTCATGTCGATGGCCTTGTCGCAATAGTGGGTGAACGGAGCGTCCTTGTAGAACTCCTTGTATGCAGCCACGATGTCGTCGATAGGCGCGTCGGTCTTCACGACAGAGGTGGCGAATATGCCGCGGGCGAAGTTACCGCGATAGGGTATGAAGTCGATTTCGCACGGCAGCGAACCCTGTACCTGTGTCAGACTCTGTCTTATCTCGGGTACGTGCTGATGCTGGAAGGGCTTGTAAATGCTCATGTTGTCGACACGCCACGAGAAGTGTGTGGTGGCCGATGGCTTCTGTCCTGCTCCTGTGCTGCCGGTTATGGCATTCACCGAGACGTCTGATTTGAGCAGTCCCATTGATGCCGCGGGCAGCAGAGCGAGCTGTATGCATGTGGCGAAACATCCCGGATTGGCCACGTGCATGGCCTTGGCTATGAGACTCTTGTTTATTTCGGGCAGACCGTAAACATAGTCGTTGCCCGGAGCCTTGAGTCGGAAGTCCTGCGCAAGGTCTATTATCTTCACGTCTGAAGGTATGGTGTGCTCCTTGAGGAACGCCTCGCTCTTGCCGTGACCGAAGCAGAAGAACACCACATCGACATCGTCGAAAGGCATGTCTGAGGTGAAGCGCATGTCGGTCTCGCCCATGAGGCCGCCGTGAACGTCGGTTACGAGATTGCCGGCGTTGCTCTCGCTGTTGGCAAACACTATCTCTGCCTGCGGATGATTGATGAACAACCGCAGAAGTTCGCCGGCTGTGTAGCCGGCGGCACCTAATATTCCTATTTTCATGGGTGTATGTTTCTTTCGCGTGGAACAATAAGCCAGAAGGCAAGATAAAGGATGAAGCCCGTGCCGTAGAAGAACGCGGCGACGAACCAGACGATGCGTATGATGGTGACGTCGATGTCGAAGTAGTCGGCAAGTCCGCCGCATACGCCTGCTATCTTCTTGTCAGTGTCTGACAAATACAGTCTTTTGCTGGCCATGAATATATTTTTTATCTTTCTTCGTCGGGGTGAATGCCGTAATAAACTCTCAGAGGAGTGCTGAGCACTTTGATGAAGCCTTTAGCTTCCTCGGCTGTCCAGCCGTGCTGCATCTCGCCGTATTCGCCGAGCTTCGACTTGAGCAGATCGTTCACCGAATCCACTCCTACGGTCTCGAAGCTGAGCGGACGCAGCTTGAGTATGGCCGTTCCGCTGACGTTGCGCTGTGAGGATGTGAGCATAGCCTCGATGTCTGGCATTACCGGTTCAAGATACTGACTCTCGTGAAGGAACATTCCATACCAGTTGGCAACCTGGTCTTTCCAGTACTGCTGCCACTTGCTGAGGGTGTATTTCTCGAGCAGGCGGTGGGCTTCGATGATGAGTTTCGGAGCGGCGGCCTCGAAACCTACACGGCCCTTGATGCCGATGATTGTGTCGCCCACGTTGCAGTCGCGTCCTATGCCGTAGGCAGCGCCTATCTCCTCAATCTTCTGTATGGCCTTCACCTTGTCGTCGAACTTCTCACCGTTGACCGCGGTTATTTCACCTTTCTCGAATGTTATCTTGAGCAGCTGCTCCTCGGTCTGGGTCACGTGTTTGAGATATGCCTCCTCGGGCAGTCCCTGTGCGGAGTCGAGCAGCTCGCCGCCGCAGATACTTGTGCCCCAGATGCCCACGTTGTATGAGTATTTCAGCTTGGCGACGTCGGCGTTGAAGCCGTGCGAGTTGAGGTAGTCCACCTCCTCAAGACGCGATAGGGCCTGGTCGCGGGTGAGCGTTATTATCTCCACACCCGGCGCCATGACGAGGAATGTCATGTCGAAACGTATCTGGTCGTTGCCTGCTCCGGTAGAGCCGTGGGCTATTGCGTCGGCCCCTATCTCCTTGGCATAGCGTGCGATGGCGATGGCCTGGAATATACGCTCGGACGAAACAGAAATAGGGTAGCAGTTGTTGCGCAGCACGTTACCGTAGATCATGTATTTGAGCGATTTCTCGTAGTATTCGTGGGTCACGTCGAGTGTGACATATTTCTTCGCGCCCAGCTTGTAGGCGTTCTCCTCGTTGGTCTTCAGTTGTTCGTCGCTGAAGCCGCCGGTGTTGGCGCAGGCGGCATGTACTTCGTATCCGTCCTGGGCGAGTTTCATAACTGTGTATGAGGTATCGAGACCTCCTGAAAATGCAACAACTACCTTTTTCATTATTCCTAAAGTTTTGTGTTATGTTTCTTGTTTGTTTATATGGCTGACGTTCTTGGGCTGCCTCTTGGCACGGTGCGACTTTTTGCGCTTAGCATGGCGGCTTCGGCCGTGGCGTCAGTTGCCGAGTTTCTTTATTCTTTCGAGCACCTCGTCAGACAGTTTGGCGGGCAGGTGTTCCTCCGGATCGTAGAGCATGCCGGTGCAGATGCAGTATTTGCGGCCTGTACGCTTGAGCACGTCAACATTGATGCAGCCTTCGCATCCGCGCCAGAACGCCTCGTCGTCGGTGAGTTCGGCGAATGTCACGGGGTGATAGCCCAGCTGAGTGTTCATGGCCATTACCGCAGCGCCGCTCGTAAGACTGAATATCTTGGCGTGTGGCCAGCGTGTACGGGCAAGGGTGAACGTGAGGTTCTTTATTCGTTTTGCGAGTCCCTGTCCGCGGAAGTCAGGATGCACGATGAGTCCAGAGGTCGTGACATACTGTTTGTTGCCCCATGTCTCTATGTAGCTGAATCCGGCGAAACGGTCGCCGGCAAGAGCGATGACAGCCTTGGCTTCTTTCATTTTGGTCAGTATATACTCGTGTGTACGTTTCGCGATACCTGTGCCGCGCACCTTGGCTGCGCTTTCTATTGTTTCAAGTATAGTGTCGATGTATTTCTCGTGGGTGGCATCGGCTACCATCACCTTAATTTCTTCCATTGTCTTATGTCGGATTTTTATTGCTGTTTTGTTTTATATTTTTCAGATGTTTTCTATTATTTCGTTGAGGCTCTCTACTATCTGTTCGCGCGACGAGCCCTCTTTCGCTACTACGAATATGGTGTCGTCGCCGGCTATCGTGCCCAATATCTCTTCCACGTCGCTGTTGTCTATGTTGTAGGCAATCGAACTGGCGTAGCCCGGACGGGTTTTTATGACAATCATGTTGCCGGAGAAATTTATTGACAGACAACCCGGAGTCTTGAGCATTTCAAGAGGAGAGGGCGGATTCGGTATGCGTCGGTACATCGTCTCGTTGGGCAGTACATACACATACTTACCGTTCATGCTGGCGGCCTTGGCGATTTTCAGTTGTTTCATGTCGCGGCTGAGGGTGGCCTGAGTCAGTTTGAAACCTTCTTTCTGAAGTGCTTTGAGGACATCTTCCTGGCAGGTGAGCTCTTTGCTCGAGATCAACATCTTCAGGGCTTCTATTCGGTTTGTCTTTATCTTCATATTTGTATATTTATTCAACTTTTGATGGCAAATATACAGTTTTTTGCATATATAACCAAATAAATATGCATAAAAATGAAAATTTATGCAGTTTTGCGTGCTATTTATGCATAAATATACAAGTTTGAGAAAATCATTACGATGTGTGACAATGTCTGTATGCAATTTCGACCCGGTTGTCGCGGAAGGTTGAGATGTGGAAAATTACGGGTGGCAAATGCTTGCGGATGGTCTGATTCCGGCATTTGTCCGGGATACGAGTCCGGTTTTTGGACTTGTCTTATTCTTTTAAATTCATTACCGTTACACTTTTCCTGCACCTTTTCTCACGGCTGATTACGTCGTTTTCATGAAAAAACTTAAAGACTAACTTACAATTTTTCTTGACTAAATTTTGACAAAATAGAGACCAATGGAAAACAAAAACACGGCTGAACGCATGAATACATAAAACAGATAAAACCACATACGGTCTAATGACCGATTGGGGTTTATTATTTGATGCGAAACAATATGGCTCGCGTCAAATTCCTTTTCGTGTTGTCTGTCCGGAGGGCGGATGCTGCAATGTTTCAGAAAATGATGTTTAGCGTGACGCTCCGTATGAAAACAAAAACAGGCTGCATCCGGAATGAAAGATGCAGCCTGTTTTTTACCTTATTATATATGTACCGTTTTTAATGCTATATTATAACATAATCAGCGGTACATTATAACATATTTGAAGTTTTGTCGTTCTGTCGTGATTGCCATTCCCGTTAGTCTCTTCTTCCGAATATGCGGAGCAGATAGAGGAAGAGGTTGAGGAAGTCAAGATAAAGTGTCAGAGAACCGAGGAGTGCGAGTTTCTGGCTCTGTGCTGTCACGTCGTCACACGTCATGAGCATGTTCTTTATCTTTTGTGAGTCATAGGCAGTCAGTCCCACAAATATAATAACTCCTACATAGCTGATAATCAGACTCATTGTTCCGCTCTTCATGAATATGTTTACAAGAGTTGCGATTATCAGTCCGATGAGAGCCATGAACAGAAGTTTGCCGAACGAGGTGAGGTCGGTCTTGGTGAAGTAGCCTACGGCTGCCATTATGGCAAACGTGCCTGCCGTGATGAAGAACACCTGCGCTATTGACGACATTGTATATACAAGGAATATCGACGACAGCATTAGACCGTTCGCCACGGAGTATAGTGCGAACAGCAGCGTGGCTGTGGTCAGCGACAGACGGTCGATGGCCGAGGTTATTACCATTACAAGTACGAAAGTACCGATGATGATGCCCCACATCAGTGCGCTGTTTGTTGCTATTGCCATTATGAGGTTCGGCGATGTAGCCACACCATAGGCTGTGATGCCGGTGATTGCAAGGGCGAGCGTCATCCATATATAGACTTTCCGCATTAGGGCAGGAAATGCCATCGATAATGACAGCTCCCTGTCTTGTGATGAATAATAGATTTTCTCTTTTTCCATTTTTTCTTTGTTTTGTTGTTGTTTGTTTTTTGATTATTTCTCGCAAATATAAATCTTTTTATTGTTTAATACAAATAGCATGCCACACTTTTTTGTTTTATTAATCAGCGTTTTTCATATTTAATCGCTGTTTTGTCGTGATCTTCTGTTCGCCGGGGTGTATTTTTGTCCTGTTATGGTCTTGTCGGTTTTTTATATAAAATTTCTTTCTACGCTTTTTACGCGTATAATATAATAATGTATAAGGCATAATATCGCCTGTTTAATTGTAAACAACTGTTAAAATATTGATTAATTTTAAATTTTTTCCTGAAAACATTTGGAGCATTGGGTAAAAGTATATACCTTTGCATCCGCTTTTAGGAACTAAGTACTGAAGCAACAAGAAAGAGTTCTTTGAACAAGATTACATAAAA
>USHV01000029.1 GCA_900554695.1 uncultured Prevotella sp. | reverse complement strand
TTCGCTAATCACCAAATTTACAAACACTTACAATTCGTCGAACTCACGTTAAATAACAAGTTCACAATGAAAGATATTTGCTGCTTAGGCCACATCACAAAAGACAAAATCATCACACCGCGCAAGACCGTTTACATGTCGGGAGGCACGTCGTTCTATTTTTCCTACGCCTTTAACTGTCTGCCGGACAAGGTGTCGTTCCAGCTCGTCACTAAGCTGGGCGAGGAAGATATGCAGGCCGTCAGCCTGATGCGCGAGGCGGGCATCGATGTGGAGGTGAGGCCGAGCCGCCACACTGTCTATTTCGAGAACAAGTATGGAGAGAATCAGAACGAGCGCACACAGCGCGTTCTGGAGAAAGCCGACCCGTTCACCATCGACGATGTGAGCGGACTGGACGCCGGCATATATCATCTGGGCTCGCTCCTGGCCGACGATTTCTCTCCTGAGGTGGTGAAGTATCTTTCGCAGCACGGACGCATATCCATCGACGCACAGGGCTATCTGCGCGACGTGCGTGGCCACGATGTGCACGCCGTGGATTGGGAAGGCAAGCTCGACATACTTGCCATGACCGACATAATAAAAGTGAACGAGCACGAGATGCAGGTCATCACGGGGCTCAACGACGCTCACGAGGCTGCCCTGCGGCTTGCCGGATGGGGCGTGAAAGAAGTGGTGGTGACGCTTGGCAGCGAGGGTTCGCTGATATATGCAGAGGGACGTTTCCACGAGATTCCGGCCTATGCGCCGCGCGAGATAGTGGATGCCACGGGCTGTGGCGACACCTATTCGGCCGGCTATCTGTATTGCCGTGCGCTCGGTGCCGGCTATTCGGAGGCGGGACGCTTTGCCGCCGCCATGTGCACACTGAAGCTCGAGCACAACGGACCGTTCGACCGCACTGCCTCAGAGGCTGAGGCTCTCATCCGCGGAGAGCGTGTCGTGGAGGATTGAAAGAATATAAAATAGGGCGGAAATTTATTTGGTTGTAAGTTTTTTTTCTTATATTTGCATAATATATGATGCGGCTCGGCAATGTCAAACCCGAAGCAACGCAGTTCCTTCAGTTTGCCGTTGCACTCGCCTTTCAATATATTTGCATAATATATGATGCGGCCCGGCAATGTCAGATTGGAGTAATCCCGGTTCCGGATATCAGCCGCAATCCCTGCCTTTCGCAATACATGTATGGTCAGACCGGTTCTGACATAAAATCATGCGGAACGAATTTAAACTTAAACAACCAATAAAAACTTAATCGAAATGGAAAAGACATTGATTCTTCTCAAGCCCTGCACAGTGCAAAGGGGACTCATCGGTGAGATCATACACCGTTTTGAGAGAAAAGGCCTCCGCATAATGGGCCTTAAGATGATGCAGCTCGACGAAAACCTTCTCAATGAACATTATGCTCATCTGGCTGACCGCCCGTTCTTCCAGTGGGTGAAAAACTCGATGATGGCGGCACCGGTAGTTGCCATGTGCGTTGAAGGAAAGGACGCTGTGGAGGTGGTTCGCAACATCACGGGTGCTACAAACGGACGCAAGGCCGCTCCGGGCACAATAAGAGGCGACTATTCCATGAGCGGACAGGAGAACATTGTGCACGCTTCGGACAGCCCCGAGAATGCGGAGATAGAGCTCCGTCGTTTCTTCAAGGACGAGGAGATATTCGACTATCCTAACCCGCTGCGCGACTTCTTCTACAGCCCTGACGGTGTGTAAAGGCACTTTAGGCGGCATACACAGAATGTAATTAAAAACATATAATCAAAATATACAAATCCAATGGATAAATTAGTAATAAGCAATTATGATGAGTTTGCCGCTTACCTGGGCAAGAACTTGGGTGTCTCCGACTATGTGGAGCTGACACAGGAGCGCATAAACATGTTCGCCGACGCTACGCTCGACCATCAGTGGATACACGTCGATACTGAGCGTGCGGCTCGCGAAAGCCAGTTCGGCACGACAATAGCACACGGCTATCTCACGCTTTCCATGCTTCCTTATCTGTGGAACCAGATAATAGAGGTGAGGAATCTGAAGATGATGGTAAACTATGGCATGGACAAGATGAAGTTCGGTCAGGCAGTGAAGTCTGGTCAGGCCATCCGTCTGTCGGCAGATCTTCATTCGATAGAGAATCTGCGTGGCGTGACAAAGGCACAGATAAAGTTCGCCATAGAGATAAAGGACTGCCCGAAGAAGGCGCTCACCGGAATCGCCACATTCCTGTATTATTTCGAATAATACGGCGCGACGACAACACGTCATACAATAGAAAGCCCGGCCCGCAGCATCATGACACGCTGCAGGCCGGGCTTTATCTTTTCATGATGGTGGCGGAACGTGCCGCCACACGGTTTTACAGTTCCATCTTTTCGAGCTTCATCGCAGCATACTTCTCTATTGCGCTGACGTGCTCCTTGAAGTGTGCGGCGTTTGAGTGTACGGCGAGTGTCTCCTCGTCGGCCCATGTCTCGCAGAACATGAACACGTCGTCGTGTGTGGCGCTTGCGAAGAAGTCGTAAGCCACGCAGCCCTTGTCGTTGGCAAGCGTTGCGGCTACGAGAGCCTTTGCGTGTTCAATTACCTCGTCGCGGTGTGCGGCGTCATTCAGTTTCACAAAGCAGTTGAGTCTTATCATAGTTGTTTTTTTATTATGTTTGTCTTATGTTTGTGCCGACTGTTACGGCCGGCACTGTCGTCATTTACTTGTTGAGTGTCCATGTGGCACCGTCCTTGGTGTCCTTCACCTCGAATCCGGCAGTGGCCAGCTCGTCGCGTATGCGGTCGCTCGTAGCCCAGTCTTTCGCGGCCTTTGCCTTGGCACGCAGGTCGAGCACCATGTCAACCACCTTGCCGTAGGCTTCCTCGCGCTCGCTGGATGAGCCGCTGCGGTCGTCGCGCAGTCCGAGCAGGTCGAAGGTGAAGAGGTGCATCGTCTCGGTGAGCTCCTTCAGGCAGTCGGCACATATCGTGGCCTTGTGGTCCACGAGTTTGTTTATCACGCTGCACGCCTCGAACAGATGACTGATTACCTGCGGTGTGGCGAGGTCGTCGTTCATGGCGTCGTAGCACTTCTGGCGCAGCTCCGTCACGGTCTTCTTGGTCTGTTCGTCGCACTCGGCAGCCGGTTTTATGCGCTTCAGGGCGGCTATTCCGTTCATCAGTTTCTCCAGTCCCTTCTCGCTTGCCTGCAATGCCTCGTTCGAGAAGTCCACCGTTCCGCGGTAGTGCGCGGAGAGTATGAAGAAGCGTATGGTCATCGGCGAGTAAGCCTTGTCGAGGCTCGGGTGGTTGCCTGTGAAGAATTGTTCGAGCGTGATGAAGTTTCCGAGCGACTTGCCCATCTTCTGTCCGTTGATGGTTATCATGTTGTTGTGCATCCAGTATTTCACCATCTGGTCGCCCTGGCTTGCCACGGCCTGTGCTATCTCGCACTCATGATGCGGGAACACGAGGTCGAGTCCGCCTCCGTGTATGTCGAAGTTACTGCCCAGATACTTGCGTCCCATGGCGGTGCACTCGCAGTGCCATCCCGGGAAACCGTCGCTCCAGGGACTCGGCCAGCGCATGATGTGCTCGGGCTGTGCCTTCTTCCACAGCGCGAAGTCGGCCTGGTTGTGCTTCTCGCCCACGCCGTCGAGCTGTCGGCTCGCGTTTATTATGTCGTCGAGATTGCGTCCCGAGAGCACTCCGTAATGATATTTCGCATTATATTTAGCTATGTCGAAGTAAACGCTTCCGTTGCTCACGTAGGCGAATCCGTTGTCGAGAATCTGCTTCACCAGCTGTTCCTGCTCTATGATGTGGCCCGTGGCGTGCGGCTCGATGCTTGGCGGCAGCACGTTGAGAGCCTCCATTGCCGAGTGGTAGCGGTTGGTGTAATACTGCGCCACCTCCATCGGCTCGAGCTGTTCGAGCCGTGCTTTCTTTGCTATCTTGTCGTCGCCGTCGTCAGCGTCGTGCTCCAGATGGCCCACGTCGGTGATGTTGCGCACGTAGCGCACCTTATATCCTAAGTGCTTCAGATAGCGGAAGAGTATGTCGAACGTTATCGCCGGACGCGCGTGTCCCAGGTGCGGGTCGCCGTAAACGGTAGGTCCGCATACGTACATTCCCACGTTTGGCGCGTGCAGAGGTTCGAACAACTCCTTTCGTCTCGAAAGCGTATTGTATATGAAAAGTTTCTGTTCCATGATGTTTTTGTTTGTTATGCCGTCGTGACATGGTGCGGCACTGGTTGTAAATATCTGCAAACTTACTGAATTTTTTCCGAATTACGCATCTTTTTGCCGCATTTTCATAATTTTCTGTTAGCTTATCATTGTAAGGACATGTTCATCGCCGCATACCGTAGTGCGTGCAGTGGAGAACGAAATAGGGCAGTACACGGAATGTGCCGCGTACCGCCCTCCACTGAAACCTTTGAGATGAATGTATTAAAGAATATGCTGCCGTCTGCGGCAGTATGTCGGTTGTCTGATGTTTCCGGCCGTGCGGCGGCGTTTCCTCTCACGAGCCATGTCGCCGCCCTGTCGGTTCCGGGTCTGTAATCTGATTCCGTTAAACGGCAGACAATCCTGTGGCTGATGGATTTCCTGCCGCTTTTGGGTTATTAGAGAGAGTATTTATGAGATCATTCCGGTTCGACGTCCCACTGTATGGGTACGTTCTTGAAAGTCAGTGCGCCGCGATGCTGCGGGTCGATGTATATCGACATCTTTATCAGCTGAAACTCCTTTACCGATTTCTTCACGTCCTGGAACTGCTGCTGCGGTGCGTCTATTTTCAGCTTTACGAACACTCCTTCGGTCACGTCGCATCCCATTCCGCCCATGGCAGATGTGCTGTAAGCGTTGCCGTCGGCGTCGATGGCCATGGTCTTGTTACCGTTCTCGTTGCCGCTGAGGTTGATACGGTTTTTGTTGAGTTTCATTTTCACCTTCAGGACGAGGTATGCCGTGCCGAAGTTCTCGGATGTACTCTTGCCGTAGCAGCCCACCAGTTCGATGTCGGCAGCCTCGGAGAATGGATTGATCATGGTGCCGCCCGATGCCACGGCCACTTCTGCCGCCTGCGTTCCGGCGTCCTTTGCCTCTGCGGTCTTGGTGTCGGTGGTGCCTGTGACGGCCTCCACTGCTTTCTTGGCTTTCTTTAGCAGGTTGCCTATCTGTGCGTCGGCTGTCTGCGGAATGGCGAACATGGCAGCCACGGCGATGATTAATGTGCGGATGATGTTTCTTTTCATGTCTGTTCGGTTTTTGTTTTGTTGTGGTAATATTTTAGTATTTTATTGCAAAGATAATTGCAGGTGACAGAGCTTCAGACACGGTAATCCGTGATTTTGTGTTTTTGCCATGTACGGGTAGCAATGTTGTGAGACACAGGACTTTATGGTTTTATGAACAGAAAGAGGAACAGCGGAAGGTCAGCGGTGATGTTCGTAGGGCCCGGCAGGCATGAAAGGACGGAATTTTCCGGGCCCGGCGTGTAACCGGTGTGTATGGGTCTCGACAGGACGGCTGCGGATATGGGTACGGATAAGCGTTGTTTGCTTACGGGGAATGAGAACGATATGGGCTACTTTCAGATTGTAACCGGATTTTGATTTTTCCATCAGAGTTTCCCGATATACCCCGAAAAATAAACGCGTATTTGCGGGCGGACTCTTCTTCGGGCGCAAATACGCGGAATATGAGAGGTTTTTATAATGTATTGATTATCAATTATTTATATTTAAGGGGCATTTCTTCGCATTGCAAAAAGCACCATTTCGGCCCCTGAAATGGCCTATATTGGAGGCCGAAAAGCACTATATCGCACCCTGAAACGGGCTTTTTCGCACTGCGAAATGGGCTATTTCGGAAAGCGGAACGCACTTTTCCGGACTACGTTATGGGGTATATCAAAATACGGTATTGTCCTAAATCTCCTCTATTATGGATGATTTAACATTCGTTTACATCTCTTTCGCGAAAATATTTTGTCAAAATTTAGTCAAGAAAAATCGTAAGTTCGTCTTGCGGTTTTCACGGAACTTTGCGTAGTTTTATGGATAAAACCGCTCTGCATCGTCTTGATACAGAGTCCGGACAAGCGCGGAGTGTGGCGTAATGATGTCTGCCGCGGGCACAAAAAAACAGGAAAGAAACCTATCGCCCGTTCATTGTTGCGTGACGGGCAGTACTTCTTTCCTGCTTCGTGTAAAAGAGTTATGTATGTATTGATATTATTTGTGCTTCAGGGTCATCACGGTCTTACCGCTGTTGTCCTTGAATTCGAGAACACCTTTCTTCTGCATGCTGAAGGTCGAAACCTTTCCGAGAGCTCCGAGCACGGCCTGTTCGGTGTTCATATCCTCACACATCATACGTGTGCTTCCAAGCGCGCTGAAATCTATCTTGCCTGTCTCCACGTTGGCGTTGAGCGCACCTGTCAGACGGTTGCAGCCCGTGCTGCCATATACGCGGTTCTCGTTTGTGTCGAAACCGATGAACGGAGCGTTGTCATTGTTGCTTACGCTGACAGCCTTGCCCTCCACTTCTGTGATGTTCCATTCACCTGCGAGTGCTGATATAGATTTGATTTTGTTGCTTGTTGCGCACGACGCGAGAAACGCAGTCATGCATATTGCAAAGAATGTTTTTTTCATGTCTTTCCTTTAATTAATTAAAATTGTAAATAATGTTTATCTGAACAATCTTCCTTCTTAATGCGTTATTTGTGCGCACAAAATTAATCCAATAACGCCATATTGCAGAATAAAATATTATACATTAACAACTTTAACGTGTGTTAATGAATTTACGGAAGAAAATATTTGCATGATATATGGGTTTTATACATTGAAAATTATCTGTCTTTAAACAGATAATAATGTTAAAATAGATTACTTTTGAAATATAATTAAATTCTATTTTGTATATTCACGCTGTTATTCAAATTATAATTTTACAAGATAAATACATATTATTACTAATCTTAATATAATATTATTATGAAAATAGTACAAACTTTGTGGACTGGACGGAAAGATTTATTAAGAGATGAATTTGGTTGGATTGCTCCGGAATGTCATTTGATATCATGGGCTTTAAGTTGTTTGAAATTACGAGAATTTTATGATAATGTTGTTTTATACACTGACTCACAAGGAAAACGCATTCTTGGAGATTATTTACACTTGCCATATACAAAAATAGAAGTTGTGTATGATAATCTTAAATGTCGTGAAGCACATTGGGCATATCCTAAAATTGTAACATATTCTCTTCAGGATGAACCTTTTTTGCACGTTGATGGAGATGTTATTTTATCTCGCCCAATAGATAAAAATATAATAGATGCTGAGCTTATAGCGCAAAATAAGGAAATTATAAGTGATTATTATAAGAATATGGTAAATGATATAATGAGGCGTAGAACAATTCTTCCGTCTTATTTGAAAAAAGATATAGAAAATGGATCATTTGGATCATACAATGCAGGTTTGCTGGGAGGCTCTGATATAAATTATATCAAAAAGTACTGTGAAGAGGCAAATAAGATAATTAATGATAATGGTATGAATGATCCAACAGAATCGAATATGGCGGTAAACAATAATATTCTGTTTGAACAAATATTGTTTTATTCTATGGTTAAGAATGATAAAAGAGAAGTAAAGACTGTAATAGAACATGATGTTCAGGATAATGGCTATTCATATAAAGAATTTGCCGATTTCTATCTTTATGGAGAATATCCATTAATACATATGTTAGGTGGACATAAAAGAAATTATAAAGTATGTGAGTTAATGAAAAATATGTTGCTTAAAATTTCCCCTGATCTAATAAAAGAAATAAACATGTTATTTAAGTATAAACACATACGTTTAGAATCAAAAAATAATGAATTGCCAGATATGTCAATACAAATGTGTGTTGGAAAATATTTAGATGAATTGAAGCAAAAAGTGATGGAATGGAAAATTATACCTCATGATCTATTGTTTGAAAATGAAAAACAATCATCTTTATATCTTGATTTTATGATTGATAAAGATAAATATTATAATGATTATATATTTAAATGTAATCCGTATATAGAAATATTTTTTATTCCCAAAGAATGGCCTGAAGAAGCAAAAATTTTGATAAGAGATAGAATAAATAGGAAAAAAAGTCTTAAACCTTTAAATATAGCAATAATTCCTTTATTATATGGAAATAAAGGCTATAGTGAGATTCTTATAAATGATTTGCAATATAATATAATTTCCTTATCAAAAAAAGGAATCCCTTATAAGGATTTATTTAAATGTTTGAAGTCTTGTTTTACAAAAGAAGTTGTTATTAGTGATGAAGAACTAAGAAATCTAATAAAGATAGAAATTGAGTATTTAGCATATAATAAGTTATTGTTTGTATTTAGAGATCATCATATGTATTTTTAATGTTATCTAAAAAAGTTAAAATAAAATAATATATTATTATTTTATTCACAATCTTTTATATATTTGTAATATAAACTAAACAATCAAAGCTATGGAGAAGAAAGAACAAAATCTAAAAGAAATTAAAAATCTTGCAAATCAAACAAGTATAGAAGAAGCTTCTATGAAACCGTCCGATGTTGAATATTACGGATCTTGTGGATGGGGCTCATGCGGCACTGGTTCATCTGGAGGAGGAGAAGATTATACGCAGATTCAAGGTAGTGGCTATAAAGGTAGTCCAACAGGATGTGGTGGCTCTGCAGCAACGGGAAACGGCCCTAATACATGGGAAGATGCAAACAAAGCTGTTAATGTTATGAACAATTCTTTTGTTAGAGGACGTATCAATATGATGTGGGATGCAATGACTGCTGCTGCAAAAGATAATCAAGGGACGGAATATGCTTGTTGTATATTTTATGATTTTGATAGAAAAGAATATATTGGTGGCAAATTTTTAAAAGGAACGGGTGGACAAGTTGAAATTAAGGATTTTACTCTATTGGGAAATGGTTTTACCGGTAATGCAGAACATGTAAGATTGGTTACTATAATCCATGTACATCCTGCATTGACATATGATACAGGAAATAATGTCCGTGTTGTAGGGCCGTCAAATGATGATTACAAAGTTATAAAAAGAAGCGGATGTGATTTTGGTATAGTTGTTGACTATAAGGGAAAAGAAGAAGATTATTTTGTAAAAGCGCAAGCTGGCCAAGTACCAGATGAATACTTTAAGGATAAAGATGGAAATGAAATTGGATATATGAGAGAACATGGAACAATAATCCGTTCCGGGCATGCGTATACAGATCCTCGCCAGTATTCAATAATTAATGGAAGTGGTGGATTAGCTAGTGGTGGATTTTAATAAGTAATAATGATAAGGTTATGAAAAATATCTTGGTATTATTCTTATTTGTGCAAGGCTTTTGGGCTCAGGGACATGCTCAGACACGCCTCTGCGAAATGCCGTGGCCGCAGCGCGACAGCATAATAACTGCCAAGATAATGTCATATTTCAGTAACCGTAATATCGATAAAAATGGCGTTACACTCATATCTCAGTTCGACTACGATGATAGTAGCGTGGAATGGATATACAATTTCTACCATAAAAACGAGAAAGACAGCATGCTGAGGGCTTTCGCGCCGACTGACAAATACATTTATGGTATAAAAGTCATCGGTAAGAAATATTATCCTTTCGCTTTCGATGATAGTGAACCGGAGATCGGTTGTCCAGCCAGTGCTGTTATGGAAGAGGATTTCAATGTATTGCTGTCGGAGGCAACGTATGATGTTACAATCATAGGCAACGGATTCGATCCTAAAGATAAGGTGTCAACGAAGGAGGTATTCAGCAATGCAAAGCGCCGTCCGCAGATATATGAAGTACCGACTGACAAAGAGCTGAAAAGCGAGAAATACTCTTACGGCAAGTCTATCGCCTCACTAAAAAAGGACGAGCGTATAAGAATACTCACTGCCATTGCATTGAACCATATTGTATATCACGGAAAGAAAGGACAGCGGACAATAGATAAGAATAGCTTGGGCGTGATATATCCGACCATCGGTGAATCGACATTTAAGTATCTGAAATATGACTGGATTCCTGAGGAATACGGCAGTTTTAAGAAAAATGAACTTCCTAAAGGAGTGAAACCGGACGATATATACCATTTTATTACAATATATTCTAAAGATTGGCAGAAATTAGGATTGAAGTCTCCGGTATTCGCAAAATTAGGTATTGACGACAGAAGCCGCAAGGTTATAAGGTACACTTTGTCGGAATCTGAGAAAAAATAACAGCAAACGGAATAAGGCGGAAGAATGAACCGCAATATAACAATCAGGGAAACAGTAAATAGAAAGTTGAATAACTATTTCGAATAGTTACATATTATTTTTAAAACAGGAGTCGGATTCAGTTGAGTCCGGCTCCTGTTTTATGTATCGGACAGAATGTCTTTTACGGAAAAATAACTCCCGATTTATTTTATCCTGCACTCAGTTTGTATTAACTCTGAATAAGTTAAGCTGCGCTTCGGCAAGAAAAATAAAAATGAAAAAATATTCTTTTTATTTTATCCTGCACTCAGTTTGCATTAACTCTTGATAAGTTAAGCTGCACTTCGGCAAGAAAAATAAAAATGAAAAATTTTTCTTTTTATTTTATCCTGCACTCAGTTTGCATTAACTTTGCACCGTGAAAGGATATGTATCAGACAATCAGGCGGATAAATGTGTGCCGCGACGTGCCGTTGGCGGGTCGTCTGATGCTGAAGTTTAACGTAATATACCAGAAATGAAGAAACTCTTTATCGAGACATACGGCTGCCAGATGAATGTTGCCGACAGCGAGGTGGTGGCCTCGGTCATGAAGATGGCCGATTACGACCTGTGCTCGTCGGAAGATGAGGCCGACGCCATTTTCCTCAATACTTGTTCGGTGCGTGAGAACGCGGAGAACAAAATATATCACCGTCTGGAGGCGCTCAACGCCGAACGCCGTAAGGGACGCCGGTTCATCATCGGTGTGCTGGGCTGCATGGCGGAGCGTGTGAAGGACGAACTGTTGGAGAAACACGGTGTGGATCTTGTGGCAGGACCTGACGCCTATCTCACTCTGCCTGACCTCACGGCGCAGGCCGAGACCGGACATAAGGCAATGAACATAGAGCTTTCCACCACGGAGACCTACCGCGACGTTGTTCCGCGACGCATAGCTCTGGCACAACCGATAAGCGGATTTGTGAGCATCATGCGCGGATGCAACAACTTCTGCCACTACTGCATCGTGCCTTACACCCGTGGTCGTGAACGTTCGCGCGACGTGGAGAGCATACTTCGCGAGGTGCGCGACCTCGAAGACCGTGGCTATAAGGAGGTGACGCTGCTCGGACAGAACGTCAATTCATATCGCTTCGAGCGCGACGGACACGTCATCGCGTTCCCCGAACTGCTGCGTACCGTGGCTGAGACGGCGCCGGGAATGCGTGTGCGGTTCACCACAAGCCACCCGAAGGACATGAGCGACGACACGTTGCACGTCATAGCAGAGATGCCAAACGTGTGCCACCACATACATCTGCCGGTGCAGTCGGGCTCAGACCGCATACTGAAACTGATGAACCGCAAGTACACCCGTGAGTGGTACATGGGACGTGTTGAGGCAATACGCCGCATCATTCCCGACTGCGGACTGTCCACAGACATCTTCGTGGGCTATCACAGCGAGACTGAGGAAGACCACCAGATGTCGCTCTCGCTCATGCGGGAGGCTGCCTACGACTCGGCGTTCATGTTCAAGTACAGTGAGCGTCCTGGCACATACGCATCGAAACATCTGCCCGACGACGTGCCCGAAGAGGTGAAACTGCGCCGTCTGAACGAGATGATACACCTGCAGACCGAGCTGTCTGCCGAGGCCAACAAGCGCGATGAGGGCCGTGAGTTCGACGTACTTGTCGAGGGTTTCAGCAAGCGCAGCAACGAACAGTTGTGCGGACGTACGGGTCAGAACAAGATGGTGGTGTTCGACAAAGGCACACATCATATCGGCGAGACGGTGCGCGTGAAGATCACCGGCTCCACAAGTGCCACGCTTTTCGGCACGGCTGTGGACGATGTCAAGGCCTGAACGACAGGGAAATAAGCGAGAATTAAGATGAAATATACAATCTACGGTGTGTCGCCATCGGTCTTTCCGAATGGCGACACACCGTTTTTTATGTAATCAACGATGCAAAAATATGCGTTTATACTTTGCATTTCTGCAATTTATGTGTAAAATATGCGTTTATACTTTGCATTTATGTTATTTTTGTTGTGAATACAAAGTATAATTTGTATATTTGCAAAAACATTATGTTATGGAACTTATTACCCGTAGCACATATCTTAATCATATAGTGAATCTTCTGGACAGAGGATCGATAATCATACTTACCGGTCAACGGCGAGTAGGTAAAAGTTTTATGCTCAAACAGGTTCACGAATGGATTAAGTCCAATATTCCTTCGGCAAATGTTCTTTATGTCAATAAGGAATTGCATGCCTTCAGGCATATAACCGATTCTGACAGTCTTTACGAATATGTTGATGTACGTCTTACCAAAGGCGGACGAAATTATCTGCTTATCGATGAAGTGCAGGACATCGACTGTTATGAGAATGCGTTGCGCAGTCTCCAGGCCGAGGACCGTTGTCAGATTATTGCCACAGGAAGCAATGCCTATGTGTTCTCCAAGGAGTTGGGAACAAGACTTGCGGGCCGTTATGTTGAAATACCGATACATAGTCTCGACTACGAAGAGTTCCTTAAATTCCATCATTTAGGCGACTCTGATGCAAGTCTGCTTCTTTATCTCCGTGTAGGCGGACTGCCCGGACTCTGTCATTACGACATTTCCGATGAGAGTCAGGTGCGCGATTATCTGCAAGGAGTATATAACACGGTGATGTTGCGCGATGTTGTCGCGCGCGAATCTATACGCAATGTGCCGTTCATTGAGAGTCTGGCGGCATATATTGCCGACAATATCGGTAAGCTCATATCCGTGCGCAACATAGCAAACACCATGACATCGCAGGGTACAAAGACTACCGATGTGCTCACAGCTTCATACATAAGTTATCTGTGCAACGCCTATATCATTTCCGCAGTGCGGCGCTTCGACATTCACGGTAAGAAGATATTCGAACAGAATTACAAGTATTATTTCACAGACCATGGTCTCCGCAACCTGCTTTGCGGTTTCAATTTGCGCGGCAGCATAGAGAAAATCATTGAGAACGTGATATATCTCCGCCTCATAACCCAAGGCTTCAATGTCACGGTTGGAGTGCTTCGCAACACCGAGGTGGATTTTGTCGCCACCCGTGACGGCAACACATTGTATGTCCAGGCTACCTATCTGCTTGCTTCAGAAGAAACCGTACGACGAGAGTTCGGCAATCTGCAGGCCATCAAAGACAACTATCCCAAGTTTGTGGTGTCGATGGATCCGGTGGGTGGAGACCTTCCGGAATATCCCGGAATACGACATCTGCTCCTGCGTGAGTTTCTGACCATGAATCTCGCTGCAGATTGATTGATGTGCCGCCGGTACTTGTACGGATTGCCGTTTCATACCGGTGGCTATGTCCTTATACGCACCATGTGCGCCGTGCCGTGCTCGTCTGTGCCACCGTCGTCTGTCCGTCAGATTTGTGTATGCCGTATTCTGTGCTGTGTCAATGATGTTTCCATTAATCGTTTATGTCTTATGTCGCAGCGCGCGGCGTTGTATTACGTGCATAAGCACCGCCTCCGTCAATTCCGTTAACTACCTCTAAAACAGTTACTACATTTTGTTATATGGCGCAAAAGCATTAACTTTGCACATTGTTATAGTCTTATTTTCAACACAAGAAACCCAAACAACGCCAATGAAAGAGTTTTTCCAAGTGCTACGCCGATTCGTTCCGCCGTATAAGAAATATCTGGTGCTGACGGTCGTCTTCAATATTCTCTCGGCAATATTGAACATCTTCTCGTTTCTTGCTATAATGCCGATACTCAAGATTCTTTTCAAGATAGACACCACAGACCAGCATCCCGTGCTGCTTTCTCTGGGCAGTGGAGACATAAAGGACGTGCTGACGAACAACATGAACTATTACGTCTATCAGATGATAGACACGCTCGGAGCGTCCACCACGCTGCTTGTCATCGGCCTGTTTCTTGCCGTCATGACATTCCTCAAGACAGGCGCATACTTCCTTTCGTCGGCAACTATCATCCCCATACGTACCGGCGTGGTGCGCGACATACGCAACCAGCTCTACCGCAAGATAACTTCGCTGCCGCTGGGCTTCTTCTCCGAGGAGCGCAAGGGCGACATAATAGCCCGTATGAGTGGTGATGTGCAGGAGGTGGAGAACTCCATCATGTCGTCGCTCGACATGCTTTTCAAGAATCCTATACTCATAATCCTATACTTCGCCACGCTTATCGTCATAAGCTGGCAGCTCACTCTGTTCACCCTTATCATCGTTCCCGTTATGGGATGGTTCATGGGTTTTGTGGGCCGTAAGCTCAAGGCGAAGTCCATCAAGGCGCAGGCCATGTGGAGCGACACCATGAGCATGGTGGAGGAGACGCTCGGCGGACTGCGCATAATCAAGGCTTTCTGCGCCGAGGACAAGATGAACAGCCGCTTCGATGCCATCAACACGTCCTACCGCGAGCAGGTGCGCCGCGTCAATACACGCCAGCAGCTCGCACATCCTATGAGCGAATTCCTAGGTACGGTGCTCATAGTCATCGTGCTGTGGTTCGGAGGCATGCTCGTGCTCAACAACATGACGCTCAGCGGTCCGATGTTCATCTATTATCTCGTGATGCTCTACAGCATCATCAACCCGCTGAAAGACTTCTCAAAGGCGAGCTACAACATACCGAAAGGTCTGGCGTCGATGGAGCGAGTAGATAAGATTCTGAACGCCGAGAACCCTATAAAGGAGAAGGCCGATCCGGTGCACATCGCGTCGTTCGAGCACAGCATAGAGTTCCGTCATGTGTCGTTCAGATACGGCGAGAAGTGGGTGCTGCGCGACATCAACCTCAAGATAGAGAAGGGCAAGACCGTCGCGCTCGTGGGACAGAGCGGAAGCGGCAAGTCGACGCTCGTCGATCTAATACCGCGCTACTACGACACCCAGGAGGGACAGGTGCTCATAGACGGTGTGGACGTGCGCGACCTATGCATACACGACCTGCGAATGCTCATCGGAAACGTGAACCAGGAGGCGATACTCTTCAACGACTCGTTCTACAATAATATCTCGTTCGGCGTGGAGTCAACCACGATGGAGCAGGTGGAGAAGGCTGCGCGCATAGCCAATGCCCACGACTTCATCATGGCTTCGGAGCACGGTTACGACACCAACATAGGCGACCGCGGCGGACGACTCTCCGGCGGACAGCGCCAGCGTGTGAGCATAGCGCGCGCCATTCTGAAGAATCCGCCCATACTGATACTCGATGAGGCCACCTCGGCTCTCGACACAGAGAGTGAGCGTCTGGTGCAGGATGCCCTCGAAAAACTTATGAAGACGCGCACCACGGTGGCCATAGCCCACCGCCTGTCAACCATAAAGAATGCCGACGAGATATGTGTCCTGCACGAGGGACGCATCGTGGAGCGCGGCAGCCACGACGAGCTGATGGCTCTCAACGGATACTATCGCAAGCTGCACGACCTGCAATCGTAACGCGCGGCGAGCGAGACGATACTTATGTTCCTGCCCCGCTGTCTTGGCTCTGAGTCACGACGGCGGGGCAGAAGCGTTTCCGATGGCGTCGGCATAGGGTGACGGCGCAGAATCAAAAACCGTGCCCCAATCCTCCTTACACTTTTTCGCGGCCCTCGATTTTAACATTTCCTTTTTCTTCTTCCGGCTGTCTTCCGGTGCCGTATTCACGCCTTGAAAAGGCCTTTTCGGCATGGTCGGATCAGTGTTCCCCCTTTTCTATGCACCGGCCGACCCCATGTTGTTGTGCGGTGTTGCGGTGACGGTTTTGCGAAAGAGCCCATTTCAGGGTGCGAAATGGGCTCTTTTGATGTCCGATAAAGCCCATATCGTGCTCCAATATGGGCTCTTTCGCAACCCGAAATGGGTTCTTTCGCAAAGCGGTATTGAGGCCGTCGTGTTGCGATGTTGCGTAAACCGTTGATTATCTGACAGTTGCAGCGATGCGTCAAAATATCAATATTTTCGCCCGATAATCTTCTTTTTTCATTTCAAGCGAGTATTTTCGGGTTTATATCCCTGTATTTTTAACTAAACAGGCGCTGTGTTAATGATATTTAACTGAAATAAGGCTCTGAAACGATGCTGCCCGAAGGATGATTTCATTTTTGTAACATACCTGTATGAGTGTCGCACGGCGTCTGTCTGATATTAAAAATACGGCGTTTGCTTGTGGGCGGACGGAATAATCAGTATTTTTGCAGCCGTGCCGCACGCTGCGGCAAACATAATCCTCAAACATACGATAATGTCAGCAAACAGTTCAGATACAGACGCGCGTCTGCACGTGCTTCAAGGCAGTTATGAGCGTCCGCTCCGGTTCACTTTCCCATTCTGCTACACGCCACATCCAATGTGTGTGGCTGCCGCCCGCGAGGTGCAGCGCCACATAGACGACAGCGGTGTGTTGCAGTATGAGCACGGCCACGGCAAGATGTTTGGTGTGCTTGTGGTGGATTGCGGCGACGGTGGCACGGGTTTCCTTGCCGCCTATTCCGGTCTGCTGGCCGGACGCAACGACTGGACCTATTTCGTTCCGCCGGTGTTCGATGCCCGTCAGCCCGGAGGATATTTCCGCATGCGCGAGCAACAGATTGTGGATGTGAACCGCGAGATAGGGCGTTGCGAGGCCGACCCCGTGAGGCTGGCACTCGCGGAGGAGATGAAGGCTGTGGAGAAAGAGGCGCGCGCCGCCACCGACGACTATCGCCGGCAGATGAAGGAGGCGCGCAGCAGAAGGGAAGAGGCGCGCCGCGCCGGTGTGAGCGAGGCGGAGGAGGAAAGGTTGATACGCGAAAGCCAGTTCATGAAGGCCGAATTGCGCCGCATGAAGCACCGATATGCCGACAGGCTCGACGACATCGCCGCCCGTCTGCATCCGCTCAACGAACGTCTGGGACGTCTGCGCGAGCGTCGCCGCGATATGAGCGACGGACTGCAGGAGTGGCTCTTCCGCCGCTACGAGATGCTCAACGCGCGCGGCGAACGGCGCCATCTGCTCGACATATTCGCATCGACCACCGCCGGCGTTCCGCCTGCCGGGACCGGCGATTGTTGCGCGCCCAAGCTGTTGCAGTATGCCTATCAGCGCGGTTACAGGCCGTTGTGCATGGCCGAATTCTGGTGGGGCGAGGCTCCGGCAACCGAACTTCGACGCCACGGACATTTCTATCCGTCGTGCACAGGCAAGTGCGGTCCGCTGCTGCGATACATGATGCAGGGCCTCGATGTGGAGCCCGACCCACTCGGAAACGATTTTGCAGGACAGCTGAAGATAGTGTATGAGGACGACGACCTGGTGGTTGTGGATAAGCCCCACGGCATGCTGAGTGTGCCGGGGCGCGGCGACTGCGTGTCGGCACTCACTCTGATGTGCGCCCGTTATGGCGGCGAGGGTGGCGTGCTTGCCGTCCATCGGCTCGACATGGACACCGGCGGACTGCTCGTCATGGCGCGCACAGCCCGTGCACAACGACTGCTTCACGCTCAGTTTGAGGCGCACACGGTGAAGAAACGCTACACCGCGCTGCTCGAAGGAACGCCCGACCGCCCGTGTGAGGGCACAATAGACCTGCCGCTGAGCGCCGACTTCATAGACCGTCCGCGCCAGAGGGTTGACATGAAAGAGGGGAAACGCGCCATCACGCGCTACGAGATTGTGAAGCATTGCGGCGGTCGTACGCTCGTGCATCTATATCCGGAGACCGGTCGTACGCATCAGTTGCGGGTGCACTGCGCCCACAAGGACGGGTTGGGATGCCCCATCACGGGCGACAGACTGTACGGCCATGCCGGCCGCCGGCTGTGCCTGCGCGCCACGTCCATAAGTTTTGCCCATCCTTCTACGGGCAAGACCATGACGTTCTGTTTGGATGAAGATTTCGCGGAAGAAACCGCTCAGGGCACGGACAATGGCGTGCCCCGGCGTTAAGAGTGTTTTCAGTCGCCGAGCAGACGCTTCGACATGTATCTCACCGGATACCATGTGGCCAGCCATCCTACGGCAATCACTGTGATGAATATGATAAGCACGTCGTCATAATGCACGCTTACGGGATAGGCGTTGATGACAAATGCGCCGCTGGTGCTGCCCATGGCCACGAGTCCGTAGGTCTGTTGCAGCCAGCAGAGCAGCAGTCCGATGATGATGCCTATGGCCGCGCCGATGGCCGATATCATTCGTCCCTCGAACAGGAATATGCGTGTTATGAGCTTGTCGTTGGCTCCGAGGCTGCGCAGTGTCGCCACATCCTGCTTCTTGTCGATGATGAGCATCGACAGCGAACCGATGATGTTGAAGCACGCCACGACGAGTATGAATGTGAGGAATATGTAGGCCAGCACCTTCTCTATCTGCATTATCTTGAAAGTGTCGGCCTGTTGCTCGAATCGGTCGAGCACGCGGTATTTGTCGCCGCCTATCTTCTGCATCTCCGCTTTCACGGCGTTGAGGTTGCTGCCCGGTTTCAGACGGAACTCGAGCGAGGTTATCATGCCCTGGCGGTCGAATATGCGGCGGGCGAAACCAATGGAAGTGAGGATGTGGTCCTTGTCATATTTCGACTGGTTTACGGCAAAGACGACGCCTGCCGAGATAATGGAGTCGGACACGAAACCGTCCGACGGGTTGGTGGCATCCACCAGCTGACCTTCGCGCTTCGGGGCATATATCTTCAGGAAACCGTCCCACTGTGCACCAATGCCGAGCGTCTGCGCGAGTCGTATGCCCGGAATGCCATACTGAAGGTTGGCGGCCTGAAGTGTGAAGTCGCCGTCGCCGTAGAGTATGTCGCGTATGTTGGTAAGGCTGTCGAAGTTGTTTTCCACACCTTTCACCGTCACCATGGCCTGCTTGTCGCCATACATGGCAAGCGCAAGGTCCTCCACACATTCGGTGGACACCTGCACTTCGGACAGCTTCTTCATCTGCGTGAGCAGCGGGTCGTCGGCTGCCACCGCCTTGCCTTTTGCCGGTACTACTGAAATCTGCGGGTCGAAGCTGGTGAAGAACGACGCCACGAGGTCGTGAAAACCATTGAACACGCTCATCACAATAACAAGCGCCATGGTCGTTACAGCCACACCGGTGACCGATATGGCTGAGATGATGTTTATGACGTTGGTGCTTTTCTTCGAGAAAAGATAGCGTCTGGCAATGTAGAAAGGAAAGTTATGACGTTTCATTTCTTGCCAAGCAGTTCGTCTATGTGCTCAATGTAGTCGAGCGAGTCGTCTATGAAGAATCTCAGTTCAGGGATGATGCGCAGCTGGTTGCGCACTCTCGTGCCGAGCTCATAGCGTATTGTGCGCTCGTTGGCCCTTATGTTCTTGATCATGTCGTCGCTCTTCTCCGATGGGAAGATGCTGAGATAGGCAGTGCAGATGCTCAGGTCGGGCGATACGCGGCAGCGTGTCACGCTCACCATCACGCCGTGCATCATACGTGTCTGCGACTGGAATATGAGGCTCAACTCCTTTTGCAGGAGTCTTGCTATGCGGTTTTGTCTTGTTTCTTGCATAATTTATGTGTTGTTGTTTTGAATGCAAAGATTTGGCAAACGAGCGGAATGAGAGTATTCTCTCTGATTCCCGAGTGCAGCAAATCTTATGCAAAGATAGTGCAAACGAGCGGAAAGAGAACTTGTTCTTAATTTCCCGAGTGCAGTAAATCTTATGCAAAGATAGTGCAAACCGTGTGTATGAAGAAATAAATAGACGTTTATTTTTCCTCACACACACGCTTTATGTCTTGCAGATAATGCCGTCAGGCGGCATCATTCGGCCAGGGTGAAGTCGAGCTGTTTCTTCTCCAGATTGGCAGAAGCCACTTTTATGCGTATCGGGTCGCCCAACTGATACTTGTGATGGCGGTGGCGTCCGACGAGACAATAGTTGCGTTCGTCAAAGTCATAGTAGTCATCGTTGAGGTCGCGCATTGGCACCAGTCCCTCGCAATGGTTCTCGTCGATCTCGCAGTATATGCCATACGACTGCAGACCACTGATGTGCGCGTCATAGACATTGCCTATCTTGTCGCTCATGAACTCCACTGCCTTGTACTTGATTGAGTCGCGTTCGGCGTTGGCGGCTATCTGTTCCATCTCGCTCGAGTGCTCGCACAGCTCCTCGTAGTGCTCGCGGTTGGCGCTGCGTCCGCCCTGCTGGTAGCGTGTTAGCAGGCGATGTACCATCGTGTCGGGATAGCGTCGGATAGGCGAAGTGAAGTGAGTGTAGTATTCGAACGCCAGTCCGAAGTGTCCGATGTTGTGAGTAGAGTATTTCGCCTTCATCATTGCGCGCAGCGCTACGGTCTGAATGAGGTTCTGTTCCTTCTTTCCCTGGCAGTCGTCCATGAGCTTGTTGAGCGACCGCGCCGTTGCTCCCTTGGTGCCCTCGGTCTTGAGCTTGTAGCCGAATTTTACGATAAATTCGCGCAGAGTCTCCAGCTTCTGCGGGTCGGGATTGTCGTGAATACGGTATGGCAGAGTCTTCGCCTTGACACCCTTCTTCACCTTTCCCACGCTCTCTGCCACCGTGCGGTTGGCAAGAAGCATGAATTCCTCGATGAGTTTGTTGGCATCCTTCGACCTCTTGAAGTAGCAGCGCACAGGCTTTCCCTTCTCGTCTATGTCGAAATGAAGCTCCTCGCGGTCGAACTTCACGGCTCCGTTGTCAAACCGAGCCTTGCGCAACTTCTTGGCAAGACGGTCGAGCGTGATGAGATTCTCGGCGTTCTCGCCCTTGTATCCGTCCTTTCCCGGAGCGGGAGCAGGCTCGCCCGTGCCGTCAACCACGCCGTTGTCCTCGAGCAGTTGCTGCACTTCCTCGTAGGCATAGCGGCGGTTGCTGCGTATGACGGTGTGCACAATGCGGTAGCTCTTCACCGTCGCCTCGTCGTCGAGATTGAATATAACACTGTAGCATAGCTTCTCCTCGTCGGGGCGAAGAGAGCATACGAAGTTGCAGAGATGCTCCGGAAGCATAGGTATTGTGCGGTCGACGAGGTAGATACTCGTGGCACGTTTCTGCGCCTCCTTGTCTATTATGGAACCCTCTTTCACGTAGTGCGACACATCGGCTATGTGCACTCCCACCTCCCACAGGCCGTTGTCGAGCCGTCTGATGGACAGAGCGTCGTCGAAGTCCTTGGCGTCGTGCGGGTCGATGGTGCACGTGAAGACGTCGCGGAAGTCCTCGCGCTCCTTCAGATCCTCCTCGGTTATCTCGCACGATATCTTGTCGGCGGCGTCTTCCACAGCCTTAGGATATTTGTAGGGCAGGCCATACTGCGCGAGGATGGTGTTCATCTCAACGTCGTTGTCGCCCGTCGGTCCGAGCACATCAACCACTTCGCCGATCATGCTCCGGTTCTCGCTGTCGGGCCATTGAATGATTTTCACCACGGCCTTGTCGCCGTCTTTTCCACCCTTCAGCTTGCGGCGCGGGATTATTATGCCTCCCGGCAGAGTGCCGTCCTGCGTTATGAGATATGTGATGTCGTTGTCGGAGCGCAGCTTACCCACGAATTTGTCCTTGGCTCTCTGTATTATCTCGATTACCTGCGCCTCCTTTATGTGTTTCTGTCGGCGCGCCATTACCGACACCCTAACCTTATCTCCCGTGAGCGCCCACATTGAGTTGCGTTCCGCAACGAATATAGGCTTGGTGCCGTCGTCGGGTATGAACGAGTTCTTTCCGTTCTGTTTGCGCTGGAACGTGCCCTCCTGCACCTGTCCTTTGGTATTAAGCCGGTAGGAGTTGTCGCTCACTTTTGTGAGGTAGTCGTCCCATGCCATCTCCTCCATGATGTCGATGGCGAGCATCTTGAGGGGGTGAGTGTCAAGATGGAGTGCGCGGAATATCTCCTTAAAACTGAATTTCTTGTCTGGTTGTGAAGAGAAAAATCCTTCGAGCTTCTCAGAAAGCTGCTTCCTTGACAGGCGTTTTCCGCCTTTTTTTCCTTTTGCCATAATGTTGTGGTTTTTAGTTGTCGGGCCGGCCGATGTGCCGTCGGCGCATTGTGTTTTGGGTTTTTCCGTATTGCGGTAAATGCTTTTCAGCCGTGCTGTTACGGCTTTTCCGTCCTGTTGCCGCGGCCTTGCCTTATCGCTTCGGAGTCATTGGCGCATGTCCCGACGATATGTATATGCAAATAAACAAAATAAATCTGAGATAGCTTGTTTCCGTTACGATAATTTTGCATTAAATATTCCGTTTTATATAAAATAATGAATAGAAGAACGTATTATGAATTAAAATACTTAAATTTGCATCCGTTTATAATAACAGAATTATGAAAACAGATGAGCGTGAGCATAAGATTTATCAAGTGACACTGCTTGGCGGCTTGGCCAACGTGGTGCTGCTCGTGTTCAAGTTTATTGCCGGAATCGTGGGCGGATCGGCTGCCATGATAGCAGACGCCGCACACTCGCTTTCCGATTTCCTGACCGACATTGTGGTGCTCGTTTTTGTAAAGCTGAGCAGCAAGCCTCAGGATTATGGCCATGACTACGGTCGCGGCAAGTATGAGACACTCGCCACTGCCATCATCGGCGCCGTGCTGTTTGCCACCGGTGCCATGATCTGCATCGAGGGAGTGTCGACAGTGATCGATTTCTTCAACGGCAAAGTCATAGAAAGTCCGGGCGTCATAGCGCTCGTGGCAGCAGTGGTGAGCATCGTCGTGAAGGAGATAACATTCAGGGTGACCGTCAAGGCGGGCCGCAAGCTCGATTCTCAGGTGCTCATTGCCAACGCATGGCACCACCGCAGCGACGCCCTCTCGTCGATAGGTACCACAATAGGTATCGGCGGAGCAATCATTCTGGGTGAGAAGTGGACGGTGCTCGACCCGATAGCTGCCGCCATCGTGGGCCTGCTCATCATACGCGCGGCCTACACTCTGGTGCGCAACGCCACCGGTGAGCTGCTCGAGGAGAGCCTGCCCGAGAACATCAAGAACGAGATTATAAGCATTGCTACCGACGAGCCCGACGTGAGCGGCATACACCATCTGTGCACGCGGCGCATCGGAAGCCTGTATGCCATAGAAATGCACATACGCATGCCGGGGCAACTCTCGTTGTATGCTGCCCATGAGCACGCCACAAACATAGAGCGACGGCTGCGCGAGCGGTTCGGCAACCTCACTCATGTGAACATACATGTGGAGCCACTCAAGGTGGACGGCGACTATCAGGACCCGTCCAAATGAGACGATTTATCACTTAAAGTCAACTGACCGTAGAAATGAGCAAAATCCTAATAACCGGCGCAAGCGGCTTCATCGGCAGCTTTATCGTTGAAGAAGCGCTGCGCCGTGGCATGGACGTGTGGGCCGCGGTGAGGTCTACAAGTTCGCGCCGTTATCTCACCGACAAGCGCATAAACTTCATTGAGCTCGACTTCTCGTCGACCGAGAAGCTGAAAAGCCGGCTTGAGGGCCACACGTTCGACTATGTGGTGCATGCCGCCGGAGTGACGAAGTGTCTGCACCGCGACGATTTCCGCCGTGTGAACACCGAGGGAACGAAACATCTGGTGGACGCGCTGCTGGAGCTGTCGATGCCTATAAAGCGGTTCGTGTTCCTGAGTTCGCTCAGCGTGTTCGGCGCCGTGTGCGAGCGTCAACCCTACCGCGACATAACCGACGACGACATTCCGCGCCCCAACACGGCATACGGCCGCAGCAAGCTGGAGGCCGAACGCTATCTCGAGTCGATAGGCAACGACTTCCCTTACATCATATTGCGCCCCACGGGCGTTTACGGTCCGCGTGAGACCGACTATTTCCTGATGGCCAAGAGCATCGCCTCGCACGTTGACTTTGCCGTAGGATTCAGGCGTCAGGACATCACTTTCGTCTATGTGAAGGACGTGGTGCAGGCCGTGTTCCTCGCTTTCGACCGTGGAATGAGCGGCCGGAGATATTTCCTCACCGACGGTCAGGTGTATTCGTCGGCCGACTTCAGCAATCTGCTGCGCCGCGAGCTGGGCAATCCGTGGATGGTGCGCATAGTGGCTCCGCTGTGGATGCTGCGCCTCATAACGTGGGCAGGCGAGCGCATAAGCCACATCACGGGCCGCCCCACACCGCTCAACAACGACAAGTATCACATACTGCGTCAGCGCAACTGGCGCTGCGACGTGGAGCCGACGTTCGACGAGCTGGGCTATCATCCGCACTATCAGCTCGACCGCGGAGTGAAGGAGACCGTGGCGTGGTATAAGGACAACAAATGGTTATGACACAGAAATGAACTACATAAAGAAACTATTCGAGATTGAAAAAAAGCCCGTGCGCGGTCTGTTGGCCGTGGAGTGGGCTGTCGTGGCATATACTGCGCTAACGCTTGTGGTGCTGCTGTTTACCTACACCAAGAGCGTCAATCCCGAGGCCATGGTGCTCGGACGCATGCGTGTGCTGGCAACCATCGTGGCGCTGTGGGTGGTATATAGACTCGTGCCGTGCCGGCTGACCCGCGCGGCGCGCGTAATCACGCAGATAGTGCTGCTCTCCTGGTGGTATCCCGACACGTATGAGCTTAACCGTGTGTTCCCCAATCTCGACCACGTGTTCGCTTCTTTCGAGCAGTGGGTGTTCGGTTTCCAGCCTGCCCTCGTGTTTGCCACTCATTTCTCGTCGCCGGTCTTCAGCGAGCTTATGAGCCTTGGCTACGCCTCCTATTATCCTATGATAGCACTGGTGGTGTTTTTCTATTTCTTCTGCCGTTACGAAGAGTTCGAGCGTTGCGCCTTCATCGTGCTGACGGCGTTCTTCATCTATTATCTGATATTCGTTTTCGTGCCCGTCACCGGCCCTACCTATTATTATAAGGCGATAGGTCTTGACAAGGCAGCGGCAGGAATATTCCCCGACGTACAGTATTATTTCAACACCCACCGCGAGTGTCTGCCCACACCGGGTTACACCGACGGCACGTTCTACGCCATGGTGGAGGGAGCCAAGGCAGCCGGCGAACGGCCAACGGCAGCGTTCCCGAGCTCGCACGTAGGAGTGGCAACCATACTGATGATGCTTGCCGCTCACAGCCGCAGCAAGGCGCTCGTATGGGTGCTGGTGCCGTTCTATGTGCTGCTGTGCCTGTCCACGGTATATATCCAGGCCCACTATGCCATCGACTCGTTAGTGGGACTTGCGAGCGGATTCGTGATATACGCATTGCTGTTCGGGCTCACGGGCAGGATGCGTCTGTCGCGAGGCAGGAGATGAATTTCAGTCGGAACGAGTCTGTGTGGACGTAAAAAAGGATGTCGCCGGACGCGGTAACGGTGCGTGGCGATGTATGTACGGACCGGTGGCCGGCGCGCTGCCGGCATAGCCTCATGGCGTGTGGGGCTGATAAAAGATAAAATTGCATGAATATACAGATATGCAGTTTTTATGCATAAATATTTTTCCTCAACTCAAAATTAAGCCACTTATTTCGCACCGCAAAACTTTTGGCCGCAAATACGCGAGTTTTGAGCGGTTTGCGCAAGTGCTTGTCAGTCAGCGGTTTGCATTTTTCGACAAACCGAAGCACATCGTATGGCGTTGCGAAATGGCCCATTTCGCACTCTGATATGGCCCATTTCGTGCTGCGATATGCCCAATATCATGCTCCGATATTGCCCATTTCGCAATGCAATAAAGCCCATTTCGCAAAACCGACTGATTTTTTATGCCTTTCGGAAGGGTAAAACCGACGTGTCGTTAAAGAATCATCCGGCTGAAAAAGCCCATTTCGTGGTTATCCGTTTTCTATTTCACGAATTTATTTTGTCAAAATATTTTACTACCGAAACTGTATGAATATGCAGTTTTACCGGTGTCTGCGGCTTACAGAACAGGACGGATCTGCGGTGCGGCTGTGCCTGATTATGGGGTAGGAGAATCGTCGGCGGATGAGGGGAAAAGACAAAAGAAGAGGCCGTTCCTGTCATTATGATTTGTGACGGAACGGCCCTCCTTCTATTAGAGTTGTGTATTCACATGCTCATGCAGAACATATGCTTCTATGAAAAAAATACCGGTTGTTCGGGCTTTTTTATGATAAGCAATGCATATCGGCGGGATATACACTGCTTATCGGTGATAACTTGTTATTTATTTTACGAAAATCTTTCTGGCAGAGCCGTCAGAATATTTCACGATATAGGCGTTGCCTTTCACTGTTGTTGTGACTTCCTCGCCTGTGATGGAGTAGATGCCTGTTATCTCCTTGTCGCTTGTGACTGAAGATATGCCTGTGGTATAGTCATCCTGTGCCTGCAGAGCGTCCTCAAGCAGTTTGGTGATGGCAGCCTCTATGTCTGTTGCCGTTGCCATGAGGCTTTCATAGCTGTCGGCCAGTGTGTAGTCGTTGTATGCGTTCTCCACAGCTGCCTGTAGATCGTCTATCATCTGTGCCACAGCATTCTCGGCATCTGTTATCGCCTGGCTGTCCTTTACGTCCGGACACTGCTCGTCTATGGCGTCCTTTGTCTCCTGAAGCTTTGTGCGGAGCGAACCTATGGTCTCCATAGCCGGTGTATAATGCGCCATGAATGAGTTTGTAATTTCCACCTTCACGTTATCGTCATCTACATGGAACGAGCTGCCGTCCTTGTCGGCCAGCACGATGTCGCTCATTGTTATTTCTGATGTGAGAGGCAGGCTCTCGTCGGCTTTCACGTTGAAGGCGAATATCATGCCATTGCTTCCTTCGATAGATTCAGTGGTGATGCCAGTCATAATGATGTGCAGACGTCCCTCTTCGTCGTAGCTTGAGGTTATTGAGAGGTTCTGCGGTACTCGCTCGCCGTATTCGAACTTAGGCTTGTCGCTGCTTTCTCTTGTTTCTATGGTGACTCCCTGCGGCAGTGTGATGACAGCCTGCATGCCTCTTACGGTGATGTTGTTGTTGAGCATCACGCTCACTTTTCTGAACGATCCGTCGGTCTTCATAGCCATTTTCTCAGTCTCGAAGAATACGCGTCCGGCATCGGGCGATACGCTGCATGTGTAGTCGGCGATGTCGAATCTCGGCGAAAGACCGGTTCCCGGGTCGGCGTGACTGTTGCTTCCCACGATGTTGGTTACTTCAATCTCGACCGGTGCGGAAAATTCCTTTACGGCTGTTACGGGGAAGGATACAAGCGCTCCGCTGTTGCCTGCGAAGTCGGCAGTCTCGAACGGCACGGGGAGAATGAGCAGTTTGTACACACGGCGGCCCTGTTCGTCGCGTGCATTCTGCTCCTGCATGTAGATGGAATGGCTTTCGCGGCTTATGCGCTGGTCGTTGCGTGTGAGTTCGGAAGGATTACATCTCAGTTCGTCGGGCATGTGGATGTCCATCTGCAGTGCTCCGATGAGGTCGTCGTTGGAAAGACACACGTCGATGAGTTTTGTCTCTCCATAGCGGATATTGAAACCGGCAATCTCCACTTTGTTCTCTGCTGAGGCTGTGGCACCCATGCCTGTCATCGTCAGGACAACAGTCATGAGAACCGTGAACAGCCTGCAGTGCTTGGATATAATATTCTTAACCATAGTTCAAAAAAATAAAGTCATTAAATGTTTCTGTTAAGATGAAGGCGTGACAGTCATATTGCGACGCACGCCTTCATGACGATGAAATTATAAAAGCTTACAAAATCACTTCTTTACGACCTTGCGTGTAGAACCGTCCGAGTTGCGGATGATGTTGATGCCTTTCTTTATCTTGTCCATCACCTGTCCGCCTACGGAGTAGATTCTTTCCTTGATGCTCTTGTCGGTTTCAACACCGTCAATACCGGTTGTCTCACTGCCGGAACCTATGCTGTAGACTCTTCCCGCTGCATCTGCAAGCTTCACTTCGCCCACTGTGACGTGGTCGGCGTTGCGGCCTGTCAGGTCGAGATAGATGAGTGCATCGCCGTTGTCGGCAAACTGAGCATTTTCCATAGAGCTTACCACGATGCGATGAGTGCCGTCGGCAAGAGTGTTGGAGTAGAGCTTGTGGTCTACGGCACGTTCGCCGAGCTGTTCGCCGAGCAGTGTCACGCCTGAAGGGAGTTTCACGTCGAGCTGGCAGCCCACGTAGGCAGTGCTGTTGTTCAGTCTGATGGCCACTCTCTTGGCATTGCCTGTCTCGTCTGCGGTCAGTGCGATGTTGTCGGTACCGTCGGCTGCTGAACGTGTCAGGGCTGCGCTGTTGTCCTGTACGCCGAGAATGATGTTGATGACTTTGGTTATGTCACCGATGTTTATCTCGCCGTTGCCGTCAACGTCGGCTGTGTGCATCTGCTTCTCTGTAGCAGGAGCTTCGATTGCGAGTACGTAGTTCATGATGGTCATGTAGTCGTCTACGAGCACTTCCTTGTTGCCATCCACGTCGCCCGGAACATACTTGTTGTCCTCTGCCTCGGCTTTGAGAGCGTCGAGTTCACCGTTCAGTTCGTCTATCTTATTCTTGATCTTAGGCAGTGCCTCGGTCATGTAATCTACGTAAACAGGGTCGATAACGGTTCCGTCGATGTCTTTATCTACCAAGCGGCTGTTCGAAGTGAGCCAGTTGTAGATGTAGAGATAGTCTGTTCTGCCGTATATGTCGTTCAGCTTTGTCCACAGTTCATGTCTCTTGTCGCCGTAGAACACTTCTCCTTTGCTGTCGTCGTAGAGATAGTTCTGTATGCTGTATATGCGATACATCAGTCCGGTCAGGTTGTTATCAGAACCGATTTGCCCGGTCATCTCCTCTATGGTGTACTTCTTGTAGAGAGCCTCTATGTCGGTGCTTACGTTCGATATGCCAACAAGACTGAAGATATAGTCAAGACTGGTGGTCTCATTGAGACGGGTATCATTGTCCGCGAATTCGTTAATTTTATTCTTGGCGGCATCGATGTAAAGGCTGATTATGTCTGCCTGTGCCTGTGCTCCGGATTTATCAGCGTAAGTGAACGCGTTGATTTCATCCATATATCCGGCCAGCTTGCTGCTGAGATCGTCAAGTTCTCCGTTCAGACGAGCCTTTGCAGCGGCGTTGATTGTGTACGGCTTCTGTGCGTTGTCAATCTGACTGCTGAGCGATTTCAGAGACTCCGTTATCTGGTTGATGCCATAAGAGAGCTTGTTCTCGTAGAACAGAATCTGCGGCTCATATTTGGTTATTTCTGCCTGCATTGCTTCTATCTCCACACCGAGGGCTGCGAGCTTGTTGCCATACAGGTTCTTAACATCCTGATGACATGCAGTCAGGTCAACGGTTTCGGTCTGATGGAGCGTTCTTGCGTTGTTCAGCGCATCGTTGAGCCTGCCGAGAACTGTGCTCTCGAGAGCTTCTTCGTAATACTTGGACAGCTCTGAACGTATTGCTGCCATTCTTTCTGCAAATCCGAGGAATGTGTTCTTGATCTTATTCTTTGCCTCTACGTTGTTCCAGTCGTATCCTTCTGAGTTATCGCCGAAAGCCTCAGTCCAGTCGTAATCGGAAATCTCGTTATTGAGATCGTTGATCTTTGTGAGATAAGCATCCACTTTGTCTTTCACCTCATCCGGTTCATTCATAACAGCATCTGCGGCTTTGTTCTGGTCGGCTTTGAGTGTTGCTATCTCGTTCAACAGATTCTGTTGCTCTGTGTTATTTGCCTGTACATATTTTTGTCCGATGTCAGATTTAGCTGTTTGAGCATAGTCTTCGTAGGCTGGCTTATTGACTTCGCACCACCCAAATATGAGGTCATATTTCTCAAGCCGTGTTTTTTCGTTTGTCAGATCATTTTGTATTGAAGCTGCGGAAACCTCATCGGTGATGGTGTAGTCGGCAATGAATGCGTTGAAAGCATCTATTTCGGCCTGTACTCCAGCCAGCAATGTCTTTATATAGTTGTATGCTGCGATGTTGACATCGTTTTCTGCCGATGCGTTCTTTGCTTCATTGTATATGGCTAATGCATTGGCTGTCTGTACGCTGATAGCATCCTTCAGACCGTTGACAGTGGCAGTCATAGCGGCGAACAGGCTATTTTTCTCCTCTGCTGCTTCAGCTTCGGTGTTCAATCTGTTCATTTCTGCTACAACGGCATTGTATTTGTCGATGTATCTTTGCTTGGTTTTTCCATCTGCATCGTTCACATATCCGAACTTGTTGAGGTCTGCAAGATGAGCATCAGCTGCGTCCATTGCTGCTGTGTAAAGGCTGTTCCATTCGGTTGCGGATGCTTCCTCCTTACCTGAAGTCAGCAGGCCTGCTACACGGTTGAGCTTTTTTATCTGAGTGTCGAGCTCAAGAACCAAGAGATCTTTCTGTGATGCTTTAGCTGCGTCATCAATGATACTCTTAGCCTCTTTAAGTGATTTAGAACTCTGTTTCGACTCTTCAGCATATCCGGCGAGAGCGACATTGTAAATGTTATCGTATTCGTCAGAAACCTCATTGAATACAGCATTGAACTTAGTCAGAGCCAGATTGCCAAGGCTGTTGCCGTCGTACACGTTGTTTACTATGCCGGTTACCGTTGCCTTTATGTCTTTTGTTATCTTCTCTATGCTTGCCTTGTATGTCTCTTCTATATCGAAGAGTTCTCCATTCATAGTGCATTCTCTGTGCTCATCCGTTGCCTTTGTCTCAATATCGCGCAGTTCCTTCAGTATGCCGCTCAGAGCATTGTTAGCTTCAGATATGGCTTTCTTGGCAGCATCAACAAGTTCCGGATCGGTAAGTGTACCGAATTCGTTTATTGTTGTGATGGCATTGCTGTATTCGTTTCTTGCAGTAGAGAGTGCGTTATTGATGGCTTCAAGTCGCTTGTCATTGTCTGCTTTTATTGCTTCATCAACTCCGCCCTTCTGATTAGTGGATATTTCAGTGATGCGATTGTTGATTTCTTTAATGCTCAAGTCTGACTCTGAGAACTCATTCTGGGCAGAATACGTTCCTGATTTGAAATCGTTGTCAATCTCATTCTTGAGTTCAGCGATTTCTTCGCCAATCTTTGTAAGTTCTGCGAGATAGCCTTGTGCAGCAGAAGTCTGGTCTTCCTTGGCGATACGTTCGAACTCTTTGGCTCTTCTTTCTTCAGCTTTTGAGAGAGAACCTGCCAGTGTACCGTAGTTGTCGTAGTTCTTCTTGGCATCTGCCGGTACGGCATTTATATCTTTAGCTATTGATGTTAAACTCGTGATATAACCCTCTTTCTGGCTGACACAGTCGTGTGTTTCCCTGTAAGACTTCTCAACTTCAGCCCATTTGCTGTCTTTCTCATCTTCCAGTTTGCTGATAACACCGCCGTCACCTGTATAGTGTTCTCTTGCTTCTGTATAAGGAGTGACGTTTTCTTCATACAATGTATTTATGTCGTTCTTGGCTTTTGCTATTATGCCGTCAAAGCCAATTTCATTGTATTTAGCCTCAATAGCTTTATATGCATTATGGTTGGCATCGGAAGCTTCTGCGTCTGTTCTTGCGTCAGAGACTTTCTTCTCCACAGCAGCGAGTTTGTCACCGAATCCCGTTGCATCTTCTGTCGAAGCCCAATTGTCGGCAACACTTTCCTCAGCATTAGCTGCATCGAGTTCTGTTCTCAAGGCTGCAATCTCTGCTTCGATAGCTGTTTTCTTGTCATTGAACTCAGTTTGACGAAGTGGATCGGTTGTCTTGATATCACCGGTCTTCAGTCCGTTGATAGTATTGATGGCGTCGTTGTATTGTGTTTCGTTTGCCTCGAAGTGTGCCTGAGCGTCTTCAGCAGCTTTCTGCAGGGTGGAGATATCATTATTGATATTGCCGATTTCTTCCTGAATCTTCTGCAGTTCAGCCATTGCAGCAGTCTTGTCTGTCATTTCAGCTGCCTGTTCTTTGGCTGCGTTCTGCTTTGCGATACGAGCCTGTATCTCGGCTTTTTGTTTTTCTATATCGGCACTTTCCTTACCTTCGGCACTGATCTTAGAGAGTTCTCCTGTGGCAGTGGTGATGAGAGTCTCAATATATGTAACCAGTCTGTCCACAGCCTGATCTGCTATGTTGTTGTCGTAGTTTTCTTTGTCCTGGGCATAAGAGTCCTTCAGTCCTGCAACTACATCAGCAAGAGTTTTGGTCTCGGCAGCGTCTGCCTTGTCGAATGCGTCAGCCAAAGCCTTGTTGTAGGCGTCGTCGGTGCTTGTGGAAGCTGTAGTCATGAAACCTTCTATAGCAGTGATGACAGCCTGGAATTCGTCAATATAGCTACCGTATGTCTTGCCGCTTGTACCTACTGTTACGGCAGTATTGGTTACAACCTCGCGAAGTTCACTGAGTGTGGCATTATAAGAAGCGAGTTTAGCCTGAACATTCAGGTAGTTTTCTTTTGCTGTTTCTGCGTTTGCGATGTAATCAGCTATCATTTTATCCACCTCAGCAAAGGCAGCATCGAAGTCTGCTTCTTTACATGTACCTTCGTTGAAAGCATTAAGCGCATCTCCGGAAATGACACCGATGGCATCGGTTACGGCCTGTTCCGTGGCTGCGTATTTGTCTTTGTTGCTGTATGTTTCATCGTTAAGAGCATTTACAGTCTTTGTTGCTTCATCAAGGCTTGTTTCTTTTTCACCTACCTTTGTTGTTACGGCTTGGTATGCGTCATAGTTGGCAATATCGCCTGCTGCATTAGTATTCAGCTCCTCAATCTTGTCATTTATACCATTGAAGTCCTGGGTATAATCGGCTACAACGTGCTTCGTGTTGTTGTCTTCTATCTTTGTGCGGAGAGTCTCGATGGCGGTGCCGATGGCGTTATAAGTGCCGAGATGATGGTCCTTGATAGCCTGTATCTTTCCGAGGTTCTCGTATTCAGTTTCTACTGTGCTCAGCTTTGCCTTGGCATCTGCATATATCTCTTTCAGTTCATACGTCTTTTCGAGATATTTACCTGTTACCTCTGTTATTTCCGTGTGGAGTGTTACATCCCAATTATTTCCGAGACCATTCTCCAACTCCAGCGAACCTTCGTGAGCCTCCGGCGTACCATTCTGTTCTTCTATCTTTGTAATTTTGGCATTTATCTGGTTGAGCTCGGTCTGTGCAGCCTCACGCATGTCAGCGTAAACGTCCGGATCGTCTTTCACTTCATTGTATATTTGTGTAAGACTCTCGTTATACGTGTTTCTGAGGTCGGTTATACAGGTGTTTATTCTGACATAAGCTTCGTGGTCAGCCTTGGCTTTGTCTATGGCAGCAGAATAGTCATTGATAAGTTTGCTGACTTCAGTTGTGAAGTTGTTTATAGCTTCCTCGTTGCATATTTCCGCCGCCGTTCCATCTCCTTTAGCAGCTTCTGCATCATTTTTGAACTTATCCAGAGCTTCTGTTACGGCTTCTTTGGCTGCAGCAGTAATACCTTCTACATAAGTCTTGCTGTCGCCGTCTGTTATGCCTTCCAGCTTCTTGGCTACGTCATCAAACGCTGTTTTCTGTCGATTGTATGCTGCTACAGCGTTGTTGTAAGCCGCAGTGTTATCTGCTGCACTGTTGACCTCTGCCTCGAGCTCGTCTATTTGTACATGAAGATTTGAAGCGTCGTCTTTGTAAAGCGCGTATTCTTTATATACATTGTATGCGTTTTTGTCGTCTGTTCCCTCTTCGTCTTTAAGATTGTTGACCACAGTAGAAAGACTCATTGCCTTATCATAAAGTTTCTGATAATTCTCGTCTCTGTTGTCAATCTTATTGATTATTTCTGTCAACTTGTTTGAGAGTTCGGTACGGAGCGGTGCGAAATCGAAGTCCAGCATCAGTTTCAGTCCGCCCACCTTGTACTCTTTGCCGCCTTCCACGGCTTCCAGGCTGATGACGATGTCTTCTTCCTCAGCTGTTACTTCAAACATACCATTATCCAGCGCTTTGCCGTTTATAAGTATTTTGACGTTTTCTGCCGTAGTTGTAGTGATCTTGTAGCTTCCTTTTACAAGCTTTCCGATGTTCTGCGATATGGCAGCTCCGTTTTGTGAGACGATGATGCCATTCTCAAGCGATACGCCTGACTCAGCGCCTTGCCAGTCGCTTACATCGTTTGTCTTGATTTGATCTACATTCGCGTCGGCCCATGCCGTCAGTGTGGAGGCTGAGGTCATCGCGAGAATAGAAACCAGTACATTTTTTCTCATAACTCTAATTCTTTAGTTTAATTTTCATTATTTGGTTTGAATTTTCAATCATTAATATTGTCCTTACATCAGTAAGAATATGTAGGCTGCATGTGTACAATTTGTAGACAAAATTAGCTACAATCCAGTGTGGATGCATTGCGTTTGGAGATGCTATTCGTGAACTGCGTCGTTATTTTCGTGAACTGAAAATACGGGAACCAATAAGATGTTTGTATAGTCTTTTTATTATGTAGAAAAGAGTAATTATCAGATAATGAAGGCTTCATAAATTATATTGTATAATTAAGTGCATTATTATCTGAATTGTTATTTCCCAGTCATATACCTTTTATATTATTTAGGACAGTTGAGCGAGTCCATTAATGTTCTTAATGCGTTTTTAGGAAGTCTTATGGTATGTGCTGCTCCTAGATTGTCTGATATGACGACAATCTGTTTGATTGTATTGATGTGGAATATCTGTTTTATATTTATGATGTAAGTTCTTCCTGACCGTATGAAATATTGACCGTATTCTATATTGGATGATATTTCTATTTCAACTTTTGACAGTCCGAACGGTATCATAAAGTGGGTGCCGGACGAATAATATACGTGTGTATAATGGTCATCAGCCTTGAAATACATTGTCAGATTTAGGTCAACAACGTACATTTCTCCATAGATTCTGAAATAAACTTTAGTTTGCATACAAGATGTGTACAATTCGTACAAATTTATGAACAAAGTTAACAACAATCCGGTGTGGATGCATTGCGTTTGGAGGTGCTATTCGTGAACAGCGTATTTATTTTCGTGAGTTGAAAACATAGAATTAGATGTTATGTGTTTTTAATGTGTTTGTTTTGTTGATATGGCTTAATGTCTGATCGTACCGGTTTCGTGTTTATGTGGTAAAAATGTGTGTTTTTCCGGCAGTTGCCCGATATATTATATGTTCGTTATTTATCTTATTTTTGACAATAAAATGATTTTATTAAAATTTTCAATGCGTTTTTAGGAAGATTTATGGTGTGTATTGTGCCCTGATTATCAGATATCATGACAATTTGCTTTATTGTATTAATATGAAAAATATGCTTCGTATTTAAAATGTGTTTCCTTCCTGAACGTATAAAATATTTGCAGTGCTCTGTCTTGTTGGATATTTCTGTTTCGATGTCTTGCAGTCCGAATGGTGTCATAAAGTGTGTGCCGGATAAATAATATACGTGTGTGTAATGATCTTCAGTTTTGAAGTACATTGTTTGTGCAAGATCAACAACGTATATTTCTCCATAGATTCTGAAATAAATGTTAGTTTGCATACATGTGTATCATGTTTCGCCATTAGAGTAGATGTGCATCCGGTTTTTCCAGATCCGGATGTGTGTTAATTAAACTAAATAAATTTTGTGCATGAAAAAGCGTGGAAAACATGATTCCTCGCAATCCCACACACTGAGGCTCTCGCATCGCCCATATCAGCAGAACAACGAAGAACAGTTCCACGCCGATATGGACAAACATTTCTATATGCCATTAACACTATCTCCAATGGATAATAGTGTTATGGCGATATAGGAATGTTAAATTTGTACACATCTCGTGACAATCTGCTCTGCTATTCTTGACTGATACTTTGAATTTGCGAGATTCCAGTGTGTCAAGAATAATGCGTTAAAGCAAACGCCATTTTTACATGCCCACCTCATTTCTGATTTTTCAGAACTCATACATTTAAATATAAATAACGTGAGTTCGACGAATTGTAAGTGTTTGTAAATTTGGTGATTAGCGA
>USHV01000028.1 GCA_900554695.1 uncultured Prevotella sp. | reverse complement strand
TGAGGTCTTTTTCAAAAATATTTCGTAATGTTGCACTCGCTGGTTGACTCTGCCGGCCTTCCGACAGTCAGATTCGCGCCCACTCTTTACATATATTTATTTGGAAGTTAGACAAATTATGCGTATATTTGCTTTTTAAAACAACCATCATGGCGTCAGATAAGTTAAGATTTGCTATTTTCGGAAACACTTTTCAAGGCAAAAAGTCAGCATCCATACAGAAAGTCATCGACCGGCTTGAGCGTCACAACGCGCAGATATACATAGACCGGCCGTTCTACGACTTCCTGCGTCATCACGGACAGATGCTTTCAGACTCGCCCGAAGTGTTCGACGGCGACAACTACGACGCCGACTTCGTGATATCTATGGGCGGCGACGGCACTTTTCTGAAGACCGCCGTACGCGTAGGTATGAAGAACATACCCATCATAGGAGTGAACACCGGACGACTGGGATTCCTCGCCGACGTGATGCCCGACGAGTTCGGCACGGCACTCGACGCCATATATCGCGGACGCTACACCACCGAGAGCCACACCGCCCTGATGGCTGAAACCGACATGAAACAGCTGAAGAACGAGCCGTTCGCACTCAACGACATTGCCGTGCTCAAGCGCGACAACGCGTCGATGATAAGCATACACACGTGCATCGACGGCGAATATCTCGTCACCTACCAGGCCGACGGACTCATTGTCTCGACGCCCACCGGCTCGACGGCCTACTCGCTGTCGAACGGCGGACCGATAATCGTGCCGCGCACCAACACCATGTGTCTCACGCCCGTGGCACCACACAGCCTCAACATGCGCCCAATCGTGATAAGCGGCGACAGCACCGTGACGCTGAGCGTGGAGTCGAGGTCGCACAATTTTCTGATGGCTGTCGACGGACGCAGCGAGACGCTCACCGAAGGCACGTCGATAACCATAAGCAAGGCGCCGTTCATCACGAACATTCTGAAGCGTCCCGGACACAACTATTTCGCGTCGCTGCGCGAGAAAATGATGTGGGGCGCCGACAAACGCGAAGACTGAACAGCAGCCGATAAACGCACGCCAAACCTCACACAACCGCCGATGCCGGCAACACGAAGCGCAGCCGGCCGACACAAAGACGCTCGCAGTATGAAGATCAGGCAGATACTCAAAATACCCGACACCCAATACACTACCACAAAGATAATGAAGTGGCTGTGGAGACAATGGCGGGGCAACCATCTGCAGGCAGTGCTCAACGCTGCCACGGGCATAGCGCAGGTTGCCACAAGCCTGGCGCAGGTGTGGGCAGTGAAGCATGCCATAGACGTGGCCTCGGGCGTGACAAAAGGCTCAATCTATGCCGCCGTGGCCATAATGGCGGCACTCATACTGTGCGACTTCGCGCTCAACATAGCCGGAATATGGATACGCAACATTCTCGGCATAAAGGCGCAGAACCGCATGCAGCAGCGGATGCTCGACCGAATACTGCGCTCCGAATGGCGCGGACGCGAGATGCGCCACTCAGGCGACGTGCTCAACCGCCTGGAATTCGACGTGAACAACGTCATCAACTTCCTCACCGAAACAATCCCCAACACTCTCTCGGTGCTTGTGATGTTCATAAGCGCCTTCATCTATCTGTTCTCCATGGACAAGGTTCTGGCACTGGTCATCGTGGTGCTCATACCCATCTTCCTGCTCGGCAGCAAGGTGTACGTGGTACACATGCGCCGTCTGACACGCCTCGTGCGCGATTCCGACAGCAAGGTGCAGAGCGTCTTGCAGGAGACTGTGCAGCACCGCATGCTCATAAAGACGCTCGAGAACGACGGCGCAATGATTGACAAGCTGGAGCGTACGCAGAGCGAGCTGCGCCAGAACGTGGTGAAACGCACGTCGTGCTCGGTGCTCTCAAACCTCGTACTGAACACGGGCTTCGCCGCAGGCTACCTTCTCGCGTTCCTGTGGGCGGCCATACGGATGTCGCAGCACACGCTGACATTCGGCGGAATGACGGCTTTCCTGCAACTCGTCAACAAGATACAGACTCCGGCGCGCAGCCTCACCAAGCTGGTACCGGCATTCGTGAGTGTGCTCACGGCGTCGGAACGACTGATGGAGCTCGAGGAGAATCCGCTCGAGGAACAGGGCGAGCCTGTGAAGATGGACGGTCCGTGCGGCATACGTCTGAAAGACATTACTTATATATACGACGGCGGTTCGCGGAACGTCATCGAGCATCTGAGCCACGACTTCGAGCCGGGCTCGTGCACAGCCGTACTCGGCGAGACGGGCGCAGGCAAGACCACGCTCATCAGAATAATCCTCGCCCTGCTCCATCCGCAGCACGGCACGGCTGAGATATACGACTCGGCGTCGGCTCACACGCTCTCGCCGCTCGTGCGCTGCAACATGGTGTATGTGCCGCAGGGCAACACGCTGATGAGCGGTTCGATACGCGACAACCTGCGCATGGGCAAGAACGACGCCACCGACGAGGAGATGATGGCGGCACTGAAGAAGAGTTGCGCCGAGTTTGTAGGCGACCTTCCCGACGGGCTCGACACTCTGTGCACCGAGCAGGGCGGCGGACTGAGCGAGGGACAGGCGCAACGCATAGCCATAGCACGCGCACTGTTGCGCAACCGCCCGGTGATGCTCTTCGACGAAGCTACATCGGCTCTCGACCCCGACACCGAGTGCCGCCTGCTGCAGAACATCATGAGCGACCGCGGCAAGACCATCATATTCATCACCCACCGGCCGGCCGTAATAAAATACTGCGACCGCACTCTGAAGGTGGAACGCAACGAACAGGCATGAGCATAAACGAAACTTTTTTATCATACACTGCAACCTTTGGCACATTTATGCAGTCTAAACCATTAAACAGCATCTGAAAATGTCAATAATAAAACTCAGAGACATCAACAAGACTTACTACGGCGCGCAGCCGCTGCACGTGCTCAAGGGCATCAATCTCGACATAGACGAGGGTGAGTTCGTGTCAATCATGGGCGCGTCGGGCTCTGGCAAATCCACGCTCCTGAACATTCTCGGCATACTCGACAACTACGACTCGGGCGAGTACATGCTTGCCGGAACGCTGATAAAGGACCTGTCGGAGAAACGCGCGGCCGAATACCGCAACCGTCTGATAGGTTTCATCTTCCAGTCGTTCAACCTCATAGCCTTCAAGTCGGCAGTCGAGAACGTCGAGCTGCCACTGTTCTATCAGGGCGTCGGCCGCAAGAAGCGCCACGCCATGACCATGGAGTATCTCGACAGGCTCGGTCTGGCGCAATGGGCTAACCATTATCCCAACGAGCTTTCCGGCGGACAGAAACAGCGTGTGGCGATAGCGAGGGCCCTCATCACGCGGCCAAAGATAATACTGGCGGACGAACCGACCGGCGCGCTCGACTCAAAGACGAGCCTGGAGGTGATGGAACTGCTGAAGAAACTCAACGCCGAGGAGCACATAACCATAGTAGTGGTGACACACGAGAGCGGCGTGGCAAACGAGACCAACAAGATAGTACACATCAAGGACGGACTGATAGGCAAGATAGAAGAGAACTTCGACCATCACGCAAGCCCGTTCGGCATATCAGGAATAATGAAATAGGAGCAGGAGCATGCGCGACATAATAGCCGAAATAATAACTACTGCCAAGCACAACAAGCTGCGCACCGCACTGACGGGGTTCTCCGTGGCATGGGGTATATTCATCATTATATTCCTGCTCGGAGCCGGAAACGGTCTGCTCAACGCCGTTGTGCAGAACTCGGGAAAGTTTCTGGACAACTCGATGATAGTATCGGGCGGTTACACTTCAAAGCCTTACGACGGACTGAAGGAGGGCCGCAGCATAGAGCTTAACGACAACGACATATCCTCTACACGACGCAACTTCACCGGAAACGTGAAGACCACCGGTGCCGAAATATCGCAGACGGGACTCAACATAACCTTCGGCGACGAATATGTGAGCGGCAACAACATCTGCGGAACCTATCCAAACAAGGCTGAGATAAACAAGATAAACATGCTGTACGGACGTTTCGTAAACATGGCGGACATCAATGAACAGCGCAAAATAATAGTTCTGAGCGAGGGACAGGCCAAGGAACTCGCTCCGCACGACATCAGTACGCTCGTAGGAAAGACGGTTGACATAGGCGGATTCGCATTCAAGGTGGTGGGCATATACCAGGACGACAACAGCCGGATGAACTCCGACGCATACACGTCTTTCACCACTCTGAGAACCATGTATAATCGGGGCGACAAGGCAGACAGGATTTTCTTCACCTTCGACGGGCTCGAGACGATGGATGCCAACGAGAAATTCGAGGCGGGCTACCGCGCCAACATCAACCGCAACCACCGCGCAGCACCCGACGACGAGGAGTCGGTGTGGATATGGAACCGCTTCACACAGAACCTGCAGATGAACACCGGAACCGACATCATACGCACCGCGCTGTGGATAATAGGTCTGTTCACGCTGCTGTCGGGCATAGTGGGAGTGTCCAACATCATGCTCATCACCGTAAAGGAACGCACACACGAGTTCGGCATACGCAAGGCCATAGGCGCCAAACCGTGGTCGATACTGAAGCTCATCATAACCGAGAGCATCATCATAACCACTTTCTTCGGATACATAGGAATGATTCTCGGCATCGCGGCGAACTTATATATGGACGCCACGATAGGACAGCAGCAGGTTGATACAGGACTGTTCAAGGCGGCGATGTTCGTCAACCCCACCGTAGGACTGGACGTCTGCATACAGGCAACGCTCGTGATGATAATAGCGGGAACACTGGCTGGATTCATACCGGCACGCCGCGCGGCAAACATCAGGCCTATCGAAGCACTGCGGGCAGAATGACACCGACGGCGTGAACAAAACATAAACAAAAGGAAAACAGACGGAAATGAAAATAGACATCGACAGATTCAGGGAGATTCTCGACACTCTCACGAGAAACAAGAGCCGAACATTCCTCACCGGCTTCGGCGTGTTCTGGGGAGTGTTCATGCTTGTCGGACTCATCGGAGGCGGCAGCGGACTGAAGGAGATGCTCTCAAACAACTTCGAGGGATTTGCCACCAATGCGGCCATAGTGTTCGCGCAGCCCACCACAAAGCCGTATAACGGACTGCGGAAAGGCCGTAAGTGGAACATGACATACAAGGATGTGGAACGCCTGAAGGCGCAGGTGCCGGAGCTGGACGTAGTCACTCCGATGCTGTCGAGATGGAACGGCAACGCCACATTCAGCGACAAGAAGAGCAACTGCATCGTAAAGGGCACGATGCCCGACTATGCAAAGGTGGAAAGTCCCAAGATGTTCTACGGCCGGTATATCAACGAGATGGACATAAGCCAGCGCCGCAAGGTGTGCGTCATAGGCAAGAAGGTGTATAAGACACTGTTTTCGGGCGGAGGTGACCCGTGCGGACAGCTCATCCGAATAGACTCCATATATTATAATGTAATAGGAGTTGACTATGCCGCAGGCAACATGAACATAAACGGAAGCGCCGAAGAGAGTGTCATAGTGCCACTCTCGCTCATGCAGCAGGCATACAATCTGGGCGACAATGTAGATCTCATCTGTGCCACGGCAAAGCCGGGAACGGTGATGGACGACCTTTCGCAACGGATGCGTGAGGTGATTGCTAGGGCGCACAACGTGGCTCCCGACGACGAGAAAGGCATCACAGTGTTCAACACCGAAGTGCTTTTCGGACTGCTCGACAATCTGTTTTCGGGCGTCAATTTCCTCATCTGGCTCGTCGGCATAGGCACTCTGATAGCAGGAGCAATAGGTGTGTCGAACATCATGATGGTGACTGTGCGCGAGCGAACCACCGAGATCGGCATACGACGGGCCATAGGCGCCACACCGATGGACATTCTCTCGCAGATAATAAGCGAGAGCATCATACTGACGGCCGTGGCAGGCATGAGCGGAATATTGTTCGTAGTGATAATACTACAGATGCTCGAGGTGGCAAACACAAGCGACGGCATAACCACGGCTCACTTCCAGATAGACTTCTGGACGGCCGTAGGCGCGGTGGTGATGCTCAGCGTACTGGGCGTGTTGGCGGGACTTGCGCCGGCTGCAAGGGCCATGAGCATAAAGCCAGTTGACGCGATGAGAGACGAGTAATGTCCGAAACAGTGACGCTGCCGGTGCCCTTCCGCGCATGAAGGAGCACACGATGGCACGACAATATACATATTATAATAAGCAAACAAACACAAAAACAGATATGAAAAAATACTTCAAGTTCATAGTCGCAGCTATTATCGCTTTGATATTCATAGGCACATTCGTGTTTCTCTACGTCAAGTCGCTGCCACAGCCGGTGGCTTACAGTGAGTTCACGCCCAAGATAGCAGACATCAGAAAGACCACGGTGGTGACGGGAAAGATAGAACCGCGCAACGAGGTTGCCATCAAACCGCAGATATCAGGCATCATAAGCGAGCTGCTGAAAGAAGCGGGCAACACCGTGAAAGAGGGCGAAGTGATTGCCAAGGTGAAGGTTATCCCTGACATGGGACAGCTCAGTTCGGCACAGTCGCGCCTGCGTCTTGCCAACATAAACGTGAAACAGGCACGCACAGACTACGAACGTGAGAAGGTGCTCTACGACAAAGGACTGGTGTCGGCCGACGAATATGACAAGATAGCACAGGCCTACCGCCAGGCGAAAGAAGAGGTTGCGGCAGCCGAGGACAACCTTCAGGTGGTGCGCGACGGTGTGTCGAAGAGCAACGCCAGCGCAAGTTCCACTCTCGTACGCTCTACAATCACGGGCGTGATACTCGACATTCCGGTGAAGGTGGGCAACTCCGTAATACTTTCAAACACATTCAACGACGGTACTACAATAGCATCCGTGGCCGACATGAACGACCTTATATTCCGCGGAAACATCGACGAGACCGAGGTGGGACGCCTTGTCACGGGCATGCCTATGAAACTCTCGATAGGCGCATTGCAGGACAAGACGTTCGACGCATCGCTCGAATACATATCGCCGAAGGCTGTTGACAACAACGGAGCCAACCAGTTTGAGATAAAGGCTGCCGTAAAAGTGGCAGACAGCAAGAACATACGAAGCGGCTACAGCGCCAATGCGGAGATTGTACTTGCGCAGGCAAAGAACGTGCTCACCATTCCGGAGAGTGCCATCGAGTTTGAAGGCAACGACACATACGTGTATGTCGTGAAGGGCAAGGGCGACGAAAAGACCTACGAGCGCCGCAAGGTGGTCACCGGACTGAGCGACGGCATCAACATAGAAATAAAGAAAGGATTGACTCAGAAAGACAGAATCAGAGGTCCGAAGATAATAACCGACGACCAAAAAGAGCAATAACGGGGCGGCGGAGAGCAGCTAATGACGCGACAGATTAGCCGCAACCATCTTTCAGATAGGGTATTCTGAAAACTCGGATAGAATATTCTGAAAACTCAGATAGAGTATTCTGAAAACTCAGATAAAATATTCTGAAAGCTCAGATAAAGTATTCTGAAGGCAATGAAAAACAATAGTTGAATGATGATAAAAGGCAGAAGCGGCCGCAGGAAAATCAAATCCTGCGGCCGCTTCCATTTATTTCAGTGTTTCGTTTATATTAATTCACAACCGTATATTCCGTATTCCGGCATCACGCATCGTTTATTTCTCCACTACTTTGCCGTCCCATATCGACTTCACCTTGTACACCTCAAGACTGCTTATCTTTATGTTGTTGCCCCAGAACACGTATCCTTCCTTGCTCGTACTGTGCACATCGAGTCCCATGGAGTATGAGTACAGTCCGCCATCAACGAACACCTCAGCCATGCTGCGGTCCATATACACGTCCGCCGTGAGGAACATGCTGCCCGGATCGTCGGTTGCATAGAACTCACCGTTCAGTCGGTTGCCGTTCAGATCGTAGTTCACTATGCGCTGACCACGGTAGTTCAGTCCCGCTTCAGTGGCGTGGCTCATGTGCAGAGTCATACGTATGCGCAGCACGTCGTTGCCGTCAAACTGCTTCATCACGTCGTTTGCCTGCTGCATGTCGAGGTCTTCGCCCGAATAAACCTTGGTGAACAGCTGCTCCACTTCCCTTACAGGCCGACTCGCAAGGCGCAGTCCGCTCTTGGTGGTGAACAGCATCTGCTCCTGCGGAAGAAGCATACAGCCATTGAAAGGCATACCGTCGAACGTGATACGACCCCATGCTATCTTTATCACACGGCCGTCGGTGGCCGGTATGTTGTTGTAAACCTGTGCGGCATACGCACTTCCATTGAGGTTGCACAGCTTCGGACCGTCGGGCGTAAAGCGCTTTCCGTCGAACGAACCAATCATATAAGTGCCCGACGCACCCCACATAACCCACTTCTTGTTACCACCGTTTCCATCGACAGCCACCTCAAAAAGTTCAGGGCATTCCCAGAATCCGGTCACGTGACTCTCGTATGTCCAATTCTTCAAATCCACCGAGTTGTATATCGAATGACCGTCACGCTCGTTGAGCACCATCACCCAATGCTTGCCCGGAGCATACCAGAACACCTTCGGATCGCGCGTGTCGTTGGTCTGCCATTTGGCGTGCGAGTCTATGATCGGGTTGCCCTCATACTTCGTAAACGTAAGTCCTTCGTCCAGACTGTATGCGACACTCTGGCGCTGTATGCCCTTCGCCGATGTGTAGAACGCCACGAGTGCCGGGCTGCCGTCCTTGCCGTTCCATCCCGCAGTGTTGCCGTAGTCTATCACGGCAGAGCCCGAGAAGATTGTTCCGAGCGTGTCGGGATGCAGTGCCAGCGGCAATTCCTGCCAGTGCACGAGGTCGGTGCTCACGGCGTGCGCCCAGTGCATGTTCTCCCATTCGCGCTCAAACGGATTGTGCTGATAGAACATGTGATACTTGCCTTTGTAATAAACAAGTCCGTTAGGGTCGTTTATCCATCCGCGGCGCGTCGTGAAATGATATTGCGGACGATATTTCTCCTTGTACAGCTCATCCTCGCCGGCAATGCGGTCGTCCTGATAAATCTTGCTGAGAGCCGCCTCACTGCCGTCGTATGTCAGCGTTACCGTCTTGCCCTTCAGCGCACTCACGTCGCGGAACGTCCAGTAATCGGGCTCGCCCTCTGCCAGACGTATGACGAACCGGCACGGTTCCTGTCCCTTGATCGACAGTTCCATGGTCTTGCGTTCAGCCTTCTGCGAAATAGGAAAGTTTATATACTTCTTGGTGATCTTGATTTTTATGTCGGCGGCATCGGCCATATACACGCAGCCAAAAGCCAGCGCGACAGACATAATTAAAAACCTGCCATGTCTCATAACTGTATATTTTATTTATTGTTTGTTTCGGTAACAGATTCCGTAAATCAGTCGATTGCCATATAATATACGATAATATGGCTGAAGACGTGTGCGACAGCTGCCGAGAACCACATATGTATCTCACTCACAACCTTGCCGCTCCCCATCCTATTTATGGCAAAGATAGCACAAATATGCCTTAATATCAAACAGTCCATATACATATTTTAGATTTTTTATTGCCCGCCACAACGCCCCGACAACACACACGCAGCATCACAAACAGTAGCAATCGCCTCACTCAGACACTCTATACAACACCTCCCAAAACGCATTATTCCACCGGAAAATCATTAAAACAAAACCGTTTATTCTACAAAAATAAAAAGCAATATATCGGGAACCGATCCACAATAATATATCTGCCGACTCACACCCGGCACTATATGTTTTTATGGCACGGTCTATGAAAAGCCGTTAAATAGTATTGAAATTTTGTTAATTCGTGTAAATTAAAATTACGTTCACTTTCAGAATGACAAATATTGGGTAAATTTAAGGTGATTAAATATAAACAACCACATTGGCAACAACGGCACACGCAGCGCTCTGACGCCGCCGTGCCGCAAACATACTACACCTGCAATCGTTGACTCAAAAGGCATATAAATAAAGCGAATAAATCAAAACTGAAATATGAAACATACTCAACCTCTACAGCTGGCGGCAGTTCTGTCGCTATCGCTGACGCTTTCAAGTTTCGGCGACGGCGGGAATGCCGGCATCGGTAAATATCCGGGCGCACCCGGAGAGAACTTCGCACCGGAGCTGGTGACAGACAATTCCTACCGCAACATCGCCCTGCGGCGAATGGCATACGCATCGTCGTCGCACGACTACAACCTCACGGCACAGCTCGTGACCGACGGAATAGTACAGACAGCCCAACCGCCTTATCTCACGGCATCGACCAACAGCGGAGTTCTTCCGCGCCGCGAACGCGAATGGGCAATAGACGGTGGCGAATACACACGCAACATACTGATGGGCCAGACGGCGTTTCTCAACTATCAGTGGCACAACATGAAGGTTAAGGCTAACCGCGTAAAGATAATATGCAGCATGGCTTACAACGAGAATTCCAAGGGCGGCTACTCCATCAAAGTGAGCTCGCGGATGAAGGGCAAGAAGGGTGTGACGCTGCGCACTCTCGGTCAACAGGCCGGCAAAGGACTGCCGGGAAAGGCGTCGAGCAGCAAAGTGCACAGCGACCCGAACAAGAACACCGACGACGGACCGCTGCTGCCGACACGCAACATCGAGGCCGTGATAGACCTTGGCACAGGCGATGTGAGCTTCGACAACCTGAAGGTGGAGTTCTCCATGCCGGGAGCAGTGCACTGGACAGTGACCGAGATAAAGTTCTTCGACGGCAACCGACCTGTCACCGACGTGCTGCCCTCTTCAGAGTTCGGCAGCGCATGGATGAGCGCGAAGACCGGAACACAATGGGTTTACGTGGACCTTGGCACGTCGTGCGAGTTCGACAAAGTGAAGCTGCACTGGATAAGCAAGGCTCGCAGCGGACGCATCGAGACATCCGACGACGCCCGCGACTGGAAGACCGTGGCACAACTGCCGACCGGCAACAGTCTGACCGACGAGGTGAAATGTTCTGGCGGCAAGGGCCGTTACGTGCGTGTGCTGATGCTCAAGGGCGCTACGGCTGCTCCGTATGTGCTTAGCGAGATGGAGGTGATGGGCCGCGGCGGACTCGTTGCGAAGCCCAAACCGGTCAAAGGCGGCGACGAACGCCACTTCTCTCTCGACGGAGGCGACTGGCGCATACAGCGTGCCTCGGAGGTGAAAGGCGACGGGCAGACCATATCTGCCGACAACTACGACGACAGTTCGTGGGCCGTGGCAACCGTGCCGGCAACAGCTCTGATGAGCTACGTGAACACGGGAGCACTGCCCGACCCTAATTACGCCGACAATCTGATGCAGATTTCAGAGTCGTTCTTCAACTCCGACTTCTGGTATCGCACGGAGTTCGACCTGCCGCAGCAGATGAAGGGCAAGCGCGTGTTCCTCAACTTCGACGGCATAAACTGGAAAGCCGACGTATTCGTGAACGGCCATCAGGCCGAGCGCATCGAAGGAGCGTTCATGCGCGGACACGCCGACATAACCTCACTGCTGCACGACGGCAAGAACGTGCTGGCCGTAAGAATAATAAAGAACGAGCATCCGGGCGCGGTGAAGGAGAAATACCGCAAGGACACCGACTTCAACGGAGGTCTCCTGGGATACGACAACCCGACCTTCCACGCCACAATAGGATGGGACTGGATATCGACAATACGCGGCCGCAACATAGGTATATGGAACGACGTGTGGCTCTCGTCCACCGGAGCGGTGAGCATGCGCGACCCTCTGGTGACCTCAAAGCTGGCATTGCCCGACACTGCCGCCACCATCACTCCGTCTGTCATACTGACCAACCACATGCCTTACAGCGTAAGCGGAACGCTGCGCGGATGGATAGGCGACCTGAAGTTTGAGAAGCGCGTGGTGCTGCCCACATACGGAGTGCAGGAAATAGCCTTCCTGCCCGATGAGTTCCCGGAGCTGCGCAACCGCCGCATGAACCTGTGGTGGCCCAACGGCTACGGCACGCCTTACCTCTACGACGCGGGCTTCGAGTTCGTTACAGAGAAGGGAACATCAGACGCCGTAAACTTCAAGGCCGGCATACGCCAGGTGGACTACAAGGACATGGACACTCAGCTGAAGATATACATCAACGGCCGACGCTTCATTCCGCTGGGCGGCAACTGGGGATTCAGCGAGAACAACCTGTGCTACCGCGGACGCGAATATGACATAGCCGTGAAGAACCACCGCGACATGAACTTCAACATGATACGCGACTGGGTGGGACAGACGGGCGACGAGGAGTTCTACGAGGCCTGCGACAAATACGGCATAATGGTATGGCAGGACTTCTGGCTTGCCAATCCGGCCGACGGACCCGACCCGCTGAACGAATATATGTTCCTCAGCAACTCCGACGACTACGTGAAACGCATACGCAACCACCCGAGCATCGGCATCTACTGCGGACGCAACGAGGGCTATCCGCCCGAGACAATAGACAAGCAGCTGCGCGAGGACGTGAAGACACTGCACCCGGGACTGGGCTACATCTCAAGCTCTGCCGACGACGGTGTGAGCGGTCACGGACCTTACTGGGCACTGCCTCCGAAGGAGTATTTCGACCGTCAGACGGGCAAACTGCACTCCGAGCGCGGAATGCCTAACGTGATGACATACGAAGGACTGGCGCGTACGCTCAAGCCGGAAGCGCTCTGGCCGCAGGGCGACGAGTGGGGACAGCACGACTACTGCATGCAGGGCGCGCAGCGCGGAGCGACGTTCAACGCCATAATAGAGAAGGCGTTCGGCAAGGTGAATGACGCAGCCACATTCACAAAGCTGGCACAATGGCAGAACTACGACGGCTACCGCGCCATGTATGAGTCGGGAAGCCGCGACCGCCAGGGACTGCTCATCTGGATGAGCCACGCGTGCTGGCCGAGCATGACGTGGCAGTGCTACGACTACTACTTCGAACCCACAGCCGCATTCTTCGGATGCAAGAAGGCATGCGAGCCGTTACACATACAGTGGAACGCATCGACACGCAACGTGGAGGTGGTGAACCTGTGCGCCGGCAACCATGACAACCTGACCGCGAAGATGGAGCTTACCGACGTCAAGGGACGCACGGTGAAGACCATGCAGGCAGCCGTCAACAGCAACGACGACTCGACCGTGGTACCCGAAGGACTGCACGTGGACGACAAGGTGAGCCTGAACGGCGGCAACGTATATTTCATACGCCTGTGGCTCAACGACGAGAGCGGCCGCACGCTGTCGCAGAACTTCTACGTAGCATCAAACGACGAGGGCAACCTGCAGGAGCTGAACACCCTGCCACAGGTGGAACTCAGCCCGAGCATCACGACCGACGGCACCCGTGCCACGGTGACCGTGAAGAACTCATCGGACACTCCTGCCATGATGATAAGGCTCAACCTGAAGGCCGAGGACGGCGAACAGATACTGCCTGTGAGCTATTCTGACAACTACTTCCACCTCATGCCTGGCGAGAGCCGCACCGTAGAGGTCACATGGGATGCCGCCGACGCAAGAGGCAGCAAGCCGGTGATAGATCTGTCGGGATTCAACGTGAAAGACCGGAAAATACAGTAAAAGCATATAATAATACCATCCGCGGACTAACGCACAAGGCCGATCAACAAGTCTGAAAAACAAGCGTCGGTCCGCGGAAAAATAATAAAAAACTGTATTTTTATAAATTTTAACACTGAAAATTCAGTAATATACGGATTTCGGTTGTTTACTTTACATATACTACTGCAAATAAATAACGACAAATTGCAACTAACATTAATAATCAAAAAATCATCACATATTGGCAAGAAAACATCATATAAATCAACATAAACTGATTAATTTTGTGACCATAATAAGGTAATTTTTTATTATAAATCTGTGTCTGTGAAGATACGTGAATAATAAGCTTCGTTAGGTTAATAATCTTATGGGGAGATGTTGTTTAGTGAAACAGATCTTCCCATTTTTATTTTGCTCATCCTCAAACACGTTTCTCCCGTCCCATCCTCACGCCGTCGCACCGTTACTGTCGCTGCTACTCCACACGTTTTTCACCGTCCCGCATACCGACCGACGCCTGCCAGCCCGCCCGCCGAAGCATTTCTCCGCGACATTACGTGCCCTCGACCATGTATGTTGATGCTGTTTCGACGGTGAGAATTCTTATAAATATTTCCCGCGAAAGAGATGTTTATAAATCTAATATCCTTTGATTGTGAAACGTCTTTCATGCTCCGATTGCTCCGTCGCGAGTTTATCAACGTGCAAAATGTGATGTTCCGGGCAATGGAAACGTGCCGGCGGAAACTAAGCGGAGATAATGTTTCAATATAAAGACCGGAATTTTCCGGTATCGGATAAGGCATTTTTTATCTTGAATAAAGTATTTTTTCTATTTTGTATAAAATGTTTTATATCTTGAATAAATCGTTTATTATTCATATTGGATAAAGTTTTTTTATCTTGTATAAAGGCGTTTTACTTATCTTGAATAAAACGTTTTTTATTTGGTATAAAGCATTTTTTCATCTTGAATAAACTGTTTTTATATTGGATAAAGCGTTTTTTATATTGAAGAAACCTTTTCCCGTTCCACATAAACCACTTTAAATGCCGAATAAACATCGTTTTTATCCATTTAAAAATAAACCGGAATATGCGGCTTTCAAATTGAAAGCAGATTCTGATTTTTCACTCTGAGTTTTCCGTTCTACCCCGAAAAATAAGCGCGTATTTGCGAGCAGAGTCTCCTTCGGGCGCAAATACGCGGAAAATAACAGGTTTTAGTAAGATATTGAATATCAATAGTTTATATTTAATGGTCATTTTGTCGCATTGCAAAAAGCACCATTTCGTCTTGCGAAATGGCCCATTTCAGGGGCCAATATAGGCCATATCGCACCCTAAAATAGGCTTTATCTCACTGCGAAATGGGCAATATCGGAAAGCAAAACGCGGCATTTCGGACTACGGTTCGGGGTATATCACGATGCAGTATGGTGCGAAAAGGGCTGTTTTATGTCCGATTTAACATTCCTTTACATCTCTTTCGCGAAAATATTTTGTCAAAATTTTGTCAAGAAAAATTGTAAGTCCGCAGCCCGGGTTTCCGGCAAAAATCTGCCGTTTCAGAACATTACGGAATATGCCTCCGACCCTCCATAAACACCGTTATCCACCGCCCCGACGGCCGTGACAATCTGCCGACACAGCCGGCATACACTAAAAATAAACCACTTTATTTTGTCATGCCCTCAGATTGCATTATCTTTGCACAATGAAAGCGGCATTATACAATAATTAAATGCTTCGAGCGCCGCAATCCCATAAACAAAACGGCTTCACAGACGATGGCGCCACCATTGTAAGCACACGTCACGACACATACTGGGCAAGCTGGTTTTTCACACTTTGAGAGAAAATACAAAACATCATAATAATGGAACAAAAGAAATTCAAACGTACAACCGTAACCGCCGCCCTGCCTTATGCCAACGGCGGTGTGCACATCGGACACCTGGCCGGAGTATATGTGCCGGCCGACATATACGTGCGCTACCTGCGCCTGAAACACGAAGACGTGATATTCATCGGAGGAAGCGACGAGCACGGAGTGCCTATCACCATACGCGCAAAGAAGGAAGGCATCACGCCGCAGGATGTCGTTGACAGATATCACACGATGATAAAGAAGAGCTTCGAGGAGTTCGGCATCTCGTTCGACATCTATAGCCGCACCACTTCGGAGACTCACAACAAGATGGCTTCTGACTTCTTCAAGAAGCTGTATGACGACGGCAAACTGATAGAGAAGACCACAAAGCAGTATTATGACGAGGAGGCTAAGCAGTTCCTCGCCGACAGATACATCACTGGCGAGTGTCCTCACTGCCACCACGAGGGCGCATACGGCGACCAGTGCGAGCACTGCGGAAGCGACCTCGACCCGACAGAGCTCATCAACCCGAAATCTACCATAAGCGGATCGCAGCCGGTGCTCAAGGAGACTAAGAACTGGTATCTGCCGCTCAACGAGTATCAGGACTGGCTGAAGCAGTGGATTCTCGAAGGACACAAGGAGTGGCGCCCGAACGTTTACGGACAGTGCAAGAGCTGGCTCGACATGAACCTGCAGCCGAGAGCCATGACGCGCGACCTCGACTGGGGCATTCCCGTTCCGGTGGAAGGTGCCGAGGGCAAGGTGCTCTACGTGTGGTTCGACGCTCCTATCGGCTACATATCCAACACGAAGGAGCTTCTGCCCGACTCATGGGAGAAGTGGTGGAAGGACCCGGAGACCCGTCTGGTGCACTTCATCGGCAAGGACAACATCGTGTTCCACTGCATCGTGTTCCCGGTAATGCTGAAGGCTCACGGCGGATATATCCTGCCCGACAACGTGCCGGCAAACGAATTCCTCAACCTCGAGAACGACAAGATAAGCACATCGCGCAACTGGGCGGTATGGCTTCACGAATATCTGAAGGAGCTGCCGGGCAAACAGGACGTGCTGCGCTATGTCCTCACGGCCAACGCTCCGGAGACCAAGGACAACAACTTCACATGGAAGGATTTCCAGGACCGCAACAACAATGAGCTGGTGGCTGTTTACGGCAACTTCGTGAACCGCGCGCTGCAGCTCACAAAGAAATATTTCGACAGCGTAGTGCCTGAGTGTGGCGAGCTGACCGACATCGACCGCCAGACCATCGACGAGTTCAAGGACGTAAAACAGAAGGTGGAGGCTCTGCTCGACGTGTTCAAGTTCCGCGACGCACAGAAGGAGGCAATGAACCTGGCACGCATCGGAAACAAATACATCACCGACTGCGAGCCGTGGAAGGTTGCCAAGACCGACATGGAACGCGTGAAGACCATACTTTACATCTCGCTGCAGCTGGTGGCCAACCTCGACATCGCCTTCGAGCCGTTCCTGCCGTTCAGCAGCAAGAAACTGCGCCAGATGCTCAACGTGGAGTCATACGACTGGGCTCAGCTCGGCTCTACCGACCTGCTGAAGAGCGGACACAAGCTCGGCGAGCCGTCTCTGCTGTTCGAGAAGATAGAGGACGACGTGATAGAATATCAGCTCAACAAGCTCGAGGAGACCAAGAAGGCAAACCAGGCTGCCGCATACAAGGCCGCTCCGGTGAAGGACACCGTGTCGTTCGAAGACTTCGAGAAACTCGACATACGCGTGGGACACATCAAGGCATGCGAGAAGATAAAGAAGGCGAACAAGCTGCTCAAGTTCACCATCGACGACGGTTCTGGCACCGACCGCACCATAGTTTCGGGCATCGCCAAGTATTACAAGCCTGAGGAACTCGTAGACAAGGACGTGCTCTTCATAGCCAACTTCGCTCCGCGCAAGCTCATGGGCATAGAGAGCCAGGGCATGATTCTCTCGGCAGAGAACTTCGACGGCTCGCTCTCTGTGACATCACTGCTCGGCAAGGTGAAACCGGGAAGCCAGGTGGGATAATCCACCTGCCTTTCTGAAACATTCATAAACAGGATAAAAAGAAACGACTATATTTTATATGAAAAAACTCATCGCAATAACCCTGCTGCTCATATCGGCCATGATAGGCCGGGCACAGATGGCCGAACCGGTGAAGTTCACCGCCGAACTGAAAACCAACGGCACGGCAGAAGCCGAAATAGTGTTCAGCGGAAAGATTGACGCGGGATGGCATGTCTATTCGACCAACATCAGCGGAGGCCCGATAGAAGCGACATTCAACGTGAACAAGAAAGACGGTATCGAACTCGTGGGCAAGCTCACGCCGCGAGGCAAGGAGATCTCCGAGTTCGACAATATGTTCAACATGCAGGTGCGCTACTTCAAGAACAGTGTGAAGTTCGTGCAGAAAATCAGATTCACAAAGCCTGCATACAGCATCAACGCCTATCTGGAATACGGAGCGTGCAACGACGAGACGTGTATGCCGCCCACACAGGTGGAGTTCGTAAAGAGCGGCAAGTCGCCGGCCGTAGCGGGCGCAACCGAGAAGGCAGACGACAAGGCCGCGGCTGAGGAGACGGCCGAAGTCGGAGCAATGGCTACCGACACAGCCGCTACTGCACAGCAGGCCCTGGCAACCGACAGCGCGGCAACAACCGTTCCTGCAAACGCTTCGCTCTCTGAGAGTGAGATAAAGGCACTCTGGCAGCCGGTGACAAATGAGCTTTCGGCTTATGACGAACCGCTCAACACGTCGCTGCTCTACATCTTCCTCGCCGGACTGGCAGGCGGATTCCTCGCTCTGTTCACTCCGTGCGTATGGCCTATAATACCTATGACCGTCAGCTTCTTCCTCAAACGCAACAAGGACAGGGGCAAAGCCATACGCGAGGCTACCACCTACGGTGTGTCTATCGTGGTGATATACGTCGTGCTCGGACTGGCTGTGACATTGCTTTTCGGCGCGAGCGCGCTCAACGCATTGTCAACCAACGCCGTGTTCAACATCTTCTTCTGTCTGCTTCTCATCGTCTTCGCAGCATCGTTCTTCGGAGCCTTTGAGATTACTCTGCCTTCGTCGTGGAGCAACAAGATAGACCGCAAGTCGGAATCTACCAGTGGCATACTGAGCATCTTCCTCATGGCGTTCACCCTTGCGCTCGTTTCTTTCTCGTGCACCGGTCCTATCATAGGTCTGCTGCTCGTGGCCGTATCGACTCAGGGCAACATCATCGCGCCGACAATAGGTATGCTCGGATTCGCCGTTGCGCTGGCAATACCGTTCACTCTGTTCGCCATGTTCCCGTCACTGCTCAAGTCTGCGCCTAAGTCGGGAGGCTGGATGAACGTCATCAAGGTTGTTCTCGGATTCATCGAACTGGCATTCGCGCTCAAGTTCCTGTCCGTAGCCGACCTCGCTTACGGCTGGCACATACTCGACCGCGAGACATTCATCGCTCTGTGGATAGCCATCTTCGGACTGCTCGGACTCTATCTGCTGGGCATGTTCAACTTCCCTCACGACGACGAGAACCGCCGTACGAATGTTCCGCAGTTCTTCCTCGCGCTCATATCTCTGGCCTTCACCGTCTATATGGTGCCGGGACTGTGGGGTGCTCCGCTCAAAGCCATAAGCGCATTCACACCGCCTATGAACACTCAGGACTTCAATCTGTATAAGAACGAGGTGCATCCGAGGTTCAAGGACTTTGAAGCCGGCATGGCTGCAGCACGCCTGGAGGGCAAGCCGGTGATGATAGATTTCACCGGATTCGGATGCGTGAACTGCCGCGAAATGGAGGCAGCCGTATGGACAGATGCCAACGTGGCCGACATGCTCAACAACAAGTATGTGCTCATTTCTCTGTATGTTGACGACAAGACTCCGCTCGATCAGCCTATAACAGTCACCGAAAACGGCAAGCAGCGCACGCTGCGCACCGTGGGAGACAAGTGGAGTTATCTGCAGAGAGTGAAGTTCGGAGCCAACACACAGCCGTTCTACGTGCTCCTCGACAACGAGGGTCATCCGCTCACAGGCAGCCGTTCGTACGACAAGGACATCAGCGAATACCTGAAGTTCCTGCAGACCGGACTGGACAGATTCAAGAAATAACAAGCTGAATAAAAGCAGACAAGCATGTTAGACAAGAATATCAGACAGAGAATAATAGCACTGATACAACGCGAAGTGGTGCCGGCCGTGGGCTGTACAGAGCCCATTGCCGTGGCGCTTTGCACAGCACGTGCCACTGAGACACTGGAATGCAGACCGGAAAAGATTACCGCACTGCTCAGCGCGAACATCCTGAAGAACGCCATGGGCGTGGGAATACCCGGCACGGGAATGATAGGTCTGCCCATCGCAATAGCATTGGGAGCCATCGTTGGCAAGTCGGAGTATGAGCTGGAGGTGATAAAGGACGTCACACCGGAGACTCTCGAGGAAGGCAAGAAATATGTTGACGAGAAACGAATCGACATAAAACTGAAGTCGGACATCACCGAGAAGCTCTACATCGACGTCATCTGCGAGGCAGCAGGACATAAGGCCGAGGCCGTGATAGCAGGCTCGCACACCAACTTTGTGTATGTTTCAAAAGACGGAGAGACGCTTCTCGACGTGAAGAAGACAAGCGGAGAAGACGGCGAACAGGGCGATCCGGAACTCTGCATGCGCACTGTCTATGACTTCGCCACCACCACTCCACTCAACGAGATAGCCTTCATTCTGAAGACGAAACAGTACAACATAAAGGCTGCCGAAGAATCCATCAAGGGCAACTACGGACATTGTCTGGGCAAGACCATCGACCGTCCGCTGAGCCACGGCATCTTCGGCAACAGCATCTTCTCGCACATCCTGTCGAAGACTGCATCGGCATGCGACGCCAGGATGGGCGGAGCCATGATACCGGTGATGAGCAATTCCGGCTCGGGCAACCAGGGAATATGCGCCACAAACCCCGTGGCTGTGTATGCAATGGAGAACGAGAACACCGAGGAAGAGCTCATCCGCGCGCTCACTCTGAGCCATCTCACAGCGATATACATCAAGCAGAGCCTCGGCAAACTGTCGGCAGTATGCGGCTGCGTGGTGGCAAGCATCGGTTCGAGCTGCGGTATCACCTACCTCATGGGCGGTGACTACAGCCGCATCTGTAACTCGGTGAAGAACATGATTGCCAATCTCACGGGTATGATATGCGACGGTGCGAAGCCCAGTTGCTCGCTGAAGATAGCGTCAGGCGTATCCACCGCCCTGCTCTCATCGCTTCTGGCGATAGAAGGAAAATGCGTTACGGCTGTCGAAGGTATAATCGACGACGACGTGGATCAGTCCATACACAACCTCACGCGCATCGGTTCTGAGACAATGAACCAGACCGACGAGATGGTGCTCGACATCATGACACACAAGCACAACTGCTGAAACGCCGGCCAATACACGGCAAAACGTCAAGGCAGAAACTCTAAAATAAGACAATTCCCGCAAACGGTGACACCATAACAACCGTCTGCGGGAATTTCATTATAAAGCCCGACGAAACGCTGAAAAATCAATAATCCACGAAAAAATGTCATGAAAAACACGTCGTTTTCATCCATATCACGTCTTTATATACAGAAGCGGCAACGACAGCAAGCGTAAGACCGCACAACGATACGAACATCCTAAAACGACAACAAGATGCTGGGAATACTACGAAAAAGAACATCCGGAGACGAGCTGGAGCGGCTTGTGAGGGAACAGACAGACAATATGTTCAGGTTCGCGTTCTTCCGTACAGGCGACAGAAGCACGGCCGAGGACATTGTACAGGACACTCTGCTGAGCGTGTGCAGGCAGAACAACAGGCCCACCGAGCCGGAGAAGCTTAGAAACTACGTCTTCAGGGCGCTGTCTAACAGATGCCGTGACGTAATACGCAAGCACCGTACCGACACCGAACCGCTGACCTGCCGCATGGCAGAAAAGGCCGCGGAAGACAACGAAAACGAGCGTTCGGCCATGGAGGAATATGCACGCATCGAAAGAGTTCTGGGCGAAATACCGGACGAACAGGCCGAAACGATACGCATGCACGTCATAGACGGACTGAAGTTCACCGAGATAGCAGATATCACCGAAACGCCTGTCACAACGGTGAAATCGAGATTCAAATACGGCATTGAGAAGATAAAGGAAAGAATGAACAACCGAAAAAACAACTGATATGGATTGCAACAGTTTTAGAAAAAATGTGTACGACTTCATAGAAGGAGGCACAGACCAGAACCTGACACGTGAGATGGAAGCACACGCAAAGGCTTGTGAAGAATGCAGAGAATATCTGGAGCAGACCGAGAAAGCCATAAGCACGATACGTCCGACATGCGACGTGAAGGCGTCGGACACTCTGAAAGAGAACCTGAGAATAATAGCAACGGGAGCAAGAAAGGCCGACGGACAGCGCAGAAAGACCATACCTATGTTCAAACGCTACGCGGCCATTGCGGCATCGGTGCTCGTTCTTCTGGCCGGAGCAGTGACAACAGCCGGCATACTGCTTCACAGCAGCACGGCAAACGCGGCATCTGAAACAATAACAAGGGCGCAGGCATCCGAATATTTCAACAACGCCGTACCACCGGAGCCGTCGTCCATACGCCTGAAACTGAACGTGCGCACCTCTCCTAACGAGAACTTTGCATACGTGACACCCGTGAGCGGATTCGTGGAAACGGTACTGACGTTTGTCAACAAGAACAACACCATGTTCTGGAGGATAGAGAAACAGAACGGCCGCACCATAGTCTGCGACAGCAAAAGACAGTATATGTGGGGCCGTGGCGGCACAAAGGGCTATGAGAGCCATGCCGATTATGATGGCTTTGCCGAGGGTTTGCTCACGCTACTGCCGGCAGACATAAACATAATAAAAGGCATGACACATATATGCAGCACGCAAAGCAAATACACGCTCGATACAAACGACGAAGGAATAATAATCACCGTGACCTCGCCCGCCATGGGAAAAGGACGCGACGGGAAACCTCTGAACTCGTCGATAGCCGAATCAGACAGCAAGACTGAGTACGTCTTCGACAGCAAGACTAAGCTGCTGAAAAGCTACAATGTATGGATGAAGGTGATGGGCGTGTATGTGAAGGTGATCGAAAGCACCTCGATAGAATACAACAAAAGCGTGGACATGGCGTCAATGCTGAAGCGACCGGACAACATCAAGATATGGATTGACGTGACAGCCGACCATGGCATGTTCGCCGGAAGTACGGCAGAGCAAGCCGTAAAGAAGGTGTTCGAAGCAGTGACCGGAGGAAAAGCACAGAGCGTGAAGGAAGTGTTGTTCTGCTACGACATCGAAAAGATAGACAGCATGTACGGCAGAGCCGCCACCGTAACAGTGGGAAAGGCATACAAGGAAGGCACTTACGCAGGAGTGTTCGTACCAGTAGAGCTGAAATACAAGGACGGAAAAGTAGAGAAACTGACCGTCGCCGCACGCAACGACAACAAGGGCGGCGCATGGACAATAGACGGAGGAATATGATAAACGGCCATGCTGTCAGTGGCGTAACAGCGCCTTGACAGCAAACCAAAGATGCATAAAGACTGTGGAAAGCGTTCCGTAATGAACACACATCACACGGAATCTCTCCTTCAACGATGCGCGATGGTTCGCGGTAGTCATGCCTTCGGCAAGATAGTTAACCAGAACCTTATTGACATTGCGCAGTTCGAGCCGCTCACGGGCGGCTCTTTTCATTATGCGTATGCACCAGTCCACGTCGGCCGAGTAACGGTATTGCAGGTCGTAAGGCTCACTGCGGGCGATGTCGGTGCGTGCATAGAAGGCCTGATGACACACAAGCATGCCGTGGCGGAACGAGCGCCAGGTGAGCCGTTCGGGCGGAGTCAGACGGCGATGGGCAACAAACTGCCCATTGATATCCACGAGATCAGTATCACCATAGAGCACGGCGGGCAGCTCCTCACCGGGTTTTACGCATGCGGCTATGTCCTCAAGCGTAGATGATGAAGGATAAGCGTCGCCGGCATTAAGGAACACCACGTAGTCGCCCGTGGCACGTTTCAGCGACTTGTTCATGGCGTCGTAGAGCCCTTTGTCGGGTTCTGACACGACAATCACCTCATGACCGCATCCACAGGCGTCAGACTCGGCCTTGTAAGCCTCGGCAACCGACACGGTGGAGTCGGCAGAACGGCCGTCCATAATGATGTGTTCCACGTTGCGCCACGTCTGTCGCCTCACGCTGTCGAGCGTGGTCTGCAACACCTGCGCGGCGTTGTAGGTGCAGGTGACGACAGTGAATTTTATATTCTTATTATCCATTCCGTCAGATGATATATTTCTTCATGGCAGCCATCTCGTTGTAAACCTCTATGTATTTCATTGCCACGCTCTGCTGCGAATAGCGCGCATGAACCTTCGACACAGCCGCCCGGCTCATCGCCTCATAGTCGGCCTCGCACAACAGCCAGTACATTCCGGCAGCCAGATCGTCAGACTTTCTGAAGTCGGCCACGTAGCCGTTCTGCCTGTGGTCTATCATTTCAGGAATGCCACCCGTGCGGAATCCCACACACGGCACGCCGCAGGCCATAGCCTCCATGATGGTGTTGGGCAGATTGTCCTCTATCGACGGCAGCACGTATATGTCGGCAGCATTGTATATTGTGGCTATTCGCTTCTCGTCGGTCACATATCCCAGGGCGCACGTCTTTAGCGCGAGGCGTCCGGTTATCTCCTCCGACTCGCCTCCGAGCACTGCCACCACCGTAGTGGTCTTCATCTCCGGATGCTCTGCCACGAGCCTATCCACAGCCTCGATGAAATAGCTCATGCCCTTGCGCTGGTCGGTCACACGATGCGACACGAACAATATTACCTTCTTATCCTCAGGCAACCCAACCTCGCGCCGGCATCCTTCCTTGTCGTGACGGCAGAAGAACACACGATGGTCTATGGCATTAGGTATGCACTGTATGCGCTGTCCCTTGAGCAGTGCGCTCTGTCTGGCCTGACTCTCGAGCCAGCGGCTGCACGCCACAAAACAGATGTTGCCGTCGGCATAAAGCGACTTCTTGCGCCGCCACACCTTGTTGGACAGGTCGTGCTGCGAACCGCTGTCGGGCAACAACGGGCAGTTGGCACATCCGGACTTATACGCCAGACATCCGCCCGAGTAATGACATATGCCCGTGGCAGGCCACATGTCGTGCATGGTCCACACCACCGGCTTGCCGCTTTTCAGTATTTTCCTTATGTTTCCGAGCGAAAGCATGCCCTGGTTTATCCAGTTGAGATGAATGACGTCGGCCCACTTAAACTCCGGCAGCGACGTTATGTCGGTGCCGCTGTTGGCGATGTCTATCTCAAAAAGATGATCCTTTGAAAAATGAAGATGGCAGAATATGCACCATCTCTCCCACAGAAAGTGCCAGCGTGAGAACATCCTGCCCGGCACTTCCGCTACGGTAATGCTGTCGGTCTGCTTGTCACGCACGAGCATCTTGGCTTTCTCGCCGCTGTTGTTGAGCGTCTCCAGCAGTCTGCCGGCCGCAACCGCAGCCCCACCGGTGCGCTCGCTTGTATTCACGATTAATACATTCATTTTGCTTGCCCGTTTTTTCTCCCACAAAGATACAAAATGTTTTCTTTTGCTATACACATATCATATAATTATATAATTACATATTCATATAAAATGTGTGTCAGGCAAAAACGCGCGGAGCATGAAAATAAACATTCCGCAACCGGGCGAAATATGACGAAATAAAACAAAATGACAGTTTGAGGTGCTGAAACGGACGAAAACCGGTCTGAAAAGTCTGAAAACAACACGTACACAAGATTTTTCCGACATTTTATCACAAATTTGCAAAACACCCCGACAAAGGCTGTGGCGAAAGGGTGCAGATATGTCACTTTGCAACCAAAATGTAGCAAAATGTCACAAAAATAAAGTAAACCGACAAGTTTTAGCCACTTGATGGCCGCTGTGTGCGCACACAGAATATTGATATATATCAAAAAAGAATTAAAAATATCATATTATTTGTTTTATTGCTTGCAGAAACCGAAAAACCGTCGTATCTTTGCAACGTCAAAAGGTTAATAGATTGTTTAGGTTAGTAGTAATAGATTTAGGTTTTTAGTTATTAGGTTTAAGGTAAATTAAAACGATTGTTTAACAGGTAACAGTGCTGGGCCGTGAGGTTCGCATTTGTTTCGAAATTTTTTTAGTTAAACATAGGAATATGCCACTGCTTGTTGAAAGTAGTGGCATTTTCCTTTTTATATGTTTACATAATCAGATAGGCTTATGCCGAACAGCCCGACCCGATGGAAACCACATGGTGATTGATTCTGTCCGTGAATTGACACAGAACGCAGGAAAACTTTTTGATGATATGGGGCGATATAAACCGAGAGAATACGGGCATGACGTAATAATCCATTCACTTTCTCACAACAATAGATTTATATTGCCGGGACAATATATGCACTTTCTTTAGAAAATAGATTCGATTTGCCATAATAATGGATTTACTATGTCACAACAATAGATTCATTTTGCCGTAACAATAGACTCATACCTCCACAATAATAAATTTGCTTTTCCATAATAATATATTAGCTTTAAAATAACAATAGATTCGATTTGCCACAACAATATATTCGCTTTACCATAATAATTGATTCACTTTAAAATAACGATAGATTCAATTTGCCACAGCAATATATTCGCATTGCCGTAACAATGGATTCACTTTAAAATAACGATAGATTAGATTTACCATATCAATAGATTCGATTTTTAATAATAATATATTCGTCTTACCGTAACAATAGACTCAATTTACCACAACCGGTAAATAATCATAGCAAAAGCAGGGTGTGCTTCCGGCTGTTACGACAAATACTTTACACAGCTTTTCCCGTTCCTATTATCCGTGTTTTTCAAGAAAACCCATGTGATCAACTTACGATTTTTCTTGACAAAATTTTGACAAAATATTTTCGCAAAAGAGGTGTAAAGGAATGTTAAATCAGGCATAATGCAGCCCATTTCGCACCATACTGCATCGTGATATACCCCGAACCATAGTCTGAAATGCCGCGTTTTGCTTTCCGATATTGCCCATTTCGCAGCGCGATTAAGCCCATATTAGGGCGCGAAATGGCCTATATTGGCCCCTGAAATGGGCCATTTCGCAAGACGAAATGGTGCTTTTTGCAATGCGACAAAATGACCATTAAATATAAACTATTGATATTCAATATCTTACTAAAACCTGTTATTTTCCGCGTATTTGCGCCCGAAGGAGACTCCGCTCGCAAATACGCGCTTATTTTTCGGGGTAGAACGGAAAACTCAGAGGGAAAAATCGGAATCCGCTTTCAATTTGAAAGTAGTACATTTCGGCTTATTTTTAAATGGATAAAAACGATGTTTATTCGGCATTTAAATTGGTCTATGTGGAATGGAAAACGCTTTTTCAAAATATAGAAAACGCTTTATACATGAAAAAAACGCCTTATCCAAAATAAAAGAATGCTTTATTAAAGATAAAAAACGTCTTATCCGATACCGGAAAATTCCGGTCTTTACATTTATATATAATATCCGCTTAACTTAAAGCTGCCCGTTTTCACCTCCCGAAACATCCCGTTCCGCACGGCAATAACCATGCGACAGGCCTGTCGGGACATTAAAAACGCTTCATAATTATCGGATATAAGATTCATCAACGTCTTCTTTTCGGAAAACGATCATCAGATTTCCATACCTTCAGAAAGGTATGAATATACATTCACGACGTGCAAAAAAGGAAAAAGGGAAACGACGGAACGGTATAAAAACAACAACGGCCGACCTCAAAGGTCAGCCGCATATAAGAACGGTGGCATAGGCGCTGATGCCTTCCTCGCGCCCCGTGAAACCGAGGCGTTCGGTTGTCGTGGCCTTCACCGACACATTGTCAACGTCGGTGCCTATCACTTCGGCAAGGCAGCGGCACATGTCCGGTATGTGAGGATTGAGCTTCGGGCGCTCCGCACACACCGTGGCGTCGATGTTGCCCACGGTGTAGCCCTTGGTAGCTATCAGCTCAACGGTCTTGCGCAGCAATATCTTGCTGTCGATATTGAGCGTCTCGTCCGACGTGTCGGGGAAGTGATAGCCTATGTCGCGCATGTTTGCCGCACCGAGCAGAGCGTCGCATATGGCATGTATGAGCACGTCGGCGTCGCTGTGACCGAGCAGTCCGAGCTCGTGGTCGAGCTTTATTCCGCCGAGCCAGAGGTCGCGTCCGGGCACAAGTTTATGCACGTCGAAACCGAATCCTACACGTATTTTCATATCCTAAAATGTTTTTTTGCTGTGTTATACATATTCGTCCGCCGGCAGACGGTTTATCTTCTGAACAGGTCTTTTATGCCGTCCATGTCGAAGCTGAGGGTGAATCGCAGCGTCTGGTCGAGCGGGTTGCTCTTGGCCGTGGCTATGACGTAGGCGGCATCGAGCGAGAACACGCTCATCTTGAAGCCCGCACCCACGGTGAAATACTTACGGTTACCCTTGTTTTCCGACTCGTGGTGATAACCGGCACGCAGGGCGAACTGGTCGTGATAGACATATTCGCCACCGACACTCCAGTATATCTCCTGAAGCTCCTCCTTGAAACCGCCGGGCGCGTCGCCGAAACTCTTGAATATACCGCTTATGCTGCTCACGTCGTAATAGTCGCGCTGCACACGCTCCATGTAGTCCTCGGTCGATTCTCCTTCGTTCTGTTTCGGATAAGTAGGCACGAGCAGCTTGTTGGCGTCGGCCGTGATGGTGAATCGGTTATACTCGTCAACGGGCACCATGAGGGCGGCTCCGAGTCGCAGGTTGGTAGGTATGAACTCGCTGTTGTCATCGCCTCCGAACGATATCTTACTACCGATGTTCGATATGTTCAGACCAAGACCTATCTGACATTCGCGCTGTCCGATGGTGAAATAGTTCTGATAGTAGGCGGCAAGGTCGGCGGCGAAAGCGCTTCCCGGTGACGTATCCTCGGTGTAATCGTAGGTCAGGTCGGAGTATATCCACCTCACTGCGGCCGCGATAGAGAACTTCTCGCTGAGCATAAGCGAGTAAGCCACGTCGAAAGACATCTCGTATGGGTTGATGGTCATGCTGTTGTCGTCGCTCTCACCCATGCTGGTATATACCTCACCGAGCGAGAAATAGCGCAGCGAAGCAGACACGGCCGAGTAGTCACCTATGCGGTAATAGCCGGCCAGATAGGCCAGGTCCATATCGCTGACAAGCTGTCGTAGCCACGGAGTATAGTTGAGAGAGATGCCCGCACGCGAGATGGTGAACGGATACTTGGCCGGGTTCCAGTATTGCGAAACCACGTCAGGGTCGGTTGCCACACCGGCATCACCCATACCGGCGGCACGTGCGTCAGGGGCGATGGTCTGCGATGTGACCGACGTGTTGACTGGGTTGAACATGTTCTGCTTGTCCTGAGCCGAGACCGTCAGCACAATACCGGAAAACAGGCACGCGGCCAATATTCTTATCTTATTGTTCATTCTTATGATGTTTGTCGTTAATTCATATCCTAATAAGGCACTGAATAAAAAACGCCGATGCGCTCTATTTATTGCCAATGATTATAAGTTTCTTTGCCTTTGAGGTCTGCGAACTGCCGTCAGACCACATACGCACCCTGTAAATATATACACCCGTGCCCAGACGCCGGCCTCCGTCAACGGTCAGATCCCAATCCACCGTGTAGGCGTTGCCCGTGGTCACTCCGCTCTCCTCGTGGGTCCAGAGTAGCCGGCCGCTCATGTCGAACACGTCGATGCCCACATCCACGGTGCTGCCGGCGCGGTCGTGGCTGATGATGAATGTGGTAGATGTGGTGGCAGGATTGTTTGTGCAGCTCACGCTGAAGAGCGACGGCGTGAGTCCTTTCACCACCTTGAAGCGCAGTTGCGTGCTCGACATGTTGTTGAACACGTCCCAGGCGCGGAACTGCAATGTGTGCTCGCCTTCCTCGAGTTCAGGAATGTTGTAGTATGTCGTGCCGCGGGTGTAGCTTCCGAAGTCGTAGCTGAAGTTGTCGTTCAGATTGTATGTGCGCGCCATCTCGCCGTCGATTACGAGCTGCAGGTCGTGGCCTATGCCGTTGCCCGAGGAGTTGATGCCGTCCTTATCCATTATCTCGGCCACGAAGTAAGGCGTGCTGTTCACGTTACCGCCGTTGACAAACGAGGGCGAATTGAGATAGCAGAATATTGACGGACCCACGGAATCGTTCTCGGCCACGTCGCCTCCACCCACGATGAACGACTCGCAATAGCCGTTGCCTATGAGTGTGCGGTCGTTGCTCAGGGCATAAAGATTAATGAGTCCGGTGCCGTCGGTGTAGTTTATGTCCTTAGGCACGGCGAAAGAGAATTCGAACCGTCCGCCGACAATGCTGTCGTTACCGTTGAAGAGCACCTTCGGACGGTCGTAATATGTGAACGGGCTTGACGCCGCCTCGTCTTCGTTGCGGTTGTTCCACAGACAGGTTATCAGCTCGCGGCTGTCGTGTACGCTGGCTGCGAGCACACCGTTGAACTGCGGCGCATCCTTTACATATCCGCTCATACGCATAATACTGCCCGCTCCTACATTCACCGTGGTGCCCGTGGTAACATCCACTCCGTTGATGGAATCCACCACAACCGTGAGCGTAGGCAGGCTGAGCGACATGGCAGGATCGCCGAGCAGCGAGTATTGCAGGTTGTTCACCACCTCCATGTTGCCGTTTGTCTTGACACTGTTCTTTGCCAGGCGCTGTGCCTCACCGATGGTCATGGGTTTCCCGTCGGTCACGGTGAGCACATTGGTAAGGAAGTTTGTGTTCATCGTCTTGTTGTGTGAGGCATATACTGTGCGCGTCGTGCCGTAGAAGGCCACAGCTCCACCCTTCGGGTTTAGCACGGCAGTCTCGCCTATTGTCGATTTCATGCCGTCGAAAGGCATTATGTCGCACGACGCAGTCACCCACAAAGGGAGGTTGGTGTTGGTGAAACTTGCGAAGTCGGAGAGTCTTAGCACCGACTCGTGTGATATCTGGTCGGCACGTCCGTGACCGGCGTAGTCCATGATGAGTGCGCCGGCGGCCTGCTGCTGTTTTATGGCTTTCGATGCGTCGGGATATGATTTTCCGGTGGATGAAGTCTCACGTTTGTATGCGTCCCACAACACTTTCTTTATGTTGTATCCGGGATGCAGACTCGAGATAAGGTCGGCCACATCGTTCACATCGCGCATATGTATGTCGGCGTTGCCGTCGTCGCCCATGAACATCATAGTGTTCTGCCATGCTCCGGCATTGGCGTTGGTGACATAGTTTATCACCTTATCCACCATCACCTTGGCGTCGCTCTCCGTCGTTACTGGGAATCTTCCCACCGCCACATCGAGCTTGTCGCGCAACAGCGGGTTCTCTCCCTCACCGTCGTCGAGCATACAGAAGTAGCCGTCGTCGATGTAACAGCTCACCTCGTTGAACGAGTTCTCGCTCTCGAAACAGAGCAGATAGTCGTCGGCATTGAGGTTGCGGCAGTCTGATGTGAGCATTCTGTTGTCCCACACACAGTCGCCGAAGAGCAGCAGATACTTGGGCATGTCAGCCTCGGTCGCTGCCCGGTCGTAGAGCATCTTGAGATAGTTGCGGTAGGCGCTGGCGTCGGGTGTACCGCTGGAGAACTCGTTGAACAGTTCGTCGGCAGGTACTATGCGCACCCGAAGCGCGTCGCGGGTCTCGTGGAATTCTTTCAGACGCTCGGCCTCTTTCCTGAGTTTCTGCGATGTCGGGATGATTATCACCATGTCGGCAGGGCCGTCGGCGTGCAGATCTTGGTTGGTTATGTTATACACGTACTGCGGAACGGGGAACGACGCGGTGAGGTCGGGAGCGGCAAAAGGCTTGTTCCACGCCATGGACACATAGTCGAGGCGCGCCGGTCCGCCCGAGAGCACGCTTATCTTTACCTTGTTCTGAGCCTGTGGATTATTTATAGTGTAAGTGCCCGAAGCCTCATTGCCTTCGTCGTATGCCGCAAGGCTGATGTTGAGAGTGCCTAAAATGGAATCGTTGAACTCTATCTGTACACGGCACGCACTGCCCGCCGACACGTTGACTGACAGCTTTCCGTATGTGGCTTCAGGATTGCCTGACAGATCAACCGTGTATGGCGATGTACTGGTAATCTGCTGACTGTCAAACAGATTGCGTCCGCCCTGATACCATGAATAGCCGTCCACCTCGTAGAGAGTATGATAATAATAAGATGACGGATAGAAAGACGCGAGGAAGTCTTCCTGACTTACACGGGCAGGAGTGCCTTCATCGTTTTGTGTTATGAAATAATATCCGTAGTCAGAATATGGGTTCCGCGTACGACGACTGCTGCTGTTGCTTTCCCACGACACCGGACCGAGAGCGTAGAAAAGCAGTCGGCCGTCCACATCGCAGAGCGGAACCTCGCGCAGGTCGTCGTATTCCACAAGGTCGCTGCCGGACAATGTCTCGTTCTTCAGGTTGCCGCCGTAGCCGTAAACCTTTACTTTGCTCAGGTCGGAAAATCCTGCCTGACGTATCAGCGACTCACTAAGCTGATACACTCCGGTGGAAGGCACACGTATCTTTGCCCAACGTCCCGAGGCAAGAACCGAATGTTCGGCATAGCGCGATGCAGGGGTCGAGGCATCGCGCAATGCTGAACGGCGCTGGCGTGACACAGGACGCGCCTCTACTTTCAGCATGAAGCTCACGAGCAGACGATAGCGTCCGTCGCGATAGACCACCGGACAGAAGCTCGTCTCGAGCGAAGGTTTCTTGCGGTCGAACACTATATGGCTGGTTATCTCGGGCATTGCGGGAGGCAAAGTCCGGACAAGTTTCTTGTATGAAGAGATGTCGCTGTCGGGCATATCGATGAACTCCGGATATGCAAACGACACGGTATAGACCGAATCAGCGTAATTGGCAGGCAGCGGCATGGTGCTTGCGAAAAGTGGAAGCACGGAATCTGTCCTAACCTGATCGGCCGTCAGATTGAAGAATTTCTGTGCTCCGGCAACCGAAGGCTGCATGAGAAGAAGCATCAGAAACAGTATGTTGTAAAACGTTTTCTTCACTCTTGTCTTTCGTTTTAGCTTTTATCAGACCGACCTTCGGCGTGCTTTTCGGCTTCTAACGGCACCACATGTCGAGCACTTTGCGGTCGTCGAGCCAGCCTTCAAGCTTGTCGCCTATCGCGACGGGCCCTATTCCGACGGGCGTTCCGGTGTAGATGAGGTCGCCGGTCTTCAGTGTGAAATATCTGCTTATATAAGCAATGAGCTCGTCAACGCTGTAAAGCATCTCGCTCGTACAGGCATCCTGAACGGTGGAACCGTTGATATCGAGATGGAAATGTATGGCCTGTATGTCGCGGAACTTGTTGATATCGACCCATTCGCCTATGGCAGCCGAACCGTCAAAACCTTTGCACAGGTCCCAAGGCAAACCTTTCTTGCGCAGCTCCTGCTGCATTTCGCGGGCAGTGAAATCAATGCCCAGCGTCACGGCGTCATAATAGCGGTGAGCGAAACGCTGCGGAATGGACTTGCCGAGACGGCATATCCTCACCACAACTTCGGCCTCGTAGTCGATGCGTCCCATGAAGTCGGGCACGAAAAACGGTTTACGGTCCTTCAGCAAAGCGGAGTCGGCCTTAGTGAAAATCACAGGGTTCTCCGGTTTATATAACGCTCCATCCAGCTCTTTATTGTGCTGGATGTAGTTCATTCCTACTGCAAATATCTTCATTGCGAATAATTAACAAAAGACGGAGTCATAAAGAGCTCTCACTCCTCATAACTCCGTCTTCTATCTTGTGATTGTATATTCAGTTATACTCTTATTCGGCAACAAGGGTGAAACGCTTGTAAGCAACAATCGCCAGATCCTTGTCCTGCTTCTTCAGATAGTCGGCAACGCTTGTCTTGTCGCCGTCGCCGAACTGGAATTCCTGATTTACCAGACAGCACTCTTTGAGGAATTTAGCCAGACGACCCTTAGCGATGTTCTGTATCATCTGCTCAGGCAGGTTAGCAGCTTTCTGTTCTGCAGCTTCCTTCTTGATAACAAGAGCCTTGTCAGCGTCCTCACGTGTGAGCCATCCTTTCTTGATGTTCGACTCGATATGGTCTTCGCTGTCAACCAGGTTCGGGTTCAGGCCAGCCTTCTTGAGAGCAACCTCAACAGCTTTCTCAATCTGCTCTTCCTTTGTCTTCTCCACAGCAACCTGGAACTCATTGTCCTTTACGTCCTGAGGAACAGAAGCCTCGTCGAGTGCGATAGGCTTCATTGCAGCAACCTGCATTGCAATCTTGTGACCCAGTTCCACGTTTTCCTTGTTGAGCTGAACCATTGTTGCAAGAGTGTGCTTGCCCATGTGGTCGTAAACCTCGATGTTGTCGCCTTCGAGAACGTTGTATCCGTCGAGCTCCATCTTCTCACCTGTGATACCAGAACGGTGCATAACAGCATCCTGTACGTTTGTACCGTCAGCGAGTGTAAGTGCTTTCACCTCATCAAGAGTGTGAGCCTTGGCAGCTATTGCAGCGTCGAGGATGTCGCTTGTCAGCTTTATGAAGTCAGCGCCATTGGCAACGAAGTCAGTCTCACACTTCAAAGCTATGATGGCAGCGAAGTCGCCTACCTTCTTCACGAGCACACATCCGTTTGATGTCTCGCGGTCTGAACGCTTTGCAGCGATAGCCAGTCCACGCTCGCGGAGCAGATCCTTAGCCTTGGCGAAATCGCCTTCAGCCTCTGTGAGTGCCTTCTTCACGTCAGCCAGACCGGCACCGGTCATTGCGCGAAGTTTCTTTATATCTTCAATTGAAACAGCCATAGTTTATTGTTTTCTTTTGAATTATAGTTGAATAAATGGTTTCCAATACATTACTCAGCGGCAGGAGCCTCTGTTGCAGCAGCCTCGGCAGCAGGAGCAGCTTCCTCTGCGGGAGCTTCCTTGCGAGCCTTGCGTGCGCGCTTCGGTTTAGCGTCAGCGGCAGCCTCAGCCTGCTCAGCGGCAGCTTTCTCGTCAGCCTTTTCAGCCTTGCGCTCCTCCAGACCCTCAGCTATAGCGTTGCAGCAAGCTGTCAGCACTACATCGATAGAATCCTTGGCGTCGTCGTTTGCCGGGATAATGTAGTCGATGTTCTTCGGGTCAGAGTTTGTATCAACCATTGCGAAGACAGGAATACCCAGACGGTTGGCCTCTCTTACAGCGATATTCTCCTTCATTACGTCAACAACGAAGAGTGCGCTCGGCAGACGAGTAAGGTCTGAGATAGATCCGAGGTTCTTCTCCAGCTTTGCGCGCTGACGTGTAATCTGCAGAAGCTCACGCTTTGACAGTTTGGCATAAGTACCATCGTTCATCAGTTTGTCTATGTTGGCCATTTTCTTGACAGCCTTGCGGATTGTCGGGAAGTTGGTGAGCATACCGCCCGGCCAACGTTCGATAACGTAAGGCATATTTACGCTTGTTGCCTTTTCAGCAACGATTTCCTTTGCTTGTTTTTTAGTAGCGACAAACAGGATTTTCTTGCCTGCCTTGGCAATCTGCTTGAGAGCTTCAGCAGCCTCGTCAACCTTAACTACAGTCTTGTGCAGATCGATGATATGAATGCCGTTGCGCTCCATGAAGATATAAGGAGCCATTGCCGGATTCCATTTACGACGCAGGTGTCCGAAGTGGCATCCTGCTTCCAATAATTGGTCAAAGTTTGTTCTTGACATTGTTGTTTTTGTTTGTTTGAATTGTTTACTTTCCTTTTAGTTTTCTCGAACCAGCCCATGGGTAATCCGCCATAACAGTGTCGAAGTCTCACAGGCTTGGATACTAAACTTATGCTGTCTTGACGCCAGACATCATGCCGCCGAACACTGTCCCAGCAGAACGTATGCGGCAAATCCGGCATCGCGCGACATTAACGCTTGCTGAACTGGAAGCGACGACGAGCTTTCGGACGTCCCGGTTTCTTACGCTCAACAGCACGAGAATCGCGTGTGAGGAAGCCTTTGTCCTTCAGAGTCTTCTTGTCATCGGCATTGATCTTAACCAGTGCGCGGGCGATTGCAAGACGCAGAGCCTGGCTCTGTCCGGTGTAACCACCGCCGTCAAGATTTACCTTAATGTCATATTTGCCTTCAACACCCAGGAGCTCCAGCGGCTGCTTTACAACATACTGCAGAATAGCTGATGGGAAATATTTCTCCAGTTCTACCTTATTTATAGTGATCTTGCCGGTGCCCTCAGTCAGATAAACACGGGCTACAGAAGTCTTGCGGCGACCAATTGCATTTATCATTTCCATCTTTCCTGATTATTTATACTGGTTAATATCAATTGCCTTCGGTTTCTGAGCATCCTTGTCATGCTCTGCGCCTTCAAATACATAAAGATTATTCAACAGCTTGCGACCGAGCGGACCTTTGGGGAGCATGCCCTTCACAGCGTGACGAATGATCTTGTCGACACCATTAGGACGCTTGCGCAGGTCTTCAGGTGTATTGAAACGCTGTCCGCCTGGATAACCAGTATAACGGGTGTAAACCTTGTCGGTTTCCTTCTTTCCGGTGAATACCACCTTAGAAGCGTTGATGATGATTACGTTGTCTCCACAATCTACATGAGGAGTGAAGTTTGGTTTGTACTTTCCGCGGATAAGTTTTGCTACTTTAGAGCAGAGGCGGCCTACCACCTGATCTGTTGCGTCAACAACAACCCACTCTTTCTTCGCAGTTTCCTTGTTGGCGGAAACAGTCTTGTAACTTAAAGTGTTCATTGTTTAATTTAAATATTACTACTAAAAAACATTATAACTTTGCGCGAGCGATTCACTAACCGCGTGGTCCGGCCAAAGACCAACACTATTAACACTCTCACGCGGGGGACTCTAAGTGTATCCCCGAAATAATCGGACTGCAAAATTACATATTTTATTTTTTGAAAGCAAGAACGGAATCGGGGAAGAATATAATATTAATAAAGTTTAACTGTTTTATGTATTATTAATAACGTTATCAACACGAGCATACCGCCATACACGACCGCTGTGGATTGTCCGCACGACTGCGGAAAAGCACGAGACTGCCGATCAGAGTCTCTGAAACGCCCCGCGTGGGGCACTGCCGGCAACCATATTCGCCTAATGACCGCCGTCCCACGGACATCGGTCTGACGGAATGTATGGACGAAAACGACTTAATCTATAAATGAAAAAGACTTAATATAACGTGAGTTCGACGAATTCAAAACAAAGCGAGCTGTGTGTCAAGAGTTCTTGTAACATTGATACACGGCTTCTTCGGAAAGCAACAATATGCAGCAATTGCACCCAATAGATTGACGATAAAATTATCAAAGCTCCTGTGTCTTGAATGTTCCACCTGTGCTATAT
>USHV01000027.1 GCA_900554695.1 uncultured Prevotella sp. | reverse complement strand
AAAGCCTTTTTTATGCAATAAATTCAACCTCAAAGTCTAAATCCGAAACTTGAGTACGTTTATAATTCAAAAACAATTGTTCAGTAGAAAATCATAAGATGTTGATATTAATAAAAACAGAGGCTTAAATATTGATTACGTGCTGTTTTCTTATGCTTAAAGGAAACGGTATGTATCGCTTTCAAATTGATTTTCTTTCCAATCCTTATTGTTTTCTTTTGTCGGAAGGATATGATATGTACCACTTTCAAATCAATTCCACTCCTTCGCCTGCGTTATTTTATTATGCTGGAATAAAACGATATGGACTAATTTCATATTAAATTTCCAATCTATCAGAGGTATTTTATTATGTTGAAATTAAGCGAAATGTACAACTTTCAGATTGTAAGCGGTTTTTGATTTTTCCGTCTCGGTTTCCTGATATACCCCGAAAAATAAGCGAGTATTTGCAATCAGACTTTCCTTAGGGCGCAAATACGCGAAATATGGGAAGTTTTTATAATGTATTGAATATCAATGATCTATGTTTAAGACGTATTTCTTCGCATTGCAAAAAGCACCATTTCGGCTTGCGAAATGGCCTATATTGTAGTCCGAAAAGCACCATATCGCACCCTGAAATGGGCTTTATCGTACTGCGAAACGGGCAATATCGGAAAGCGGAACTAATAATTTCGGACTATGTTATGGGGTATATCAGAATGTGGTATTATACTAAATGTCCTTTATCATGTCGGTTTTAACATTCGTTTACATCTCTTTTGCGAAAATATTTTGTCAAAATAAAATCAAGAAAAATCGTAAGTCCGTCCCGCGGATGTTCCTTGGAAACGCCGGGAACGGGCGTGAGTGAAAACACGTGAGGAATTTGTAGGGTGAGTGAATTTGAGATTGTGTCGGCGAGCTCGTCACTTTATGTCGATAGGCGATGAAACATTTGCGCTTCTGTTCTTTGTCGTAATGGAATAAAATGCTAACTTTACGGCATTAATTTTTTTTATTCCTATGAAACATATCATTATTGGCGGAGTCGCCGGCGGAGCAACCGCGGCGGCACGCATAAGACGAGCCGACGAGAACGCGGAGATAGTTCTGATCGACAAAGGTAAATATATATCGTATGCAAACTGCGGTCTTCCTTATTATATAGGTGGAGTCATAAAGAGCCGTGACAAGCTGTTCGTGCAGACGCCGGAGGCTTTCTCGCGCCGTTTCAACGTAGACGTGCGCACGCAGAACGAGGCATTGGCCATCAACACTGCCAAGCATGAGGTGAGCATAAGGCGCGCCGACGGCACCACATACACCGAGACCTACGACCGTCTGCTGCTCTCGCCGGGCGCCGAACCGGTGCGTCCGCCGCTCGAGGGCATCGACACCGAAGGCATATTCACCCTGCGCAATGTGGACGACACCGACCGCATACACCAGTATCTCAACACCCACCGTGTGAGACACGCCGTGGTTGTGGGCGGCGGTTTCATAGGTCTGGAGATGGCAGAGAATCTTCATCATGCCGGTGCGGCGGTGTCTATAGTCGAGATGGCCGACCAGGTGATGGCTCCGGTAGATTTCTCCATCGCCTCACACGTGCACCGTCATCTCATGGACAAGGGCGTAGGACTGTTGCTTGGCAAGGGTGTCGAGAAGTTCGCGCAGGAAGAAGGCCGCATCAAAGTGTTCCTCAACACGGGCGAGACGCTCATGGCCGACCTCGTGCTGCTGTCCATCGGCGTGCGTCCTTCCACCTCGCTGGCCAAGGAGGCAGGCATAGAGCTTGGCGGACGCGGCATAAAGGTGAACAAATATCTGCAGACCTCGGCGACTGACGTCTATGCCGTGGGCGACGCAATAGAGTTTGAGCATCCCGTGGCAGGCGGACCGTGGCTCAACTATCTGGCCGGACCGGCAAACCGTCAGGCACGCATAGCTGCCGACAACATGGTGTTCGGCAACCGCGAGGAGTATGAGGGCGCCATCGGAACGTCCATTGCCAAGGTGTTCGACATAACGGTAGGCGCCACCGGACTGGCTGCCAAGCACCTCAAACGCATGGGTGTGCCTTATCTGACGTCGGTCACCACGTCGTCGTCGCACGCCGGTTACTATCCCGGAGCGTTCAATCTCACGCTGAAACTAACCTTCGCTCCCGACACCGGACGCATCTACGGCGCGCAGTGTGTGGGCGTGGAAGGCGTGGACAAACGCATAGACGAGATAGCCATGCTCATAAAGATGGGCGGCACCGTGCGCGACCTCGTGAAGACCGAGCAGGCTTATGCCCCGCCGTTCGCTTCGGCAAAAGACCCTGTGGCGATAGCCGGCTACGTGGCATGCAACACGTTGGACAAGGTGATGCCCATAGTGACATGGCGCGAGATTGCCTCTCTCGACAGGGCGAAGGAGCGTCTGGTGGATGTGCGCACGCCTTCGGAGTATGCTCTCGGCACCATAGACGGAGCCGTGAACATACCGCTCGACGACCTGCGCGGACGTCTCGGCGAGCTCGGCAAGGACGACGACATCGTGGTGTTCTGTGCCGTCGGACTGCGTGGCTATCTGGCACAGCAGATTCTTCTCGGCCGCGGCTACAAGCATGTGCGGAATCTCTCAGGCGGATACAAGAACTATGCGCTTGCCACACAGAAGGTGGAGTCGGTGGCCGAACAGCCTTGCACGTGTGACACATCGCGTCCGGAGAACTGCGGCAACATGGTTGAGCTCGACGCCTGCGGCCTGCAATGTCCCGGTCCGATAATGCGTCTGAAGATGGCTGTTGACGGCATGCGCCCGGGACAGATGATAGAGGTGAAGGCCACCGACCCGGGATTCTCGCGCGATGCCGAGTCGTGGTGCCGCTCTACGGGCAACCGCTTCATCTCTAAAGAGTCTGCCAACGGCTACCACACAGTCGTGATACAAAAGCAGGAGGCATGCCCCGCGCCTGAGACACCGGCACAGGGAGCACGCCGCGACAAGACACTCATCTTGTTCAGCGACAATCTCGACCGCGCGCTTGCCACATTCGTGCTGGCCAACGGAGCGGCAGCCACAGGCGGCAAGGTGACCATATTCTTCACCTTCTGGGGCCTGAACGTAATAAAGAAACGCAACAAACCGAGCGTGGCGAAGGACTTCTTCTCGCGCATGTTTGCGTGGATGTTGCCGTCGGACTCAACAAAACTGCATCTCTCTAAGCTGAGCATGCTGGGCATAGGCGACCGTCTGATGCGCCACATCATGCGCAAGAAGAACATATCGCAGCTCGAGGAACTCATGCAGCAGGCCATTGACAACGGCGTGGAACTGATTGCCTGCCAGATGACCATGGACATGATGGGCATCAGCCGTGAAGAACTCATCGACGGAGTGACCGTGGGCGGTGTGGAGACATACATGGAACGTGCCGACAACGCCGGCGTAAATCTCTTCATCTGATCATAGTTACAGATTATCGCAGTGTGGTTGCGGCGTAGCATACCGTGTGCCGCAACCCTCTGATTATCATCATATATCCGTCCCGACAGCCGGTGAGCGTGTCGGGACGGATATGTTTTTCTCGTGTTCCATACGTCTTACTGTTAATGCGTCTGTCTGCGGTGACTGCGGACAATAAGGCGGATGACGATATGTTAAAACTGCATTTTATATACATACATGACAATAAAACGGCGCCGCTGGCGTTAATATAATTGAATAAATGTGTTTTCTTGTACGCTACGCACGGCATTTTCCGTATGAAGGTCACATCACACCGGGTGACGGACAAGAAAGAGGTGTAACATAAGTATAAGTCGATGATAGAATACATAAAAGGCGAACTGACCGATCTTACACCCGCTATGGCGGTGGTTGAGGCGGCAGGTGTGGGCTATGCGCTCAATATTTCGCTCAATACATTTACGGCCATCCAGGGCAAACACGATGTCAAACTCTATGTTCACGAGGCTCTCGTGACAGGCGGACGCGACGATTCGTTCACGTTTTACGGCTTCGCTTCTAAGCAGGAACGCGAGGTTTACAGGCTGCTCATCACCGTGTCGGGTGTGGGAGCAAACACCGCGCGCATGATACTTTCCACAATGTCGCCCGCCGAACTGAGCTCCGCCATATCAACAGGCAACGAGAGACTCATAAAAAGCGTGAAGGGCATCGGCCTGAAAACGGCGCAGAGAATAATAGTGGACTTGAGAGACAAGATTCTGTCGCTCGGCATGGCTACCGAGGAAAAGGGCGACGTGGCAAGCGCAGTGGTGAACGTGGAGGTGAGAGACGAGGCTGTCTCGGCACTCACCATGCTCGGATTCTCACCCGCGCCGTCGGCTAAGGTGGTTGTATCTATAATGGAGGAAAATCCGGACATGCCCGTGGAGCAAGTCGTTAAGTTGGCCTTGAAACAGATAAAGTGAAGATAAGAAAAATCATATACGGACTTTTCATCGCATTGTTTGCCGTCAGTCTGGCAAGCTATGCTCTTTCCGTGCCTTATCATCAGGACCAGAATCCGCGAAGGAGGAACAACCGTCAGCCTGCGCAACAGACCGAGAAGAAGGACACAATGGCCATAAAGGCGCAGCCGATAATAGAGGACGACGACTCAATTCCCGACTCGTTGCTCAACGCCAGATGGAAAATCCAGCGCACGTTGCCCATCACCGTGGAGGACCTCGACCAGAATGCGGCCGACCTGAAACGCCCCGATAACCTGAAGCAGGAGGTGGAATATAACGACTCGCTCGACCTTTACGTCATCGGTTCGAAGATGAGCGACTCCTATCTCAATACGCCGATATACATGACTCCGGAGGAATATCGCAAGTGGAGTGAGAAGAAGGCGATGCAGAGATACTTCCGCGAGAAGAACAGCGAGATTTATGAGGCTAAGGGTAAGGAGAAGTTCGATTTCACGGATATGCACTTCGACCTCGGACCGGCAGAAAAGATATTCGGCCCCGGAGGCGTGCGCATAAAGACACAGGGTTCGGCCGAGCTGAAGTTCGGCGCTACGCTGAAGAGCATCGACAACCCTTCACTGCCTATACGCAATCGTAAGACCACCACAATAGACTTCGATGAGAAGATAAACCTTAACGTGAACGGTAAGGTGGGCGATAAGGTTAACATGAACCTTAACTACAATACCGACGCCACATTCGACTTCGACTCGCAGAACCTGAAGTTGAAGTATGACGGTAAGGAAGACGAAATCATAAAACTGGTTGAGGCCGGTAACATCTCGTTCCCGTCAAACTCGTCGCTCGTTAAGGGTGCTTCGTCGCTCTTCGGAATACGCACCGACCTGCAGTTCGGCAAGCTCAAGCTGCAGCTTGTGGGCTCGCAGAAGAAGTCGTCAACCACAAGTGTGTCGTCGAAGGGCGGCGCACAGCTCACGCCTTTCGAGATGGACGTGGCCAACTATGAGGAAAACCGCCACTTCTTCCTCTCTCAGTATTTCCGCGACAAGTATGACGCAGGCATGCAGACTCTGCCTACCGTGGCTACGGGCATCAACATCAACCGTGTGGAAATATGGGTTACCAACAAGACGGGAACGACCACCAACACCCGAAACATCATCGCACTGACCGACCTCGGTGAGAACTCGAAGATATCCAATCCGCTGTGGGCGCCGATGGGACAGAACGTTCCGTCGAACAATGCCAACTCGGAGTATTCGTCGATGGTCAATCAGTATGCTGCGGCGCGCGACATTGATCAGACTTCAACGGTGCTCGACGGCATCTCGGGATTTGTGGGCGGCACCGACTATGAGAAACTTGAGAGCGCGAGACTGCTCAATTCGTCTGAATATACGGTTAATTCCGCGCTTGGATATATTTCGCTCAAGACCACGCTTCAGACCGATCAGGTGCTCGCCGTGGCTTATGAATATACTTATGGAGGCGTGACCTATCAGGTGGGTGAGTTCGCGTCGGATGTAACCGACGTCAATCAGGCGCTCTTCGTGAAGTCGTTGAAGAACACCAGCAACAACCCGCAGCAGGGCAACTGGGACCTGATGATGAAGAATGTCTATTATCTTGCATCGTCGGTTGAGAAGGACAAGTTCCGTCTCGACGTCAAGTTCCAGAGCGACACCACCGGAGTCTATCTGAGTTATATACCCGAACCGCAGGTTAAGGACCAGACTCTTATAAAGGTTCTCGGTGCCGACCGTCTTGACAACAATATGAAGACAAATCCTAACGGATACTTCGACTATGTGGACGGATATACAGTCAGCGACGGCCGTGTGTTCTTCCCGAAGACCGAACCGTTCGGAAGCTATATGTATAATTATCTTGTCGGTAAGGGCGTGTCGGCTGCACAGGCGTCCAAATATGCCTTCACCGAGTTGTATGATTCTACAAAGACCGTCGCGAAACAGATAGCCGAGAAGAACAAGTATATGCTTACGGGACAGTTCCGCGGTACGCTTGCCAATGTCGTATCGCTCGGAGCGGTGAACATTCCGCAGGGTTCTGTCGTCGTGACGGCCGGTGGAGTGGTGCTGACCGAAGGCTCCGACTATACCGTGGATTACAATCTCGGTGAGGTGACCATTCTCAATCAGAGCATCATAGACGCCGGAACGTCTGTCAATGTGTCGCTCGAGAGCAACACGGAGTATGCCCAGCAGCGCAAGACAATGTTCGGTGTGAACTGGGAATACGACTTCTCCAAGGACTTCCAGATAAGCGGTACACTTCAGCATTTGTCCGAACAGGCGCTCACAACGAAGGTTGCGATGGGATCGGAACCGCTGAACAACACTATATGGGGATTCAACGTGAACTGGAAGAAAGAGAGTCAGTGGCTGACAAACCTGCTCGACAAGATTCCGTTCCTGCAACTCACGCAGCCTTCAAACATCTCTTTCACGGGTGAATTCGCACAACTCATTGCCGGACAAAGCCGCGGTACGCAGGACAACGCGTCCTATCTCGACGACTTCGAGAATACGAAGAGTGCCATAGACGTGAGCACTCCGACATCGTGGATCATATCGAGCGTGCCGACGATGTTCCCGGAATACAGCGACAAAACCACTCTGCGAAGTGGTTTCAACCGCTCGCTTCTGGCGTGGTACACCATAGACCCGCTGTTCACAAGGCGTAGTTCGTCGCTTACTCCAAGCCACATCAAGGGCGATTTGGAGCAGCTGTCCAACCACTATGTGCGTGAAGTGCCTGTCAGAGAGCTTTATCCTAACCGTGACCAAAACTCATACAGCGGCGCGACTTCCACGTTGAGCATTCTCAACCTGGCTTATTATCCGAACGAACGTGGCCCTTACAACTTCAATCCTGACCTCAACTACGACGGAACACTGAACAATCCGACGCAGCACTGGGGCGGTATGATGCGTAAACTCGATACAAACGACTTCGAGACGGCCAACGTGGAGTACATCGAGTTCTGGATGCTCGATCCGTTCATATATACTTCGCGCGACGGTACGGCATCTGATTACGGTGGTGATTTCTACATCAACCTCGGCGAGGTGAGTGAGGATATCCTCCGTGACGGCAAGAAATTCTACGAAAGCGGAATGCCTGTTGACGGCTCAAACAGTTACATCACCACACAGTGGGGTAAGGTTCCGACACAGGCAACGGTCACTTATGCTTTTGCGACAACATCCGGTGCACGTGCGCTTCAGGACGTCGGATTCAATGGTCTCAATGATGAGGAGGAACGTAACTTTGAGGCTTATCAGGAGTTTCTCACTTCGATACAGGGCAAGGTGAATCCCGTCGTGTTCGATTCTATATGGAACGACCCGGCTAACGACGACTACCACTACTTCCGCGGCCGCGATTACGACCAGATGGAAGCATCTATCCTGCGCCGTTACAAGTATATAAACAATCCTCAGGGCAACTCTCCCGACAGTGAGTCGCGCGACGAAAGCTACGACACATCCTACAAGACGATGCCTGATGTTGAGGATATTAACCAGGACTATACGCTCAACGAGTATGAGAAATACTTCCAGTATCATGTATCAATAAGGCCCGAAGACCTCGTGGTGGGCCGCAACTTCATTGTGGACAAGCGCGTGGCGTCGCCGAAACTGCGTAATGGCAATACGGAGGACGTGACGTGGTATCTGTTCAGAATACCGCTGACAGACTATGAGGAACGCGTCGGCTCGATATCAGATTTCACAAGCATACGTTTCATGCGTATGTTCATGACCGGCTTCAAGCATCCTATCATCCTGCGATTCGGCTCTCTCGATCTTGTTCGTGGCGAATGGCGGGTTTACGATCAGAACCTCGACAACTCGGCGGCGCAGCAGGGCAAGCTGACGGTAAGTGCCGTAAACATTGAGGAGAACAACGACAAGACACCTGTGAACTACGTGCTTCCTCCTGGAATAAGGCGTGGTCAGGACCCGACACAGCCGCAGCTCGTCGAGGACAACGAGCAGGCGCTTGCCATGACCGTGACCGACCTGGCCAGCGGTGAGTCGAAAGCTGTGTATAAGAACACCACGTTGGACCTCCGTCAATACAAGCGTCTGCAGATGTTTGTGCACGCCAACATGATGGATCCGAACACGACCAATCTTCAGGACGACCAGTTGGCAGTGTTCATCCGCCTCGGAAGCGACTACAAGAGCAATTATTATGAGTATGAGATACCTTTGAAACTGACTCCTAACCGCAACGATTACGACAAGTATTCGCGTGCTGATTGTGAGGCGGTTTGGCCTGAAGATAATATGCTTGACATTCCGCTCAGCGTGTTCACCGCGTTGAAGAAGGCGCGCAACAAGGCCAAGTCGGAGGGCAGGGCATCGTATAACCGGGTGTATTCGGCGTACGATGAGGACAAGCCGGCGAACAAAATCAGCGTCATGGGTAACCCTACACTGGGTGAGGTTAAGACCATGATAATAGGTATTCGTAACAATTCCGGTGAGGTGAAGAGCGGTGAGATATGGGTCAATGAGCTCCGTTTGCGCGAATATAATAACGAAGGCGGTTGGGCGGCACAGGGTAACCTGAATGTCCAGTTGTCCGATCTCGGTTCGGTGAATGTGCAGGGACGCTACATAAGTGATGGTTTCGGTGGACTTGAAGACGGTGTGGCACAGCGCTCGACCGACGATTACAAGACCTACAGCATCACCGCCAACATAGAGCTCGGCAAGTTCTTCCCGGAGAAAGCAAAGGTCAGTGCGCCTCTGTATTACTCAATGACGAAGGAGTTTACACGCCCAAGATACAATCCTCTCGATACTGATATGGAGCTCGACGACGCTCTCGAGTCTCTCAACGAGCACGAGCGCGACTCGGTGGAAAGCATCGCCGTGACAAAGACAACGAGCACCAACTTCTCTCTTTCCAACGTGAGAGTGGGCATACAGAACAAGCGTCACCCAATGCCTTACGACCCGGCGAACTTCTCTCTGACCTATAGTCACAGCCATAACTTCTCAAGTGGTGAGACGACGGTGTATGAGACGGAAGACAACTGGCGCGGTGCGCTGAACTATTCGTGGACACCTGTCTATAAGGCATTCGAACCATTCAAGAAGCTGAAGAACAAGAGCAAGTGGCTGGACATTCTCCGTCGATTCGGTCTGAACTGGTTGCCGCAGAACGTCGGATTCAATACTGAGATAACGCGCAGCTACTATGAGCTTCAGGAACGCGACATGGAGAGCATGGAAAACTCCGAACTGCCAGTCACGTTCAGCCAGCAGTTCCTTTGGAACAGGGACTTCTCGTTGCGCTGGGACCTCACGAAGAATCTGCACATGAACTTCCAAAGTGCGACGCATGCCGAGATAGAGGAACCTTACACTCCGGTGAACAAGGATCTGTATCCCGACCGTTACGCAGCGTGGAAGGACTCGGTGTGGACAAGTATCAAGAATCTCGGAACTCCGCTCGACTATAACCAGACGTTCACAATGTCTTATCAGTTGCCGCTTAATCTCGTTCCTATATTCGACTGGGTGAACTCCGACGCCAGCTACAACGCTACATACAACTGGGTAAGAGGCACTGAGCTTGAGGACGGAACGTCGCTCGGCAACACCATATCGAACAACCGTACGCTCAACGTCAACGGTACGTTCAATCTGGAGAAGCTATACAACCATATTCCTTTCCTGAAGAAGGCCAACGAGAGGTTTAATAAAGAGCCCGCCAGAAACACTTCGAACGTGCGAAACAGGCTGAATCGGAATACTGCCGACAAGAATAAGAAAAACCAAGACGACAAGAATGCCAAAGACAAGGACGGCAAGGCTGCCCAGCTAACCAGCAAACTGCCGAAGAACAAACGCAGCTTTGAGGGCGAGGTTGAGCTGAAGCCGGACACCGTTGTGAAACTTACTCACGGCAAGAAGTCGAAGCGCATCATCGTGTCGGCAAAGACATCCGATGGCAAGGCGTTCAAGCTGAAGTACAAACGCATAGACGACAACAACATAAGAATCACCAACAAGGTTGATTCCGCGATGAAGATAAAGGTCACTGTTACGGCAAAGGAACCGTTAGAGGACAAAGGATGGTATCGCACAATGCAGGGTGTGGCGCGCGTTATGATGATGGTGCGCAGCGTAGGAATATCCTACCGCAACCAGTATTCGATGTCGTTGCCGGGCTTCATGCCTACCATTGGCGACGCGTTCGGTCAGACACGCAGTGTCGGTGCCATGTCGCCGGGTCTCGATTTCGCGTTCGGCGTGATAGGCGACTCCTACATCGAGAAAGCACGTGAGAACGGATGGCTGCTCATGAACGACTCTGTCGCCACCCCGGCCACTACAAACAAGACCGAGGACCTGCAGCTCCGCGCAACGCTCGAACCGATAAAGAACTTCAAGATAGACCTCAACGCAAGCCGCACCATGACCACTGCCAAGAGCATACAATATATGTATGAGGGCAATCCTACCACCCAGAGCGGTACGTTCTCCATGACAACACTATCGCTGGGAAGTGCGTTCGAGGGATCGGGTAACGCAGGCAACAGCTACTACTCGGCCACATTCGAGAAGTTCTGCAAGTCGCTCGACGGCTTCCGTCAGCGTGTTGAGGCCCGCTATGCCAACGCTGTATATCCCGAGGGAACTGCATTCGCCGGCAAGAAATTCGACCCTGCCAACGGTGGAGTGAATAAATACAGCTCAGATGTGATGATTCCCGCCTTCCTGTCTGCCTACACCAGCATGGGCGGATCGTCGCTCAGCATATTCCCGTCGCTTGCCCGTCTGTTGCCTAACTGGTCGGTGCGCTACAGCGGACTCACCCGCCTGCCGTGGTTCCGCGACGTGTTCAAGAGCGTCAACATAAACCATGCATACAAGAGTATATACGCAGTCGGCTCATACAGTTCGTACAGCACCTTCATGGAATACATGAACGGACTCGGCTTTGTGACCGATGCCACCAGCGGAAACCCGATTCCAAGCTCTATGTATAACGTCTCAACGGTGAGCATCAACGAGTCGTTCTCGCCGTTGATAGGTATAGACCTCACGTTTGACAACAACCTCACAGCCAAGCTGGAGTATCGCACCACACGTGTGCTCAGCCTCAGTATGACCAGCGTGCAGATAAACGAGGCCACCAGCCACGACTGGGTGCTCGGCATGGGTTATACCATCAACAACTTCAAACTCTTTGGAGGACGCAACCACCGACTGGTGAAGAACAAGGGAAAGAAGGATGATGACAAACAGAATAACACCACACAGGCTGCCACACGCTCCACTTCGAGCGTCAACAACGACCTGCGTCTGCGTCTCGATGTGAGTCTGCGCAAGCAGGCGTCCATAAGTCGCGACATCGCGTCGATGACCAGTGCGGCAAGCAGTGGCAACAGTGCGTTCAAGCTGTCGTTCTCTGCTGAGTACACGTTGTCGAAGCTCGTGTCGATGAGTTTCTACTACGACTGCCAGACAAACACTCCTCTCCTTGCCAGCAGCAGCTATCCTACGACCACGCAGGATTTCGGACTGAGCCTGAAATTCTCGCTCACCAGATAAAGCGTGAGCCGCCGATGGTCTTGTGGACAGGCCGTATTGGTTTTGCCGGCCGGGTTTATCCGTTCCGGAGTGCGTGCTCATCGGTCATGAAATATATATCCGAACAGGTTATTCATAAGTCGTATTCGTACGGCATTATATACGAAAAAAGAAAACCGGACACGTCTAAAACAGCGTGTCCGGTTTTCCTTTTTATATCTATAAAAGTGTATTCAGTTTATTTCTTGTCGTAAGCATGGAGCGGATAGTCGGTGGTGAAGTGCAGTCCGCGACACTCCTTGCGCTCTATGGCCTGGCGTGTTATGAGGTAGCCCACGTTTATCATGTTGCGCAGCTCGCAGATGTCGCGGCTCGCCTTTACACGTTTGAACAGAGCCTCGGTCTCCTCGTAGAGCAGGTCCAGACGATCCCACGCTCTCTTGAGTCGCAGGTCGCTGCGCACGATTCCCACGTAGTTGCTCATTATCTCGCCCACTTCCTTCACGCTCTGTGTTATGAGCACCTTCTCCTCGTTGGTCATTGTGCCCTCGTCGTTCCATTCAGGCACCTTGTCGTTGAAGTCATATTCATCTACATGAGCCAGTGAGTGGCGCGCCGCAGCGTCGGCATATACCACAGCCTCTATGAGTGAGTTGCTTGCCAGACGGTTGCCTCCGTGCAGTCCTGTGCACGAGCACTCGCCTATGGCGTACAGTCTGTCTATGCTCGACTGTCCGTTCAGGTCCACCTTTATACCGCCACACATGTAGTGGGCAGCCGGACGCACCGGTATGTAGTCGGTCGTTATGTCGATGCCTATCGACTTACACTTCATGTATATGTTCGGGAAGTGGCGCTTCGTCTCCTCAGCGTTCTTGTGCGTAACGTCGAGGCACACATGGTCTATTCCGTGTATCTTCATCTCCTTGTCGATGGCTCTTGCCACGATGTCGCGCGGAGCCAGTGACAGACGCTTGTCATATTTCTCCATGAACGATGTTCCGTCAGGCAGTCTGAGTATGCCGCCGTATCCGCGCATGGCCTCGGTTATGAGGAATGCCGGGTGAGTCTCTCCCGGGTGATAGAGCGCCGTCGGGTGGAACTGCACGAACTCCATGTCCTTCACTGTGCCTTTTGCCCTATATACCATGGCCTCGCCGTCGCCGGTGGCTATTATCGGGTTGGTGGTTGTCTGATATACAGCGCCGCATCCTCCGGTACACATCACGGTCACCTTGCTAAGATATGTATCCACCTTCTGCGTGTCGGGGTTGAGCACATAGGCACCGTAGCAGTTGATGTACGGTGTGCGTCGTGTGACGCGCGCTCCCAGATGGTGCTGTGTTATTATCTCCACCGCGAAATGGTTTTCCTTTATATCTATGTCAGGATTAGCTCTCACGGCAGCCATAAGTCCGCGTTGTATCTCGGCTCCAGTATCGTCCGAGTGGTGCAGGATTCTGAATTCAGAGTGTCCGCCCTCACGGTGCAGGTCGTACGTGCCGTCTTCCTTGCGGTCGAAGTTCACACCCCAGTTCACAAGCTCCTTTATCTGTGCAGGCGCGTTTCTTACCACCTGTTCTACGGCCGCGCGGTCGCTGATGTAGTCGCCGGCTATCATTGTGTCCTCTATGTGTTTTTCGAAGTTGTCCACTTCAAGGTTTGTGACAGATGCCACACCTCCTTGCGCAAACGACGTATTGGCTTCGTCGAGTGTGGTTTTGCATATCATGCACACCTTGCCCTTCTTGGCTCGGGCCACTTTCAGGGCGTAGCTCATGCCTGCCACTCCTGAACCGATAATGAGAAAATCGTATTTGAAAACCATATGAATATTTTTTGAATATACTGCAAAATTACATAAAATAATCGAAGCCGCATCTACATGCAGGCCATAAAATGCAGCGTTTTTTATGTACGATGCCTTTGTTGATGCGTGTTGTTGCGGTGTGCCATAAGCGAACGCAGAAACTGGCATTAACAAAGTTTATACTATGCGCGGAGTCGGTTTAACACTCGGAAATTGACAAAACAGATTTCGGAATGTCACTAAAACGTGTTTTTCGTCCGAAAAAATATTAAGTGCGGAGCGGCTGACGGATTCCGGCGGTGCGAAACAGCCTTTATCGTGTTACGATTGAGTGCATTTCAGGGCGTGATATGGCCTGTTTCATAAGGCGAAATGGCCCATATCGCACCCTGATATAGTGCATATTGCGATATGTTCCGGTTGATGATAAATCGGGTATATTATATAATCATTTGATTTACAGCGTATTATGTTTATGCGGCAAAAACTCGTTTTCCCCGCCGAAAATGTGTCCTCGGCTGCAAAAATTCGAGAAATCAGAGATTTTCATACCGCGTTTTTAACATTTCTGAGCCGCTTAATTATTAATGAAGTATAAAAAAATGTATCGTGCCGACGGCATTATCTTTTTCTTACATTTTGTTTACCGAACGACGTAAAAAACTTTTCGTCTGTATGAATATTTATTTATATCTTTGCATCAAGATAATATGTACCCGCGTTTGTCGGGCGACTGATGTGCCGCCGTGCGCGTTTCGTGGCAACGGGCGTGTGGGGTGGTGATGTCGTGTATGCGGTGTTTGGGTGCTTGCGCGTGCTTTCGGGCTGCGTCTGTGCCGGTTTCACTGCATATGGTTCGGTGCGCGTGTCAGTAAGTCGATGCTCTTATGGACAGGATTTTTCACAAACATGTGTTTTATATCGACATTGTTACGATTATGGTCTTCGCGCTCATCGGTCTGTGGGCGCTCATGCACCACAATCTGTTGTCGGGTGTGGTGGGGTTGGCCATGATAGTGCTTGCCGCGCTTACCGTTGAGCGTGCTGTGCACACGGTGTATCTTCTCACCTCAGACAAGCGCCTGGTGATAGACGGCGGACGGCTGTCGCGCCGCATCGTGGTGCCCTTGTCGGAGATACGTGAGGTGAAACGCGTGGAGGGACGACTGCTTCTGAAACCGTATATTGCCGTGGAGTGGGGCGACGGACACGTGGTGTCGGTGCAGCCCGACAACGAGGACGGTTTTATAAGAGAGATAGAACGGCGGATGGCTTCGGCCTCTGTCGCCGATGATACCGACGCTGATGGCGAATAGTCGCAGCCGCACGTAAGGTGCATGGTAAGTTGAAGTGTTTTTCATGATGCGCACGGCTCCGTGTCGTGTGCAGTCTTATTGATAGAAAATAATGAAACGATTGTTGTATTTGCTTCTTATTCCGGTGTTGTTGTTCACGCCGGTTCATGCTCAGGAAATAATAGAAGACGATGACGAGTACGCCGCGGGCGCATCCGACACCCTGCATCTCGACACCCTGAATGCCGTGTCCGACACTGCTTCGGTCTCCGTGCCGTCGCTGCCTTGGCCCCAGTCGGTGCAGGCATCGTTGGCATCGCTGCTCGACTCGCACATGTTCTCGACATCGCAGGTGGGCATGATGGTTTACGACCTTGACGCCGATTCGGTTATCTTCCGCCACAACGAGCGCCAGCGTCTGCGCCCCGCTTCAACCATGAAGCTCATCACCGCCATCACCGCCATCGACAAGTTGGGCGGTAGCTATCAGTTCAAGACCGAGCTGTGCTACACCGGACAGGTGTCCGACGGCGTGTTGCGAGGCAATGTCTATTGCGTGGGCGGATTCGATCCACGCTTCAATTCCGACGACCTGCGCGCCTTCGTGGAGAGCATTCACAAGATGGGCGTCGATACGATACGCGGCAATCTCTATGCCGACAAGACAATGAAGGACACCGCACGTCTGGGTAAGGGCTGGTGCTGGGACGACGACAATCCAGTGCTCTCGCCGTTGCTCATAAGCCGTAAGGACAATTTCATGCAGCGTTTTGCCGACGAGCTGCAAAAGTATGGCATCGTTGTCGAGGGTACTGTGTCTGAGGCCATGAAGCCGGGCGACGCCTTCTGCATCTGCCGCCGCTTCCACACGATGGACCAGATACTGATGAACATGATGAAGGAGAGCGACAACCTCTATGCCGAGTCGATGTTCTATCAGATTGCAGCCAGCACAGGCAACCATCCGGCATCGGCACGCAGCGCCCGGGCTGTAATCAACCGGCTGGTCACAAAGGTGGGACTCGATCCGTCGCAGTATTATTTTGCCGACGGCTCGGGACTGTCACTATACAACTATGTCACGGCGGAGCTTCAGGTGAAACTGCTGCGCTATGCTTTCATGAACAACAATATCTATCTCCATCTGCACCCTTCGCTGCCGCAGGCAGGTGTTGACGGCACCTTGAAAAACCGTATGCACGGCACTTTCACACGCGGAAATGTCTATGCCAAGACAGGTTCTGTGACAGGCGTGAGCAGTCTTGCAGGCTACTGTACGGCGCCAAACGGCCATCGTCTGGCTTTCTCCATAATAAACCAGGGCGTCAAGCGCAGCCGCGACGCGCGCGCTTTTCAGGATCATGTGTGCATGGTGTTGTGCCAGCCTTGATGTAACGAACATATACATATCCTCATGAACGACATTGTAATACAGGCAGAACAGCTCTTCGGACAGACCGGACTGACAGGATCCATGCTCACGTTCACGAGCCGCATGGCTCTTGCTCTGATCATACTCGGAGTGGCGTGTCTCATCTATCTCTTGTGTCATAAGCTCATAGTGCCGCTCATGGTGCGCATAGCAGAGAAGACAGTGGTGGAGTGGGACGACATTCTGCTGAACGAAGGTACGCTCCGCGCCGCCTCGCACATAGTGCCGGGACTGTTTGTCTGGATGTTCCTTCCCGACGTGTTCGCTGTCTATCACACAGTGCCTGAGGTCCTTTCGCGTGTCACGGCGTTCTATGTGGTGCTCATGTCCATGCGTCTCGGCATAGCCTTCATCGACTCGTTCAAGGGCTTCGAGGGCGAACGCCGCACGGCCTTGCAGCAGTATTTCCACACCTTCTGCGGTGTGCTGAAGATAGGAGTGATATTTATCTCGGTCATTGTCATGGTTGCCGTGGTGATAGGACGCAGTCCGCTGACGCTCCTTGCCGGTCTCGGTGCCACGTCGGCAATACTCATGCTCGTGTTCAAGGACACCATCACGGGACTCGTGGCGGGCGTGAGGCTCACGAGCAACGACATGCTTCACAAGGGCGACTGGATAACAGTGCCCAAGACAGAGGTGAACGGCATAGTGGAAGACATAACGCTCACCACGGTGAAGGTGCGCAACTTCGACAACACCATACTCACCGTCTCGCCGCTCACGCTTGTTGACGGCTCGTTCCAGAACTGGATGTCGATGCGCAGCGGAGGAGGACGAAGGGTGAAGCGCATGGTTTATTTCGACTTCCGCAGCGTGCGCCTGGCCGACGACCAGATGAAAGAGAGGCTCACGGAGAAGTATGGCATGAAGGCGACAGAGATGAAAGGCAACGTAGTAAACATGACTCTCTTCCGCCGGTATGTCGAGCGTTGGATAGCCGCGCGCGACGATGTGAACAGCGAAATGATGTTCTTCGTGCGCCAGCTCGAGGCCACAAGCACCGGTCTGCCCATAGAGTTCTACTTCTTCCTGAAGCAGAAGGACTGGAAACCCTATGAGCATCATCTCGCCGAAATAATGGAATACATCTACGCCATTGTGGATGATTTCGGCCTGAAGATATATCAGCGCATCTGAGCCATGGCTCACATTACGGATAAGCAACAGATATACGGCGTATGGAATATGATAAACCACCGGCCCGCAGCATGACACTGATGTCGCTGCGGGCCGGTGGTTTATTGTTTGTCATGTCGATCTGACGGGCGCGTTCAGTCGAGTTTCTCACCCGTAAGGTCCTCTATCTGACGAATACAATCCTTCAGTTCGCGCCGTCTTTTCACATATCTTATAGTACCAAAGACCGCTCCCACGGCTAAACCAAAGCTTGCACCTCGATAGAACGGGACGCCGTATGGCGCATCGGGATCCACTTCGAGAAACATCCATGCCAAAATTATCACCGAGACAGGGATGCTTATGCGCAGCCATCTGGCGTTAAGGCGTTTCAGACGTATCAGTCTGCGGCCCGTATCCACAAGCCTGTCTGTTCCCACCGTCTTGTTGTTCAGTCCGCGTTGCGAATAGAATGTGTATATCGTCGCGGCTATCATGTACAGTCCGAAGACTATGGCGAAGACCATCGATAGCTTTATTTCCGTTACGAGCACATATATTATCCATGGTATGAAAATCAGGATGAAAGGCAGAGACCACATGCGTTCGAATGTCAGTCTTCTGACAGTCTTCTTTATTATGGAGCGCAGCAGCTTCTCGCTCACCAACTGCTCATTGTCGAGCTTCTCCTTGAGCAGTGCCACTTGTGCGCGCATCATTTCCAGTTCGTTGTTGTTTTCCATCTTCTTGCAGTTTTAGTTGTTGGACATTTGTTTCAGTTCCTGACGTATGCGGAACAGTCTCACCGACACGTTCTTAGCCGTGATACCCACTATGTCGCCTATTTCCTCATAGCTGAGATTCTCGAGCCACAGCAGCACTATGGCGCGGTCGAAAGGTTTAAGACGATGTATGCGGTCGCGCAACATACGTATCTGTCGTGTGTCGTCGTCGTTGTCCTCATACAGGTTGGCCTCCATTGTGAGCCTGACGGTGTGTCTTCGCTTGCGTTTCCGGTCGCTGCTTATGCAGGTATTGAGGCTTACACGCCATATCCACGTAGATATGTCGCTCGACTGCCTGAACTTTCCGAGTCCGTTCCATATGTTGAGCAGCACCTCCTGGAACAGGTCGTCGGCGTCGTTGGCATTGTCTGCGAACATATAGCACACGGTGTATATGGTGCTTTTGTTCTGCCTGACAATACGTTCGAATTCCTTTTCAGATATTTCCATTTATTATTGATTTGAACATTACTGCAAGTTAGACGCAAAGGTAATACAAAAAACTACAGAGATGACGAATATTTTATCACATATTGGAATACATAGTGGCAATCGGCTCCGGATGAGTGGTAAGGTTGAATTTTTCACCTTTTTATTATATGGAAACAATATTTTATCCTTATCTTTGCATAAGATAGGATTCGGTTCGGCAAAGCCAAACAGAAAAAACAATGTTTTCTCTGTCTTGTCTGTGCACTAACCACTCCCTGTCTTTGCAAACATAAAAAGGACGTGTGCACATTCATGTGCAATCATCATAACCGGTAAACTAAATAATCAATAGCTATGAGTGTCAATATTAAGAGAAATGGAAAGAAACGTATTGTGATTGTCGGTGGTGGATTCGGAGGACTCCGGCTTGCAACGGAGCTTCGCAATTCAGACCTGCAGGTGGTTCTGGTGGATAAGAACAACTATCATCAGTTTCCGCCGTTGATATATCAGGTTGCCTCGGCAGGTATAGAACCGGGACAGATTTCTTTCCCTTTCAGAAAGATATTCCGCGGTAAGGACGACTTCTATTTCCGTATGGCTGAGGTGCGCGCGGTGTTCCCCGACAAGAAAATCATCCAGACGTCAATCGGAAAGATGGAGTATGACTATCTTGTCTTTGCCGCCGGCACGACGAGCAACTTCTTCGGAAACAGCAATATAGCCGATGAGGCCATGCCTATGAAGACCGTTGCCGAGGCTATGGGACTGCGCAACGCCCTGCTGAGCAATCTGGAGCGTGCGCTGACCTGCGCCACTGAGGAGGAGCGTCAGGAGCTGCTCAACGTGGTGATTGTGGGTGGCGGTGCCACGGGCGTGGAGATTGCGGGCGCTCTGTCGCAGATGAAACGCTACGTGTTGCCTTACGACTATCCTGACATGGACGCGTCGCTGATGCACATCTATCTGATAGAGGCAGGCGACCGACTGCTTGCCGGCATGTCGCAAGACTCGTCGCAGAAGGCTAAGGAGTTTCTCGAGAGCATGGGCGTTGAGGTTCGTCTGGGCAAGATGGTGTCCGACTACCACGACCATAAGGTTGTGATGAAAGACGGATCGGAGATACCTACCCGTACGTTCATCTGGGTGTCGGGTGTCAGGGCCAACACCATCACCGGAATGGAAGGTGATCATCTCGGACGCGGACAGCGCATCATAGTGGACGAGTATAACCGTGTGAAGGGCATGGACGGCGTGTTCGCCATCGGCGATCAGTGTCTTCAGACCACCGATCCGGCTTATCCTAAAGGTCATCCGCAGCTCGCGCAGGTTGCCATACAGCAGGCGAAGAACCTCGCGCACAACATAAGGAAGATTGCGGCGGGCGACGATTCGTCTCTGACTCCGTTCGTATATAATAACCTCGGGTCGATGGCAACGGTGGGAAGAAACAAGGCTGTGGCAGAGATAGGCAAGTTCCATTCGCAAGGTTTCTTTGCGTGGGTGTTGTGGCTCGTTGTCCATCTGCGCTCGATACTCGGCATACGCAACAAGCTCATGGTGCTTCTCAACTGGCTGTGGAACTATGTCACCTACGACGATTCGATAAGGATGATTGTCTATGCCACCAAACCTAAAGAGGTGAGGGAGCGTCTTGAGCGTGAGCGCGTGACGCATCTTGGTACGGATATGCTTGCCGAGGCCGAGATGTTGAAAAAGCAGAAGGCAGAGGAAGAAAAACGGTAGTAGGACATAATGGCGTGTGACGTCACGTCGCAGGCTTATTGTCATCAGGCTATATCGACTCAGTAGAAATTCAGCGCCGAGTTGGTTTGAATGGGAAATTGCACATTCATTACCAACTCGGCGCTGTTTTTTTGTGTGGAAATGGAGCGGTATGGTGTGTTTTCAAATTCGTTTCCTTCTAAATTAACGCTATTTCTTTCTGTTGAAAGGAAGTGATAAGATTTGCTTTTAAATTAATTTTCTTTTAAGTTAGTGTTGTATTCTTCTGTTGAAAGGAAATGATATAAGTTGTTCCTAAATTAATTTCATCTCAAATCAATGTAGTTTCCTTCTGTTGAAAAGAAGCGATATGTGTAGCTTTCAAATTCATTTCTTTCCTAATCAGCGCTGCATTCTTCTGTTGAAAGGAAATGATATGGGCGGCTGTTAAATTCATTTTCGTTCAAGTTAGTGTTGTAATTTTCTGTTGAAAGGAAATAATACAAGCTACTTTCAATTTGAAAGCAGTTTTTGATTTTTCCTCCTCAGTTTCCGGTTCTACCCCGAAAAATAATCGAGTATTTGCGGACTGACTTTCCTTCGGGCGCAAATACGCGAAATATAAGAGGCTTTCGTAATGTATTGAATATCAATAGTTTATATTTAAGGGCATTTTTTTCGTATTACAAAAAGCACCATTTCGTCTTGCAAAATGGCCCATATTGGAGGCCGAAAAGCACCATATCACACCCTAAAATGGGCTTTATCGTACTGCGAAATGGGCAATATCAGAAAGCGGAACGAACGTTTTCGGACTATGTTATTGGGTATATCAAAATGCGGTAATGGTTGAAACGCCCTATATTAAGTATGATTTAACATCCATTTACATCTCTTTCGCGAAAATATTTTGTCAAAATTATGTCAAGAAAAATCGTAAGTTTGTCGTGTGAGTTTCCTTGAAAAAGGCTGATGTCGGATGTGGGGGAAGGTACGGGACGTGTTTATTTGGAGAGCCGGAAATATAAAATAAAAGAGCCGCTTTCCCGATAGAATGAGGAAAGCGGCTCTTTTTTGTATATCGGTTCAGACTTATTCAGCGGCCTCAGCCTCTTTTTCTGCCTGACGATAGTATTCGAGATCCTCCGGACGCAGACTCTTGATGAATGCGTGGTGAGCGTTCACCTCAGCCTCTGCATAGCGTACATATACGTTGGCGCTCTTCTCGAAGAGTTCCTGTGAGCGTGTGGCGTCGTCGAGGATGAGCAGTGACATGATGGTGTCGGCTGTCATTTCGTACAGACGGCGTGCCACGAAGTCCTGCATCTCCTGGTTTCCTGCTTCCTTCACGGCGTTCACAGCGTCTTCCAGCTTCTCTGCCATGAGAGCCACACGAACCTTGAGTGCTTTCAGACTGTCGGCAACCTCGTGCTCCAGCATGTCCTTTATCATACCCATGTAAGTGCCGTTGGTGATGTAGCGTATTGCGGCAACCACCTGCAGCTGTGTAGTTCCTTCGTAGATAGAGAAGATGCGTGCGTCGCGGTAAAGACGCTGGCTCTTGTACTCCATGATGAATCCTGAACCGCCGTGTACCTGTATTGCGTCGTATGCGTTCTGGTTGGCGTACTCAGAGTTCATACCCTTTGCCAGCGGAGTGAATGCGTCGGCAAGGCGTGCATACTTCTTCTGCTCCTGGCGCTCTTCGGCTGTGAGCTTGCGGTCGCGTGCTATGTCCTCGAGAGCTTTGTATATATCGACGTATCTTGCTGTCTGATACAGTATGCTGCGGCCGGCGTCGAGCTTAGCCTTCATGCGTGAGAGCATGTCGTAAACAGCCGGGAAGTCGATGATGTGAGTGTCAAACTGCTTGCGCTCCTTAGCGTATGCGAGAGCCTCGTTGTATGCAGCCTGGCTTACACCGACAGACTGAGCGGCGATGCCCAGACGTGCTCCGTTCATCAGAGCCATCACATATTTGATAAGACCCAGACGTGTGCTTCCGCAGAGCTCGGCCTTGGCGTTCTTGTAAACAAGCTCGCATGTAGGTGAGCCATGGATACCCAGCTTGTTCTCTATGTGGCGCACTGTGACGCCGCCCTGGTTCTTGTCGTAGATGAACATTGACAGTCCGCGACCGTCGTGTGTGCCTTCCTCCGAACGTGCGAGCACGAGGTGGATGTCAGAGTCGCCGTTGGTGATGAATCGTTTCACACCGTTGAGCAGCCAGCATCCGTCTTTCTCGCTGTATGTAGCCTTGAGCATTACGCGCTGAAGGTCGGAACCTGCGTCCGGTTCGGTGAGGTCCATACTCATGGTCTCGCCTGCACAGACGCGCGGAATGTATTTCTGGCGCTGCTCCTCGCTGCCGAACTCATAGAGAGTCTCGATACAATCCTGCAGCGACCAGATGTTCTGGAATCCTGCATCGGCGGAAGAGATTATCTCAGAAGCCATTGAATAGGGAGTGATAGGCATGTTCAGACCGCCGTAACGACGCGGCATTGAGATGCCCCACAGACCTGCCTTGCGTGTGGCGTCGAGGTTCTCGTAAGTCTTCGATGCGTAGTGCATGCGTCCGTCAACGAGGTGTGGTCCTTCGAGGTCAACGGCCTCGCTGTTTGGTTCGATAATGTTAGCTGCGATGTCGCCTGTTATCTCGAGCACGTTCTTGTAGTTCTCGATGGCATCCTCGAAGTCAACCGGAGCGTCCTCATACTTGTCCTTGTCTTCGAAGTTGCGCTCCTTGAGCTCGACAACACGCTTCATCTCAGGATGATTGAGATAAAACTCGAACTCAGGATGATCTGTATAATAATTAGCCATTTTGTTTACTTGCTGTTCTGTTTGTAATATTTGATTAATTTAGGAACGACTTCCTCAACGGTGCCGTTGATCACGTAGTCGGCAATCTTGTTGATAGGAGCGTCAGGATCGCTGTTGATTGATATGATGATGCCTGAGTCCTGCATGCCGGCGATGTGCTGAATCTGTCCTGAGATACCGCATGCGATATACACTTTCGGGTGTACTGTCACACCGGTCTGACCTATCTGGCGGTCGTGGTCTATCCATCCTGCGTCCACAGCGGCACGGCTTGCGCCAACCTCACCGTGGAGTTCCTTTGCCAGTTTGAAGAGCATGTCGAAGTTCTCTTTGCTTCCTACGCCGTAGCCTCCTGCCACAACGATGGGCGCACCCTTGAGGTTGTGCTTTGCAGCTTCAACGTGACGGTCGAGCACTTTCACTACGAATGCCTCCGGCGAAACATATTTTGCTACGTCCGGATAAACCACTTCTTCTTTTGCTTTGCCCTCGTAGAGAGCCTTCTGCATCACTCCGCTGCGCACGGTAGCCATCTGTGGACGGTGGTCAGGGTTGACGATGGTTGCCACGATGTTGCCTCCGAATGCCGGACGGATCTGATAGAGCAGGTTGTCATAGTGCTTGCTCACCATCTCACCGTTCTCCTTCACCTTGCCGTCGTAGTCGCCTATCTCGAGCTGTGTGCAGTCTGCTGTCAGTCCGCTTGTAAGAGATGATGAAACTCTCGGGCCGAGGTCGCGGCCTATTACGGTTGCGCCCATGAGCGCTATCTGCGGTTTCTCCTCCTTGAAGAGGTTCACCAGGATGTCTGTATGAGGTGCTGATGTGTACGGGAACAGACCTTCGGCGTCGAAAACGAAGAGCTTGTCAACACCGTAGGGCAGAATCTGCTTCTCCACTTCGCCTTTGATGCCGGTTCCAGCTACTACAGCGTGGAGCTCCACACCGAGCTTGTTGGCCAGCTTACGGCCTTTGGTAAGCAATTCCTGAGATACTTCGGCTACTGTAGTGCCTTCTATCTCGCAATATACAAATACGTTGTTCATATATTCTTTTTTGTCTTTTGAGCTGCGCATCCGGCGCTTCGGATGTTTCCGTATGCCGCGCAGCTTTTATTTTTTACTGCTTTGGATGAATTTTATCCTATAATTTTCTCTTCCAGCAGTTCCTTCACCAGTCCTTCGATGTCGGTGTCGCTGCTGCTCAGTGTTTTGCTTTCCTTAGCCTGGAACACAATGTTCTTAACGGCCTTCACCTTTGTAGGCGAGCCGCTGAGTCCGCATTGAGCCGGATCGCCGTCAACGTCGGCCACCGACCATTGGTTCAGAGTGAGATAAGGCCGCTCCTCATACAGATAGTTGTATTTGTTGTCGGCGGTACGTTCCATCGGCGCTGTCGCGCGTTTGTATTTCATCATCAGTTTTGCGTTGCACGGACGGCACGGGTCTGCACTTCCCGTCACTGTGATGACGAGTGGCATCGGAGCCTCTACAGTCTCAACACCTCCGTCGATGTGGCGGCGTATTGTGAGTTTTCCGTCTTCGCATTTCAGTATTTCCTCAGCGTATGTTACCTGTGAGAGTCCCAGCTTCTGTGCCACCTGCGGACCTACCTGTGCGGTATCACCATCGATAGCCTGGCGTCCGCCGATTACGATGTCCACACCGCCGATTTTCTTTATTGCCGTTGCGAGGGCATAAGATGTAGCAAGTGTGTCGGCTCCGGCAAACAGACGGTCGGTAAGCAACCAGCCTGTATCAGCTCCGCGATAGAGTCCCTGGCGTATGATTTCAGCAGCGCGGGGAGGACCCATGGTCAGTATTCCTACGGTAGAACCCGGGTTCTGCTCTTTCAGACGCAGAGCCTGCTCAAGGGCGTTCAGGTCCTCCGGATTGAAGATTGCAGGCAGCGCCGCACGGTTGACTGTTCCTTCGGCAGTCATGGCATCCTTGCCCACGTTTCTCGTGTCGGGTACTTGTTTGGCAAGTACAACAATTTTCAAGCTCATAATATAGTATTAATAAATTGTTAATTCGATGTGTCGGGAGAGGTTTATGTCACGGCAGCGTGAATGTATTTTTCAGAACATATTATGACCGATAGTCTTGCTGAATAACGATTTGCTGTCGGCAAAACTGATTTAGTCCAAGGTCGTCGTGGTCTAAACTGTCTCTTGACAGGTGTGTATGGTCAGCAGGCACATAACACCTTCAGGCATCGTAGCGACGCCTCAAACAGCTGCAAAAGTAATAAGTTTTTGATAATCATCAAAATTAAAGGCTTTAAAAAAGTGCAAAACGCCACCGTGGATGCGCATTTATGATGTTTTGTGCAGTTATTTTCTGTCTTTTCCGAATGGGTTAGCATAATGTGTTAAATCCTGTATTTATAAAATTTTATTACACGGCTTTGTGTGTTTTCTTTTTCTTTTTTGTAAATTTGTTGCAGACTTAAACATTATGATTTTGTATTAACATACTGGATTATTCTGGATGTTTTTGATTTATATAATGATATGGAAAAATCTATGACCGTACGTTTATTATCTGTCTTTTTAACCGCATTGATCGGTTTGTTTTTTTCTGCTGATTGCTTCGCGCAATTATTCATTGCGAAAGACTTATACAACCTGTATAAGAAAATACCGATAGTGTGCTGGCATAAGGAGAAGTGGGAACGATTCGAACTGGAGATTGAGGCTTCCTTTATAACGCCGGCTGAGACAATGGATATTTACATTTTAAAAGATAATGTACCAGGACAAGACACAGCTTTTGTATGGTCAAATATCCGAGGGCAGGAATTTTCGGTTTTGGAATTTCAGTATTGCCAAAATAGTTCGTTGGATGATGCCGCAATGGACAGTGTTAATAGAGCGTTAAGCGTACAGCGTAGACTCTTGTGCAATACAGACAGCATATTTATAGTAAGGATTATGGACGACGATGGTGACTTTGAAAAAATTTATCAATATTTCGGCGTTAAACGTAACGGGCATTATGAATATGGACGTACAGATTTCGGGCCTGACACGTGGACGTTTTCCGAGATGATAGAGAAGGCGTTTGGCTCAATGGAGAATTTCAGAAAGCGGTACTTGGAGTATGTGGAGCGGGTGTTGTATGGACGTCCCAAGCCTGTGCCGGAAGTGCCTGATGACGGAAAACTGCATCTTTGGGATTGACGGTAAGTCAGAAGTTGAAGATGTGTTCTTTGTATAGCATAATGTGCAGTCGGAAATAACGTTTTTTATTCCGGCTGCACATTATTGTTTTTGATAGAATATCTGAGCACCAGATTATTATTACACCTATATGACGATTACATCATTAATCTGAGAATAAAATAATGATGGCTGCTGTTTATACTGCAATCGCCTTGCCGCCTGCTATCTTTTCCTCGAATATGGTGCGCGTTACGCGGCGTGCCCTAAGCGAGCGTACGGTGGTGAAGTCGGCGAAGAACGGGTCGGTGCTCACAAACCAGGCGCGCGGTTTTACGTCGATAGCGCGCCCGAGTTGTGCTTTCAGTCTCACGGCATAGCGCGGATTTACCACCGACAGAAAACATTCGCCGCGGCTGTTCTCCAATGCCAGCACGAGTCTTTGGCGGTTGCTGTCGCGCGGTGTGGTGGTCTGTCGGCCGCGCATTGACGTTGATACGGTGATGTTCCATCCGTAGCGTGTGTTCAGTTCGTCCATCATCCGGCGGAACACACGTCCGTGTGGCGCGTCGTCGCGTATGCCTTTCCACGCTATGTACAGATGTATCATCTCGTGCAGCAGCACAGTCTGCAACTCGCGTTCGGTGCAGTCGTAGTATGTGCTCAGACGTATGGCGAAGTCAGAGTTTTTCCATCCCAGCAAAGTCCGCCTGCGCCTGCATGCCATTGAGCCGAGCCTTGTGCGCGAATGTCCCAGCGACAGTCGCGGGCGGGGCATGCTTCCGGCGAAGTAGTCACGGTTGAACGTGTCGAACCATGTGGCAATCTGTTCTGTCGTAGGCGTCATCGGTTGTCGTCATTCGCATACGGGCGACAGCTGTCCGAGCGCCTTTTCCATCTTCTCCGACATCACTGTGCCCAGCACAACCTTACCTTCCTTGTCGATGAGATAGAGCGTCGGAATCCAGTTTATTTTGTAAGCTTTCGACACCTCGGTGGTCTTCCACTTCTTCAGTTCACTCACCTGCGTGTATTTTATGCCCTGCTTCTTTATCATGGCGGTCCAGTTGTCCTTGTTGTCGTCGAACGATACGCCCAGAAAAACAATGCCGCGGTCCTTGTAGGTCTCGTACATACGCTTCATGTTAGGTATGTCCTTTATGCAGTCGGGGCACCATGAAGCCCAGAAATCGAGCACCACATACTTGCCGTGGAAGTCGCTAAGCTTGACGGTCTTGCCCTCCGGAGTCTTCAGACTGAAGTCGGGTGCCTTTGCACCTGTCTCGAGCAGTTCGGTAGCATATTTGGCATCGTCGTCCTGTGCTGCGAGATTCTGCGCACATGTATTGCAGAACGGTGCTGCCGCCATTGTCGCGGCAAGTGCCAGAGTCATGAATATCTTTTTCATCTTTCCTTGTTTTTGTGATTAAATAATCATGATACGCCGTGCGTCCCGTTCGTGAAGATGTGGCAAGTGAGGCAATTACAGCCTGTCCGTGTCTTGCCAGACGCAGCATATCATTTGCAAAGATACGACATAGGTTTTATTCTTCAAAGTAATAATATTTAAAAGATATAAAGCCATATTTATGATGTATAAATAATCATCTCCCGCTGTATGATTATCAAACCCGAATAGGTTTATCTGACAGCAAGTATTCCCTACATCCACGTCCATGCCTCCGGCACTTCTGCTGAAGTGCTTTTTCCAGTCCGTGTCAATAACCTGTGTCGCTGAACAGCCAGTCCAGAGGATACGTGTCGCACATTGTCTCGCGGTAATGATAGAACTCAGAGGCCGCGTCCTTGTTCTCCTTCCTGCTCAGCGACGCATCGTTCAGCGGAGCCATACAGGCTATGCTGTGCACCGCCTTGCGCCGTTCGCTGTCGCCCTTGGGCAGTTGATTCACGGCCTCGGTCAGTCTTCCGGCAAGCTGTTGCAGACGGTTGCTGCCTACGGAGGCAATCTCTTTGAGATAGTCGGTCTCCGCCTGCCGCCCGTCGCGCAGCCCTATCGCCATGGCTTTCAGCTCGTATAGGTGGAGCGTGTCCGACTTATTGAGCCGTCCCATGGCTATCTCGCGCCTCAGTTCCTTTATCTTGCTGTGTGTGCCCAGCACCTTTGCGCTCATTATCACGCCCTTGGCTATGAGATAGTCCATGGCTTTGTTCACGTCGTCATACTTCACGGCATATCTCAATGGCTTCCAGTCGTCGTATGTCATCTGTCTCATCTGCTCCTCGTCAGACGTCAGTTCCTTCATCTGCCGGTAGGTGAGCCGCTTTATGAGTTCCTCTATGTGATATTCCTCGCTGGTTCCTACGAGCGGCACGGCTATGTCCTTTGTCCTTATCTTCTCGTCGAGCAGGCTTATCAAGTCCGTGTAAGCCGAGTGCGCCATGCCCTTCAGCCCTGCCTCGTCGCACGCCAGAGCCCTCTGCAGGGCGAGCGCTATCTCGTTCTTTCCGTTATATCCCGGCCGCGGATAGTCGTGTCCCGACTTCTTCTTGTCATGTTTATACAGATTCAGCGAGCCGTATTCCTTCAGCGCCGTCTTTGCGAGTATGGTGGCCTGATGATAGTTCTTGTCGGTCAGCCACAACCGCGTCATGGCTATGGTGCTCGGCGCGTGCAGCGGCGTTACAGACGTAATCTGCTCTATCTCGTCCATGGCCTCCTTCAGCTCACGCTCTTTCATGCCCGTGTTATACTTGCGTGAGAAGTCGTTGTATTTTCTTGTCTTGTCGATGAGCGGCACTACGTGGTAGGGCAGGTTGAGATAAGGATCGACGAGTTGCAGGGTGTATCTGAACTCGGTGTTGGCAGGCTTGTTGTTGAGATAGGCAGGATACCAGCGCGGCATGTTGAGAATGAGCCGCTCAATCTCCTTTGCCAGCAACGGATGCACGTCGCGCAGTATCTTCACGTTGCTTGTTGTGCCGTCGGCACGTATCACGAAGCTCACCGGCACTGCGGGCACGAATGCCGTTCGCCATGCCGCGGCGGGGTAGTGAAAGTTTTTTGCCACGTACATCGGCAGTCCCTCTTCAACGCTTCCCGGGAACACGGGAGCTATGTCAACGTGTCGGTATATGTCGGCCGGCGCCACGTCGCCGGTGTCGCTTTGGGCTGATGCGTATGTGCAGAAGAAAGACATCAGCAGAATGATTGGCAGTATGTATTTCTTCATAGGACTTTTGTTTTGATAGTCAGACATTATTATTAACGCTACGAATTTACTAATAATAATCTGCACCGGAAAGGGAAAATCCCTATCATCGGTTAGGATTTTCCCTATTTATGTCGTATCATCGCCGGGGCTGTGGGGTTTTATTATTTCACACGATAAACAATATTATTTCACAGGATAAATAATCACGCATCGTTTTTCACTTCTGATGTGGGCGTTTTCAACGAAAAATCGGGTGACGTACTTACGATTTTTCTTGATTTTATTTTGACAAAATATTTTCGCAAAAGAGGTGTACATGAATGTTAAAACTAACATAATAAACGACATTCAGTATAATACCGCATTTTGATATACCCCATAACGTAGTCCGGAAAAGTCCGTTCCGCTTTCCGATATTGCCCGTTTCGCAGTCCGATAAAGCCCATTTCAGGGTGCGATATGGTGCTTTTCAGCCTCCGAAATGGGCTTTATTGCAAGCCGAAATGGTGCTTTTTGCAATGCGAAGAAATACCCCTTAAATATAAGTTATTGACATTCAATAATTTGCACAAACCGCTTATGTTTCGCGTATTTGCGCCCGAAGGAAAGTCTGATTGTAAATACGCGCTTATTTTTCGGGGTATATCAGGAAACCGAGGCGGAAAAATCAAAAACCGCTTACAATCTAAAAGTGGCACAAAATGTTTCTTTTCTATATAAGAAAGTGACACGGGAAGGAAATAAAATCAATTTGAAAATAACTCGTATCGTTTCATTTTGTCATAAGGAAACGACATGGATAGGAGAGTAAATTGATTTGACAGCCACGCATATCATTTCCTTTCTATATAAGGAAGCAATATGGGTAGGGAATAAAATTAATTTGAAAATCATTCATATTATTTACTTTCATCAAAGGGAAAAAACAAAAATATGGGATGAACCTAATTTTAATGTCGCCAATATCATTCCGTTTCATCATAAGAAAACAACGCTGATTTGCGCCCGATGCCGCAGTAGTCCACTGAGGCCAATCCACAGCAGTGTTTCCATAAAACCGTTTTCCCGCCGTCAGTATGTGCCGGAGTCGCGCCGCCAAGCCTGTTTCAGCAAGTCGAAACAAAAAGGCGGCAGAGTGTTCTGTCGCCTTCCATAGGGTATTGTCTGTCGTTTTTTATTATATAAGTCCGTCTATCTGTTTCTTCAGGTCCATTAACTGGTCGCGCACAGATATGAGCGTGTCGAGCACATCGGCGCTCTTGTCGGCTCCGGTGCGGTTCTGGTTTATCATCTTTCTTGCGGCAGCAATCTTGAATCCGCGCACCTTCACCAGATTGTATATCAGTTTTATCTGTTCAATGTCCTTCTCGGTGTATTGTCTCACTTTCTGTCCTGTGGTCTTGGGCTTCAGATGCGGGAACTCCGTTTCCCAATAGCGCAGGGTGCACTCTCTCACACCTATCATCTGTGCCACCTCTTTAATGGAGTAATACAACTTAAGATTCTTATTCGTATTTAATGCCATGGACAGCGTATTTTTATTAAACAATGATTAATTTATTTGCAAAAATAATCAAAAGGAAGTATCTTTGCAAAACTTTTTGTAAGGAATTGGAAAATTAAAAAAAAAAACATAACATGATGACAGCTAACGAAATCCGCGACTCGTACAAAAAGTTTTTCGAGTCGAAGGGACATACCATCGTGCCGTCAGCACCGATGGTGATAAAAGATGACCCAACGCTGATGTTTACCAATGCCGGAATGAACCAATGGAAGGACATCATTCTCGGAACGCGCGACCCTGAACCGCGCCGCCGTGCCGACTCGCAGAAGTGTCTTCGCGTGAGTGGCAAGCACAACGACCTTGAAGAAGTGGGACACGACACATACCATCACACAATGTTCGAGATGCTCGGCAACTGGAGCTTCGGCGATTATTTCAAGGAGGGAGCCATAGACTATGCGTGGGAATATCTCGTTGATGTGCTGCATCTTGCGCCCGAAGATCTTTACGTGACAGTGTTCGAAGGCTCGCCTGAGGAAGGCATAGCACGCGACGAGGAGGCTGCACGTTTCTGGGCAAAGCACGTGCCTGCCGACCACATTATAAACGGAAACAAGCACGACAACTTCTGGGAGATGGGCGATACGGGTCCTTGCGGTCCGTGCTCTGAGATACACCTCGACTCGCGTACGCCTGAGGAGAAGGCCAAAGTGCCCGGACGCGAGCTCGTGAACAAGGACGACCCGCAGGTTATCGAGATCTGGAACATCGTCTTCATGCAGTTCAACCGCAAGGCCGACGGCTCGCTCGAACCGCTGCCTATGCACGTCATAGATACCGGTATGGGCTTCGAGCGTCTCGTACGCGCGCTGCAGGGCAAGCACTCAAACTACGACACTGACGTGTTCCAGCCGATAATAAAAGAGATAGAGCACATCACCGGACTGAAATACGGTGAGAAAGAGGAGACCGACGTGGCCATGCGCGTATGCGCCGACCACTTGCGCGCCGTGGCGTTCTCCATCGCCGACGGTCAGCTGCCGAGCAATGCCAAGGCCGGATATGTCATCCGCCGCATCCTGCGCCGTGCAGTACGCTATGCCTACACGTTCCTCGGACAGAAAGAAGCGTTCCTCTACAAGCTCATGCCTGTATTCATACAGGAGATGGGAGAGGCCTATCCGGAACTTCCTGCACAGCGCGAGCTCATCGGACGTGTGATGAAGGAAGAGGAAGACTCGTTCCTCCGCACTCTCGAAAAGGGTATAAACCTGCTCAACAGCGCCATGGAAGAGCTGAAGGCTCAGGGCAAGACACAGCTCGACGGCGTTCAGGCTTTCCGCCTGTTCGATACTTACGGATTCCCGCTCGACCTGACAGAGCTCATCTGTCGTGAGAATGGTTTCACCGTGGATGAGCAGCAGTTTGACGAGGAAATGCAGAAACAGAAGGCCCGTGCACGCAACGCCGCCGTTGTGGAGAACAGCGACTGGGTTGTGCTCAAGGAGGGCGAGCAGCAGTTTGTGGGCTACGACTACACCGAATATGAATGTCACATACTGCGCTACCGCAAGGTTACGCAGAAGAAAAACACCTTCTACGAACTCGTGTTCGACAACACTCCGTTCTACGGAGAGATGGGTGGACAGGTAGGTGACAAGGGTGTCATCGTGAGCGAGAACGAGACTGTGGACATCATCGACACCAAACGCGAGAACGGACAGAGCATACACATCGTGAAGGAGCTGCCCAAGGACGTCAATGCCGACTTCATGGCATGTGTCGATACGGACAAGCGCGCTGCCAGCGCTGCCAACCACACCGCTACACACTTGCTCGACTACGCGCTCAAGCAGGTGCTGGGCGACCACGTGGAGCAGAAGGGTTCGTATGTGTCGGATACGACGCTGCGTTTCGACTTCTCTCACTTCCAGAAGGTGACCGACGAGGAACTGCGCAAGGTTGAGCAGATCGTGAACGACATGATACGTCAGGACATCCCGCTCGACGAGCATCGCGACACTCCGTTCGAGGAGGCAAAGAAGCTCGGAGCCATTGCCCTGTTCGGCGAGAAATACGGCGACAAGGTGCGTGTGGTTCGCTTCGGACCGAGCTGCGAGTTCTGCGGTGGTATCCATGTCAAGTCAACCGGCCACATCGGAATGTTCAAGATAATAAGCGAGAGCAGCGTGGCTGCCGGCATACGCCGTGTGGAGGCAAAGACAGGCGTGGAGTGTGAGAAGCTCATGTACGACATTGAGGACACTCTGAAGGCAATCGGCTCACTGTTCAACAACGCTAAGGACCTCAAGGGTGTCATCGAGAAATACATCGAGGAGCACGACTCAATGAAGAAAGACATAGAGCACTTCAGGGTTGAGGCAGTGGAACGCACCAAGCAGAAGCTTCTGGACGACGCACACGACGTGAACGGCGTGAAGGTGGTAAGGGCCGTCATGCCCATGAAGGCATCCGATGCCAAGGACCTGGCATTCAAGATACGCCAGGACGTTCCGCAGAATTTGCTGTGTGTCATCGGTTCGGTTGACGACGGCAAACCTATGCTTACGGTAATGATGAGCGAGGATATGGTGAAGGAGCACGGCCTGAACGCAGGACAGATGGTGCGCGAGGCTGCCAAGCTCATCAACGGTGGCGGCGGCGGACAGCCTCATTTCGCTACCGCAGGCGGAAAGAACGCCGACGCACTTTCGGCTGCAGCTGATAAGGTGATAGAGCTCGCCAATCTCTGATGTGTATGATTTAATGGTTTAATCCATACTCGACGAATATTTATACGGGGCGTATTCATTATACAGGAATACGCCCCGTTTATTTTCATAATATATCAGTCTTTTTCCCGTAGGACGCTTTTTTTGTTTAACTTTGCTGTCGCTTAGCGCCTTTATACGGTTTGACCGTGCAATGACTTGCGTGTCGTTGCCGCTGTCTTTCCGCTGAGGCTTATAATATTAATAAGGTATCGAGTCCTGTAAAAACTGAAAGATTATGGCTACAGACAAATTGTTTACCCGGAGTTACATCTGCATACTGGCGGCTAACTTCCTCTTGTTCTTCGGCTTCTGGCTCCTTGTGCCGGTGCTGCCGTTCTATCTAAAGGAGACGTATGACTGTCAGGCGACAATCATCGGCATCGTGCTTAGTTGTTACACGGTGAGCTGTCTTTGCGTCAGACCGTTCTCCGGATTTCTCATGGACCGTTTTCCGCGTAAGCCGATATACATACTCTGTTATTTCGTCTGCGTGCTCATGTTTCCTGCCTACACCGTTGCCACGGCCATATCGTGGTTCATCGTTCTCAGGGCCTTGCACGGAGTGGCGTTCGGCGGAGTGACAGTCGGCGGCAACACCCTGTGTGTCGATATCATGCCGAGCAGCCGTCGCGGTGAGGGACTGGGCTATTACGGCCTGACAAACAACATAGCCATGGCGCTCGGACCTATGACCGGACTGTTCATGCACGACCATTTCACTTACATGCAGATATTCATCACCGGCATGCTTGTCAGCATAGTGGGACTCGTCTGCGCCATATCCGTGAAGGCACGCATGCCGGAATCGCTCCGAAAACGTCATGAGATGGAGGCTGCCGGACAGAAACCGGCAGAGCCGGCAACGCGCACTCTGTCGCTCGACCGCTTCATACTGCTCAAGGGAATACCGGTGAGCATCTCGTTGTTCCTGCTTTCCATACCTTACGGAGCGACGACCAACTATGTCGCTATGTACGCCAAGGAGATAAACATCACCGCTCCTGCCGGACTGTTCTTCACGTTTATGGCTTTGGGTATGGGCGCGTCGCGTATCGTGGCGGGCAAGAAGGTCGATAGGGGATATATCACCCAGTGCATTCATGTGGGCTATTATCCCGTCATTGCGGCTTTCTTCACGCTGAGTATGTGCCGTTTCGTGGCCATGTCAGACATCAGCACGGCCACTGTGATGTTCTATGTCGTTCCGTTCCTTCTCGGTGCCGGCTTCGGCATAATGTTCCCGGCGATGAATTCACTCTACATAAATCTTGCGCCCAACAATCAGCGCGCCACCGCCACAAGCACATATCTTACGGCGTGGGATGTGGGTATCGGTATCGGCATTGTGAGCGGTGGAGTGATAGCCCAGCACTTCACGTTCTATATGGTTTATCTCACCGGCTCGGTGCTTTGTGTCGTCTCGCTTCTGTTCTTCACAATGCGGGTCACTCCACATTACAACCGCAACAAGTTGAGATGACAATCCGGGCGGGAGAAATGCGGCGTCAGGGCCTTCTGCCCGCGCTGCGTAGCGTCGTAACGGCCGCTATTATAAGAGGTCGGAATGTGCGAAACGCTTTCCCGCCAAGGCTTTGTTACGGCGCGTGATGTACCCGCTTTTTTATCAGTTACAATCATTGGAAAATAAAAAAAATTGTGTAACTTCGCATCATAATGATAGACAGGGCTACAGTCGAGAAAATAATGGAAGCCGCGAACATTGTGGATGTGGTTTCCGAATTTGTCACATTGCGTAAGAGCGGAGCCAACTACAAGGGGCTCTGCCCGTTTCATGAAGAGAAGACTCCGTCTTTTCACGTGTCTCCGGCACGCGGAATATGTCATTGCTTCGGATGCGGAAAGGGTGGTAATGCCGTAAGTTTCATAATGGAACACGAGCAGATGACCTATCCGGAAGCATTGAGATGGCTTGCCGCAAAATATCATATCGAGATACACGAGCGTGAACTCAGCGACGAGGAAAAGAAGGAGCAGAGCGAGCGCGAGAGCATGTTCATTGTCAACGAATGGGCTTCAGGCTATTTCGAGGACATCCTTCATAACAATGTGGACGGCGTGGCCGTGGGCATGCAGTACTTCCGCAGCCGCGGATTCAGGGACGACATAATAAAGAAGTTCCGCCTGGGCTTCGACCTGAACAACCGTTCTGCACTTGCGTCCACAGCTGTTTCAAAGGGTTACAATCCCGATTATCTTGTCAAGACGGGTCTTTGTTATAAGACCGAGCGCGGCGATCTGATCGACCGTTTCGCCGGACGTGTAATCTTTCCGTGGGTAGGCATAAGCGGAAAGACTGTCGGTTTTGGCGGGCGTCTGCTCGATTCGCGCACCAAGGGAGTGAATCAGAAATACGTGAACTCGCCTGACAGCGAGATATATCATAAGGACCGGGAGCTTTACGGCATATATCAGGCAAAGAAAGCGATAGCCAAGGAGGACCGTGTATATATGGTGGAAGGCTACACCGACGTCATTTCCATGCACCAGTGTGGCATTGAGAACGTGGTGGCCAACTCGGGTACGGCACTCAGTACGCACCAGATACACATGCTTCACCGCTTCACGTCGAACATCACATTGCTTTACGACGGTGACGAGGCAGGTATACACGCTGCGATGCGCGGTACGGATATGCTTCTTTCAGAGGGCATGAACCTCAAGGTTCTGCTGCTTCCCGATGGCGACGATCCGGACAGTTTCGCACGCAAACACACTGCTTCAGACTTCAGAAAATACATAGAGGACCATCAGACCGATTTTATTCAGTTCAAGACGAGCCTCATGCTCGACGGTCAGACCGACCCTCTGAAGCGTTCGGAAGCCATCAACTCGGTGGTGAAAAGCATCTCGCTCGTGTCCAACCAGATACTGCGCGACACATACATACACGATTGTTCGGTGAAGCTCGGCATCAATGAGACGACGCTCATCAACACGATGAACAAGTTCATAAGAAGTGGCCGTGAGGACAAACCGGCCCTTCTGCGTGACGAAAGTCTGTCTGACGCGGCACAGAAACAGGAGATGGTGAGCATAACGGCAAAACAGGTAT
>USHV01000026.1 GCA_900554695.1 uncultured Prevotella sp. | reverse complement strand
GGCTGCACTTAGAGAGTATGCTCAAACGGCTTGAATTCCAAATCCGAAACTTGAGGTCTTATACCTCTTGAGCTCAATACGGCCTGCATGCCGTATAAACCTCCAGCATTTATAAAAGCGTTGTTGGTCTTGTTATAAAGATAAACATATTGACCAACGACGTCTGTATATTTCTTAGCATACGGGGACCAGTTGATCTTCGAGTCCTGTGCTTTTACGCTTTGCGTACTTCCCAAAAACAGGATGAGCAGCACGGTAAGAAAAGTATTAAAATGTTTCATAGTCTTTCTTTTCTTTATTATTTCATTCAATAGTTATGTTTATATTAATCCCACACAGAAAATCCTTTTGCTCTTGTGTTGTTTAACAGATCGGTGCCGTCCTCTTCGTCCGGATTTCCTTCAATGATATCAACTCCAGGCCGATTTTCATCACCTGTAGTGTTATAAGATGACAGAGTCATTACTGTTTGCTCTGTTTCCATTTCAATCATAGTCGCTAATGGCGTTACATACTTTTTCTTCATTTTTTTTCATTTTTTAATTCGTATTTTATGTTTATTTGTATCTGCAAACGGATGTTAAGATTGTTTTTTTGCTTCTGATATGACCTGATAAATGTTTTATATATTGGTTTATTAGTCTGTGATACAGATACTTATGTATATAAGTATCCTTTTTGAGAGTGTCCAGATAATGACTCATCATGCGATGTTATGGTATAAAAATCGATTGTCATTTCTGTTATGAGAACCATACACCTCCATTATAGAGGTGTATGGTTATGTGGCCTTGAAACAGAAAAATGGTTGAATCCAGCGCATATTTAACCTATAATGGTATGATATCAATACCTATATTGTTAATATATGTATAATATCGTTAATTTATAGACGTCTCATTTTGTACTATAATTCATTTATTTTAATTTTGCTGTCAACTACAAGTAATAGAAAATTTATTGTGTATATATCTCTATAATGGAGGTGTATTATTTTTGTGTTTATTATTTAAATCGAGTATCTATTCAACATCCACATTCGTATAATCCGGTTTTTATATTATTAAGATTTGCGTGTATGTGTCTGTTATACAATGTTTTATGTACTCACGAGGAGATTTCGTTAATGCGATAGAGCCAATATGCGAGTTTATCATGAGCAGGAATAATCGTGGAGTGGTGGAGAGATTCATTACAACACGGAGCTATACAAACCGTGTGAGCGTGTTTTATTGCATAAAATAAACTCAAGTTGCCACAGCCGATGAATCATCCTTGACAGTGCGATGCATTCTTCCGGTTGTTGCAGTGAATACATTCCGGACCATTCATCGCTGCCGTCGCCGGCGTCTTTAATGAAAACTCAGGAGGCGAACTTACGATTTTTCTTGACATAATTTTGACAAAATATTTTCGCAAAAGAGGTATGAAGGAATGTTAAATATGGCCTTATGAAGGCCATCTCGGTATGTATCGCCTTGTGGTATACCCTATATCATAGTCTGAAATCACACGTTTCACTTTCTGATATTGCCCATTTCGCAATGCGATTAAGCCTATTTTAGGGTGCGAAATGGTGCTTTTCAGCCTCCAATATGGGCCATTTTGCAATGCGAAATGGTGCTTTTTGCAAAATAATAAAATACCCTTTAAATATAAGTTGTTGACATTCAATAATTTGCACAAACCGCTTATATTTCGCGTATTTGCGGCCGAAGAAGAGTCGCTTCGCAAATACGCGCTCATTTTTCGGGGTATATCGGAAAACTGAGGTGGAAAAATCAAAATGTGGTTACAATTTGAAAGTAGTATGTATCACGTTATTTTAACAGGATAAGATAACGCTGATAGGGAGGAAAAATAATATGAAATCAGTCCATATTGTTTGTTTTCTACATAATAAAATACCTCTGATGGGGAGGGGAAATAATATAAAATTAGCCTATATTGTTTGTTTTCAACATAATAAAATACCTCTGATAGATAGGAAGATTAATATGAAAATAGTCCATATCGTTTTATTTCAACATGATAAAACAACACGGATATGAACGGAAAATAATATGAAACTAACCCAAATCTTTTCTTTTTATCATAAGAAGACGATATCAATAGTGAAGAGAAATGATTTCGAGGCTGTGAATATCGTTTTCTTTAATTGTGAGAAAGCAACACTTATTCCGGCTCGAGACCACAGTTTTTTATTACGACCAATCGCCGCAGAATATCCGTTGAGCCACATACCGGTCGGCTGTTTATATGTTTATATGCAGCCGGGGCGGCTGTTTTTTCACGTGTATATGTACGGTTTATGCCTCCATTATGCGTGGCATGTTCAAATTAATGGCCCATTTATTTTGTCCTCCACCCAAGTTGCATTATCTTTGCCGTATGAAAACTGTCAGACCAAAGAAAAATCTCGGTCAGCATTTCCTGACCGATCTTAACATTGCAAAGGCGATAGCAGACACAGTGGACACGTGTCCGGACATTCCGGTGCTTGAAATTGGACCGGGCATGGGCGTGCTCACGCAGTTTCTCATGGAGAAAGACCGTCTGCTGAAGGCTGTTGAGATAGACGCGGAATCGGTGGAATGGCTCAACAGTCATTATCCGGCGCTGCGCGAGAACATCATCGGCGACGACTTCCTGCGCATGGACCTGTCGCGCCTGTTCGACGGTCGGCAGTTTGTATTGACGGGAAACTATCCTTACGACATATCGTCGCAGATATTCTTCAAGATGCTCGACAACAAGGAACTCATTCCTTGCTGCACGGGAATGATACAGCGCGAGGTGGCGCAGCGCATTGCTTCGGCGCCGGGAAACAAGTCGTACGGCATTTTGTCGGTGCTCATACAGGCGTGGTATGATGTGGAATATCTGTTCACGGTGAACGAGAACGTGTTCAATCCGCCGCCAAAAGTGAAGAGCGCCGTCATACGCATGACGCGCAACTCAACTGAGAATCTTGGCTGCGACGAGGCACTGTTCAAGCGCATTGTGAAGACCGTCTTCGGTCAGCGGCGCAAGATGCTGCGCGTGAGTCTGCGCCAGATAATGGGCGACAAGACCGTCGCGCCGGAGTTCTGGCAGCACGAATGTATGACGCGCCGCCCCGAACAGCTGTCTGTCGCCGAGTTTGTGGAACTTACAAATCTTGTCGATGCTGAACTGAAAAGCGCTGTCTGACCGCGCTTTCCGGTCATTCTCCGTCTATTGCCTCCTGCGCTGTCTTCATGGCTTCGGCCCGTGCCGGTTTGCCGGTGGCGGTCATCGGCAATTCGCTGACGCATATATAATGTTTCGGGCGGCTGTATTTCGGCAGATGCTCCTCGCATAGACGGCGCATCGTTTCGCTATCGTCGCCCTCCACAAGCATTGCCACCGCCTCGCCCAGACGGTGGTCCTTCACCTTGGTTATCATGAATCGGCACACCGCGTGCGGCTTCAGCTGCCGCTCCATTTCCTCAATCTGCATCTTTATTCCTCCGCTGCACACCACGTTGTCCTTGCGTCCGATGATGCGGAAACGTCGTCCGTCGGCGTCCAGCTCGGCTATGTCGTTGGTCTTCAACCGCTTTTCGCATACGGCAGGCGCGTCTATCATGAGGCAGCCGTCGGCATCGGTGGCTACGCTTACGTTCTCAAACGGCGTGTACCATTCGCTCGCCTCCGGTCCGTTGAGCCGTCGCAGGGCTATGTGCGACAGCGTCTCGGTCATGCCGTATGTGCTCCACACGGCGTTGGGAAAGTCCTTCAGAGCGTCGCACAATGCATCGTCCACCGCTCCGCCGCCTATTATGAGCTGTCTGACGCCCATGAGCAGGCGGCGCTCCTCGGGGTCGCTTATGCTGTCGTAAACCTGAAGCGGCACCATCGCGGCGAACACGGGAGACCGGTCGAGCCCGCGCAACGGATGGCCGCCCGGCTTCACGCTTATCAGTCTGAGGCCTGCGACAATCGAACGTACCACCACCATCTTGCCCGCAATGTAGTCGAGCGGCATGCACAGCAGAGCCGTATCGCCCTGCTTCAGACCGAGAAAACGGCACGTGATGCGTGCGCTTGCCTCCATGCGGCGCTTCTCCACACGCATCGGTTTGGGCTTTCCTGTAGAGCCGCTGGTGTGCACCGTTATGCAGTCGTCGCCGTTGTTCCATTCTTCAAGAAATTCGTCGAGAGTCATATTCGCGTTTGTTTTTCTTACTTAAACCATTGTCCCGTTGTGCCGAAAGGGCTTTGCTGATTTATCGTGTGCGCCACAACCGGTCCTTTCTTATCTCGAGCGGCATGGGCAGATTGTCCGTGAAAAGCTGTCCTGTGCCCAGTCCCTGCGGCATGCTTATGCCTGGTCCGTAGATGCGGGCGGCAAGCTGGGCCACCGCGTTCAGTCCCACGTTGCTTTCCAGTGCGCTTGTTATCCACGAGCCTATGCCTCTTTCGTCAGCAAGCCTTATCCATTCCTCCGTGCCGTGCATTCCTCCGTGGAGCGACGGTTTGAGTATGATGTACTGCGGTTTTATGAAGTCGAGCAGCTGGGTTTTCATGTCCTTGGCGTTCACACCTATGAGTTCCTCGTCGAGCGCGATGGGCAGCGGAGTCTCACGGCACAGCTTTGCCATCTCGTTCCACTGTCGTTGCCTTATCGGTTGTTCTATGGAGTGGATGTCATATTTTGCGAGCTGTTCGAGCCTTTCCGCCGCGTTGTCGGGAGTGAAACCGCCGTTGGCATCCACACGCAGCTCGATGCTGTCCTTGCCGAAGCGTTTTCTTATGTGCCTTATAAGCTCCAGTTCCTGGTTGAAGTCTATTGCTCCTATCTTCAGCTTGACGCATGCGAAGCCTGCCTGCATCTTTTCCTCAAGTCGGCCCATCATCTCTTCGAACGAACCCATCCACACCAGACCGTTTATCGGTATGCCTTCCTCGCCGCGTGTGAACGGAGTGTCGAATATGGTGGTGCCGCCGTTGTCGAAGCTTTTCTCGGCTGTCTCCATGCCGAAGAGCATCGACGGGTACGGACGCATCAGGCCGTAGTCTATCGATTGTCTCGTCTCGTACATCCGGCACAGGGCATTCAGCGTCTGCTCATATTCGGGAGACGCGTCGCAGCTAAGGTCGGGCAGGGGTGCACATTCGCCCAAGCCTTCGCGTTGCGGTTCCTCGTCCGAAGTCATTTTCAGAAACCACGATGTGCGTGTGGTGTATATTCCGCGCGACGTTCCGGCAGGTTGCTTGAAGTGGAGCGTCCGTTTCGTTACAGTGAGTCTTCTCATTTACCGGTGTCTTTTGTTTATTTATGTTGTGTGATGATGAGGCTTTGCGCCGTTCAGAATGACTTACGGGAGCTTCGGATATTTGCTGAAATCGGGTTTGCGCTTCTCAAGGAATGCCTTGCCGCCCTCCTGAGCTTCGTCCAGGAAGTAGTAGAGCATGGTGGCGTCGCCGGCAAGTTCCTGTATGCCCGCCTGTCCGTCGAGTTCCGCATTCAGGCCCGCCTTTATCATTCTCAGTGCGAGCGGACTGTGCTCCATCATCTTCTCGGCCCATTCCACGCATGTGTCCTCCAGCTGGTCGAAAGGCACCACCTTGTTCACCATGCCCATTCTTTCAGCCTCTTCGGCCGAGTACTGACGGCAGAGAAACCATATCTCGCGCGCCTTCTTCTGTCCGACGATGCGTGCCAGATATGATGCGCCGAATCCGGCGTCGAACGATCCCACCTTCGGTCCGGTCTGTCCGAATATCGCGTTGTCGCTTGCTATGGTGAGGTCGCACATCAGGTGCAGCACGTGTCCGCCGCCTATGGCATATCCGTTGACCATTGCTATCACCGGTTTCGGCAGCGACCGTATCTGTTTCTGCACGTCCAGCACGTTGAGTCTCGGCACGCCGTCCTCACCTACATATCCTCCGCGACCTTTCACGTGCATGTCGCCACCCGAACAGAACGCCTTGTCGCCAGCACCGGTGAGTATCACCACGCCTATGCGTTGAGCCTCCCTGCACCATGCGAACGCCTTCGACATCTCCCACGTTGTGCGTGGCGTGAAGGCGTTGCGCCATCTCGGGCGGTTGATTGTTATGCGGGCGATGCCGTTGTACTCGTCGAAAAGAATCTCCTTAAAGTCGAAACCTTCTATCGGTTTCCATTCTCTTGTGCTCATATTTGTTATGTTTTGTGTTGTCGTAAGTTGTTTTATGTCATGGTTTCCCATCTATATGGTGTCGCGGTTTCATGTCCTTGGCCTGTCCGGACGTGCTTTTCCGCTATCCGATAACCTTCATTGTAATTGTGGCAAAGTTATCAATTTTTTGTCATAAGAGCAAACAAGTGTCCGCATGACATCGTTTTCCGTATTAATTGTCGGGTATATATACAAAAAACAGGCATGTCTTTCTGAAGACATGCCTGCCGTGATTATAAAGTTTGATAAGTGTGTATCTTTTACTTGATAACCTTAACAGTCTTTGTTGTTCCGTCAGAGTATTTCATGACCTTTACGTTGATACCCTTCTGTGCGCTGTTGATGCGACGGCCAGAGATATCGAAGTATTGGGTTGAAACAACATCAGCATCGCTGCTTTCAACCTTGTTGATACCGGTTGTTGTGGCTTTTATCTTGAGGTTGTCATAGCTGTCGCTGTAACCTAAGGAGTTACTGGGAGTTGTAAACAGGTTTACAAGTGTATAGTCAGACATCGTGTAGCAATCAGATGCAGCATCGTATGTGAATGCTATAGGATCGGTCATAATCTGGCCACCGTTATTGAAGTCAACGAAAACAGCTGCCATATCCTCGTCAATGATTTGTGGTAATGACAATGTCAGGTTGCCATTCTCCATGTAAGCAAATGACCATGCGTCAGGATTTAATTCAGGCATAAGACCCTTGATGTAGCTGTAATCTCCGAGGCTGATTACCTCGAGAGTGCCGTTTACAGTCTGTATTGGAGTGTCGTAACCTTCATGATCGTATGTGTATTCATGCTCGTCTGCAGCCGGGAATAAATCTTCCGGTACAAATTGCATAATTCCTGCAACACAGAGAGTTCCAGTATAATCTTCAGTAACCACTCCCATGAAGCTCTCTTCGCCGCTTGTGATAGTACCGTATTCATCATCAACAGTAAGTGTGAACTCTTTTGATGCATCCGGAACGATTGATACACTTGTAGAACCGTCAGCATTTTGTTCCTCTTCCAGTTTCATGTTGGACAATATCATGTTAAAGTTAGAGTATGTACCCATAGCCTGTCCGTTAGGAATGGTAATTGTGTTTCCGTTCAGTTCACCTTCAATGTATGTATCGAACATAGAAGGATACATCATGTTCTGAATGTAAACCTTGTTGTTGTCACCATAAACAACATTGATAGCTTTGTGGAACTCTGGAGTAGTACCAATACCATAGACTGAATTGTAGCAATCGAGGTAGTAAGTGCGGGATTCTCCTTCCGGAGCTACCTTTGCCGGAGCTTTTTTCATTGTAGAAGCTGATGGCATATTTACTTTCATAAGGTTGCTCACCTTCAGATTATTTTCAGCCATTTTAAATTCTTTGGCTAAACGTAATGGGCTTTGCGCCATGCTGCCTAAAGAAAACATGACAGCTGCAATAAGTAAAAGTTTTCTCATAAATACTAATTTTTAATGTGTTTGAAAAATTTTTCCAAAAGTAGATATAATTTTTTACAAATAGCAAGAAAATACCGATTTTTTTTACAAAGTGTGTTAATTTTTTGATTTTTTACTTACTTGAGGTATATTAAAACAATGTTTTTTATAATGCTTTAAGGCGTTATTTGTCCTTATAAGACAGTTTTTTCCGTATTGTCGTATACCGGTTTTGCGGTATGGTAAAACTCTTTTGAAAGGCTATGCTATATGATTCTGTATGACGGTTATGGCCTGAACGATTTGAAGTAATCGGCCATCACGTCGTTGTCTTTGGTCGAATCGGTCATCACTTCGAGTAACATCGGACGCTCGGCCTGTCTTGTCAGCAGTGTCACAATGCCCAGCTGCATCTCGTCCATGTTGTGTGCCGCCATGTAACCAATGTCATTCTGTGTGCATATGCCTTCGGCTTTTGTAGTGTGACATGCGGCTACGAGTGAGTCCGCCGCCGCGCTTTCGCTCAGTCCTGGCAATCCGCGGAATATGCTTCCTCCACCGTTGTTGAGCAGGATTATGCGCAGATTACCTTTCAGAGAGGTGTTCCACAGAGCGTTCTGGTCGTAGAAGAAGCTCAGATCACCGATGACACAGAACACCATGTCGGCGGTAGCCATGGAGTGACCTGCCGCTGTTGACAGGCTGCCTTCGATGCCGTTCACGCCTCGGTTGCACTCAACGTGGTGTGTAGCGAATATGTTTGCGAGCCTTATGGCTGAGCTGTTGGCATAGTGCACGTGCCAGTCGTATTCCATATCGGCAAGCTGTTGTTCGAAGTACTTCACCGCTGCCATGGACGAATATTCAGGTTCGTAGTCCTCGGCATGGCGGCTGGCGGCGTCGAGTGCGTTGTTCCATAGTTGCAGGAAACGTGCGCGTTCTGTGGCAATGTCGGCTGCGTTGTCCGTGGAAAGCGACTCACGGCTGCGTTCGTTGTCAGCTCCGAGCAATTCGGGTAGACGCTTCAGAACGTCCGGACTGTCGTATCTGGCAATGTGTGTAAGGCGCATCAACGGGTCGGTAATGACCGAATCGTCTGCCGTAAGCAGGCATGACGGAGCACCGGAGCATCGCAGAAAGCGTCGCGCGGCCTTGCTTACGACCGTGTCGCCTATATATAATATGTAGTCAGGCATGTAATTCTCGTCGCTGCTTTTTATGCGTATCACCTCATCGAAGTGCACGGCATCGCTTCCGAGCGGTTCGCACAGTGTGACGAACGAGCGCGAGAGCGTGTATAGCGTGCTGCTGTCTATCGCGCCACACGGCATCTGTCCTATGACTACCATCGGCCGGCGTGCCGTGAACCAAGCCTCAGGCAGGGCGTCGCACGATGTTGTCCGGCTGTCGCGTCGGCAGCGCGTTACGATGCGTTCGTCGGGAAGTCGCTCGTTGTCGAATGTGAATAGCGGCTCGGTTATCGGTACATTGATATGCACCGGAGCCCCTGTGCGGCATGTGGAAAGATAGAGCGCCTCGCACACAAGGCGGTTGCACATCCAGCGTTCCTCGTCGTTCTGAGGTTCGGGCAGCGTTACACACTTGCGCACCATCGTACCGAAAGCACCCGGTTGCGGCAAAGTCTGTCCGTCGAGTTGGCCTATCCATTGCGCGGGACGGTCGGCAGAGATGACTATGAGCGGTATGTGTCGATAGAAAGCCTCGGCCACTGCCGGTGCAAGATTGAGCACCGCCGATCCGGACGTGACGCACACCGCCACCGGTTTCATTCCTGTTGCCAGGCTCATGCCTATTGCGCAGAATCCGGCCGAGCGCTCGTCGGTCACGGGATGACACTCTATGTCTGGACATTCGTTGAGGTTGTGAACTATGGGCGCGTTGCGGCTGCCCGGGCATACCACTGCATGGCGCACTCCGTAAGCTGCGAGCAGCGCCGTGAGAATGTTCACGTTTTCCTTGTTGCTGTACATTTCAGTCGTTGTTTATCACACACCTCATGGTGTCCATCTTACATTCAGTCTCCTCCCACTCGCGCTGTTCGTCGCTCTCGCGTAGCAATCCTCCGCCGGCATAGAGGCGATAGCCGTCGTCGCCGATGCTCATGCAGCGCAACGAAACAAACAGACGTGTCTCGCCGTCAGGATGCAACGGTCCGCTGAAACCGCTGTAATAGCCGCGCTCTTCAGACTCCTGGCTCATGATGAAGTCGCGTGCCTCGTCTTTGGGAATGCCGCAAACAGCCGGAGTGGGGTGCAGGCAGTCGATGACATCGCCCAGGATATTCATGTCGTCGAGCGTGAATGTGAAGTCGGTGCGCAGGTGGACCAGCCGTCCGGCGCGTGCCGTGTATGGTCCTTTTCTGCTTATGTTGTATGCCAGGCTACCTATGCGGTTGCGTATGTATGATGCCACATACGCCTGCTCGCGCCTGTTCTTGTCGTCCCATTCTATGGTGTTGTCGCCCGCAGAGTTGCCCGGCGTGTCGAAGCTGAGCTGACTGTCGTCCAGCCGCATCGTGCCTGCCAGGGCCATGGTGGAGAATACCGGCGCGTCGCCAGAGAGCAGAATCTCGGGCGTAGCCATGAGCCACGTGCCCCCTTGCGGTGTGGACACGAGCGCCACGAACATTCGAGGATAGAGTCGGCACGCCTTCATGAACAGTTGTTCGGGCTGTGCGTGGTGCTCGCACTTCACTCTTGAGCTGCGCGCAAGCACCAGTTTCTCGAACCTGCCACTCTGCAACGCGTCGTTGAACGCCGCAAAGTCGGAGGCGTAAATATCTCTCTCCCGGCTGTCGGTATGTCGTTGCGGAGCGCACGGCGAAGGAGAGTATAGACACTCGGGCGCCGGCATTGTCTCCGTGATGTCTGGCTTTATGAGCAGCACAGGGCACGATGTCGATACGCAGAACGGAGCGAATACGAATCCGCTCCGTCCGTTTAGTTCACGATACGAGTGCAGTTCCTCGGGCAGTCCTTCGGTCTGCGTTATCTTTACTATCTGCCTGCTGTGCGGCAGACGGTACATGGCATAGCTTGTCATTTTGTTCTCGGGGTGAGTATGAAGTTTGTCACCTCAACCGACGAAATCAGTTCGCCGGCGTTGTTTTTCAGTTCTATGTGCCACAGGTGCAGCGTGCGGCCCTTGTGTATGCAGCGTCCGTAAGCCGTAACGGTGTCGCCTTCGAGCACTGCCTTCATGTGGTTGCCCGTCACGTTGATGCCAAGGCATATCTTGCCCGGGCACAGTGCCATCGAGCCTATGCCCGCGAGGTTCTCGGCCAGTGCGAGCGATGCTCCGCCGCTGAGGAATCCGAACACCTGTCGGTTGTGTCGTCCCACCTTCATTCGTGCCATGCACGTGTCGGGTTCGGGAGTAGAGATGAAGTCCATTCCGAGTGTCTTGGACAGTCCGTCCTGCTCAAGTCTCACTCTTTTGAGTTTTTCAATGTCCATTATTTGATGTGTTATTTAACATAGTCACAGCCCTTCGCGATAGAAATCGAGGGCTTCGAATATTTCTTCTTTGGTCGCCGTGCGGTTTATGTGAATGTCGCCCACGTTGGCAAGGAGCGTGAAGTTGATGGTGCCCGCGGTGTTTTTCTTGTCGTGGGTCATCAGTCCGTAAAGCTCCTCATAGTCGTCGCACGTCACTTCGGGCAGCGCGTAGTTCTCGCGTATGAACGTCGCCGTCTGGCGCATCTTCTCGATGGGGAATCCCTCTTTCATGTGACTGAGATACAGTTCGCACGCCAGTCCCCACGCCACGGCGTAACCATGGAGCACCGGGCGGCCCTTCTTCATTGCCAGCGACTCGAATGCGTGGCCCACGGTGTGTCCCAGGTTCAGGGCCTTGCGTATGTTACGCTCCAGCGGGTCGGCCTTAACCACCTTCTCCTTCACCCTCACCGATTCGGCCAGCATGTGCTGCAGTTGTTTCAGGTCGGGGCGGTCGAGGTCGAACGTGAGCAGCTCGCTCCACATACGGTCGTTGCTCAGCAGTCCGTGTTTGAGCATCTCCGCATATCCGGAGCAGATGTTGGTATGGTCGAGTGTGCCGAGAAACAGCGTGTCGAGAATCACGAACCGGCTGTCGCAGAACACTCCTATCTCGTTCTTCAGCCCTCCGAAGTTCACTCCGGTCTTGCCTCCCACCGACGCATCGACCATGGCGAGCAGTGTCGTAGGGATGTTGATGAAGTCGATGCCGCGCTTGAATGTCGATGCGGCGAATCCTCCAAGGTCGGTCACCATGCCTCCACCCAGATTGATGAGGCACGAGTGGCGCGTGGCACCTCCGTCCTGCAGACTGTGCCATACGCTTATTGTCGAGTCGATGTCCTTGTTTGTATCGCCTGCCTTTATGGTGATGACGTGTGCGTTTTTGAGCGAGAGAAAATCTTTTATCCGCGGCCAGCATAAGTCGCGTGTGGTCTCATCAGTCAGTACAAACAGTCTGTCGTGCTCGCATTCTGATATCGCCTCGGCAATCTCCGCCTCGATATCATGTGATAAGATAATTCTCTGTTTCATAATATCATCCCTCTTTATTTGTGAATATGAATGTCGCCGGAGCGGCGCTTACGGCCTTGTCTTATGCAAAGACAGTGCAAGTGAACGCAATGACAGCTTGCTATCAGATTGCTGAGCGCAGCCTTGTCTTATGCAAAGACAGTGCAAGTGAACGCAATGACAGCTTGCTTTCAGATTGCTGAACGCAGCCTTGTCTTATGCAAAGATAGTGCAAACGAGCGGAAAACGAAATAAAAAGCGCCATTTTTTGCGTTCCCGGCTTATGTGGAGAATGTCAGACTAAGGATGATGAATACGGTGTGAAAGGTGTTCGGGGTATTAAAAATAAAGGCATTTTTATATTAAAATAATGTATGGAAAGGGGGTGAGATTATCGCGCAATGGCGACAGGCGTATGCCTGTATGTGGCTCGGAAACAACCGTTGCGTATAATTGCATAAATATACAGAAATAAAATCGCGGATGAATAAATATTCATCGTCAACTTCACGAGAGTGCCAGTGCAGCTCAGAAAAATATATTTGTACGCAAATACGCGAGTTTTGAGAGGTTTTGCTATTTTGCTGTCAATCAGCGATCTACGCAAAAGCGGAGCGCGAAACCATGGTCGTCGTTTTGCGAAAGAGCCTATATCGGGATGCGAAAGAGCCTATTTCATGGCACGAAATAGGCTTTATCGGCATGCAATATGGGCTTTATCAGAGTGCGAAATGGCCTTTATCGCAATAGAACGAAAAGAAAACGGACCTATTGTGGTATGAATATTCGATTTATATACAGTTTTCCCGGCACGCTCGTTTCTATTTTGCAAAAAAATATTGTAAAGATTTTTTACTTTTGAAAATGAATATTTATGCGGTTTCATGGCCGTTTACGGCTTTATCGCAAAGTTGTTGATGCCGGCAGACAGCGAGTTTCCGGCACTGGAAACGGCATGTGCAGATATGTGCATATTCATCAGTCCGCGCAACGACAATAAGAATCATATCTCACATAAAAATGAATAAAAACGTGCTTTTTTGAAAGTAAATTAAACCTTGAAAATAAAGATTCGTCTAAAAAAGCGTGAACCCATTATAAAAACAATCAATAACTGGAAATGAAAAAAACTGTTCTGATTATGCTGCTTGCGCTGGTGTGGACGGCTGTCTCTGCACAGAACCGCAGCATCACCGGCCTCTTGACAGACCGTGACACGAAGGAAGCAATGCCACAGGTGACTGTGCAGATGCTCAACAGCGACAGCACCTATGTCACAGGTGCAACGTCGGACGATAACGGAAAATTCACGTTGAAGGCCCGTTCGGACGGCAAGTATATCCTTAAATTCACAAGTGTGGGATATATTGTCAGCTTCAAGAATGTGGAAGTGAAAGATGGCCGCGATGTGGATTTGGGCGAGATAACGCTCGGAGCGGAGGCCACCATGCTCAAGGGAGCCACCGTCACGGGTCACGCTGCCAGGGTGGTGGTGAATGAGGATACGCTGGTTTATAACGCGTCAGCCTACCGCACGCCTGAAGGCTCGGCCATAGAGGAGCTCATAAAGCGTCTGCCGGGCGCGAAGATAGACGACGACGGCAAGGTGACCATCAACGGACAGGAAGTGAAGAAGATAAAGGTGGACGGCAAGGAGTTCATGACAGGCGACACTGAGACCGCGCTGAAGAACCTACCTACGTCCATCGTCGAGAAGGTGAAAGCCTATAACGAGAAGAGCGACCTGGCCAAAGTGACGGGCATTGACGACGGAAACGAGGAGACAGTGCTCGACTTCGGACTGAAGCGCGGCATGAACAAAGGTCTCTTCAGCAATGTCGATTTAAGCTACGGAACAGAAGACCGGTATGCCGAGAAACTCATGGGAGCATATTTCAACAATAAGTTCAGGGTGATGCTCATGGGCAATCTGAACAACGTGAACGACAAGGGATTTCCCGGTGGTGGCGGACGCGGCAACTTCGGACGCGGACGCAACGGACTGACAACGTCGAAGATGGTGGGCGCGAACTTCAACTACGACGACGGCAACAAGCTGAAGCTCGACGGAAGCGTGCGCTGGAACCACACCAACAACAACGCCCGCACCAAGAGCTCGTCGGAGAACTTCGTGAGCACCGTGGGTTCGTTCTCAAACAGTCTGAACCAGAGCTATTCGCGCGGCGACCGCTGGAACGCGCAGATGCGACTGGAGTGGAAGCCCGACACGATGACCAACATCATGTTCAGACCGTCATTCAGCTACTCGGCCAACGACAGCCGGTCGATCAACCGCTCGGCATCATACAACGCCGATCCGTATGACTATGTGACCGACCCGCTCAGTGAGGAGTCGATAGCCGCGCTCGACAAGGAAGACGTGATGGTGAACAGCAACAACGGAAGCTCTATAGGCTACAGCGAGTCGAAACAGGTCAGTGGCTCGCTACAGTACAACCGCCGTCTGGGCAACAAGGGACGCAACTTTACCCTGCGTGCCGAGGGCCGCTACAGCGAGGGCAACAGCAACAATCTGTCGCTCACAAACGTGCATCTTTATCAGATTCTCAATGCCGCAGGTGCCGACTCCACTTATCAGACCAACCGCTACCGCGTCACTCCTACACGCAACTACAACTATACGTTACAGGCCACATACAGTGAGCCGCTGTGGAAAGCCACGTTCCTGCAACTGAGCTATAAGTTCAACTACAGCTTCAGCAAGAGCGACCAGAACACCTACGACTTCAGCAATCTGGGCGAAGACTTCTTCTCGGGACTCACTCCTGTCTACCGCGGATGGGGCTCATATCTGGCCCGTCTGGACAATCCTTTCGAGACATATTTCGACAAGAGCCTGAGCCGTTATTCCGAATACAAGAACTATACGCACGAGATTGAGGTGATGTTCAGAATGATACGCGAGAAATACAACTTCAATGTGGGTGTGCTCTTCCAGCCGCAGCGCTCTAACTACATACAGGATTATCTGGGCGTTTACAAGGACACGGTGCGCACGGTGATGAACATCACGCCGACGCTCGACTTCCGCTATCGCTTCAGCAAGATGAGCAACCTGCGCATAAACTACCGCGGATATACGTCGCAGCCAAGCATAAGCGACCTGCTCGACATAACCGACGACAGCGACCCGTTGAACATCACGATGGGTAATCCGGGACTGAAGCCGTCGTTCACCAACAACCTGAGAGTGTTCTACAACAACTTCATACAGAGCCATACGCAGGCCATAGCCGCTCATCTGAACTTCAGTACGACGCGCAACAGCATAAGCTCGAAGGTGACCTACGACGAACAGACCGGCGGACGAATAACAAGGCCGGAGAACATAAACGGAAACTGGAACCTGGACGGTGCGTTAATGTATAACGTGGCAATTGACTCCACTGGATACTGGAACGTGAGCACCACGACCGACTTCAACTATAACAACTACGTGAGCTATCTCAGCCTTGACCGCAATTCGGATTCGCAGAAGAACCTGACACGCTCGATGACACTCGGTGAGCGTCTGGCAGGCAGCTACCGCAACGACTGGCTGGAGCTGGAACTCGACGGATCGCTGCAGTATAACCACGTACGCAACAAGCTTCAGGCACAGAGCAACCTCGACACATGGCAGTTCGCATACGGTGCCACGCTCTACGTGACATGTCCGTGGGGCACAAATCTTTCGACGGATCTGCATCAGAACAGCCGCCGCGGATATAACGACAAGTCGCTGAACACAAACGAGCTTGTATGGAACGCGCAGATATCGCAGAGCTTCCTCAAGGGTAAGCCGCTGTCGGTGATGATTCAGTTCTACGACATCCTGCACAACCAGAGCAACTTCAGCCGCACCATAAACGCCATGCAGCGCAGCGATGTGGAGTATAACGCAATCAACAGCTATGCCATGTTGCACGTGGTCTATCGCTTCAATCTCTTCGGCAACAAGCAGTCGCGCAGTGAGATGAGAGACCGTCCGGGTCGTCCTGACGGCCCTGGTGGTCACGGAGGTCCCGGCGGAAGACCCGGTGGTCATGGCGGACGCCCTCCACGCGGAGGCTTCCCTATGATGCCGATGATGTGATATATAGATCAGTTGATTAAAATATCTGCTTGACCCGGTCTGAACGTGTGAACGTTGAGGCCGGGTCTTTTTATACATTATGAAGAAAAAACAAACTTTTTTATATCATATTTAAACCTTTTTATATTATATACGTCATAATAATAAATCAGCTATTATTATGACTCAACGACTTATTACACTATATTTCCTTATTCTTTTATCTTTTGGTTGTGCCTTCGCACAGAAATCATCGGTCACCGGAACCATTGTGGATACGGCAAACGACAGCACTCTGTTCAGGGCAACCGTGCAGTTGCTGAAGTCTGACTCTACGTTTGTCGGCGGGGTTCTGACGGATAATGGCGGCAAGTTCAATATGGCCGTGAACGTGCCCGGAAGCTATATTCTGAAGGTATCGAGCATGGGATACAGTGAGATTATGCGCAATGTTACGGTGGTGGCCGGCAGGAAAGCGGATGTCGGGAAGATAGGATTGTCGGAGAGTGTGACGCTCCTTGGCGAGGCGGTAATCACGGCCAACGTGCCTAAGGTGGTTGTGCAGGAAGACACGTTCGTGTATAACGCGGCGGCATATAAGGTGGCTGAGGGTTCGGTGATAGAGGAACTGGTGAAGAAACTCCCGGGTGCGAAGATTGAGGAAGACGGTACCATAACCATAAACGGCAAGCAAGTGAAGAAGTTGTTGCTTGACGGCCGCGAGTTCATGGGCGGTGATCTGGAAACGGGACTGAAGAATCTGCCGGCAGACATTGTGGACAAGATAAAGTCGTATGACGAGAAAAGCGACCTGGCCAAGCTTACCGGAATAGACGACGGCGAGGAGGTGACGGTGCTCGACTTTGGTGTGAAGAAGGAGATGAAGAAGGGTTTCAACGTGAACACCAATATAGGTTACGGCACACACGACAGATATGCCGGACGGTTTATGGGCGCACGCTTCTATGGCGACCTGCGTTATACTTTGTTGGGTAATATGAACAACACTGGCGGAGGAGGAAAGCGACGCTCCAAGATGACCGGTGTGAACATAAACTATGAGAAACGTGACAAGCTGAAAATAGACGGAGGCATAAGGTGGAATCACTCCGACAACAACAACTGGTCGAAGAGTGCGGTGGAGAGTTTCGTAAATACTACGGGAGCTTTCTCGAACAGTGAGAACCAGAACTATTCGCGCAGTGACGGATGGAACGCGAATATGCGCCTGGAATGGAAGCCGGACACAATGACGACCATAACGTTCAGACCGTCGTTCAACTATTCTGTGAACGACGGACGCGGGTTCTCTTCGTCGGCTTCGTATAAGGAAGATCCTTATCTTTATGTGGATGAGCCGCTCGACGATGAAGGTATCGGGGTGATGGAGGACAACGGACTGATGGTGAACCGCCGCCGCAACAAGTCGCTGAGCAACAGCGACAACTGGTCAACCGGTGCTTCGCTGCAGTTCTTCCGCAAGCTGAACAGCAAAGGACGCAACATTGCCGTGAACGGAAACATCAATTACGGCAGGGGAAACAACAAGAGTCTGTCGGCCTCTAACGTTCATCTTTATCAGGTGAAGGATATGTACGGCAACGACTCTACATACCAGACAAACCGCTACAACGTGGCTCCTTCCAACAATATGAGCTACAGTCTCAGGGCAACATACACCGAACCGCTGTTCAAAAACGTGTTTCTGCAGATGAGCTATCAGTATCAGTACAGTCATAGTGTGAGCGACCGCAGGACTTATAATTTCGAACGGATACCAGAAGAATCGTGGAACGACATCATGAACGCATATCGCGACTGGAACAGTATGCTCGGATTGTTTGAACAGTCGTTGGAATATTATCTCGACGACGAGCTGAGCCGGTATGCCGAGCACAACAATTATAATCACAACATCAATGTGCAGTTGAGGGTGGTTAACGAGAAATACAATCTTAACGCGGGTGTAGTGGTGAGGCCGCAACGCTCGCATCTCATACAGGATTATTGGGGAATGCTCGTCGATACGGTGCGTACGGTGACAAATGTATCGCCGACTGTGAACTTCCGTTACCGCTTTTCGAAGTACAGCGACATACGTCTTACCTATCGTGGATCGACGTCGCAGCCGAGCATAACAAGCCTTCTCGACATAACGGATGACAGCAATCCGCTCTATATAAGCAAGGGAAATCCGGGACTGAAGCCGTCGTTCACGAGCAATATAAACCTGAACTTCAAGTCGTATGCCATAAAACGGCAGCGCACTATAACGGCAAGCGCAAGGTTCAGTACAACACACAACAGCATAAGCAACATGGTTACGTATAACGAACAGACGGGTGGCCGTATCACGCAGCCGCAGAACATAAACGGCAACTGGAACGGATCGCTCGGCTTCTCTTACAATATGTCGATAGACACTGCCGGTGTATGGACTGTGGGCTCGGACAGCTGGGTGAACTATAACCACTATGTGAGCTATATAAATCTAAATAATTCCAGTTCGTCGGAGAAGAATGTGACTCACTCAACGACGTTCAGAGAGAATATATGGGGTAACTTCAGGAACGACTGGCTGGACGTGGGACTGCACGCTTCGGTAAATTATGACAGGACAAGAAATATGTTGCAGTCCAACAACAATCTGGATACGTGGAGATATTCTTACGGTATGGATGTCAATATAAATGCTCCGTGGGGCATGTCTTTCTGGACTGGCATCAATCAGAACAGCCGTCGCGGATACAACGAAAAGTCGATGAATACGGACGAACTGATATGGAATCTACAGGTAAGTCAGAGTTTTCTGAAGAAAAAATCGCTCAGGCTGATGCTTGAGTTTAAGGATATATTGTGCGAGCAGAGCAATTTCTCACGCTCGATAAACGCCAACAGCCGAAACGATACGGAGTATAACTCCATCAATAGCTACGTGATGCTGAAGCTGGAATACAGGCTGAACATGTTTGGAGGAAGGAAATCAGGGCGTAATGCGCGCCGTAACGGCTGACCGGAAATCAGATAGATGCAATCGTCTTTTCTATTGTCTCCGGATAGTAGCGCATTTCCAGCTCGTGCACTTTTGCGGCAATGTCGTCGGCACTGTCGCTTTCGCTTAGCGGAGTAGAGTATTGTGCTATTATCTCTCCGCCGTCGCACACATTGCTTACCCAGTGTATTGTTATTCCGCTTTCCTTCTCTCCGGCTGCCTTTACGGCTTCGTGTACGTGTCGTCCGTACATTCCCTTGCCTCCGAATTTAGGAAGCAGCGCAGGATGAATGTTCATCATGCGGTGGTCGTATGCCTTGACAAGGAAGTCGGGTATCATCAGAAGGAAACCTGCAAGTACTATGAAGTCAATATTGTAACGGCGCAGGGTGTCCATAAGAGTGGCTTCGTTGTTGAACTCACTTTTGGGTATCACCACCGTGGGAACATTATTGCGTGCCGCACGTGTCAGTGCATAGCAGTCGGGGCGGTTGGCTACAACAAGCGCGACCGATATCTCGGACGAGCCGGCAAAGTGTTTTATTATGTTCTCACAGTTGGTCCCGTTGCCGGAAACAAATATTGCTATATTCTTCATAGTGGTTTGTTAGTCTAAATCATCGTCATAATCGTCATCGTCGAAACCGAACATCGCCGGATCGATGAAGGCGTCGAGAGCTCTGCGCTCTTTCTTTGTAGGACGTCCGGTGCCGCGTGCCCTGTCCACGAAACCGCTTATGCGGCTCATCTCCAGCAGCTCGTATTGTTTCGGGTCTGTAACGTTCTCGTAAACCTCAGGAATGAGTTTCGCGCCCACACGCTGCTCTATTGGTTTCAGAATGCGGAAAGAGTAGGTGATTGGCGGCTTCTTAACGCTTACCGTCTCGCCGGCTTTCACCATGTGGCTTGGCTTTACATTTACGTTGTTTATCGTGACACGACCGTTCTTGCATGCGTCTGCCGCTATCGAACGTGTCTTGAATATGCGTGCTGCCCACAGCCATTTGTCTATTCGTGCTTCGTCTGCCATTATTTCTTTCCTAATTTGTTGTAGGCGTTCATCGTGTTGTCGATGCCCGTCAACACGAAACTCTTTATAATCTCAACGGCGTAGTCGATGGACGGTTGAAGTATCTTCATATCGTCATCACTGTATTTTCCCAACACCCAGTCAACCTGTCCGCCACGCGGGAAATCGTTGCCGATGCCCATACGTAGACGTGCGTATTGCTGACCTATGAGCTGCTGGATGTTGCCGAGCCCATTGTGGCCGCCGTTGCTGCCCGAGCCTTTCAGACGGAATGCGCCGAGCGGAAGCGACAGATCGTCCACGACGACAAGCAGTCGCGACTGGTCTATATTCTCTTTGTTGAGCCAGTAGCGTACGGCGTTGCCGCTGAGGTTCATGTATGTGGTGGGTTTTAGCAGGAACAGTTTACGTCCTTTGAGGCTTGTCTCGGCCACAAAGCCGTAACGTTTATCCTCAAAAACAATATTGGACGCCTTTGCGAAAGCGTCCAATATCATGAATCCAGTATTGTGGCGGGTTCCGGCATATTCGTCACCGGGATTTCCCAACCCTACAATTAAGTATTTATCCATTATTATAATGTTGCGGACAGTGGCATGGCCAAGTCTTTTCATTATTCAGCGATGTCGCTGTCCGGCATCAGATTGTCTATATTGGAAACTTATTCCTCAGTAGCGCTTGCAGATGCTGCAGACATAGCTGCACGTGTCATCTTGACAGAGCATACGATAACATCCTTGCTTGTAGCAAGCTCAAGACCCTCGAAGTGGAGATCGCCTACCTTGATGCTCTTTCCGATCTTCAGCGCTGTAACGTCGATGTCGAGGTGCTCAGGTATTACTGTGTAAGGAGCTGTTACGTCAATCTTACGGATAGAGAGGTTCATACGACCACCATCACGTACACCCTGTGCCAGACCTACGAGTTTAACAGGGATACCGATTGTAACAGGTTTGTTCTCGTTCACCTCGAGGAAGTCGATGTGCAGCAGAGCGTCTGTTACCGGATGGAACTGCAGCTCTTTCATGATAGCTGTGTGAGACTCGCCATCGATGATGAGGTTGATCATATAGATATGCGGAGTATATACAACTTTGCGCAGTTCGCTCATAGGAACAGCGAAAGCCATTGCTACCGGTTTGCCGTCCTGTGTAGCCTCGCCGTAGAGGTTGCAGGGTACCAAACCTTCTTTTCTCAATTCTTTAGAAGCTTTTTTTCCAAGGGCAGTGCGCTTCTGACCTGTCAAGTTAATCTCTTTCATAATAAAATGTGTTACTCTAAATTAAGTTTGATGATTGTCATGCCTTAATTCGCCATCACACGAGAAATGTTTTCTGTATCGATGTACTCATAAAAGCGGTGCAAAGTTACTCTTTTTCTTCGGATTGCGCAAAGCATATCAAAAAAAATCATTAAACGTGTGTATTTTTTTGGCGGTTATTGTATTTTTCTCTATTTTTGCAAAGAATTTTATTTGAATGTTGGATAATGATTAATCGTGAGCTAATAAGAATAAAGATAGTCCAGTTAACCTATTCTTACTATCAGAATGGCAACAAAAATATGGATAACGCTGAGAAAGAACTCTTGTTCAGCCTTTCTAAAGCATATGATTTATATAATTATCTGCTTGAGCTTATTGTTGCCATAACGCGTGAGGAAAGACATCGTGTCGAGATTCTTTCACAGCGTGCGCAGCGTGAGGGTAAAGAGTTACCGTCGGCAAAGTTCGCTTACAACAAGTTCGCCGTGCAGCTCGAGGTAAACAAGATGCTGTGCGAGTTTGCTGAAACCCAGAAACAATCATGGGAAGAGGACCTGGAGTTTGTCAGAAAGCTGTGTAATCAGATAGAGCAGAGCGAGACATACATTAATTATATGCAGTCGGACGACGACTCTTATGAGGCCGACCGCGAGCTTTGGCGCAAGCTTTACAAGCAGCTTATACAGGAGAACGACGATCTGGATTCACTGTTGGAGGAGAAGAGTCTTTATTGGAACGACGACAAGGAAATAGTTGACACCTTCGTTCTGAAGACAATCAAGCGCTTCGACCCGAAAAACAAGCAGAAGCAGGAGCTGCTGCCTGAATACAAGGACGAGGAAGACAGAAACTTCGCCTGCAAGCTTTTCCGCACCACTATATTGAATGCGGAGCAGTATCAGCGCTACATGAGCGAGACATCGCGCAACTGGGACTTCTCGCGTCTGGCATATATGGACATAGTGATTATGCAGATTGCCATCGCCGAGATGCTTACATTCCCCAACATCCCCGTGAGCGTCACCATAAACGAATACGTGGAGCTCGCTAAACTTTATTCCACTCCGAAGAGCGGCGGATACATCAACGGCATGCTTGATGCCATAGCCCGCTATCTGATAAGCAGTGGAAAGATGTTCAAGTCGATGGATGAGCCACGCTCCAAGAAGACTCATACCGAAGCCGTTGCCGATAAAAAAGACGGCGATAAGGCTGCAGACGACAAGAACAGCAGTGCGAAATAAAACTTAAGCGATATAAATAAAAACCGTAAGATAATTAAAGAATGAACACATTGGTATTGGCTGCTCAGGCAGCAGGAGCTCAGGGCGGAGGCATGGGCATGTTGATAATGATGATAGCAATCTTCGTTATTATGTGGCTTTTCATGATTCGTCCCCAGCAGAAGAAGCAAAAAGAGATACGCAAGTTTCAGAATTCTCTGACCGAGGGTGCTAAGGTTGTCACCGGCGGAGGTGTATATGGAACAGTGAAGCGTGTCGATCTGACCACCAACACCGTTGAGGTGGAAATAGCACGTGGCGTGGTTGTTGTGGTTGACAAGAACTATGTATTCGCCGATCTGTCCTCTCAGACACAGAAAGCATAACGTCGCTGATTCGGTGTAACAGGTGATACCTTGAACGTCGGAATTATGGAACGATTGGCGCATGACTATAAAAATATCAGGAAATTCTTGTTCGGGTTCTTGAACAAGGACTTTCTGATTTTTTTGTTTTTTCTTGCCCTCAGCAGTATTTTCTGGCTTATGATGGCTCTCAACGAGACATACGAGCGCGAGATACCCATATCGATGTCGCTTATCAATGTTCCGAAGAATGTGGTGCTGACCACCGATATGGATTCCACAGTCAAGGTGACGGTGCGCGATAAGGGCTTCACGCTTGTCACATATTTGTACGGCAAGCGCCTGCATCCCGTGAAAATAAATTTCGGAACATACGCCAACAGGCAGACAGGATATGGCGTAGTGCCTTCGGCCGATATACAGAAATATGTATATCAGCAGCTGATGGGCTCATCGAAGATAGTGTCTGTCAATCCCGACAAGCTCGACTTCTATTTCAATTTCGGCGCGTCAAAGGTAGTGCCGGTGCGTATGGACGGTTCGGTTACGCCCGGACGGTCTTACTATCTGGCTGCCACTCGCTTCTGGCCGGAGAAGGTAACGGTGTATGCGAGCAAGAAAATGCTCGACAGCATACGCTATGTGAAGACTGAGCCCATACGCATAGTGAACTTCGAGGACACGGTGATAAAGGAAGTTCCGATAGCAAAGATGCACGGAGTGAAATGTGTTCCGTCAACGGTGCGCATCGGATTATATCCTGACATACTGACCGAGGAGAGCGTATTGGTGCCGATAAAGGCAATCAACCTGCCTGAAGGAAAGGTGCTGCGCACGTTCCCGTCGCATGTCAACGTGAGGTTCATTGTCGGGGCAAGCATGTTCCGCACGGTAAAGGCCGACCAGTTTGTGGTCGTGGTGGACTATAACGAGGTGATGCAGCACAAGTCGGACAAGTGCGACCTTCAACTGATAAAGACTCCTTACATGGTGCGCAACGCGCAGCTCGAGATAAATCAGGTAGATTATTTGGTGGAACAGCAATGACGGCTTATGTCCGCTCAGTCTGCTGTAAACGCATCACCGGGCATCAGTACGGCTGCCGGGCGTGGACGGACATTGGTTTCACGGTGTGGGGAGAATATTGATACAGAAGACAAGAAAATGAAAATAGCTATAACAGGAGGCATAGGCGCGGGCAAATCGTTCGTGTGCAAGTCGCTCAACCGACGCGGCATTGAGGTGTACGACTGCGATGCCGCCGCCAAAAGACTGATGCGCACGTCTCCAGAACTGCGCGATGCGCTCCGCCGGCTTGTGGGCGACGGTGTTTACAAAGGCGACGTGCTGCAGAAGCAGGTGCTCGCGGCGTTCCTGCTTGCGAGCGACGACAACAACCGTGCCGTGGCCGACATAGTGCATCCGGCGGTCGCAGCCGACTACATGGCTTCAGACACCGAGTGGCTCGAGAGCGCAATACTCTTCGACAGCGAGTTCTACAAGCGTGTGCCTTTCGACCTCGTAGTGTGCGTCACGGCGCCCGTAGAGCTGCGCATAAGCCGCATAATGGCGCGCGACGGCATAACGCGCGAGCAGGCGCTCGAGTGGATAGGACGACAGCTGCCGCAGCAGGAGGTGGTGGCACGGAGCGATTTCGAGATTGTGAACGACGGGCAGCATGACATAGACTTACAGATTAACAACATATTAAACAAAATAAACAACAGATTATAAAAATGGAAACAATTCTTTCAATCGCAGGTAAACCGGGTCTCTATCGTCTGGTTTCGCGTGGCAAAATGAATCTTATTGTTGAATCACTTGATGAGACTCACCGCCGCATGCCGGCTTTCGCGTCCGACCGTGTGACAAGTCTCGCCGATATAGCAATGTACACCGACAGCGAGGACGTGCCTCTGTGGCAGGTGCTCCAGAACCTTGGCAACAAGGAGGAGAGCAAAGAGTGCTCGCTCAACTACAAGAAGTGCTCTAAGGAAGAGCTGCACGCTTTTTTCGCAGAGGTGCTGCCCAACTATGACCGCGACCGTGTGCACGACAGCGACATCAAGAAACTGATACAGTGGTACAACCTCCTCGTGAAGAACGGCATCACCGATTTCAAGGAAGTCCTTATGCCGACCGAGGGCGACAATATTGACGACCGCAAGGAGGAAGAATAATCTTCCCGGTCTTGTGTCCGCCGGACCATTGCGCGGACAACATCATTCTACGGGGTGTATGCGTTCTGAAGGCATACACCCTTTGTTTTTGTGGTTCATAAGTGTCGGAAGAGTAGGGAGCGAGCGGGTATATGGCTTGATTAAAAATCCTGATTTCATTTCCGAATAAAAGTTGTTTCCTTCTGTTGAAAACAAGCAATATGGACCACTTTCAAATTGTAACCGGATTTTGATTTTTACGCCTCCGTTTCCGATTCTACCCCGAAAAATAAGCGAGTATTTGCAAGCTGAGTCGTCTTCGGGCGCAAATACGCGAATTATGAGAGTCTTTTATAAAATCCTGATTATCAGTGTTTTATATTTAAAGGGCCTTTCTTCACATTGCAAAAAGCACCATTTCGGCTTGCAATAAAGCCCATTTCGGAGGCCGAAAAGCACCATATCGCACCCTGAAATGGGCTTTTTCGCAATGCGAAATGGGCAATATCAGAAAGCGAAACGTGTGATTTCGGACTATGATACAGGGTATATCAAAAGGCGTTATCGGGCGAAATGGCCTTCATAATGCAGCATTTAACATTCATTTACACCTCTTTTGCGAAAATATTTTGTCAAGATAAAATCAAAAAAAATCGTAAGTTTATCTTCAAAGTTTTCTTCAAGAACACAGACATCAGGTGTGAAATAAAAACACGGGACACGGATGTCATTTGTCGTATGAACCGTAAATATGTGCCATACCGGCAGTAGTGGGTATCGGTTGCCGCAATATGAATTTATTGTTATGGCAACATTTATTACAGAGTCATCGTAATTGTGAATATCAGTTCGCGTCCACGCAGTTTGTAATTATATGTATAGGTATTGATGGAGTTGTATATTGAATAGCTGTACGAATCCTGGTTCAGCGCGTTTTGCAGGCTCAGATTGAATCTGAAAGCCTTGAGAATCCAGGTTATATCGAAATCAAGCAGGGCCATGGTTTTACTCTGGTCATCGGTCAAGTCCCTTTTCACGATGTCGGATGATGCGGAGAATATCAGAGACTGCACGGGTGTTATCTTTAATGATACTTTATGTACCTGCGACCAGAAACTTCTCCTTATGTCCTCATAGCCCAGGAATGTCTTGCTCATTTCGCCATGATAGTCCAGCTCAATATACTTGCAGGGCTGCGAGGTCAATGTGGGCGAGATGCCTAAGTTTTGCCAGGTATATGTCGTAAGCAGGTTGTTCTGCTCAGCCTGTTGCCGGTTCCACATGTAGATTGCGTTCAATGATATTTTTGTTTTTATCGGTTCAATCTGTTTGGTTATGCCCAGTTGCGCCGTTATGCTGTGGGTGTTGTTGGGCATTTGCATGTAAGAAGATTGAATCAAGTCTGATGTTACGTCCTGTGATGCCAGCATATTGTTCTGGTCATGTTGGTATATTATGTCGGCATTAGCAAACCACATGTCCAAGGGAATCTTGAAGTCATAGTGCAGGTCAGCCCGCAACGACTTGTTGTCCTGCAATATTCCGGAACTTATTCTTTGAGTCGTGATGTCTGTTTGCACCGGAAACGTAATGAAGTCCAATATGTCTCCGAAGTTCCTCGAGTATGTTACCTGAGCCCTGAATGTGGAACGGCTGCTGGCTTTATAGTTGAGATAAATTCCGGGACACACTGAAAAGAAACTGAAATTATCTTTATCGTTCTTTATTTGGTCATTGTTGTATATGTAATCTATCCGCATAGGCACATCAATCCTAAAGACATATATGCGTTTCGGATGCGTATATTCATACATCGGAGTAAAAGATGCGCTCAGCTTACCGCCCTTTATGTCGTTTCGATTTTCTGTAATTTCCTGATACGACTGCAAGTCTGTCTGTATCTTATCAGCCGAGTAGTTGAATGACAAGGGGAAGTAGAAACGCGAATTATTATAGTCATAAACCGCGGACAAGAGGTTCTTGGTCTGAAAACTCAGGCTGTTTGCGTGTTGATAGATGCTGTTTCCTCCGTCAGTTATATTGAGACGCACTTGTGGTGTGTTGAATAACAGGACGGACGAAGACAGTCTCCAGCGCAGATCTTTTTTGCGCCAGCTGTATGAAAAATCATTTCCTACATAGTAGTCGCGCATTGATTGCTGCTGCACAAGAGCCTGATTGTTCTCCGTTGTAGGCAGTTCGTTTCTCAGGAATGTGGCCTTTCCGAACAATTTATTGTTGAGATAGCTTTTTTCCGCATTGTTTTTATAGACGATGGAGAAACCGGGTGAATGACTGGATGACAGCGAATTTATGCCTTGATTGATTATTATATTCTCGTCCTCATCATAAAAATTGCGCTGTATGTCGTAGTCATACCGGCTTTTGGAATAACTGTAATCTACGTTTCCGCGTAGTGTAGCTGTCTCACTTATCTTTTGAATGAAGTTGACAGACAGCAGTCGTTCGGTGGGAGAAGCATACCGGTCTTTGTCTATCGGAGGGGTTGATGCCGATATGTTTCCCATAAGTTGCTCAGCCATCGACTTGTTTTCGGTTTCTCCGAAAAGTGATACCACCTCATCAGAAGCGAAAGAATGTATGTTGCCGAGCTTCAGTGTGGCAATGGTCTGGAACTTGGGTTTGAAAAGCATTCCGGCCCCACTCGCTTTATACAGCCAGTCGTCACCATAGCCTACGGAGCCTTCATAAGTCCCGATGGGCTTTAAACGTGCGTTGTTGTTCATATTTATGTTTATGGCAACATCGTCAGAAAAGATATCCTTGTTCATTTTTATGGCCTGGTGATTGTTCAATACCTGAACCGAGTTTACGGACGAAGCCGGTATGTTCGTTGTCGCGATGTTGTATTTTCCGCCGAGCAAATCCAGACCGTCTATGTAAAAGTTCTTGATATCCTTGCCCAAATATTTTATCTTTCCCGATTTTTCCACGTCTATGCCCGGAAGTTTCTTCAACGCATCTTTCAGTGTATAGTCACTCTGTGTGATGTATGAAGAAAGATTATATGACAGAGTGTCGCCACGCATATATATGGCAGGACTCTTCACTACGACCTCTTTCAGTACGGTAGCCTTTTCTTCCATTGTTATGTTGCAGGTCTGAGAGACATTCGATATTACGCGTTCTACTGCTCCGTAGCCCATTGACTCGACAATCAGCTTTACCTTTTCAGAACCTGTATTGAACGTAACGCTGAAATGTCCCTTGTCCGAAATGGTATAGGCAATGGCGGTGCTGTCTGCCGATATCTTGACTATCGCACCGTCAATGCCTGCGCCTGAAACATTCTTAATCATCCCGTCTACCCGGCTTTGGGAATAGGATATGCTCGCAATGAAGAAAAACAATATACTGAAAAACAATCGCATGGTTAAGTTTTTATTCCAACTCTAAAGGCGTGTAACCGTTTGGACGGAGTCGTATTTGTACACCGTTGACAAGAATGGAGCTGCCGCCGGCATCATCTTTTATCACAGTCATATTGCTGATTGACTCAATCGGAATATTATTCATGGGGTTCTCTTCATACTTGTTCTTGCTTTTGATAAATTTGTCCCTTTCTGTTTTCACTATGTTTGCTATATCAGGTAAGAACATAGGCAACGTGCTCTTGCGGAAAGCAATGGCTTCAAAACGGTGGATGTTCGCCGTATCATAAGCCAGCATTACGAGTCCTGGAAGCCCGCAGAACTTCCACGGTCCGAAAGTTGACGGTATTTCGGGTGCGTACCATACTATCCATTTCCTTCCTCCGTATTCACCCGTCGCCTGTTTGCATACATATCCGCAGACGGTATCGGTTTCGTTGCCTAAGCTCCACTGTATGCCGTGCAGCTTTTCTTTGTACATATAGTCATCCGGCGGTATCACACTGTAAACAGACATCTCGCCTTGCGGATGATTCTGCAATACGGTCTGATCGAAGAACATGCTGTTTTTCATCTTCCGTGTTTGATATTTTTTTATGTCGTCTTTGGAAGAACCGGGGCTGGCATTGACCGAATCGGACTGGAACGTAGTGTAATCCATGAAGCAGGAACAGTCACGTCCTATCTGTAAAATGGTGGTATAGGTGTCGGTAACCGATTTCGTATTTGTCACCTTATATTCGTACAGACACTCAAACTCGCTTTGCGGCACCGCTGCTTTGTCTTCATTACTTTGCGCAATGGCGCACATGGCATATTGCGCAATCAATAAAATTAAACCTATCTGTTTCATATTAAATGTTTATTATATCTGTAATTCTGCGTCAATGTAGTCACTCCTGTTTATTATCTTTTACCGGCTGTCTTATGGATTCTTGTTCATGCAAAGTTATCAGTAACCTTATGGAATCGGAAAAATAATCATTATGCTATTCTTATGGAATTATTATTAAATTATTACGAACGGTATATTTTTCCCGAGTTTGAAAATGATTTAACCTCATATCCATTATATTTGCATCATGGAGCAAAGATTTAAAATATTGAATGCCTTGACAGTGATTGTCATTATATTGTTTATCGTTGTCCAGGGCGATTGGCTTTATTCCAGGTATAAGTACATGGTGCAGACATGTACAGACACACTATACAGCCGTGTCATTGAATCAATACACGAATACAACGCACTACGCAGGAACGCGGTAAATAATGATGTCGCCGTGGAATATACTATAAAGCGCATAGACAATAAGGGCTCTGATTTATTGTTGTGCGATATATATACGGCAGACAAGCACCGTTGTCCGTCAATAGACTCACTGACGGCCGAATTTTTCTCAAGTATATACGAGACGCAGCATCCCGACTGGCTGAGCAATGAAGTGTTCATCGTGAAGCAGGCGCGCACAGAGTCGGATGTGCTCGACGCGATAGAATACAGCTGTCTCGACCGGCGCTCACCCTTCTCCGTGGAAGGCTTGGACACAATAATGCGGGCAAACGGCATAGAATTCGACCGTGTGTCCATCATACGTTCTGATTCCATGGTGTGGAAACCGGTTCTTACGGAGCACGGATCGTTGTTGAGGCCTGCGTTCTCCATAAAATTTCCATACGATGTTCTCGATCAGAAACTGGTGAGAATAGACTGTTCCATAGCGTTGCCTTCAGTCATAAGGAAGATGTCGGACATCATGTTGATATCATTAGTCCTGTCCGTCCTGCTGATTTCCTGCCTTATCGCGCAGATTGCCATTATCCGAAAGCAACGTAAGATAGACAATCTCCGGTCGGACTTCACGCAAACAATGATTCACGAACTGAAACGTCCCATCACGACACTCAAGATGTGCGTGTCATATATCGGTAACGAACGGCTTATGAATGATATTCAATGCCGGCAGATGGTGGTCGCCGATTTCCACACGGCATTGGACAGTCTTTCCGCATTGTTCTCCAAGCTGCGCGACCTTATGACCTTCAGCAACGCGTCTGACATACCGCTGAATCTCTCGGTCTTCAGTCTGCGCGACTTGCTCGATGCGTGTATTCACAAGCTGAATGTTCCGGGAGATAAGAAAATCAACATATCTATAATTCCCCAAGACGACATGATTATAACCGCAGACAGGATGCATCTGGTTAATATCATCGACAATCTGTTGGAGAACGCGGTAAAATATTCACGCCAAAGTGTTGACATTGAAATAGACTATAAGAAGTGCGACAACGACAACATACGCATTTCCATAAAGGACAACGGATTCGGTATTCCGCAGTCAGAGTATAAAAACATATTCGAGAAATTCTATCGCGGCCGGAGGGGAGTGGAAAACAACATAGCCGGCATGGGACTCGGACTGGCTTATGTCCGTATGCTTGTCGAGGCGCATAGAGGCAGCATAAGCATAGAAAGCGAATTGAACAACGGAAGTACTTTTATAATTGAACTACCACAATGAGAAAAGACGAGATACATATATTGTTGGCTGACGACGATGTGCAGAATTCCTTGCTCCTGAAACGTTTCCTGGAGCTCGAGGGTTATTCGGTGACATACGCATCAGACGGTGTCGCAGCCTGGGAAATGTACGGACAGCAACATCCTGACCTGATATTGCTCGATGTCAATATGCCCGGGTTAAACGGCTTCGAGCTTGCTCAGAAGATACGCGAGACAGACAACGAGGTGTTCCTGTTTTTCCTTACCGACCGCACCGAAAAGGCGGACCGTCTGAAAGGTTTCCGGCTGAAAGGCAATGACTACATACCCAAACCGTTCTATCCGGAGGAACTGATAGCGAGAATAAGTGAGCGGTTTGAAAACAGAAAGACAGGTGCTCAGTGTCAGTATATGATTGGGAAAACTCTGTTTGACAGCAAGAACTCGACAGTGACATACAATGGCATAACCCAAAACCTGTCTGCCCGGCAGACTGATATATTGGTGCTGCTGGCGCAGAGTGTCGGTGTGCTGGTATCGCGCGACGATATTCTGAACCCCGTGTGGGGCGACAGCAGTTATTCCAATTCGATGTCCTTGAATGTGCAGATCACGTATTTGCGCCACATCCTTGCTCCTGATGCCACAATAAATATTGTTTCTGTAAAGAAAAAAGGATATATCCTTCAGATAAAATGACATTGCGATGTCGTGTGGCTTGTGGATAATGATGCCGTAATTTTCTTATATATGTAAAATGTTGCCATGCGTTCATTGGAATTGAGTGGACATAAGTCAAAACAATAAACTCATATTGTCCAAAATAATAAAATTGCATTGCACTAAAAATAAATTCATATTGCAAAAACGATAATCTGGTAATGCTGCAATAATTGATTGATAGTGCCGTAACAATATATTGATGATGCCGCAATAATAGATTGATAATACAATAACAATGAATTGATGCTGCTGCAAAGATAAAGTGGTGCTACTGCAATAATGAGTTTATGATGCCGTAACGATAAATTGATGATGCAACAATAATGAATAGGTGCTGCTGTAATAATAAATTTATGATGCCACAACCGGTAAATCATTAATGTAAGACAGAGATGTATTTTCGGTTCGTAGAATAGATACATCCCGTATCTTTTCTTATGCCTTATATCAGCGTTTTTAGTGAAAACTCAGGAGGCGAACTTACAGATTTTCTTGACATAAATTTGACAAAATATTTTCGCAAAAGAGATGTAAAGAAATGTTAAATACGGCATTATGAAGGTCATTTCGGTATGTATCGCCTTTTGATATACCCTATATCATAGTCCGAAATCACACGTTTCGCTTTCTGATATTGCCCATTTCGCATTGCGAAAAAGCCCATTTTAGGGTGCGATATGGTGCTTTTCAGCCTCCGAAATGGGCTTTATTGCATTGCGAAATGGTGCTTTTTGCAATGTGAAGAAATACCCTTTAAATATAAAGCACTGATAATCAATATCTTATAAAAGCCTCTTATAATTCGCGTATTTGCGTCCGAAGGAAGGTTTGCTTGCAAATACGCGCTTATTTTTCGGGGTAGAGTAAGAAACTGAGGTGGAAAAATCAAAATCCGGTTATAATTTGAAAGTGGTCCGTTTTGTTTGTTTTCAATAGCAGAAAACAATGTTTATTCAGAATTGAGAAGGCCGTATTTCTGTATCAATAAATGTCCGCTTAATTGCGCTGAGCGCATTTATTCAGAAGGAAATATAAAGAAACGTCACGGGAAGAGGCGTTAAGAATACAGTCAGGTCACCATAAATTCTTCTGTTTCTTTATTAAAAAGACGGTTTTTATAGTACGGATTAATGGCTGCGTAAACATATTTTGCATCTTCATAAAAACCGGATGGATTGCATTATTTCTTATGAATGTATTTGTATTCGGGAGAGTTTTCATATCTTTGTATTCCTAACATACTCATCCTATACCTTTATCCGTGAATTAGTATAACATTTTTAATCAACATAAAAGATAATACTGACGTTATGAAATATATTCTTGCAATCGACTCTTTCAAGGGATGTCTGTCTTCTTCTGAGGCAGAGGCGGCGGTGGAAAATGCCATCCGCGAGGCCGTGCCTGATGCCGATGTTGTTTGTCTGCCCGTGTCCGACGGTGGCGAAGGCATGCTCGACGCATTCCTCAGCCTCTCTGGAGGCAGCCGGCAGAAGGCGTTTGTTCACGATGCCATGATGCGTCGCGTTGAGGCTGAGTACGGAATCGGTCCCGACGGCACGGCTTTCATCGAGTCGGCTGCCTCGTGCGGACTGACTCTTATCGAACCCGAGTTGCGCAGTCCTATGCGTGCCACGTCCTACGGAGTGGGTGAGCTTGTGGCAGACGCCGTGCGACGCGGATGCCGGAGCTTCGTCGTGGGCCTGGGAGGAAGTGCCGTGAGCGATGCCGGAATAGGTATGCTGCGTGCCCTCACCGATGCTTTTGCCGATGGCGGAACCATGGACGACGCGCTGCATGGTGTGCTCGGGCAGTGCCGTTTCACTCTTGCCAGCGACGTGCGCAATCCGCTTTACGGTCCTGAAGGTGCGGCGTGTGTCTATGCTCCGCAGAAAGGTGCGTCTCCGTCCGACGTCGCCATACTTGACGACCGTGCCCGTCGATTTGCAGGTTTCTCCGCCCGTCACTTCGGATACGACCGTTCCTCCGAGCCCGGTGCAGGCGCTGCGGGCGGACTCGGTTATGCTTTCATGCAGTATCTCGGCGCTACGATGCGCAGCGGAGCCGACCTTCTGCTCGACATGGCGGGCTTCGACTCAATGCTCGTAGGCGCATCGTGCGTGATAACGGGCGAGGGACGTGCCGACCGTCAGACGCTCATGGGCAAGCTGCCGGCGCGTGTTCTGTCGCGTGCCCGTACCGCCGGTGTGCCCGTCTGGCTCATTGCCGGCAGTGTGGATGATGCCTCCATACTTTTAGAATCAGGCTTTACGCGTGTCGAGGCAGTCAGTCCCGCGTCCATGGATACGGCTGAAGCCATGCATCCCGACACAGCCCGCGCAAACATAAGTGAAACAATCAAACGAATGATGATATGAAAAAGAAACTGTTGATATCGGCTGCGATAGTGGCGTTTGTGCTGATTGCAGTCCTCATTGGTTCGGGCTTCTATATGCTCGATTATGCTTTGTCGAACGCCGACAGGTCTAAAAAGGTGAGCTATGCGTACGTCATGAAGAACTATCCCGAGACACGGCCCTGGCTCGACAGTCTGCAACGCAACCACATTCTGCGCGACACGTTCATCGTAATGCCCGACGGCGAGCGCGCGCACGCCATATTCGCGCGCTCCGACCGTGCCCGTGGACGCACCGCGGTTGTTGTGCACGGCTATAAGGACCGCTCCACCGGCATGCTCCACATCGCCTATATATATAACAAGGTGATGGGCTACAACATCCTGTTGCCCGACCTTCACGGTCACGGATTGAGCGACGGCGACGACATACAGATGGGATGGAAGGACCGCCTCGACGTGATGCACTGGATGGATGTGGCCGAGCGCATGTTCCGTCAGAGTGGTTGTGAGTCGCGCATGGTGGTTCACGGAGTGTCTATGGGAGCCGCCACTACCATGAACATATCAGGTGAGAAGACACCGGGTTACGTGAAGTGCTTCGTCGAGGACTGCGGTTACACCAGTGCGTGGGACGAGTTCGCCCATGAGATGAAGAAGCGTTTCGACATTTCCGAGTTCCCTCTGCTCTATGTCTCGAGTGCTTTGTGCAAGTTGAAATACGGCTGGAGCTTCGGCGAGGCGGCGCCGGTCAGGCGCGTGGCTGAGTGTGGCAAGCCTATGTTTTTCATACATGGAGGCAAAGACGACTTCGTGCCGACGACGATGGTATATCCCTGCTATGAGGCGAAACCGCAGCCCAAGGCCCTGTGGATAGCGCCCGGCAGTGCTCACGCAGTGTCCTACCGCGACCACAAGAAGGAGTACACCGAGCGCGTGAAAGCCTTTGTAGAGAAGTGGGCTGAATGACATCTGATGACAAAATGGCGCATATCTGCGACAATGTGGCATTTTTCTCCGGTTGGTACGCTTGTTGTATATATATGGGTGAAGCCTTTCAAAAGAGGCCTCGGAAAAAAGAATATTAACAACATAAAATAAAAACAGGAGGTATTAATTATGATGCCAGTATATAGAAATTCATGGCTGCCAGAAGTTTTCAACGATTTGTTTGTCAACGCACCAAAGACTAACGCAACAGCGCCGGCCATCAATGTTAAGGAAACAGAAGACAGTTATATAGTAGAGCTTGCCGCTGCAGGTATGCGTAAAGAAGACTTTATGGTTCACATCAACGACGACGGCGACCTCACAATAAAGATGGAGAACAAGAGAGAAGACAAGGAAGAAGATAAAAAAGCTCATTATCTGCGTCGCGAGTTTTCTTACTCTAAGTTCGAGCAGACCCTTATCCTGCCGGATGATGTAGATAAGGAAAAGATTAAAGCCGGAGTTGCCGACGGTGTTCTTACTGTTGAGCTTCCTAAGATAAAGAAGGAAGAGCACAAGGTAAGCAGACAGATTACGGTTGAGTAACTCTTTGAGAGTTATATACTCATGGTTGGCATTCTTTAGAAAGTTAGGTTTTAAATATCCTCCCCGGACATTCCGTCCGGGGATTTTTTTTGCCCGTACGTCTGCTGCGGGCTTTCATGTTTATCGGTATGGCAGTCGGGGGCGCATGGTCTCGGCTTCTGACATGTCTCAGAAACCGTATATCTCCTTCAGTTTGTTGCCCAGCTGGTCGCCTCTGAGGTCGAGTGCGACAATCTTGCCATGCGGATCTACGAGCAGACTCGACGGTATGGCGCGGATCTCGTAAGTCGTGGCGGCGACGGATTTCCATCCTTGCAGGTCGGAGAGGTTTGTCCATGTCATTTTGTTCTCTTCTATGCAATTTTTCCATGCCTTCTCATCGGCATCGAGAGATATTGCCACGATGTCAAATCCTTTCGGATGATATTTCTCGTAGTTGGTCTTCAGACTTGGCATATCACCGAGGCACGGTCCGCACCAGCTTGCCCAGAAGTCTATCAACACGTATCTGCCTTTGCCGCAGTATTCGCTTAGCTTGTGCTTCTTGCCGTCGGCTCCCATTATCTCGATGTCCTTGAACTGAATGCCGATGAGCGATTGTTTTTCTTCCTGCTCAAAAAGATATGTCTTTATTTTTTCTGCCATCGGGTGTTTGGTATAAGCATATTCAGGCTTGAAGAGGTTTTTAAGTTCCGGAATTGTATATAGGTACATGGCGTCATCGGCAAGTATGAAAGCCGGAATTATATTGTCGAGATTATCTTGTACTATTTCTTTCTGCCGGATATAATATTTTTGTGTCCCTCTCATTATTTTTCCAATTTTCAAACTTAGGGGTTTCAGCTCCTCATCAGTTTTTCCTTTAGCCTTCTCTTCTTTATACATATCCATGTATTTGGAAATATCTTCAGCTTTTTTTGTAATGTCATGCAGCTCTCTTGTATATTTGTTGAGCTTTTCGTTTAGTTCTGAACCTTTGATCTTCATGTTTGTCAGGTCTGCCGTTATCGGCGTACCGTCATTTATGAACGTCGTGTAATCGGATTGTCCATTGCATGATATGCCGAGGAAAGCATCTTTCTTGTTGACGCCTTTTATTTCGAACTTACCGTTCTTTGCTTCCGTACTGTTTATTACTTTCTTGAAATCTTTCAGGTCGAGTATATTCACTGTGGTCACGTTATCCGGACATTTACCTTTTATTTCATAGGATACATCAGTGTTGTAATCCTGTGCCATGAAGGGCAGGCTACATAGTGTAAGGATTGCGGTAATAATAGATTTTCTCATAAGTGATATTATTTTTATGTTTTTATAGGCTGTCACAAATATATAATTTTTATTTCGTTTTTGTGATTGTCTTGCGCTTTAAATTTATTATTTTTTATTTTATAGTTAAAAAGAAATGGTTTGCGAATTACACAAACGAAATTTGAGAGTTAG
>USHV01000025.1 GCA_900554695.1 uncultured Prevotella sp. | reverse complement strand
GCAGCTATATCTTATGCAATGATATTGCCAGCGAGTGGAAAGAAAGTTTACTTTCAATTTCCCGAGCGCAGCTATATCTTATGCAATGATATTGCCAGCGAGTGGAAAGAAAGTTTACTTTCAATTTCCCGAGCGCAGCTATATCTTATGCAAAGATACTGCAAAAAATCTGATTTCACTTAACATAAAGCCACTTTAATTTGGCATTATTCATAGAAAATATGTATTTTTGCAATATATATCAAACGACAGCTGACTAATGAAAACAGGACTATTCGCAGGCAGTTTCGACCCTTTCACCATAGGCCATATGTCGATAGTGAGACGCGCGCTGCCGCTGTTCGACAGACTGATAATAGGCATAGGAGTGAACGAACACAAGCAGTGCATGATGTCGCCACTGGAGCGCAAGAAAGCCATCGAACAGCTGTTCGAGGATGATGACAGCGTGGTGGTGATGACCTACTCGGGACTCACGGCCGACTTCGCACGCAGCATGGGAGCCGCATACATCGTGAAGGGTGTGCGCAGCGTGAGGGATTTCGAGGCAGAACGCGAGCAGGCTGACATCAACCGCATGCTCACGGGCGTGGAGACAATACTGCTTCCCGCCGAACCGGGGCTCGACAGCGTTAGCTCTACGGTGGTGAGAGAGCTGTCGCACTTCGGTAAGGACGTGTCGCCGCTGCTGCCCCATAAGGACGGACACGACGACTGAGCACACAGCTGAACGCCTCACGGCAACCCTGAACATTCTGAATATTATAAATAAAACTACTATGATATCTTACAATACCGACGGCGTGGCAATGCCGAAAATAAAGAAGAGAGCAGTCACCTCATGGATACGAGCCGTTGCAGCCACCTACGGAAAGCGCGTGGGTGACGTTGGCTACATGTTCGTGAACGACGAGAAGATTCTCGAGGTGAACCGCGAATATCTCGGACACGACTATTACACGGACGTCATAACCTTCGACTACGACGAGGACGACATCGTGAGCGGCGACATAGTAATATCGCTCGACACCGTGAAATCCAACGCCGAACTGTACGGCAAAGACTATGATGAGGAGCTGCACAGAGTAATCATACACGGCATATTGCACCTCTGCGGCATCAACGACAAGGGTCCGGGAGAGCGCGAGATAATGGAACGCGCCGAGAACCGCGCACTGTCGATGATGATATGAAACTGACAGAAGACGGAAACGCCTAAACACAATCTGACAAACATGGATGCAGACATAGATACATAAACAACAAAACGTATGTCCGCATCCACGTTTTTTATGAAACGCACCGCCACTACACCACACCGGTCCGCCACTACACCAACAATCAACGTGATTTACTTTAAAATAACGAAAATACCTATGAAAAGAATTATTTTACCATTAAGCCTGATTCTATGCATCATGACAATCCGCGCCGCAGTCAAAATCGACCGTATAGACCCTGCAAACTGGTTTGTCGGAATGAAAAACACCTCGCTACAGCTCATGGTTTACGGTGAGAACATACGCCAGGCCGACGTTACGACAGATTATGACGGCGTGAAAATAGACAGCATAGTGCGCCTCGACAGCCCAAATTATCTGCTTGTTTATCTCAACCTCGAAGGAGTGAAACCCGGAGAGATGACCCTCAACTTCAAGAACGGCAAGGCGGTGAAGAAAGTAAAATACGAACTGAAGGCACGCGAGAAACGCGGTGAGGAGCGCATGGGATTCACCAATGCCGACGTGCTCTACATGCTCATGCCCGACCGTTTCGCCGACGGTAACCCTGACAACAACGACATAAAAGGCATGAACCCTTACAAGACCGACCGCTCGCAGCCCAGCCTACGCCACGGTGGCGACCTTGAAGGCATACGCCGCCATCTCGACTACTTCAAGGAGCTGGGCGTGACCGCGTTGTGGTTCACGCCGGTGCTTGAGAACAACTCGCCCGGCGGATCATACCACGGATACGCTACAACCGATTACTACCGCGTGGATCCGCGCTTCGGAACAAACGACGAGTACCGCCGGCTGACAGACGAGGCCCACGCCAAGGGACTGAAAATCGTAATGGATATGATATTCAACCACTGCGGATTCGAACATCCGTGGATAAAGGACATGCCGTCGAAAGACTGGCTCAACACTCCCGAATGGCTTTACGACCGCAAGGATAAGACCAAAGCCGAAGTGAACCGAAAATATATGCAGACCACCTACAAACTGACACCTACCGTAGATCCTTATGCAAGCGCTATCGATCTCAAGGAAACCGTCGATGGATGGTTCGTGCCGTCAATGCCCGACCTCAACCAGAGAAACCCGCATGTCATAAGATATCTCATCCAGAACAGCATATGGTGGATTGAGACTGTAGGTATAGACGGCATACGCATGGACACATATCCTTACGCCGACGCAGACGCGATGGCTCTGTGGATGAAAACGATAGACGAGGAATATCCCAACTTCAACGTCGTAGGAGAGACATGGGTAAGCGATCCTCCATATACAGCCGCATGGCAGAAAGACTCGAAAATATCGCAAAGAAACAGCTATCTGAAAACAGTAATGGACTTCAGCTTCCATGCAAAGATTAATCAGGCCAAGTACGAGAACACCGATGGTTCAGGCAACGGTATGAACCATATATACGAAAACTTCGTTTACGACTATCTTTATCCCAATCCGTCGAGCGTTATGGCTTTCGTCGAGAACCACGACACCGACCGCTTCCTCGGCAACGGACGCGACACAACGGCACTCAAACAGGCAATGGCCATACTGCTGACCGTTAAAAGAATACCGCAGCTGTACTACGGCACGGAGATTCTAATGAACGGCACCAAGGAGAAAACCGACGGCTATGTGCGCAAGGACTTCCCTGGAGGATTTCCCGACGACGACCACAACGCCTTCACCGCCGGAGGCCGCACGCCGGAAGAGAATTCCATGTTCACGTGGCTGAGCCGCCTGCTCCACTGGCGACAGGGAAACGACGTGATAACAAAGGGCTCACAGACACAGTTCATACCTTACAACGGAGTTTATGTCATAGCACGCCGATACAACGGCAAAAACGTAATGACCGTGGTCAACGGCACCGGCAGGACAACAGTGTTTGCCGTAAGGCGCTATGCCGAAGTGATCGGGCACAAAACAGAAGCCAAGGACGTGCTGACGGACAGAACCGTGTCGCTGACAGACGACACACAGCTTGAACCACGGAAGGTAATGATTCTCGAGTTCTGACATCAGCCTGTTACGGATACTGACATACAGAAAGCGCGACGTGGAATGTTCACGTCGCGCTTTCTCTTGTAATTCTTAAATATATACATCGAACAGCTAACGGGAATCCGCCATTTTGTTGTGATATATTAACAACATACATTGTAAATTGCTTTTTTTACGTATATTTGTAAAATACTGAATGTGGAGCGGCACAGGCAGATACCGACAATAAAAGCTTACAATCCTTGCCGTGATACATACTCCCATCATATATCGTACAACACGACACGTTATGAAAAACGTAATGCTTACAACCATACTGACCTTTGCCCTCCTCGCCTCTTGCTCGGAGAACGGATTTGTGAGCATTCTGCCCGCAGACTGCCGGTTGAAGGCCGGCGACCTGGTGTTCCGCCGCGGCAACGGGCTCGCCAGTCATGCGGTGCTGATGGTGGACAAGCGCGGAGGATATTCGCACGTGGGCATTGTGGTTGACTCCTGCGGAACGATGATGGTGGTGCACGCCGTGCCCGACGAGCCCGACTTTGAAGGCGATGTTGACCGCGTGAAAATGGAGACGCCCGAGAAGTTTTTCCTTTCGATGAACGCGAAGATAGGTGAGGTGAAACGCCTCAAGGGCGATACGGCAACGGCCATACGCGCGGCACGCCACGCAATGGAGATATACCGGCGCGGCACTCTGTTCGATCATAACTACGACGACACGGACACCACTCGTATGTATTGCTGCGAACTGATAGAACATGTGTATAAGACCGCCGGCCTGCCGATAGCCGGCAACACAAGACACGACATAACTCTGCCGGGCATGAAGCTCAGGTGCATACTGCCGTCCGACCTTTGCGACAGCGAGAAATTCGAGCGTATAATCTATTTCTAATTATAACTTTACTAACTATCTAAAAACTCTATCATTATGAAAAAACTGTTTTTAATGCTGGTCGCTACTGTGGCCATGTTCGCGTTCACAGCCTGTGGTGGCGGTAACTCACCGAAGAGCGTTGCCGAAGAGGCCATGTCGGCTCTCAAGAACAAGGACTACGACAAATTCGTTGACTGCGCCCACATCACCGTGAAAGAGGGCGAAGACCCTGAGGCTGCAAAGAAAACCATATCCGGAATGTTGCAGAGCAAGGCGGAAAGTGCTTATGCAAAGAAGGGCGGATTCAAATCGTATGAGATTCTTTCAGAGACAATCGACGAGAGCGGAGATAAAGCCGTGGTTAAGGTGAAGATGGTTTACGGCAACGGCGAAGAGGAGGAAGAGGATTGCAAGATGATAAAAGACGAGAAAGGCAACTGGAAGATGGACATCGGAAAGTGACGTAAACGATCGAGAAGAAAGCCCTTAAAGCACCACGCACAGACATTGGCGGAGCTTTAAGGGCTTTTTTCGTATCAAGTATTAAGCGATGGACGCACGATAGTAAAACCACCGGCGTCACTTTATGACCTTGTAATACTTCTTCGCCGTGGCGCGCGACACGTAGTTGAAGTGCCACCACTCCGTGCGCAGAGGCTTGAATCCGGCATATCTCATCACCTCACGCAGCAACCGGCGGTTGGCCTGCGCCTGCTTGGATATGCGGCCAGAAGCCACGAGCGAGGCCTCCTTGTCTATGTGTGCAGCGGCACCCATGTAGTCTATCTTGGTGCCCATGGGTATGGTGTCGCCCTTCAGTGTGCAGAGAGTTAGATCTACAGCCATACCGTAGTTGTGCAGTCCGCCTCCGTGTGCGGGATTGCTCACGTAGAAATATTTCGGAGTGTTCTTCACCTTGTCCCACATCTTCTGCTGTATTGACATGGGGCGTGCGGCGTCGTAAACCTTCAGACTGAGGTCGGGACGCAGCTGCTTGAGACGTTTCTGCGCCTTCACGAGCGCGGCGGCAGCCTTGGGATGGAGATAGGCCTCGCGCAAGTCGGTGTAGAGCACCTCACCCGTGAAATTGTCGGCACGGCTATACATGAGCGACACGAAGATGGAAGGGTCGGCTTTCTTCACGTTCACATAGCCGCGCTTCTCAAGCGAGAGGGCCGTGGCACTCAGCCGGCCGTCGGTCGCCGCGGTGAGTGCTGACGCGGCGAAAACCAAAAACAGAAATATTTTTTTCATTTTATCGTTGTGATATGATGATAGTTTTCAAATAGCGGTTCTGAACCATTGGAATCTCATGACGCACACACCGCTCCGACGCATGCACAGACGCCGCCGGCAGAGGGGAAAATAAGGGGAAAAATATCCGATGTTTCCTCATTTTTGGTCGATAAAGATTCTTTAACTGCAAACTTACAATAAAATTCGCATTACGGCAGATATGGATTCGGAAAAATACACTATTTTTGTAAAAAAGTCGGATATTTATGAAAGAAAGACTCGATTTTGACGCTATGGCGAAGAGGCTGCTCCAGAACGGCAGACGCAAAAGAGTGGCCGTGGCAGCACCCGAGGACGAACACACGGGTGAGGTGATAGGCAGATGTCTGAATGAAGGCATGGCCGACTTTGTCCTGTTCGCGCGCCGCGAGAAGGCCGGAAAGGCTGACGAACTAGCGGCTCTCAGTCCGGGACATGTGGAAACGGTGCTGACAGACACGCCCGAAGAGGCGGCACGCATGGCCGTGACAGCGGTGAGAGAAGGACGTGCCGACGTGCTGATGAAAGGCACGCTGAACACCGACGTGCTGCTAAGGGCCGTGCTCGACAAGGAGAACGGACTGCTGATAACGGGTCACACGCTGAGCCACATCACCGCGGCGCACATACCGCAATATGACAAACTGGTGCTGTTTTCAGACGCTGCGGTCATTCCACGCCCCGACACCGAGCAGTTCGACGCCATACTCAGATATGCGCTAAACGTGTTCAGACGGCTCAACGGAGACGAAGACACTCCGCGCGTGGCACTGATACACTGCACCGAAAAGACGAGCGAGAAGTTCCCGCACACGCTTAGCTATGCCGAACTGAAACGCCGCGCGGCCGAGGGAAGATACGGACGCACGGCGATAGACGGACCGATGGACGTGAAGACGGCATGCGACAGCGAGAGCGCACGCATAAAAGGCCTGACCTCAGACGTCACGGGAAAGGCCGACATACTGATATTCCCGAACATCGAGGCTGCCAATACGTTCTACAAGACCATAACGCTCTTCGCCGGAGCAACCACCGCGGGAATGCTCTGCGGAACCGTAGCGCCGGTGGTGATTGCATCGAGGTCCGACTCTACAGAGGCCAAGATGGGCAGCCTGCTGCTGGCATGCAACATGGCGTGACGCACCGAGCGCGACGCAACGGACAAAAGGACATAAAACACAATAAAGAAAAGAAACTGACATATATTCTATTTATCCGCTAAAATGAAAAGGATTTTCGTTATAAACCCCGGCTCAACATCCACCAAGACCGCTGTCTTTGAGGACGACAAAGTGGTGTGGATGTCGGGAGGACACCACCCTGCCGCCGAGACGGCAGCATTCCACAACGTGAACGACCAGTACGAGTATCGCCGCAACTACATCCTGCGCAACCTCAAGGAAGCGGGCATCGAGATGAACTTCGACGCGGTGATAGGCCGCGGAGGACTGCTGAAACCGCTGCACGGAGGTGTGTATGCCGTGAACGAGCAGATGAAATATGACCTCCGTCATGCGCAGCACGAGCACGTGTGCAACCTCGGAGCGCTCATAGCCGACGAGATAGCGTCGCAGTGTCACTGCCCGGCGTTCATCGCAGACCCCGTGGTGGTGGACGAGATGCAGCCGCAGGCAAGGCTCACCGGACTGCCGGGAATAGAGCGGAAATCCATATTCCATGCGCTTAACAGCAAGGCAGTGTCGCGCAAATACGCCGCATCGGTGGGACGCAAATACGAGGACATGAATCTCATAGTGGCTCATCTGGGCGGAGGAATATCGGTGGGCGCGCACCGCAAGGGACAGGTGATTGACGTGAACAACGCGCTCGACGGCGAAGGTCCGTTCTCACCCGAACGCGCAGGAACGCTCCCAGCGAGCCAGCTTGTGGAGATGTGCTTCAGCGGCGAGTACAGCAAAAAGCAGATAAAAGCAATGCTCAGCGGCAAGGGAGGACTTGTGGCGCACCTCGGGACGAACGACATGATAACCGTGTCGCGCAAGGCCGAGGATGGCGAAGAGCCGTGGCACTCGGTGCTCGAGGGCATGCTCTACACCGTGGCGAAACAGATAGGCGCGATGTTTGTGGCGCTCGAGGGTAAGACGGACGCCATAATACTGACGGGAGGAATAGCATACAGCACATACTGCGTGAACGAGCTGAAGAGACAGACCGACTATCTCGCGCCGGTGATAGTGATGCCCGGCGAGGGAGAGATGGAGTCACTGGCTTACAACGCACTGGGAGCCTTAAACGGAGAGTTGCCCGTGCAGGAGTACAAATGAGGCTCTCTGACGGGCCGAAAAGCCTCGGACAGACAAGATAACGTCCATGGCCGTAAAAGCCCTCAGAAGAGAAAGAAAACGGCATAAGGGAGAAAATACATACGACAACAGCGGCGGCGGACGATGATTTGAACAATAACCACGTAACTCTTTTTCATAACCGGTCCGTGATATTTCGCGTGATACGATGCACGAACATGCAAAAAAGACCGCCGGCCGACTGAAGGAAGACCGCAGTTCAGCACGTGACGTCATGCGAAATAATCACGGACTTTTCATGCACGGCTCTGTCGTGCCTCACGGTTGTGGCCTGTCCGCATTTTTTCATACGTCATATTCCATCGCATGAATAAGCCGACAGCCTGTCATCGGGCTCTCCACCCCCGCACGGAAGAACACGCACCGCGTAACGCATCAATGCCTGCGACCGCGCATGACGGCACATGTCACGGGACGACATAACGCCTGTGGGACTTGGCCTTTATCCCTCGTGTGTCACATAACACGGCAGAAACGGCCGACAAGGCAGAGGAAATGAATCATTAAAGCACGATACCGAGTGTCGGATAGTCTGCCGACAAAGCTGACAAAACGTGGAAAATAAACCGTGACTACACGTTCCGAGCACTGTAATTAATTCACACTGCCATGACAGACAAACCATCCACGCAAACGCGGCACACGCTTCCAGGCCTTTACCCCGCACCCGAGACCAGTGTTTTTAACCCAAATCCGAACGACCACTTACGATTTTTCTTGATTTTATTTTGACAAAATATTTTCGCAAAAGAGATGTAAAGGAATGTTAAAATCGACGCATTTAAGGTCATTCCGCACTATACAGCCCTTTCATATACCCCATATCGTAGTCCGAAAATATTCATCCTGCTTTCTGATATTGCCCATTTCGCAGTCCGATTAAGCCCATTTCAGGGTGCGATATGGTGCATTTCAGCACCCGAAACAGGCCATTTCGCATGCCGAAATGGTGCTTTTCGCAATACGATGAAAAGCCCGTTAAATATAAATCATTGATATTCAATATATTACATAAACCTCTCATAATCCGCGTATTTGCGTCCGACGAAGAGTCCGCCCGCAAATACGCGCTTATTTTTTGGGGTATACCTGGAAATCCTGAGGGAAAAACTGAAAACCGGTTACAATTTGAAAGTTGCCTATACTGTATTCTTTTGGAAAGTGAATCGGCATCACCTACCAAAAGAATTCAGGTATATAATCACCAATTTTTATGCGCGTCTCCTTATATCGGACTCGCGCAATTATATTAAAGTCATTTGTCATTATGAATGAATCTATTTTCTGCCACCGCCAAATGCGTATCCTACAGAAACTCCAAAATTATTATAACCTCTGTAACCTAATTTGGAATAAACTGTCACTCTAAAATGATTAAACATCTCAATACCAATACGTGGTGTAAATATTGCTTTAGCAGCATCGTTTCCATAATATCCTTGGACTACATTACAAGATGCAATACCGACACCTACTCCGATGAATGGAGAAAACGTCTTTCCTCTATTTAAATTATAGTCTGAATAAACAGACAGTGATAAAATTCTGTTTGACAGGTTTGAACCTTCATACTTTCTTGCTGTACTTCCAGCATATATTTCCAAACCTAAGTCCATTGGATTTCGTGGGAAATTATATCTGCCTTCAATGGCAAAAGCAGGACCGACCAGTTTTTTGCCTACATACTTGTCAATACCGTAAGTTCCACCTACCGATATCTCGACTTCAAACGGTTTCACAGATTTTACTTCTTGTGCACTCGCCTTTACCCCTGCCATCATAAGCAATAAGCTGATAGAAAATAAACAGATGATCTTCATAAAATAGCTATTAAATCAATGATTTATTATGATAACGCATAATACAATTAATACCCCTATTTTAACGTGGACTTTAATAATTGTAACGTGAGTTAGACGAATTGTAAGTCTTTGAAAATTTGGTGATTAGCGAAAATTGTCGTAACCTTATAGTGCTGAATTACAAAGAATTACAAACAATAATCGCTATGATCACCGAAAGCAAAGTTATAGAATTATTTTGTATTGCAGATGATTTAGCTACGCTGATTTTCAATTTTACAATTTTTTTGATGTATGTCAAAATATACGCTAAGACCTGTCATAAAACGCTCATACCACCGTGACTCTAACGTGTCAAATACTGAAATCACCCTCATTATGATGATACTTTTTCATAACTCGGGCTGCCGTTGTCTGAAACATTTCTATTTGGTAAAGCAATCTTTTCAATATTACAATACAAACCATTCACAACCCTACGCTCGCAAACACATGAAAACAAAACGGCGGCGCTCGGTCTTTATAATCAACCTGGCACCGCCGCATATAGGGCATATCATTTATCTTAATCAGCAAGTCTGAACGTAATCACAACAATGCAGCGTATGGCTGTGGGCTTCTTGCCAAGAGCATGTCGGCGGCCAGGAGTCCAACGGGGCATGGAGTACACAAGACGTGCTGCCTCACGGTCGAGCGACGGATCTACGGCTTTAACAACACGGATATCGCTCAAATTGCCGTCGGGCATGACCGTGAAAGCCACCGGAACGCTGCCTTCGATGCCATTCTCACGCGCGAGGGTTGGATAGACGAGATTATCCTTGATGTATCCCTCCAGAGCCTCGACGCCACCGGGAAAACTCGGTGCCACATCACCGGGCGAGAGACTGTCCATAATAGAGAACACATCCGAGGGCGTATCCATGGGAACAGGGGCATAGAGAGAATAGCGTGAACGCGCCGGAAGATCGGCCAATCTGAACGACAGAACGATGATGCAGCGCATGGCTGCGGGCTTGTCGCCAAGGGCATGTCGACGGCCAGGAGTCCAGAAAGGCATGGATTTCACAAGACGTGCAGCCTCACGGTCGAGCGAAGGATCTATGGCTTTCACGACACGGATATCACTCAAATTGCCGTCGGGCATGACCGTGAAAGCCACCGAAACGCTGCCTTCGATGCCATTCTCACGCGCGATGGTTGGATAGATGAGATTATCCTTGATATATCGCTCCAAAGCCTCGATGCCACCGGGAAAGCTCGGTGCCACATCACCGGGCGAGAGACTGTCGGCTATTGAGAATACTTGCGAGAGAGTATCGGCAGAAAGAGAACCGCAGAAAGCGTGGCGCAAACACATTGGCTGACTGCTGCCGGTGAGTCGGGAACGCTCCACTCCACCGGCAAAGACTGATACAATAGCGCACACAGCCAGGAAAACAGTTATCAATAATGACTTACGACATCTCATAATCCTAAATTTTAGTCCTTTTATAAATATTCTTTCTTATCATAATATCATATTCAGGCTGCCGGCAACAATTTGCCGCACCCTCAGAGATAAGGTTGCATGCCTGTCGATTTATGTCTGAACCGGTGAATAATAATCAGCGGCATATCCACATACCGCTTCACGTCACACAGTCCGAAACAGCAGACGAAAACATAAGAACCTGACGCAAATATACAAAATTATATGATACGCAGGCTATCAGAAGCATATAAACGCCGCAAAAACAGCCTTTTCCTTTCGTTCTGAGCGTGCAGACAGAACCGACGGGACAACTATCCGGTGTAATCGAAATAGGCCGTCTGACGCAAGAAAAAGACACAATTACGGCATGAAGGAATAAAAAAACAGGGCGGAGATTTCGGTCTCCGCCCTGTGATTAGCTATAGAATGATATTTCTTATTAGTCAGCCAGCTTAGCCTTGATGAACTCGCGGTTCAGGCGGGCGATGTTGGCGATGCTCTCATTCTTCGGGCACTCAGCCTCGCAAGCACGGGTGTTGGTGCAGTTACCGAAGCCGAGCTCTTCCATCTTCATGATCATTGCCTTGGCACGCTTTGCAGCCTCAGGACGTCCCTGCGGCAGAAGTGCGAGCTGAGAAACCTTTGACGATACGAAGAGCATTGCAGAACCGTTCTTGCAGGCAGCTACGCATGCGCCGCAACCGATACATGTAGCGCAGTCCATTGCCTCGTCGGCAGCCTCTTTCGGGATGAGGATTGCGTTAGCGTCCTGCGGCTGTCCTGTGCGTACACTGATGTAACCACCGGCCTGGATGATCTTGTCGAATGCGCCACGGTCAACCATGCAGTCCTTGATGATAGGGAATGCGGCTGAGCGCCACGGCTCAACTGTGATCACGTCACCGTCGTTGAAACGACGCATGTAGAGCTGGCATGTTGTAGCTCCGGTAGCAGGTCCGTGGGGATGACCGTTGATGTAGAGCGAGCACATGCCGCAGATGCCCTCACGACAGTCGTGGTCGAACACGAAAGGTTCCTTGCCGTCTTCGATCAGCTGCTCGTTGAGAATGTCAAGCATTTCGAGGAAAGAAGTATCACCTGGAATATCTTTCATCTCGAAGGTATCAAAATGGCCTTTTGCCTTGGGACCGTTCTGACGCCAAACTTTAAGTGTGAAACTTATATTTTTGTCCATAATTGTATGTTCTGTGGTTGTTTATTAATTCTTGTAGTTACGTGTCTGAACCTTAATAGCCTCATACTCAAGCGGTTCCTTGATAAGTTCAGGTGCCTTGGTGTCGTCGCCCTGATACTCCCAGCAACCTACGTAGAAGTAGTTTTCATCGTCGCGCTTAGCCTCGCCGTCCTCAGTCTGATACTCCTCACGGAAGTGTCCGCCGCAAGACTCGTTGCGTGAAAGTGCGTCGTAAGCGATGAGCTCGCCCATAGTGATGAAGTCGCGGAGGTGGATGGCCTTGTCAAGCTCGGTGTTGAGACCATCTTTCGATCCTGGGATAAAGAGGTTTGTCTCGAATTCCTTACGTACTTTCTTAATAAGCTCAAGACCTTCTTTCAGGCCCTCTGCTGTACGACCCATACCTACATGCTCCCACATGATGTGTCCGAGCTCCTTGTGTATTGAATCAACAGAGCGCTTACCCTTGATGTTCATCAGGCGGTCGATCTCAGCCTGAACACCCTTCTCTGCCTCTTCGAACTCAGGCAGATCTGTTGAGATGCGCGGCCAGATAGACTGATCGGCAAGATAGTTCTGGATTGTATAAGGCAGAACGAAGTATCCGTCGGCCAGCCCCTGCATCAGAGCAGATGCTCCCAGACGGTTTGCACCGTGATCTGAGAAGTTGCACTCACCGATAGCGAAGAGTCCCTTGATTGTTGTCATCAATTCGTAGTCAACCCACAGACCACCCATTGTGTAGTGGATAGCCGGATAGATCATCATCGGGTTGTAATACTTGACACCGTTGATCTCGTTTGCAAGCTCACCCGGATTAACGTCGGTGATTTCCTCATACATATCGAAGAGGTTGCCGTAACGCTGCAGAACAACGTCGATGCCTAGACGCTCGATACTCTCTGAGAAGTCGAGATATACAGCAAGACCTGTGTTGTTTACGCCGTAGCCCTTGTCGCAACGCTCTTTTGCCGCACGGCTGGCAACGTCACGAGGAACGAGGTTACCGAATGCCGGATAGCGACGCTCCAGATAGTAGTCGCGGTCTTCCTCAGGAATGTCTGTAGGTTTCTTCTTTCCTGCCTGCAGAGCTTTTGCGTCCTCAAGTTTCTTCGGAACCCAGATACGGCCATCATTACGCAGAGACTCTGACATAAGTGTCAACTTAGACTGCTTGTCGCCGTGTACAGGGATACATGTCGGGTGGATCTGTACGTAGCAAGGATTTGCGAAATAAGCGCCCTTGCGGTAGCATGCCATAGCTGCTGTACAGTTGCAACCCATAGCGTTTGTAGAGAGGAAGTATGTGTTTCCGTATCCACCGGTACCTATAACAACTGCATTTGCAGAGAAACGCTCCAGCTTACCTGTTACAAGGTTCTTTGCGATGATACCGCGAGCACGTCCGTCAACGATGACGATGTCTTCCATCTCGTAACGTGTGTAGAGCTTTACGCGGCCTTCGTGTATCTGACGGCTGAGTGCAGAATAAGCACCAAGCAGCAGCTGCTGACCTGTCTGGCCCTTTGCATAGAATGTACGTGACACCTGTGCACCACCGAATGAACGGTTGGCAAGCATACCGCCGTACTCACGTGCGAATGGAACGCCCTGAGCGACACACTGGTCAATAATGTTGTTTGATACTTCAGCAAGACGATATACGTTTGCTTCACGTGCACGATAGTCACCACCTTTCACTGTATCATAGAACAGACGATAAGTGGAGTCACCATCGTTCTGATAGTTCTTTGCTGCGTTGATACCACCCTGTGCTGCGATAGAGTGAGCACGACGCGGTGAATCCTGAATACAGAAGTTCAGGACATTGAAGCCCATCTCTCCGAGAGTAGCCGCTGCGCTGGCTCCGGCAAGACCGGTACCGACAACAATAATATCGAGCTTCAGTTTGTTCTTGGGGTTCACCAGGCGCTGGTGAGCCTTATAGTTTGTCCATTTCTCAGCCACGGGGCCGGCAGGAATCTTCGAATCAAGTTGTTTTGCCATAACTTTATGAATTATGTGTTGTATTTGTATAAATGAATTAGATGCAGCAGTTCAAGCTTGGAGCAATGTTGAAAGCGAAAGCCAGTACTACTACGAGGAAGCCAAGCATCAGAAGTGTTGTGTAAACAATGCCGATGACCTTCCAACGGTTGAACCATACCTTACCGTTCCAGCCGAATGTCTGCATTGCGCTCCAGAAACCGTGAGAGAGGTGGAACCAGATTGCAACGAGCCATACGATGTAAAGCACAACGTAAACAGGATTAGCGAAAGTGTCCTTGATGTAAGCGAAACCATCAGCAGGATCGTGTGCAACACTCATTCCTGTGAGCTCGGCAAACATCATGTTGTACCAGAAGTTGAACATGTGAAGAGCAAGTCCGAGCAATACGATGATGCCCAGTACGAGCATGTTCTGTGAAGCCCACTCCACTTTCTTAGGACGCGATGTCACCATGTAACGCTCGTTACCGCGCGCCGCACGGTTCTGCATCGTGAGCCAGAAGGCATAGACGATGTGCACCACTGCCAGGAAAGCCAGACCAAGCGTTGCCACTAAGGCGTACCAGTTGGCACCCAGAAACTCACAAATCATGTTATAGGCTGCTCCAGAGAAGAGAGCCGCAACGTTCATTGACATGTGGAATGTCAAGAATAGAATAAGCGCGACACCGGTAACCGACATCACAACTTTTCTACCAATAGAAGAATTGATTAACCACATAAATGATTGAAATTTAATTATTTAACTGTTAGAATTATTTATATTCCACATAATGTAGCAGTTAAGCATCGCGCCCGTTACCTTTTTATAGGTAACAGCTGCCCTATACGGAATGCAAAAATACTATATTTTAATGATAAATCAAATTATTTTAAAGCAAAAATCGATTTTTATTCTTAATTTTGCGACGTTAAATTTTTCCAGCAAATAATGAATTTATTTTATGACGTACTCGTAATCGGAGGCGGCCACGCGGGATGTGAGGCAGCCGCCGCCGCGGCAGGTATGGGAGCAAAGACTTGTCTTGTGACGATAGATATGAACAAGATCGCGCAGATGAGCTGCAACCCGGCCGTGGGAGGAATAGCAAAAGGACAGATCGTGCGCGAGATTGACGCGCTCGGAGGATACATGGGTCTGGTGACAGACGCGGCATCCATACAGTTCAGAATGCTCAACCGTGGCAAGGGACCGGCCGTATGGAGTCCAAGAGCACAGTGCGACCGGGAGAAGTTCATCTGGCAGTGGAGACACACGCTCGACTCAATCGACAATCTCGACATCTGGCAAGACCAGGCCGACGAGCTGCTCGTCAAGGACGGACGTGCCGACGGTGTACGCACGATATGGGGCGTAGAGCTGCACGCTCACTGTGTAATCATCACGGCGGGAACATTCCTCAACGGCCTTATGCACATAGGTCACCACATGGTTCCGGGCGGACGTTGTGCCGAACCGGCAGTGCCCCACCTCACCGAAAGCATCACACGACACGGCATAACCTCGGCGAGGATGAAGACAGGAACGCCGGTAAGAATAGACAAACGCACCGTTCACTTTGAAGATATGGAAGAGCAGCCTGGCGAGAACGATTATCATAGCTTCAGCTACATAAGCGGACGACGCCCTCTGAAGCAGCTGCCTTGCTGGACATGCTACACAAACAAGGAAGTGCACGACACTTTACGCGCCGGGCTTGCCGACTCTCCTCTCTACAATGGACAGATACACAGCATAGGTCCTCGCTACTGTCCGTCAATCGAGACAAAGCTCGTGACATTCCCGGACAAAGATCAGCATCCTCTTTTTCTCGAGCCGGAAGGCGAAGACACCAACGAGATGTATCTCAACGGATTCTCATCAAGCATGCCGATGGACGTGCAGATAAATGCCCTGCACAAGATTCCGGCATTGCGCAACGTAAAGGTTTATCGTTCGGGATACGCCATAGAATACGACTACTTTGACCCGACACAACTTTATCCTTCGCTCGAATCGAAAATGATAAAGGGTCTTTACATGGCAGGACAGGTGAACGGCACTACCGGATATGAGGAAGCCGGAGGACAGGGACTGATGGCCGGCATCAATGCTGCACTGGCTTGCGCCGGCAATGATCCCGTGGCGCTCAAGCGAGATGAGGCATATATAGGCGTACTCATCGACGATCTGACGACTAAAGGCGTTGACGAGCCGTACCGAATGTTTACATCACGTGCCGAATATCGAATACTTCTGCGCCAGGATAACGCCGATGCCCGACTCACACAAAAGGGTTACGACCTCGGAATAGTAAGCAGAGAGCGTTACGACGTATGGATGAAGAAAAAAGAGAACATCGATAAAATCATTACTTTCTGCAACAAGAAGTCGGTGAAACCGCGCGAAATAAACAGCGCGCTCGAAGCTCTCGGCACCACTCCACTGCGTATGGGATGTCATATTGCAGACCTCATTTCTCGTCCGCAGATAACGATAGAAAATCTGAGCGAGATTGTTCCTTCGCTAAAAGAGCTGATTTCTTCGATAGATGAACGTCGTGAAGAGGTTACAGAAGCAGCAGAGATATGCATTAAATATAAAGGATATATTGAACGCGAAAAACTAATTGCCGATAAAATGCATCGTCTTGAGAATATTAAGATAAGAGGACACTTCAAATACTCGGAGCTTCACGAGCTCTCAACTGAAGCAAGGCAGAAGCTCGAGAAAATAAATCCGGAGACATTGGCGCAAGCCAGTCGCATCCCCGGAGTGTCACCGAGCGACATAAATGTGCTGCTCGTACTGATGCACAGATAGTTCCACGTGAAACAAACAAAGTAACAAACACACTATAACTTATTGAAAATGAACAACAAACTATTGCTGGACAACCTTCGTTGCATAAAGGATTGGCCAAAGAAAGGAGTAAACTTCAGAGACGTCACAACACTGTTCAAGAACCCCGAATGCCTGAAGCTGATCAATGATGAGATGTATGACCTCTATAAGGACAAAGGCATCACAAAGATAGTCGGCATCGAATCGCGCGGCTTCGTTATGTCTTCCGCCATAGCAATACGTCTTGGCGCCGGCATCGTATTATGCCGCAAGCCCGGCAAGCTGCCATGCGACACCGTACAACAAACATACGCTAAGGAGTACGGAACCGACACCATCGAGATCCATCGCGATGCAATCGACGAACACGATATAATTCTTCTTCACGACGATTTGCTCGCAACAGGCGGTACAATGAAAGCTGCATGCGATCTCGTAAAGAAGTTCCATCCGAAGAAAGTATATTGCAACTTCATCATAGAACTCGTAAACGAGAATATGAATGGTCGCGATGTGTTCGACGATGACATCGAAATAACATCTCTCATACAGATTTAATACAATTCCAAAAAGCCGGTCGGTTGAAGCGCAATAATGGTGTGCATCTGTCACCAGAAATGCGCCAGCCGGCCGGTTTTCGGTTTATTACAAATAAGGCGGGAACTATACAGGGTTCAAAAAGCTGCGATATATCCAGCAAAATAGAATGATTGCGATAAAAAAGCTTTTTTCAATGCTTGGTAATAAAAGGTTTCTTAGACTACATAAAGAAGCATTCCAGAAAACAGCGCCCCACTCTCATGGCAGAGACATACTGCAATCAAATTTGCTGTAAAGCACGCATCAGGCAAAGATGCATTGCAATAAATCGCGAGACGACGCGCAAACGGATTCACAACACAACGCATTAGCTTCAGGAATATAAATTTGCCGGGGAGACGAGAATCACCGATTTACTCAGGCACAAGATGGAATCCACCTAAAGGAATAAACATTCCAGCAGAGCGATAAGAAGTGCGTGATGACACGAAAGAGAAGCGTCCGAACAACAACAAGACATTCTTCAGACAAAAGTACACCACTTCACTAACAGATACGGCAAACAGATTCGCAGTCACAAACAGAATCGAGAATAAGAGAAAGCCATAGTGCCGCCATCCGCCAAAGAGACCGACGGCATACACGGACAACCTCGACGAAACATATCCGCCAAACGCCCACTGACCATTGGTGCACAACCCGTCCGGCAACCGTAGAACAAACAGCACCTACTTACGGTTTCACGTGAAACTTTAACGCGCAAATATACTCTATATAAACAAGTTACGCAATATGAACAAAGAAGAAAGACAGCAGTTAACTGACAAGCTGAAGGCCATCGTTCTAAGCATGCCTGACAAGCCGGGAAGCTATCAGTTCTACGACGAGAACCACACTATAATATACGTAGGCAAGGCAAAGAGTCTGAAGAAGCGTGTATCCTCCTACTTCCACAAGGAGGTTGACCGTTTCAAGACAAAGGTGCTCGTCTCGAAGATACGCGACATCAGCTACACGGTGGTGAACACCGAGGAAGACGCTCTGCTTCTCGAGAACAGTCTGATAAAGAAATACAGCCCGCGCTACAACGTTCTGCTGAAAGACGGGAAGACCTACCCCAGCATATGCATAACCAACGAATATCTGCCGCGCATATTCAAAACGCGCCAGATAAACCGCAAATTCGGCACATACTACGGTCCGTACAGCCACCTGGCAAGCATGTATGCGATACTCGACCTTATAAAGAAGCTGTACAAACCTCGCACATGCCGTATGCCGATAACAAAGGAAGGAATAGAGCAAAACAAGTATAAACCGTGTCTGGAGTACCACATACACAACTGCAACGCACCCTGCATAGGCTGCCAGACGTGGGAAGACTATCGTGCCAACATAAATCAGGCAAAAGAGATTCTGAAGGGCAATACACGCGAAATAAGCCGCGCCATATACGACGAAATGATGCAAAAAGCCGCCGAAATGAAGTTTGAAGAGGCCGAAGCATTAAAACAGAAATACGTGCTTATAGAGAATTTCTGCGCCAAAAGCGAGGTCGTGAGCCACACAATAACGGATATCGACGTGTTCAGCATAGCCGACGACGACAGCCGCCGCAACGCTTTCATCAACTTCATACACGTAAAGAACGGAGCAATAAACCAGAGTTTTACCTTCGAATATAAACGAAAGCTCGACGAGACCGACGAAGATCTGCTCATTACCGCCATTCCGGAGATACGCGAACGGTTCGGAAGCAAGGCCACGGAGATAATAGTACCGTTTGAGATGAGCTGGAAACTGCGCGAGGCAGCGTTCATAGTTCCGCAGCGCGGAGACAAAAGACACCTGCTCGAACTGTCTGAAATGAACTGCAAACAATACAAATTCGACCGCCTGAAACAGGCCGAAAAGCTAAATCCGGAGCAAAAACAGACCCGTCTGATGAAGGAATTGCAGCAAAAACTGCAAATGGAGAAACTGCCATACCACATAGAATGTTTCGACAACTCCAACATATCAGGTACCGATGCCGTGGCCGGATGCGTGGTTTTCAAGGGTATGAAGCCATCGAAAAAAGACTATCGCAAGTACAATATACGCACCGTCGTAGGCCCTGACGATTATGCCTCGATGCAAGAAGTGGTGCGTCGCCGGTACGGACGTATGAGTGAGGAAGGCGAACCCCTGCCCGACCTCATAATAACCGATGGCGGACGCGGTCAGATGGAGGTTGTGCGCAAGGTTGTGGAGGACGAGCTCGGGCTTTCCATCCCCATCGCCGGACTCGCCAAAGACGACCGTCACCGCACAAATGAACTACTCTACGGCTTCCCGCCGCAGGTGGTGGCACTGAAGACAGACAGCGAACTTTTCCACGCTCTAACGAAAATTCAGGACAAGGTTCACCGCTACGCCATCACCTTCCACCGCGACAAACGCTCACGCCACGCCCTGCACAGCGAGCTCGACAACATAAACGGCATCGGTCCGAAGAGCGCCGAGGCACTGCTGCGCCACTTCAAGAGCGTAAAACGCATACGCGAAGCCAGTCTCGAGGACATTGCCGAGGTAGTGGGAAAAGCGCGTGCCGAGGTTATCAGACAGCATTTCGACAGTGCCGAATGACGACGTTTACGCCGCAATAAAACGCCGGACAAAACAAAGGAGACACAAGAACAAAAACTCCCGGAATATGTGCATACACAGGCAAAACGTAGCCCTGTCACAAGCATTAAAAAGGCACTATCAGACAGCTAAAGCACTGATAGCAAACTGTTTATATCATACCGCATCGAAAATACCGCTTCTCAACCTCATAATAAAGCCCGTTTCTCCCTCAGAAACGGGCTTTTTCAACCCGGAAAAAGCACCATATAACACCCAAAAACAACCAATATCATCCCATGGCAAAACCCGTATCATATATCAATAAAGACTATTCCGCAAACTGATAAGGGACACTTCGCTAAATTATAAGGGGCACCTTGCTAACTAATAAGGCTCACTTTGCTAAATTATAAGAGGCATCTTACTAACTAATAAAGGACTCTTCGCCAACAAATAAAAAGCTATTTCACAAGCCTATAAAAGCTATTTCACAAGCCTATAAAAGCTATTTCACAAACCCTTAAAGCCCGTATCACACACTGATATAGTCCATATCATATCCCAATAAAGCCCATTCCATAAGCTCATAAGCACCATTTTGCAAAGCAATAAACAAGCACACGCGTTCCAAGCCCCCACTTCGCGCCATTTAATGCCGTCTAAGCGTATTTCTCCCCATCAGACATATTCACGCCCACAAAGCAGCAAATATGGCGTCACACGCAAACGCACAGCCTTTGACATATTACATTCAAGATTGATTATAAGCCAAGACACGTGATTAATACAGCAAATACAAGGGCTGAGGAGAATCATTAGGGATATCCAAACGACATCGCAATTCTGAAAAGAAAGAACCTTTTGCCCGTAACCTCGTGCATATTAGTGGATATTAGAAATTCACAACAAGTTTGTTTTATTCTCTAAATATCACAGTATATCGGAATACATCATGACTGCGCAAAGCGGTATTAATCGGAACAGAATATTTATATCACTTCATGGTAAATCATTACCGCCGCAGCCGATAAATCATCAACGCAGACAAGGCACATATTTTCCTTACCCATGCTCACACTCGATAACTACGTTTAAAAGGGAAAAACCGGCGACTAACTTACGATTTTTCTTGACTAAATTTTGACAAAATATTTTCGTGAAAGAGATGTAAATGACTGTTAAAACAAGCCTTATAAAGGCTGTTTCTGCCCATATTGTCTTCTGATATACCCCATATCATAGTCCGGAAAAGCCCGTATTGCATTCCAATATTGCCCATTTCATAGTGCGAAATAGCCTATTTTAGGGTGCAATATGGTGCTTTTTAGCCTCCGAAATGGCCTATTTCGCATGCCGAAATGGTGCTTTTTGCAAAACGGGAAAATGTCCCTTGAATATAAATCATTGATATCCAATATTTTATAAAAACCTCTTATTTTTCGCGTATTTGCGCCGAAAAAAAGTCTGTCAGCAAATACGCGCTTATTTTTCGGGGTATATCGGGAAACCGGGGCAGAAAAAACGAAAACCGGTTACAAATTGAAAGTTGTCTATATCGCCACATACCGGCTGAAGAAATCGGCTCATCCAGCCTGAAGAAAACACCGCTGATCCGGGAGCGCAGCAACCGTCGGCATAGAGATATACCCATAGCTGAATTTATGATTTTCGTAAAACGTTCAGTCGCCTAAGAATCGCTGAACATCATTTTCATCCCCATCTATTTTCTTCTGCCTCAAAATATAGCTGCCGCGACAGATAAAACAGCTCACAATCATATAAAACACCGTTCACAATCATTGCATGATATCATAAAATAGCTGACACAATCAACACCCTATCCACTCATAATATCACCGCAAGAACAATATAAAAACGGCATACATGCCACATATTCTACATAGAAGCATAAGATACGATGCTAAATAAGGCCCTTTTCGCACCACACAATGCAATAAAACACTCCTGTCGGACATATCTTCCGGCATGAAAAACAAGACGTTTTCACCGCAAATATTCAAGCCGGTAAATTCGTACAATCGTGCTATTAAATCCCAATAAAACCACCCATCGCGTCATCAAAACAAAATAATCACCACCAACACCCCAATCCTCTCCGCACAGAGAAACCGCATCCGCCCTATCCCTTTGTCCGCACCATCACCGACACACGCCTAATACAATAACAAAAAAGCGTTTTTATTTTGAATTGCACCCATTTTCCACTATCTTTGCATAACAGATATTCATACAGGCGGAAACAGGAAAAACAGTCTCCAATCAGCCTGAAAATACCCTTATAAACGACACATACGCGCGACGCGCGCCACATACACAACACATAAATGAAGATAGTAATACAGCGTGTCAGCCACGCTTCAGTAACGATAAACGGGGAAGTAAAGTCGGCTATAGGCCGCGGATTCCTCATACTTCTCGGCATTGCCGACGACGATACGCGCGAAGACATGGAATGGCTCGTCAAAAAGACCGCCGCACTACGCATATTCGACGACGAACAGGGTGTGATGAACCTGCCCATAACAGCCATCGACGGCGAGATACTCGTGATAAGTCAGTTCACGCTTCTGGCGTCATACAAGAAGGGCAACCGCCCGTCGTGGATACACGCCGCGCCCCACTCCATAGCCATTCCGCTCTACGAGGAGTTCTGCAACCGTCTGAGCGAGGCCATAGGAAAGCCCGTCGGCACAGGCGAATTTGGCGCCGACATGAAGGTGGAACTGCTCAACGACGGTCCTGTGACTATCTGCATGGACACCCGTCACCGCGAATAAAAGCGCATAATAACACGATTCCATCGAAACAAAAAACGAACGATATATGACAGACAACGACATAACCCTGCGCGAGGCACAACAGCTTGTAGATGAATGGATTCACAACTACGGCGTGCGCTACTTCAGCGAGCTCACCAATATGGCAGTACTGACCGAGGAAGTGGGCGAAGTGGCACGCATAATGGCGCGCAAATATGGTGACCAGAGCTTCAAGGAGGGAGAGAAAGACTCGCTCGGCGACGAGATGGCAGACGTGCTTTGGGTGCTCCTTTGCATAGCCAATCAGACCGGTATAGACCTCACCTACGAGCTGCGCCGCAACATCGAGAAAAAGACACGGCGCGACAAGGACCGTCACCGCAACAACCCTAAGCTCTGACCAGGGCAGTAAAAGTGCCGTCACAGCGCGAAGCTACACAACCGTTTGCGCCGCGAGACGGTTATACACATACCCCACGATATAGTAAAACACTAAATATCAATACAATATGGCTACAACAAACACAACCTGCGAGCATCATCATCATGACGCTCCGAAACAAAGCAAGTACGAAGAGGCTTTGAATAAATACAACCTCGACATCGACGACGCAGCCGTAAAAGAGGCTGTGCGCACTCTGATAGCCGAGAAAGTGCACGAGAACGACACACCGGAGGTGAAACGCTTTCTCATGGGAAGCATAGAGCTGACAACACTCAAGACCACCGATTCCGACACCAGCATACTGGCATTCACCGAGCGCGTGAACGAGTTCGACAACAAATATCCCGACCTGCCCCACGTCGCAACAATATGCGTATATCCATGCTTCGCCAGCATCGTGAGCCAGTCGCTCGAAGTTGACGGCGTCGAGATTGCATGCGTTTCGGGCAGTTTCCCGTCATCACAGGCACTGCTCGAGGTCAAGGTTGCCGAGACCGCACTGGCAATAAAGGACGGCGCCACCGAGATAGACATCGTGATGCCTGTGGGCAAGTTCCTCAGCGGCGATTACGAGGGCGTGAGCGACGAGATAAACGAGCTGAAACAGGTGTGCGGCGAGCACGCCATGAAGGTGATACTCGAGACGGGCGACCTCGGCACAGCAGCCAACATAAAGAAGGCTTCCATCCTTGCCATGTACGCCGGAGCCGACTACATCAAGACATCCACCGGCAAAGAGAAAATATCTGCCACGCCTGAGGCTGCATACGTAATGTGCCAGGCCATTAAGGAATACTACGACGAGACTGGCATACAGATAGGATTCAAGCCTGCCGGAGGCATAAATACGGTGATGGATGCCGTAATCTACTACACCATCGTGAAAGAAGTTCTCGGCGAGAAATGGCTCACCAACAAGTGGTTCCGCCTCGGCACAAGCCGTCTGGCAAACCTGCTGCTGAGCGAGATTGTGGGCGAAGAGACCAAGTTCTTCTAAATCTATCGGACAAACAATGTGGGTCTGACAGACGGCCATAATAATACGATATGGCCGTTATCTCTACCACATGTTCCAGTATCATATCCGGCCCGTTTCAATATGCACTATTCCGGCTTCTGAAACGGGCCGTTTCGTGTGCTGATATAGGCCGTTTCACACGATGATATGGGCCATTTCGGAGCCTGATACGGGCTCTTTCGCAACACGGTCAGGGCTTTATCGCAAAGCAGTTTAAGACCATCTCAAATCAGACAAAATAAAAAAGCCGCAGACAACGGATAAAAAAACAATCCTGAAACACATCGTCGTGATTCAGGATTTCCGTAGTCTGCGGCTTTCGCTTTATTATTTCGTGCGCTCTATTACAAAGTCAAGATAGGCCGTAAGCGCGCTCTTTATCTCCGCGTCAGTCACATTATTCTCGATATACGACATACATTTGCGGCGCAATTCCTCCATTCTGCGCTCCGCATATTCTATGCCTCCGTGACTCTTTGTATATTCCACGAGAGCGTCTATCTCCTCCTGTGTCACGGTGCGTTCCTTCACATTGTAGGCCAGCTCCAGCATCCTGCTGTCGCCGTTGCTGTTCACTGCGTATATGGCAGGCAGGGTCAGCTTGCCCTCCAGCATGTCGTTGCCCGTGGGTTTGCCTATCTCCGGCGAGTCGTAATAGTCGAAAATATCGTCCCTTATCTGGAATATTATACCGAGATGACGGCCGAACGTGCGTGCGTTTTCAAACTCCTCGCCCGTCACTCCTGCCGACAGCACGCCTATTCCGGCGCATGCCTCGAACAGTGCGGCGGTCTTCTGGCGTATCACCTCGAAATAAACCTCCTCCGAAATCTCGTGGCGACCGATGTTCGACAACTGCAATATCTCACCGTCAGAAAGCGTGCGTCCCAGCTCGGCAAGATAGCGCACGATGTCCTCCGAATGGGTGAACGACACGTGAAGCAGCGCCGTCGAGAGTATGTAGTCGCCCACCAGCACAGCCACCTTATTATCATAAGTGGCATTCACCGAAGCCTGTCCGCGCCGCTCGCTGCTCTCGTCCACCACGTCATCGTGCACGAGCGAGGCCGTATGCAGCAGCTCCAGACCCACCGCAGCGTTCTGCGTCACGTCGGTCACGTGGCCGAACGCCTTAGCCATGAGCAATATCAGCATAGGGCGCATGCGCTTTCCGGCGCGCCGTCTGATGTGTTCGAGCGCACTACCGAGCATGCCGTCCTCGTGGGTTAGCGAACGGTTGAAAAGTTCAATGAAATCGGCCAGTTCTGCCTGTACCGGTTGTTTTATGACTGACAGGTAATCCATACTAATCCAAAATTTGACACAAAATTAATGAATTTATCGGTATTAGTACCATATTTTTAGTAATTTTACGGCAAAAAGCAACCGCGAGGCTACCACCTTGACCGCACGACACCAATAATTTACCCTTATGCCGCGACCGCCGGCACAATCAATTGTCATGCCGAGGTATGCCGCGCGTCCTTAAAATAAACAGCAACATATATGGACAAACTATTTCTAATTGATGCCTATGCGTTGATATACCGCTCCTATTACGCGCTTATCAGAAACCCGCGCATCAACTCCAAAGGATTCAATACATCGGCCGTCATGGGCTTCGTAAATACACTCAACGAGATACTCACCAAGGAACAGCCCACCCACATGGCCGTAGCCTTCGACCACGGCAAGACATTCCGCGACGAGGCTTTCCCGCAATACAAGGCCCAACGCGAGGAGACGCCTGAAGACATACGGCGATCGGTTCCCATAATAAAGGACATCATTGCCGCCATGCACATACCTGCCGTGCAGGCAGACGGCTTCGAGGCCGACGACGTCATTGGCACACTCGCCACCAAAGCGGGCGTCGAGGGTGTGGAGACCTACATGCTCACGCCCGACAAAGACTACGGACAGCTCGTGCACGACAACGTGTTCATCTTCCGTCCGCGCCACGGAGGCGGCTACGAGAAGATGGGACCGGCGGAGGTTTGCAAGAAATATGCCATCAGCTCCCCACTCCAGGTCATCGACCTTCTGGCTCTCATGGGCGACTCGGCCGACAACTTCCCGGGATGTCCGGGCGTGGGTGAGAAAACAGCGGCGAAACTCATAGATCAGTTCGGCGACGTGGAGAACCTGCTCAACCACACTTCCGACATCAAAGGCAAGCTGCGCGAGAAAGTGGAGGCAGCCACCGACGACATACGCATGTCGAAGTTTCTCGCCACCATCCGAACCGATGTTCCGATCGAGCTCGACCTCGACAGCATGAAGCTCGCCGAACCCGACGAGCAGAAACTGCGCGAAATATTCAACGAACTCGAGTTTAAGACGCTCGCAGACAAACTTCTTAACAAATCAAAAAATAAGCAAAAAACCGCTAATCAACAACTCGATTTCTTTGCAGAATTTCCGACCGATGAGCCGAAAAGCTCAGAAAACGCGAGTTTTGAGACACTTCAGACGACGCCTCACGAATACTATCTCATTGAGAATGAGGATGATGCGCGAAAAATTCTTGACTTTTTTTTGACAAAAAAAAATCTCAGTCTAGACACGGAGACGACGTCAACGAGTCCGATCGACGCCGAATTGGTGGGTCTGAGCTTCTCTGTCGAAGAAAAAAAGGCGTTTTATGTGGCTGTGCCGGCCAATCGTGAAGAAGCGCAAAAAATTGTAAACATATTTAAACCTCTGTATGAGAACCCCGAAATTCTGAAAATAGGACAGAATCTGAAGTACGATCTCGAGGTGCTCTACAAATATGACGTTCATCTTGCCGGACCGATGTTCGACACCATGATTGCCCACTACCTCATCCAGCCCGAACTGCGCCACAACATGGACTACATGGCTGAGACACTCCTCCACTACCGAACCATCCACATAGAGCAGCTCATCGGTGAACGCGGAAAGAACCAACGCAACATGCGCGACCTTCTCCCAAGCGAGGTGTATGAGTATGCCGCCGAGGACGCCGACGTCACACTCCGGCTCTACAACGTGCTGCTCCCCAAACTGAAGGAGACCGGCGCAGAACAGTTGTTCTACGAGATAGAGATGCCTCTCATGCCCGTACTCGCCGAGATGGAACTCAACGGCGTACGCATCGACACGGCGTCGCTCGCCGATACGTCTGCCATACTCACATCACGCATGCACCAGCTTGAGGCACAGATATACGAGGCCGCAGGCGAACAGTTCAACATCGCCTCACCAAAGCAGGTGGGTGAAATCCTGTTCGGCAAGATGAAGATTGTCGATAAACCCAAGAAGACTAAGACCGGACAGTATGTCACGTCAGAGGAGGTGCTGCAACAGCTGCGCCACAAGAACCCTATCGTGGACGACATACTCGCTCACCGCGGACTGAAAAAGCTGCTCGGAACATACGTTGACGCGCTCCCTAAACTGATAAACAAGCGCACCGGACACATACACACGTCGTTCAACCAGGCAGTTACGTCCACCGGACGCCTCTCCTCGAGCGATCCCAACCTGCAGAACATACCTGTGCGCGGCGAGGACGGCAAGGAGATACGCCGCTGTTTCATCCCCGAGGAAGGCTGCCTGTTCTTCTCTGCCGACTATTCGCAGATAGAGCTGCGCGTCATGGCCCATCTGAGCGGCGACGAGCACATGGCGGAGGCGTTCCGTCAGGGTCACGACATACACGCCGCAACCGCCGCGAGAATATACAAGGAAGACATTGCCGACGTGACACGCGACCAGCGAACCAAAGCCAAGCGCGCCAATTTCGGCATCATCTACGGCATAACTGTCTTCGGACTTGCCGAGCGTCTGGACATAAGCCGTGCGGAAGCGTCGCAGCTCATCGACGACTACTTCGCCTCGTTCCCCAAGGTGGCACAATACATGGAGCAGAGCAAGGAGACTGCAAGAGCCAAGGGCTACGCCGAGACATTCTTCCACCGCCGCCGCTATCTGCCCGACATCAATTCGCACAACGCCACCGTGCGCAACTTCGCCGAGCGCAACGCCATCAACGCCCCGATACAAGGCTCGGCCGCAGACATCATAAAGATAGCCATGGTGCGCATCAGCCGCCGGTTCAAAGCCGAAGGAATAAAGTCGAAAATGATACTACAGGTGCATGACGAACTCAACTTCAGCGTGCTGCCGGAGGAAAAGGAGAAGGTGGAACGCATAGTCCTCGAGGAGATGCAGAACGCCTACCCGCTCAATGTTCCGCTCGTGGCCGACTGCGGATGGGGCGCGAACTGGCTGGAGGCACATTGATTCTCAAAGCATATCACCGCATCAATAAAGACAAAGACATCAAAAACAGTCTCGTTATAAAGCCTTTATATCATAATATGACAATAAACACAAGCATCTCTCTGTCTGTCAAAAAACAAAGAGATGCTTGGTTTCATTTAATAAATATCAGTCCAGACTGGTACTAATATATCGATTACAAAAACTCATTATTATTCTGTTACGACGTCGGTATTAGACATTACAGTTGCTGTCACATCATATCCTTCGGGCATAACCGCTTTGGTTCCGGGAATAAATATGCACGGCCACACAAACAGGGCTGTTATAACAGCGACCGGCGTACGGTTTTTCCCGTAAACGCGGGCGGTTCCGCTTAACGGGACCTTGGTGCCATCTGCAAGAGTAACACTCTTTACGTCAACGCTCAAACGTCCTTTCGTTCCTGCCAGCGACGACTTTTTTGCTTCTGTCACCACACCGTCTGCCATGCTTCCTGCCGGTATCAGCACAACACCGTTGCTCTTGACATCGCTCACCACACTGAATTTCACATTATCACCAACTTCCACATCACGCGCCAGAACCGTCTTGACAGACTGTAGTTCAACAGGTGTTCCTGCTTTGATTACAACACTCTTGCTTTGCGCACCGACACCGTTACACATAAACGACGCAAATAAAAGAAACGACAATTTGAAAAATAACTTTCTCATAGTTTTATACTTTCCGCCCCATCAGTCCCTAATGAGACATTAATAAACCGATATGAGAAGCGTGGAACTCAATGCCACATCTTCAGTCGGAGGCCCTAGGAAAGCCCAAAATACGAGATACAACAAAGCAGTTCCACGCTATAAGGCATGGAGAACCACTACGCTATCATCGTACTTTGTCTTGGAAATTTCCTAGGTTTCCGACCGAACGATAAGCATAACGCTTCCTCTAATTTCTAATATGTCAAGACGTGCATACACGTCTCAGGAAACAAAATTAATGAATAATTCGGATATTATCCTCTTTTTTTCTGATTTTATGTCTGTTTTTTATATGTTATCCATACATTTATCGAATTTATACATCAGTCGTACAGACATAGTCCGCCCATATCGCTAAACTAATCCACACCATACCGAAGGACGAAATCAATGACCTTTATTCCTTTCCACCATTCATATACATACGCAACACAACCGCATATTCAAAAATAATTCACTACATTTGCAACATAAAACCGATAATATGAAAAAGATATTCCATCTTCTGAAAGCCATTATCATAGGCTCGCTGGCAGGTATAATGCTGGTGATGATAGGCTGTGTGCTGTTCACCGACATCAGTCCGATGCAGTTTCTCAAATCTCTGGCCGACAAAGGATTCATGCCCGTCATAGTCAACTGCCTGTTGTCGTTCGCAGCACTCGCCATAGCCTTCACCTTGCAGATAATAGTTCATGAGGGTGGACACCTCGTGGGAGGGCTTCTCACGGGCTACCGCTTCGTGTCGTTCAGGATATTCACCCTCACGCTACTACGCCGCGACGGCCGCCTCATAGTGCGCCGCTTCAACATACCCGGCACGGGCGGACAGTGCATCATGCTGCCGCCGGACGGCGACGCCGTAAGTGTGCCGTTCGTGATATACAATGCCGCGGGCGTAGTGGCCAACATACTGCTCACCGCCGTGGCCGCCACGCTCTTTTTCATGTATATTGACGACAGCGGCATTTTCATTTTCCTGCTCACGCTCTTCACTGCCCTTGCGGGTCTGTGGACGGCCCTTCTCAACGGCATACCGCTGAAAATAAACGGCATGTGCAACGACGCGGGCAACATACGCCTGATGCTCCGCGAGCCTGAAGTGCGCCGCCACTTCGTCCTGCAACTGCGTGTGCACGCCCTATGTCAAAACGGCTTGCGGCCGAAAGACTTTCCGCAGTCATGGTTCGAAGGGCTCAGCCACGACAGCGGATACGGTCTGATGAACGCCGTCACGGACATGATGGCCGTAGCAAGCGAGATAGACAAAGGCGACTACGCCCGTGCCCACGACATGCTCATGGCCATACGCGACCACCGCCCCACCCTGCCCGACATGTACGACAAGGAGATAGACTGCGAGATTGCGTTCACATCGCTCATGCTCGGCCGCAACGACGAAGCCGACCGACTGCTCACCGACAGCCTGCGTGCATACATACATCACACCTCGTCATACTCCTCAGCCAAACCGCGCCTGCTCTGCGCCGTGGCACTATGCCTGGAGCACGACCGCCGGAAGGCTGAAGCCATACTGCAAAACCTTGAAAACAACCGCGACCGTTACATCATGCTCGGCGAGGTGGAGGCTGACATCTGCACGATGCGAAGCATGCTCGACGATCCCGACCGACAATGAACACAGCGCCTGACCATCCACTGCCGCATTGGGCAAAGGCCGGTCAGGCATACACCACAATCACCTTCAAGACCCCACACTCACCTTAACCGAAAAGGACTACGCCGAAATAGGGAAACGCATCCGGATACATAAATATCCATAAAGAACCGGTCACGACAAAGAAGCGCGGCGACATTGACAAATATGCGGTGCTTGTTACTGTTGTGAGAAAAGCAAAATAGTCCACTTACAGATTATAACCGGATTTCGGTGTTTTACTCCGGGTTTCCCGATATACCCCGAAAAATAAGCGCGTATTTGCAAGCAGACTCTTCGTCGGACGCAAATACGCGAAATATGAGAGGCTTTTATAAAATATTGAATATCAATGATTTATGTTTAAGACGTATTTTTTCGTTTTGCAAAAAGCACCATTTCGGCTTGCGAAATGGCCTATATTGGAGGCCAAAAAGCACCATATCGCACCCTGAAATGGGCTTTTTCGCAATGCGAAATGGGCAATATCGGAAAGCGAAACGCACTTTTTCGGACTATGATACAGGGTATATGAAAAGCCCGTATGCCCCGAAACGGCCTCCGATACGCCGTATTTAACATCCATTCACACCTCTTTTGCAAAAATATTTTGTCAAAATCGAGTCAAGAAAAATTGTAAGCCAGTCGCTTGAGTTTCCTTCAAACGGACTGATATTATTCTTAAAATACATACATATATCTCTTTTAAAATTACGTGATTTCTTCTTATATATTCCGGGATTATTCCTGAAAAACACCGCCACTGGGCGTGAGGCAGAACAAGACAAATATGCCCCTATCATGCGGATATAATCCGCCGATTGCGCAGCATGGTTTTTATTATTATCCTATGTGGATTTATCGTCACCCCACGCTACGCCCCGTCACGTCTCACGCAACAACCTGTTGCCAGTAAGTTTTCAGTTATTCTGCGCCACATCCTGAATAAACCCCGTCTCCGACGCACCAATACCCGGCAGCACATCTGCCGGCGCTTTTCTGCGATTCATATCCGTCAGACAATCAGACATTATCTGCCGTCACTACGATGCGTCGGCGGAGACAATCCGGACTCGCCACCGCTATTCCGCGCCACGTGCAGGGCGTGCAAGACATATCATATATTTCACGAAACATACTCATTTCCATATTCTTACACCAACGTCCCGACATAAACACACAACATCACGAGAAAAGTATCATAACACGACAAAATAGTATCTGAAAACCTCCGGCATATCTGTTAATTTTGCATCCGGAACTCTAAACAACAATTTTATACTAATCTAAAAAAACAAGATGTTTATGAAACAAAAAATTCTACTTGCCGTCTTGTCACTGCTCTGCGCCACATTCGCGAAAGCTGCGACAATAGACGTAAAGACCAATCTGTGGACCGGAATACAGGAAATTACCGACGCATGGGGCGGCGCACAGGCTATAGGAGCCGACAAGCTGTCGCAGGTCGCAGCCGGCGACGAGATTGCGATAACCGTCACCGCCATATCACAGACAGCCGATTATCCGCAGATATCACTGCGTAAGACTGAGGGATGGGCACAGTTTGAACCGCCCGTAGGAGTATTGTTGTCACAAGACAACGTCCTGCCTTACGAGGCACGCATAACTCTCACCGAGGATGTCGCCGCAGAGCTGAAGGCCAACGGATGCGTGATAACCGGATGCGGATTCACGATGGAGAGCATAGACCTCGTACAGAAAAAAGAACTGGGCGAGGGAGAGAAAGGCAATCCGGTGCACAACGTGTGGACTGGCAGCAAGAAAATAGACTGGTCGGCAGGCGTGACAGACGGATGGCTCGCCGTGCCTTCATCGTCGTTCTCCGAGGCTCAGGCAGGCTGGAAGGTGCGTTTCAACTTCTCCGGGCTCGCCATCGGCGCGCAGGGACACATATCCACAGGCAGCTGGCAGGATATGCCCGACGCCACAGAATACCTGTCTCTCACGGCATCTTATTTCGAGTTCGACATCACCGACGCCATGCTCGCCGAACTGCAGGGCAACGGATGTGTCGTGTCGGGCATAGGATTCACCCTGACAGGCATCGACCTCATCGACCCGACTCAGATTCCCGCGTTTGTATGCACACTCGACAACAGCAGCGTGAAATGCTGGAAGAAGGGCGAGCAACCGCAGATAAGCGTCACCATACAGAGCCTCGAGGCCAAGGACATGACCACCTCTGTAAGTCTGAAACTAAGAACCGACAAATATGAGGACGTGACAACCGACAGCAAGGAAGTGACCGTCGCCGCCGGAGAGACACAGACCGTGACGTTCCCTCTTACTCTCACGCCGGGCTTCTATCACGCCGTGGTGGAGGCGAACCACAGTCTGCTGCGCGACTTCAACATAGGTTACGACCCTACGTCCATCGTCTCAGAACCCGACATGCAGCCGGACTTCAACGAGTTCTGGACCAAAGCCAAATCCGACCTCGCAGCCGTAGCACCCGAATATAAACTGACCAAGATAGAAGAGAAATCGACCGCAAAGCGCAACGTGTATCTCGTAGAGATGAAATCTGTGGACAACGGCGACGGACAGCCCGTCACCATACGCGGCTACTACGCCGAGCCGGTGGCTGAAGGCACTTATCCCGTGCTTATAACCCAGAACGGTTACGACAGCGACACGTCCTCAGAGCCATGGTGCCCGGAAGGCGACAGCAATCCTGAGTGGATAGAACTCGTGATGAGCAACCGCGGACAGCTGATAAACAACCGCGAGCCATACAAGGATGAAAACAGCTTCTACGGAGACTGGTTCGCCTATAACTTCGGCAACAAGGACACATACTATTACCGCGGTGCATACATGGACGTGGTGCGTTCAATCGACTTCATCTGCTCACGCGACAAAGCCCAGAAGGAAAATATATTCATGACCGGCGGCTCACAGGGCGGAGCGTTCACGATAGCCGGCGCCGCTCTCGACAACCGACTGAACGCCATCGCTCCGAGCATACAGTTCATGGGCGACTTCCCCGACTATTTCCAGGTGGGAGCATGGCCTGCCTCCGTGGCAAGAGAGAAACAGAGTCAGCTCGGAATGGACGATGAACAGATGTACAGATTCCTTTCCTACTTCGACACCAAGAATCTCGCAACGCTCGTCACCTGCCCGGTCATCACGGCCATCGGACTGCAAGACCCGATATGTCCGCCGCACACCAACTTCGCTCCATACAACAACCTGAAGGTCGGCGACCGTCAATATGTGGTGAACACAGAGTGCCAGCACGAGACTCCTGCCGAATGGTATAACACATGCATGGACTTCTTCAAGGCACACATGAATGCCGGCGGAACCGACGGAATAAGCGACACGACAACCGCTGACGATGCGGCAGCCGACGGACAGGCTTATAACCTCTCAGGAATGCGCGTCGGCAACGATCACAAAGGCATAGTGATTGTTGACGGAAAGAAATACCTATGGAAATAAATATATATAAATAAAGCGCCGACATACGCCATGAAAGCGGAACCGGACATCGCTCCACAGCCTGCCGAAGGCTGCGGGCGGGCCTACGGTCCCGCTTTCTTTTTATGTATATCAACACACGTCTGATACCACCACAACACGACTGCAACAACAATTTCACGCATTATTAGCACGCGCCTTTGCCCCCATATCAGAAAAAAGTAGTAACTTCGCAGCCGAATTCAATTAAATACGTATTTAAGAAATGTCATTAAAATGTGGTATCGTCGGATTGCCTAACGTTGGCAAATCGACTCTTTTCAACTGTCTGTCGAACGCTAAGGCACAGGCAGCCAACTTTCCTTTCTGCACCATCGAGCCCAATGTGGGCGTGATAACAGTGCCCGACGAGAGGCTCACACGCCTCGCCGAGATAGTACATCCGGGGCGCATAGTGCCCGCTACATGCGAGATTGTGGACATAGCCGGACTGGTGAAGGGCGCAAGCAAGGGCGAAGGACTGGGCAACAAGTTCCTAGGCAACATACGTGAGACCGACGCCATAATACATGTGCTGCGCTGCTTCGACGACGACAACATCGTGCGCGAGGGCGGTGCCGCAGTAAACCCGCTGGAAGACAAGGAGATAATAGACACCGAGCTGCAGCTCAAGGACCTCGAGACAATAGAGAGCCAGCTCGCAAAACAACAGAAAGTGGCATCGGTAGGAGGCAACAAGGACGCCAAGATAGCCGTCGGCGTGCTCGAGGCTTACAAGGCTGCACTCGACAAAGGACTCAATGCCCGCACCGTGACTTTCGAGAGCAAGGAGGAGCTTAAGGTCGCTCACGACCTGTTCCTGCTCACTGCCAAGCCGGTGCTCTACGTGTGCAACGTGGACGAAGCAAGTGCGAAGACCGGCAACAAATATTCTGACGCCGTGGCTGAGGTGGCAAAGGCAGAAGGCGCCGAGATGCTCGTCATAGCCGCAAAGACCGAGGAGGACATCGCCGGACTCGACACCTACGAGGACAAGCAAATGTTTCTCGAGGAGCTCGGACTGGAGGAGAGCGGCGTGAACCGTCTGATAAAGAAAGCCTACGCGCTGCTCAATCTCGAGACATTCATCACCGCCGGCGAGATGGAGGTGAAGGCTTGGACCTATCACAAGGGCTGGAAGGCTCCGCAGTGTGCCGGAGTGATACACACCGACTTCGAGAAAGGATTCATCCGTGCAGAGGTAATCAAGTACGAGGACTACATAAAATATGGTTCGGAAGCAGCTGTGCGCGAGGCCGGAAAGCTTGCCATCGAGGGTAAGGACTACCTGGTGCAGGACGGCGACATAATGCACTTCCGCTTCAACGTCTGAACATCCACACAACCGCAGCATACGCAAGGCCGTGAGCCTCACGCAGACTGAACATAAGAAAACCAACCACACAAACAGCAACTTATGAACGCAAACCTATCATACATACTGTGGAACCCGGACGACACGGCGCTCCGCATAGGAAGCTTCGCCATGCACTGGTATTCGCTCTGCTGGCTCATCGGACTTGTCCTGGCCTATCTCATCGTAAGAAGGCTGTATAAGGAACAGAAGATAAAGGACGAACTGTTCGACCCGCTGTTCCTCTACTGCTTCATCGGAATACTCGTCGGAGCACGCCTGGGGCACTGTCTGTTCTATCAGCCCGACGTATATCTCTCCTCGTGGAAACACTTCGTAGAGATGTTCCTGCCCATCGAGTTCACCGGAAACAGCGACTGGCACTTCACAGGCTACCGCGGTCTGGCGTCGCACGGCGGCACATTCGGACTGATGATAGCCCTCTGGCTCTATGTAAGAAGGACAAAGCTGAACATCTGGCGCGTGCTCGACAACATAGCGATAGCCACACCTGCCACGGCGTTCTTCATCCGTATAGGCAACCTTATGAACTCAGAGATAATCGGCAAGCCGACCGACGTGCCATGGGCGTTCATATTCGAGCAGGTGGATATGCTGCCCCGCCATCCCGGACAGCTCTACGAGGCACTGGCCTACGCCGTGCTCATGTTCATCGGATGGGCTCTCTACCGCCGCCGTCCGCAGCGTGTGGGCACAGGTTTCTTCTTCGGACTCTGCCTGACGTATATCTTCACGGCGCGCTTCCTCATAGAGTTCACCAAGGAGATACAGGAACCCTTCGAGGCCGCGCTGCCCATAAACATGGGTCAGATTCTCAGTCTGCCGTTCATAGCCATAGGCATCGCCTGCATGGCGGGTGGCAAATGGATGAAGCGTCTGGGCACGGAGAAATGACGGGGAAAACCGTTCAGAATATTGAGGAAATAAAATCACAGATAAGGAAAATAGGGGAAATTTATAGAAAATTTCCCCTATTTTTATGTTATTATGCGAAAATAATAATATATTTGCGACATAAACAATGCCACAGATGATTGAGAAGACACCCGAACTCAGCTTTAAAGACAAACAGGAAGCCGTCAGACTGATTTTCGACAATACCATAACACCGCTGTTGAAGAGAATCAGCAACGAGTATTGTTATTGGGACAAGGTGAAATATCTCGCCCCCGAAGGAGTCAGTGCCAAGGCATTATGGCAGGCTGTAAAGCTGCAACGCATGGCAAATGCAAAGTCTGTAAGATTCGGCAACTACACCTTCCGCTTCACCATAACCGAACACATGCTTGCACTGCTCCACGAATTCGACATGAACATGGGCGGCAACCTCGGCACAAGCAGTCTGATACCCGAAAGCGACAAGAACTTCTATCTTGTCAGCTCAATCATGGAAGAGGCCATCGCCTCAAGCCAGATGGAAGGCGCATCGACAACGAGAAAGGTGGCAAAGGAGATGCTGCGCAAGAACCAGAAGCCGAGAGACAAGAGCCAGCAGATGATTGCCAACAACTACGCAACCATAAACTATCTGTCTGAAAACAGGCAGGACAGATTCTCAGTGGAAAAACTTCTCACAATACACAGATACATATCGTCGGGCACTCTCGAACGGCAGGAGGATGAAGGCTGCCTGCGCAAGACCGACGACATAGTGGTGATGGACGGCATAACGGGCGAGATAGCCCACACACCACCTTCACACGACGAGGTGGAAACGCTGCTTGAAGCTCTTTGCCAATTTGCCGACAACGACGATCCCGACAGCTTCATCCATCCGATCATAAAAGGAATCATCATCCACTTCATGCTGGCTTTCATCCATCCGTTTGTCGATGGCAACGGCCGCACGGCTCGCTCGCTGGTCTATTGGTACCTGATGAAAAAGGGATATTGGCTCACCGAATATCTGTCTATATCGAGAATTATATACCGCAACAAGAAACAATACGAGAAAGCGTTTCTATATACGGAGGCCGACGAATACGACCTGTCATATTTCATACAATTCAACCTCATAACAATGAAGCGTGCCTACGAGGAACTCAAGGCTTATCTGCAACGCAAGATAACAGAACGCGACAATCTTACCGGACTAAGAGGCATCAAGGGAATCAACCTGCGACAAGCACACATCATAAACGATCTCTACAAGAACAGCGGCAACATAATAACCGCCAAAGAGATTGCCATGCAGTTTGCTGTGACAGACAAGACGGCAAGAACCGACCTGCAGTCGCTCGTGCGGCTGGGACTGATGAGCGAAATTGCACTGAACAACAGAATGACTGGATATGTACGGTCAGACAATTTTGACGATATCATAAAAGAACTGAGGAAAGGAAATTAGGGGAAATTTTCTGAAAATTTCCCCTAATTTCCATATATACGTGTATCGGTATGGCGCAGGTGATGCATCAACAGCCTTTCTGGCGATGCACGGAATAATGCTTCTCGCGGCTTTTCAGACATTCAATGTGAAGTTTATAAGGAATATATGCACAAACGGCTCAGACGGGCTTAAAATGCCGTATATGGCATATTTCCGGCATGTACAACGTATAAAGACGGGTAAGAAAGAGCATTCACCGCTATTTTTATATCCTTTCTGTCACGGCAATCCTCCTTCTTCATCCCTTCCGCTCATGCTTTACGCCCCACTCCATCCACGTCACTGCGACATCATCGTGCGCCGCCCGAACAGCCACCACCGCCATAGCTTAATCCGATATCGTTCTTGCATATTTATGCAAAAGCCATCATGACATAATGAATAAATATTCACGTCAACTCGAAAATACGCGCGTTTTTTCGAGCAACAGTCTCTTCGGTCGCAAATTCGCGAGTTTTGAGAGGGTTGCGCATCGCATTGACAGTCAGTTACTTACATTTTCCGGCGTTCCGATAGCCGTCATACTGCGCTGCGATATGGCCCGTTTCAGCCTCTGATATGGGCCATTTCGTGCCCCGATATGCCCAATATCACACCCTGATAAAGCCCGTTTCGCAACGCGATAAAGCCTTTTTCGCGCAACTGCCGTATAAAAACCGGCCGGCAGAGAAGAGAAAACGGGGGCGCAGAAAAATTCATAACGTCTGATAAAGGCATTATCGGCACGCTCCGTTTTCTATTTTGAGAAAATATTTTGTCAAGATTTTTTACTGTCAAAAATGTATATTTAACGTGAGTTCGACGAATTGTAAGTGTTTGTAAATTTGGTGATTAGCGAAA
>USHV01000024.1 GCA_900554695.1 uncultured Prevotella sp. | reverse complement strand
ACGCGGAAATCGTCGGCCGCATAACCGTCGCCGAGTATCTTGAAACCCGATGCCGTCGCTCCGCTTACGACCTCACCGTTGTAATAAACCTTGTTGTTGATGACGAAGTAGCGCTTTCTCTTGTTGTGCCACCTGTTGCCTTTCTGACTGTTGTGGTCGGGCGACGTGCAGACGGTCTGCTCCACGGTGGCGTGACGCATGCCTGTCGTTGCCGCGGCGGGTGCCGCAAACATTGTCAGCATAATGGCTGTGTTGATGAGCAAGGTTTTCATAAGCCGTTATATTTTAAGTGTTTATATTCAGTTTGACACCGCATGACGGTAAGGGTTTAACGTATCGGTGCGCGTGTTATTGTGTATTATAGATTATTTAATATAGGTTCAGTGAAATTAAGAGGAGTGCGGTTTCAATGAGAAAAATATGGTTTTAATCACGAACGGGAGTCGTTTTCTGATGATGAAAATAAACTGATATAGGACACTTTCAATTTATAACCTGATTTCGATTTTTCCCTCTCAGTTTCCCGATATACCCCGAAAAATAAGCGCGTATTTACGGACAGACTCTTCATCGGGCGCAAATATGCGAAAAATGAGAGATTTTTATAATATACTGAATATCAATTATTTATGTTTAAGGGGCATTTCTCCGCTTTGCAAAAAGCACCATTTCGGCTTGCGAAATAGGCCATTTCGGAGGCTGAAAAGCACCATTTCGCACCCTGAAATGGGCTTTATTGCATCCCAAAATGGGCAATATCGGAAAGCGGAATGTATCTTTTCGGACTATGATATGGGGTATATCAGAATGCGGTTAGGGATGAAACGGGTGTCATAATGCCGTATTTAACATTCATTTACATCTCTTTCGGGAAAATATTTTGTCAAAATTTTGTCAAGAAAAATTGTAAGTTTGTCCCGTGAGTTTCCGTTAGAAACATCGGTATTAAGCAGGAGAGACGGCTGGGTAAGTATGCGTCCGACGTGCGGTGAAGAAAAAACGGTCGTGGCGATGCTGATTTATTGTTGCGCGAATGGACTGCCCGGATTGTGTGAGGATGGTTGATTGATTGTGGCGACGAGTGTTAATCATTCCGTGAACCCTGCGCCGCCGCGGTTTTTATCATTGCGTGCTGATATGTGGTTTTCCGTCATTATATGTCAGTTCTTGAACGAATCTGATTTCCGCCGGATTATTATCAAACCGCATAAAACCTGTCAAGGACTATAAAATTTATTCTTCCGCGGCGCAAGGATGGGCCTCTTTATTTTTACGGAATATTTATCCTGTGGGCCATAATAAAGACGGCGACGGCAAGTGCCGGAGCGTTTCGTGTGACGCAATCCGGCGGATGCCGTCGCCGTGTAGTGGCGTATGTTTATTGCTTAGGATGCTGTTGCAGTCTTATTCGGCGCTCACCACCTTCGGGAAAGCCGATATGCGCAGTCGGGCGGCGCCCATGGGTATGAGCGTCAGGTCGGTCTCGGTGTTCACGCTCCGGCCTTCCGCACCTACCTTCGCCGTGGTCTCGTTGGCTGCGTATAGTATTGTTGCAAGTCCGTTGTCCGATGTCGCCATGACAAAATGCTCGGAGTAGTATATCTATCTCATGCCGTGGTTGTGCTGACAGCAGCGACTGCTGAACGGTCTGATTAACATATAAATATGAATAATGAGTAATTTCTACAAAGATAGCATATATTGCCTTACGGTGTAATCTTGATGTTGTTAAAAAAACGAAATCACGTAAATCGGTAATTATTAGCTTGTTGCCGCGTTTTTTTCTGATTGTTGCAAAGCTTTGTGCCGTGCCTTGCTGAAGAAGTTGTGCGGAGTCTCAGGACGTCGATGTAAAAATCAAATGCAAAAAAGTTGAAATGCAATAGTTGCGGGAGTATCTTTTTTTTGTTATATTTGCATAATATAAAAACGGCTCGGCAATGTCAAAGCCGAAGAAATGCGATTTCTTCTCTTTGTCGTTGCGCTTGCCTCTCGCTATATTTGCATAATATAAAAAACGGCTCGGCAATGACAAAGCCGAAGAAATGCGATTTCTTCTCTTTGTCGTTGCGCTCGCCTCTCGCTATATTTGCATAATATAAAAAACGGCTCGGCAATGTCAAAGCTGAAGAAATGTGATTTCTTCTCTTTGCCGTTGCACTCGCCTCTCGCTATAAATGCGTCAAATAGCGAATAGAGAAGTAATAAAAGAAATGAAATAAGGTATAAAGCCTTTGTATGTATTTTGGTCGGCCCATCATTGTTTGCGGTGGGCGTTCTTTTAAGGAAGGAAACTCGCGTTTATTGATACGCCTCTAAACATATTTATTATGAAATTGACAATATATAACCTTGGGTACACTACGAAAGGAATAAGGAGAACTTTGCTCCTGATAATGTTCGCACTTATGATGACAGCGTGTTCCGAACGTAAGGAATACGTGATAGGTGTGTCGCAGTGTAGCGAGGATATATGGCGTGACAAACTGAACGATGAATTGCGCATGGGCACGTATCTGTTTGATAATGTGGAACTGCGCATAGCGTCGGCAAACGATGATGACCGCCGCCAGATAGAACAGATTGACAGTCTGGTAGATAGTGGCATCGATCTGCTTTTCGTTTCGCCGAACCAGATGAATACCGTGTCGGAGGCCATAGACCGTGCCTACGACCGCGGCATACCTGTGATATATTTCGACCGCAAGACCAACTCAAAGAAATATACGGCCTTTATCGGTGCCGACAACTACGACATAGGGCGCACCATGGGCCATTTTCTCGCCACACAGTTCGGAGGAAAGGGACGGGTGGTTGAGATAACCGGACTGAAAGATTCGTCGCCGGCCATAGAGCGTCACCGCGGTTTCATGGATGCGATAAAGGAATATCCGGGCATAAAACTCGTATATATGAGCCATGGCAACTGGACCACACCGAGCGGTGAGAAGGCCATGGACGAGATATTGGCACACACAAGAGACTTCGACTGTGTGTTCGCGCAGAACGACCGTATGGCTGACGGTGCGCGCAATGTGATGCGTCGTAAGGCGGCGGACATGAAGGTTTCGTACATCGGGGTTGACGCCCTGCCCATGCCAAACGGCGGAATGCCTCAGGTGAAGGACGGCAGTCTGCTCGCATCATACCTTTATCCCACGCGCGGAGATCTCGTCATGCAGCTTGCGATTAACATTCTTGAGGGCAAGCCTTATGAGCGTGAGAACCGTCTGAAGAGTACCATCGTCACGCGCGACAACGTGGATGCCATGCTCATGCAGGCCGACGAGATGAAACAGCAGCGCGACAGGCTCGAGGTGCTTCACGGTCAGGTGGACCGCTATCTGGCGCAGTATAACCACCAAAAGGTGTTCCTTCTGCTCTCGTCCATCATCATAGCGCTGCTCATAGTGTTCTTCATCTACATCTATCGCACCATTATCATGAAGCGAAGGCTTGCAGAAGAGACCATGAATGCCAAGCTGCAGTTCTTCACAAACGTGAGTCACGAGTTCCGAACACCGCTTACGCTCATTGCTGATCCTGTTGACCGGCTGCTTTCCGACCCGCATATGGGTGAGGAACAGCGCCGTCTGCTGCAGCTCGCACGCAAGAACGTGAGCATGATGTTGCGTCTGGTGGGTGAGATTCTCGACTTTCGCAAGGTGCAGAACGGTAAGATGACCGTAGAGACATCGAGGTTCGACCTTGCCGCCGGACTGCGTGAGTGGACCGGAAACTTCGGCCCTGTGGCTCAGAAGAAGCGCATAGCGATGAATACTTCGATGCCAGAGACGCTCATGGTGTGCACCGACCGCAACAAGGTGGAGCGTATATGCTATAATCTTCTGTCCAATGCGATGAAATATACAAACGACGGCGGATGTATCAACGTGAGCCTGGCGGGAGCCGAGGACGGCTCGTTCACGCTGTCGGTGGCTGACAACGGCATAGGCATTGCGCCCGATAAACTGTCGCATGTGTTCGATCGCTTCTATCAGGCAAGGCACAATATGGGCGGCACGGGCATAGGTCTCGCGCTTGTAAAATCTTTTGTCGATCTGCTGGGTGGACGTGTGAGCGTGAAAAGTACAGAAGGGCAGGGCTCTGAGTTTATTGTGACGCTGCCGTCGGCGAAAACGGCCAATGCGGAGGAAACACCTGGAGCAGGCAAGACTTCTGAAATACTTGCCGATGAATATATAGCCAGCAGCGGCGTGGATGCCGACGATGACCGTGATTATTGCGACGATATAATGACAGAGTCAGGCGACGGCAGTGAACGTGAGGAGATACTGGTGGTTGACGATAACGATGATATGAAGAAATATGTAGGCTCGCTGCTCAGTTCAACATACGACGTGAGCTACGCTTCCGACGGTAATGAAGGACTCGAGAAGGCCACAAGAGAGGTGCCGGGACTGATTGTCTGCGACGTCATGATGCCGGGAATGAACGGTCTGGAGATGTGCCGCAGGATAAAGACATCTACCGCAACGAGCCACATTCCGGTGATACTTCTTACGGCGAACGCGCGAGAGGGACAGCGGGCCGACGGTTACGAATGTGGTGCCGACGCCTATATCGTGAAACCGTTCAGTGGTAAGGTGCTCACAGCGAGGGTGCGCAACCTCATTGAGAGTCGCCGAAAGCTTAAGAACATATACGCACAGGGCGAGACCGACGAGACGCAACCCGAAAGCATGGACAAGCACTTCATGAACGAGTTCCGCGCCAAGGTGAACGAACATCTTGCCGACCCGGAGCTCAATGTGGAGACTCTCAGCGCCGAGCTCGGACTGAGCCGTGTGCAGATGTACCGCAAGGTGAAGGCGCTGACGGGCAGCACGCCGGTGGAACTGATACGCATCACCCGACTGAAACGTGCCGACAAGCTGCTCAAGGCGGGCGGACACACCGTGTCGGAGGTGTCGTATGAGGTGGGATTCTCCTCGCCATCGTATTTCTCCAAGTGTTATAAGGACTACTTCGGACATACGCCCAACGGCAAATAATGCGCCGTAGCGGCTTACGGATATACAGAGAACAAATGTTGAAAGCATCGGTGTCTGCCGGTGCTTTCGTCGTATCCGGGCGTCAGTATTATTTTTTTATTATGATCATAATCATTTTTTATTATAATCAGAATCCTTCATTCTTGCTTTTTTCCGGGCTTTTCCTGCGGTGCAGATGTAAAGAGCGAACAAGCCCTTTTGGCCGTATAAACCGTATATTTATACGTTTCAAAAAGTAAAAAATATTGACAATAAAAATTCTCAAAATAGAAAAAGAAGAGCGGAAATTTCCTGTCCGTTGTATGCCGGAAAGCCTTTCTTGCGACAATCGCGCATACATTATCTGACAATAAAAATGCGGATGTCTTGCGATAAAGCCCGTTTCGCAGTGCGATAAGCACTTTATCATGGCCTGATAAAGTCTTTATCGGCGTGTGATATGGCCTATATCAGAGTCTGATTCGGGCTTTATCGCAACGCATCGGAGTGCGCATCAGAGTACGAAAAAACGCAACCCGCTGACTGGCAACGGGTTGCGTAAAGTCTATGAGAATCGCATATTTGCGACCGAAAAGTTTGTTGCTTGGAATGATGGCCTTAATTTTGAGTTGAGCATGAATATTTATTCATCAGCCGTTCGCCTTTCCGTATATTTATACATCTTCTTGTTTGCTTTATTAGAAGCTCCGCGTCCGGCTTCGGACCACATTCCGGCACAGTCTTTTCAGCCTATTATCATCTTGCGTCCGTTCACGATGTAGAATCCTTTTCCGAGGTTGTCGTAACTGTTCAGACCGCTGTTCACGTGCAGACGAGCCTTCTTCTCACCGTTGGCGCAATACACATCGACGTCACATTCCTTGTCTGACGATATGTAGAGCACCCCGTTCTCCGAGTACATTCTCATGCCGCTCTGCGGTGCTTCGATAGATGTTGAGACATCGCTCACGGTGAAATATTTTCTTTCAGACACCTCGTCCCACGAGTCGTTTATGTAGAGCGAGCAGAAGTATTTGCCCGGTTTCAGGTCGCCTGCCTTTATCTCTATGCTGCCGTCTATGCTTCCGTAGGTGTAGAAGAAGCCGTCGAGGTCGTCAACGCCCGGCACCTTGCCCTCCTGATAAACGCCGATCCAGTCTTTCGGAGTGCCCGGAGCCTCGTGGTAGTGTATGGTGATGTTCTCGTCCTTGCAGAACTCTGTCTTGTCCAGATTTACCGAAGAGATGTTGTCTCCGACGGCAAACATCAATCTCTCTGCCGGTTCGAAATATCCACCGTGTGTGAAATAGTTTACGAAGTAGTAGCCTTTCGGCAGATCCTTTCCGAGTGTCATCTCACCTTCTGTGGCCTGCTGGGTGTAGTCCCACGAGTCGGACAGGTCGGCAGTTCCCGGTACTTCGCCCATGCGGTAGATTCCAATCCAGTCGTCTTTCAGTCCCGGCGCGTTGGCGAATTTTATCTTCACCTCCTCGCCTTCCTCATACTTGTCCTTGTCTATCGACAGTTCCGGCACCGGTCCGAAGTAGAAAGGCAGACGGTCAGTTATCTCTGTGTAGCCTCCGTCGGCGAAGAGCACGGCGTAATATTCGTTCACATCGTCTATGGTGAACTTCATAGAGCCTGCTGCCTGCGACGTGTAGTTCCATTTATACGATGTCGTAGTACCCGCGCCTGTGCCCGGTTTCTCACCTTTGCGGTAGATTCCTATCCAGGCGTTCTTGCCCACCGGCGCGTTGGCATAGGATATCTCTATCTCGCTTCCCGGCTCATACACCTTCTTCTCTATGGTTATCTGCGGTTCGCTTATCACGCTGCCTGTCACCTTGAACGACTTAGCGTCAGACCAGTCAGACCATTCCAGGTTGGCGTCGCGGTATCTTACGCGCACATAATATGTGCCGTTGCTCAGTCCCTGTGAGGGCAGTGTATATTCGGTTATGTCCATATTGTGGTTGACGTCTATAGGCAGATAGAGCGGCGCTTTGGTCGATCCGTAGAGGTCTTCGAAGTCTCTCACCACGTTGAGCGATATGGTTGAGAAGTTCTCGTTGGTAGAGAACTGATATTGTACGGTGTTCAGCTTCTCGTCGGTAGAAGTCTTGTAAGGGCTTCCCTTGAATGTATAAGGCAGTTCAACCTCCTCATCCACGTCGTTGAGCACCGGTTTCTCTGGCGCAGCCTTGCCGAAAGTGCGGTGGAAAGAGTCGATGAGTATGTTGTCAACCACGAGACCCTTGTTTCCGATGGCATAACATTCGGCCTTCATCTCCTTCTTGTCGAAGTCGAATTCCAGAATCTGATAGCCCCAATAGTCGATGGTTTTCTGCACGTCGTCATAGTCCTGCTCCGACGACATTCCCCAAAGCTGGTCGTAGGATGCGGCTCCGTTGATGATGTGGTAGAGTGGATATTCGGCTATCTGTCCGCGGTGGTAGAGATGGTGATGGCCGCCGTAGTTGAGTATGTGTTTCGGAGTTTCGGAGAGGATTGGTATAATCTCGTTTCTCACCCATGACGAAATGTCGCCAATGTACTGCTCGGCCTGTATGGGGCGGTGGTTCACACTGATGATGAAGTCGACAGAGTCGTCGTTCTTTGCGGCGTCAACAACCTGTCTCACCCAGTTTTTCTGCTCGTCGCCCGTGTGCTCGGTGCTCAGCACAACGAACAGTATGCGTCCCACCTGATAAGCATAATAGTTCTCTGTTCCGCTCTTTATGCCCTGATATTCCAGCTCCTCAAAGTGGTTGTGTGCGGCATAGCGCTGCATGCCCGGGTCGCTGTAAGTGTCGTGGTTGCCCACTGCCGTCATTATGGGGAGGTATGGCGACATCTGCTTGTTCTTCCAGTAGTTCACGAGTTCATACTGGTCGAGCGTACCGTTATCCACCTGGTCGCCCACGTTCATTATCATATTGATGTTCTCCTCCAGGTTTCCGTATTTCTCCTGAATCTTTCTTGCCGCAGCCTGCATGAGCCATTCATATCCGCTGCGCTTCTTCAGCTGGTGGTCACCCATCAATAGTATGCGCATCGGAGTGTTGCCGCCTTTCTTCGGCATGGTGCGGAAGCGGTATATCTGACTTTCCTTTTCGCCGCTCTTCACCTTATAATAATATATGGTGTTCGGCTCGAGCGATGTCAGTTTCACGGAGTTCCAGAAGTAAGTGTCCGACAGTTTCTGTGTCGTTCCTTCTGTCCTGTTGTCGAGTTCTTCCTGTGTTCTGCCGAACATCACCACCGGAGTGTCGTCGAAGTCGGTCTTCCAGCTTATCCATATTGAGTTGTCTGTGGCAGTCTGCAGATAAGGTTCGGTCATCGAGCGGTATGCGGCGCCTTCGAGATCCACCGTCACGCGGTGGGCTATCACCTGGTCGTAGCCGTCGTCACCCTTCACAGGCTCATAGTATATGTCGGCGTCCGTGTAGGTCTTTCCGGCAATCTCGATGCTCTCTCCGGGCTTTATTGAATGATCTACAAAGCCCTTCACGTAGCGGTGGAAGGTGATGTCGAGCGACAATGTGTCCTTTGTGCCGTCGGTGAATTGGCGTTCGAGCATCATCGGACTGTCTTGCGCTATGAACGTGGCCTTTATCTTTGCGGCAGGAGTGCCCTGTCCCTCCACTATGTCGCAGCCTATGGCAGGCAGCCATCTGTAGTTAGTCACGTCAGCGTTAGCCGTCACACTGTAGGTCTTCACGTCGTCAATCTTCATGTCTGTGTCGCCCACAATCTTGTCGATATTGTCTGCCGACAGGTTCATTGCCTGTCCCGCGAGCAGCAGCATCAACGAGTTTGAAAGTAAAAATCTGTTCATAATTTAGTTTTAGTTGGTCGCGCAAAAGTATAAACAAAATGTTACGGTGCGGTTGCGAAGGGTTTGCAATGGTATAAATAACCTGATACAGGCGTGAAATAAAGTTTACAGCGTGTCATGATATTTATGCGTCGGCACAGCTGTAAAAACATAAATCCTTGGCTTGTGAGGCGATGCCTTATTCCGTTTTTACTCTTACATGGCTTTAAGGATGTCGTAAATGGTCCGTCGTCAGTGCTCCGTGACGGTCTTGTGGCAGCGTTAATACATTATTATATAATATAGGAGAGAACATTATATGATGTAGAAAAGAACATTATATGATGTAGAAAAGAACATTATATGATGTAGAAAAGAATATTATATAATGTAAAAGAGAATATTATATGATATAAGAGAGAATATTATACGATATAAACGGAATGTAGATATTGTGTAACGCGGCTGGCGATACGGTTAAAGAGAAATGGTCTTGTGGTAAAGGATAAATGACGATACGGTTAAAGAAAAATGATGATACTATAAGGAATGAACTATTATACTATAAAGAATAAACGATTATCCTGTAAGGAATAGATAATATAATGATTAGATAAGGATGACGGAGCGGTAAAAGATATATGACGATATAATGTTATGTAGTCGATGATGTAACGCCGCTGAGCCTGCGATATAATCCTTGAGAAGAGTTGCGGCAGGCGTTTATCTGCCGTATTTCTTCTCAAACAGACTCTTGTTTTTGTTTCCCCAGTCTATCATCGCGTCTATTATTGGGATGAGCGACATGCCCAAAGGCGTGATGGCATACTCAGAGCGGGGCGGCAGTTCCGGATATATCGTCTTCGACACAAGTCCGTCTTCAACCAGATCTTTCAGCTGTATATCGAGCACGCGCGGCGTTGCCTCGGGAAAAATTTTATGAAGTTCGCTCGGGCGCAGCGACTTGTTGCGCAGCTCATCGAGTATGCACGATTTCCATTTAGAGCCGATGAGGCTCATTGTGAGCCGCAGTGGACAATCCAGGTCAACGGGTATCTTTCTTTCGTACATTTATAATCATTGTTTTATTACAAACGCAAAGATACTAATAATACCTCAGACGGGTATATACCGAATAAATTTTCGGTATATGAATAAATTTTCGGTACTTGTGGGTATTGTGCCTATCGTGTAAATTTGCAACATACAATAACATTAAAAGAGTAATATTATGAGAGCAAGTATCGAAGAGTATAAGGCGGTGGAAGAGGCTGCCATGAAGTTTGTAAAGAGTGTGGCTGAAGGCAAGAGCAGCTATGCCAAGGAGCTGTTCATCGATGAGGCCGTGCTGTTCGGCTATCTGGACGGCAAGCTGGAGCACGGAAGCATAGAGCAGTTTTATGAGAACGTAGATACCGTAGGCGCCGATAAGGGTTTCAAGGCGCGTGTGGATGTTATTGATATAGAGGAGACTCTGGCCGTGGTACGTGTGCTCGAGGAGAACTGGGGCGGCCGTATAGACTTCACCGACTATCTTCTGCTGATGAAGATGGACGGACAGTGGCGCTGCGTGGCTAAGGCTTATAATCAGAATTCGAACACAATAAAGAAATAGGAGGGCAGATATATGAAGGTTCTTGTTATCACAGGCAGTCCCCGTAAGAAGGGCAACAGTTTCGCAATGGTTGAGGCTTTCGTGAACGAGGCAGAGAAACTCGGACACTCGGTAAAGCGTTTCGACGCCGCGTTTATGAAGATAGGCGGCTGCCATGCCTGCCATACATGCTTCAAGACAGGTAAGGCCTGCTCGTTTGACGACGATTTCAATATCATTGCTCCTGCCATAATGGAGGCAGACGCCATTGTTTTCGCCATGCCGGTATATTGGTATTCCATCCCTTCGCAGATAAAAGGCGTGATAGACCGCATATTCTCTTTCTGTGTGGCAGGCAAGGACATATCCGGCAAGAAGTGCTGTCTGATAACCTGTTGCGAGGAACACGACCCCACCGTCATGGACGGGGTGCGCGTGCCTATCGAGCGTTCGGCGGCACTGCTGAAGTGGGAGATGGCAGGCGAGGTGCTCGTTCCCGGCGTACTGAACGAGGGCGACATCAACAATACGGACGGTTGCCGGCAGGCTGAGCAGCTGGCACACAAATTGCAATAAAGTCGTTGATTATGCCGCGGGCGTACGGTCCGGACATGGGTAAAATAAAATTATGCAGATATGAAAAATGATAACTGTCAGCCGTTGGAGGCTGAAGGATGGCGGCGCATTGCTCCGGAGAATGTGGGGAATGCCGTGCGGCTGTTCGACAAAGACTGGATGGCGCTGGCTGTGGGCAGCAAGGGCGACATGAACGCCATGACCATCAGCTGGGGCGGAATGGGTGAGCTGTGGGGACGTCCCGTCGTCACCGTCTATGTGTCGTCGAGCCGTTACACTTATTCTTTTATGGAACGCAACGATTATTTCACTGTGACTGCCTTCCCCGAGACCATGCGTAACGCGCTGATATACATAGGACGACACTCCGGAAGAGACGGCGACAAGCTCGCTCCCGCCGGACTCACGGCCGAATATACCGCGCTCGGCAATCCGGTTTTCAAGGAAGCACGGCTTGCCTTAGAGTGCAGAATCATATACAAAGTCCCGTTCGATGCCGAGAAGATGGACAAGGATGTAAGGCATGTTTATGACAACGGCATGGGAATACACACTATGTATATAGGCGAGATAGTGAACGTGTGGGCGAAATGAGTCTTTGGTGTTGCCGGAAAATATGAAACACGGTTTCCGGCAACACCGTTTTTGTATGCCTTTTCAACCCCAGACCGTTGTCAAGGCGCGGATGTTTGTTTTACATCCTCATGTTTGCCTGTCCGGTTTATCAAGCGCTTTTGCCGCCGGGCCGTCCTGCGTATTGCCGCGACACCGCCCGCCACGCTTTCTATAAAAATATAAGATGTACCGCCGGCCAATATAAATAAGGTCGCAGGACGCCTGACTACCGATTTGGTTCAACCCCGATTTTTCCCACTTTCAATTTATAACCTGATTTCGATTTTTCCCTCTCAGTTTTCCTATATACCCCCAAAAATAAGAGCGTATTTGCGGACAGACTCTTCATGGGCGCAAATACGCGGAAAATAAGCGGTTTTTATAATATATTGAATATCAACCTTTTATGTTTAAGGGGTATTTCTTCGCTTTGCAAAAAGCACCATTTCGGCTTGCGAAATGGCCTATTTCAGAGGCCGAAAAGCACCATATCGCACCCTGAAATGGGCTATTTCGCAAGCCGAAATGGGCAATATCGGAAAGCAAAATGTATCTTTTCGGACTATGTTATGGGGTATATCGAAAGGCGATACAGCCCAAAACAGGCCTCATAATGCCGTATTTAACATTCCTTTACATCTCTTTCGAGAAAATATTTTGTCAAAATTTTGTCAAGAAAAAGTGTAAGTACGTCCCGTGAGTTTCCTTGAAAAACATCGGTATTAAGCAGGAGAAACGGCACGTGAAGCCCGAGCCCGACGTGCGGTGATGATGTTCCGGTTGCGGCAGTGCGGATATGTTATTGCGTGATGACAGTCCTCTAATAGTGTGGCGGAGCTGCGTGCAGGCATTGTTCATGGATAAACAGATTATGACATAATGCGCCTTAAAATGATAAAGACGTGACGTTTGTATGAATTTTAATTACTTAGTGTGTAATCGTGTCACTGATTTTAAAATAATGCTTACACACAATTCTTTTTATTTAATCTTTTTGGTTACCTTTGTGTTGTTCAATTCCATAATTCAAATATAATATGAAAATATCTACATTATTAGTGGGCAGCTTGCTCGCATTGCTGACAGCAGCGAACGCAAGCGCCCAACCTTCGCCAAAGACTTATAAGCCTAAGGATGGTGTTGCGCAGACTGGCGCGGGACAGAAGTTTGCCGTCGGCACGTCGGAAGTCCTGCCGTTAAGGATGCGTGTGGGCGAGATGAAGACAGAGGACGCAACCAAGGTGCCTGCCACGGTGGACAACCTCGAGACTCTTGTCACCGATGCCGGCTCCACCGTCACGCTGACATGGGACGCGCCGACAACCGATGTGTCGGGCGGCGAGCTCGACCAGTCGGCTCTTACTTATGCGGTTTATCGCAGCGCCGACGGCAAGAACTTCACCCCGTTTGCGTCAGACATAAAAGACGCGACCACATATACCGACACCACCGTGAAGGCCCTGCTTGACGAGATAGGCCTTCAGCAGGAAAACATATACTATGCCGTGGCTGCCGTCAATGCCGAAGGCTCTGGCGAAGCCATTGCGCGCCCGGCGGTGGTGGGCACACCTTACGGTCTGCCGTTCAAGGAGTCGTTTGCCGGCGGATATGTGAGCAACAATCCGTGGACCGTCTCTCCGCTTGTAGGCACTATGGGCTGGGTGTGCCTGGCCAACGACAGTGAAGCAGGAATATACCCTCAGGACAACGACAATGGATTCATAAAGTTCTACAGTCCGTTCTACGAGAACGAGACCGACAGCCGCATCCTGTCGCCGCTCATCAGTCTTAAAGGCACAAAGGACCCGTCGGTCACGCTGTTCATGTTTCATTGGGCCGACAGCGACATACCCGATGACGGCAAGAACACCAGACTGACTGTCGAGGTGACAACCGACTCAAAGACATTCACCCAGGTGGGCGAGCCGCTCATGGCCACCGCTGCCACAGCCGGATGGCAGGAGCACCGCATATCGCTTGCCGATTACAAGGACTGCGACCAGCTGCGCATAGTGTTGCGCGGAAGCATGGACAATTACTGGATGTATTACTATGTTGACAACGTGAGAGTGGAGGACACTCCGGCGCGCGACCTGAGCGCGATGAGCCTTTCGGGTCCGTCAACGCTGAACACTGACAAAGAGAGCGTTTACACACTCGACTACTCGAACCGTGGAACCGAAACCATGAGCGGATACACCGTCTCGCTGTACATGGACGACAGAAAGGTGGCTTCGGTGGAAGGCGAGGACATAGCTCCGGGCGAGACAAAGTCGGCTTATCTTTATTACACTCCTACGGCCCACGACGCCGGATTGGCAGGAAAGCTGTACGCCATGATAGAGGCAGACGACGAGTATGCCGACAACAACACCTCATATAACACCATCGGCGTGAGCGTGAAAGGCACATGGTATCCGAAGGCGGAGAACCTGCATGCCGATGCTGCCGGCGACAAGGTGACGCTGAGCTGGTCGGCTCCGGAGATACCTACAGAGCCGGTAGTGACCGAGGACGGTGTTGAGGACTACCAGCCGTTCATCATCAACAACATAGGCGACTGGACATTGTACGACATGGACGGACTGGCAGCCGGATCGCCTTACGACTTCCCTTACTTCGACAACAAAAACACCGAACAGGCGTTCCAGGTGTGGAATCCTTACGAGCTGAGCAAGGAACTGACCGCCGACGACGCATGGCTGCTGCCGCGTACGGGCAAGCAGTGCTTCATCTGCTGGTATGCCATGGTTAGCTACGACGGTGTGGCACAGGCCAACGACGACTGGCTGATATCGCCGGAGCTTTGCGGCAACACCACGTTCAGCTTCTACATGAGACGTCTGCGCACAAGCACTGACGAGAAATTCCAGATATTGTCGTCTTCTACCGACACCGACCCGTCGTCGTTCACATTGGTGGAGGAGGGTATAGCCACCGAAGACTGGACCCGCTATGATATTCCTGTAGGTGCCGACACCAGATACATCGCCGTGAGATACCTGGGCTGCGACCAGTACGGACTGATGATAGACGACATTTCTTACACCTCGGCTCTGTACGACCTGAAGGTTGCCGGATACAATGTGTTCCGCGACGGAGTGAAGATGAACGACGAACCGCTTACAAGTCCCGAGTTCACCGACTACGACGTGGAGAGCGGCAAGACCTACTCTTACAGCGTGTCTGTGGTTTACAACCGCGGTGAGTCTGACGACACCGACGAGGTTCAGGTGGAATGCACCACAGGCATTGATGCGGCCGATGCCGCCGACAGCAAGGTGTATGCTTCCGACGGACGCATAGTTGTTGACAATGCCGGACAAACAACCGTAGCCGTATATGGCGTTGACGGCGCTCTGGTAGCCACATCGAAGACATCGGGCAGAAGCGAGATAAAGGTTGCCCGCGGCGTATATCTTGTGAAGGTGGGCGGCAAGACCACAAAGGTATTCGTCCGTTGAGGCTGATTCTGATATAGTCAGGGTGCTGTCGCTGCATTTCTGGGCACGGGTAAGCTAAGTGTGTCCCGTGAGTTTCAGATTGCCGCGACAGCATTTTTTATGTCTTCATGTTCCGTGTGATGACGATGCCTGCCTGTTGAAGCATCCGTCTCACCATGTGTTCCGGACTTTGTCAGTCCATGATGCGGGCGATATTATACTCAGGAACGCGCACTTCCTCAATCCGGAGAAATATCCTTCGGCCTGTGTGTCCGCACAACCGCCAGCCGGTCTGCCATCCATGCGGTATGCTTAATTTTCCCGTTTGTTCGCTCCGGTCGTTTACTCGTTCGCTCCACAGCTATTCTTGAGCGGTGTTGTAGCCGACCATTTTACATTTGCGGTCGCCGTTTTCAGATTTTTATATTTTGACGGATTCAATGTGCTGGTGCGTCTTTATATAATCGTTCTCAATAGATAATCATCGGTATCGGGTGTGTATTCCTTTCCGTTATTCGGTTTTTCTTCTTCTGTTTTTGTCTGATATGAATCATTTTTTATATTTATGAACAATAATTACACATTCCTTATATGGTCTGTGCAACTATGTGTGGTCTTTATGTCTGTTTGCTGCATTATGCTGTTTGGGCGCTCATAGTACATATATGTGCATGAAAAAATCGTTCAAAATGTATTAAAAATGTTGCATGAACGATTTTTTAAATTTATTGAAATAATTTTTCTAAATCTAAATATCTTAGTTTTATAACTTTGTTGCAGACAAATAAAATGTCCATAAACAATTTATTATCAGAAATAAACAATTTATTAAATCAAAAAACGCGGTTTATGAAAAACGTCAATCTAATGCTTTCAAGTATGAGACGTATCATGCTGACCGTATTCTTGTCTACTCTCGGCTTATATGCCATGGCGCAGAATACGATGGAAGTCAGTGGTACGGTGAAAGATGAACAAGGCCTGGAGGTGATCGGTGCCAGCGTTATGGAGGAAGGAGCCACCAACGGTGTGATTACTGACATCAACGGCCAATTTAAAATTAAGGTAAAAGAGGGCGCAAAGCTCAAGATTTCTTATGTCGGCTACAACACGATTGTTGTGAAGGCACAGCCACACATGACAATAACGATGGAGGTTGCCAGCAATCTTATAGACGAGCTGGTTGTGACTGGTTATACCACACAGCGTAAGGCAGACCTCACAGGATCGGTTTCGATTGTATCGACAAAGGATCTGAAGACAAGCCCTGATGCCGACCCTATGCGTGCCTTGCAGGGACGTGTTCCGGGTATGACCATTACGACAAACGGTTCGCCTATCGGAACAGGTACGGTGAGAATTCGTGGTGTGGGTTCCATCAACTCTTCGCAGGACCCGTTGTTCGTCATCGATGGCGTGCCTACAACCACTTCGCTCAACTCTCTTAACACCAACGATATAGAGAGTATGCAGGTGTTGAAGGATGCGGCATCGGCTTCAATCTACGGTTCGCGCGCTGCAAACGGTGTGATCATCATCACAACCAAGCAGGGTAAGAAAGGCGGAAAGATGAAAGTGGATTTCTCTACAAACCTCACTGCATCATTCTACACATCGCAGTCGCTCATGAAACTGTGCAACTCGGCAGAATATGCTACGGCAATGGCGCAGGCAGCTCTCAACGACGGAATAGATCCTGTTACCTATGCAGCCAACTACGGTCTTAACCTCAACTCTCAGACAGGTACGCCAATCACGGTGTGGAACCCTGCAACAGAGCAGTATGTGAACTATACGGTGAACGGACGTTACGACGGATTCATCAACAGTTCGAAGACAATGAGATATTCGGACACCGACTGGCTCGACGAGATCTCACGCACAGGATTCTCTCAGAACTACGACCTGTCGCTGTCTAATGCAACAGACAAGTATTCGGCTTTGTTCTCTCTGGGATACAAGAAGAATGAAGGTATATTGAAATATACTTCGTTTGAGAACATCTCTGCCAGAATGAACACCTCTTATAATATAAACAAGATTGTGAAGGTGGGTGAGAACTTCACCGTGACATGGTCGAGACAGGTTGACAGCGCTCCTATGGAGAACGCTCTGAAGATGGCGCCTATCGTTCCTGTTTACGAAATAGACGGCGAGACATTCGGCGGACCTGTAGGAAGTATGTCAGACCGTCAGAACCCGCTGCGCGAGATGTATCAGAACAAGGACAACCATCTGGACTACTGGCGTCTGTTCGGTAATGCTTACGTAGAGCTGAAACCAATCGAAGGACTGGTGCTCCGCTCAAGCTTCGGTATCGACTATTACACTTCTTTCATACAGTCGATGAACCACACATTCCACTCAGACATCGTGAACAACAACATTGCAAGCGTAACGCTTTCGAACAAGAACGACCTGAACTGGACATGGTCTAACACTGCAACTTACAACTTCACTCTTGCCGACAAGCACAATTTCTCTGTATTGCTCGGTGCTGAGCTCTCTAAGCAGAACTCAATAGACTGGTCCGGATACAGCGAGGGCTTCGGCTTTGAGGATCCTGACTACATGTGGCCTAACGCCGCAACGGGTACAGCCCGTGTGAGCGGAGCAATGGTGGGATACAGACTTGCTTCATTCTTCGGCAAGGTGGACTACAACTACGATGACCTTGTATTGGCTTCGTTCACCATACGTCGTGATGGTTCCTCACGTTTCGGAAAAGACAATCGCTGGGGTACATTCCCTGCTGCTACATTAGGTTTCCGTGCTTCTAAGCTCATCGACAAGAACTGGCTCGACGACTGGAAGATACGTCTCTCTTGGGGTAAGACAGGTAACCAGGCAATCGACAACAACGCTCAGTTCGGTATTTACGTAGTTGACTACGGACTCGACCGTATCACTTCTACTGCTTACGACCTCTATCTGCAGGGCTCGGGTACATTCCCTTCAGGATACCGCGCAACACAGCTGCCTAATCCTAACCTGAAATGGGAGGCTGCCACACAGTATAATATAGGTACAGACTTCTCGCTGTTCCACAGCCAGCTCTACGGTTCTATCGACTGGTATATCAAAGACGTTGACGACATGCTTATCTCTCCTGCATTCATCGGTACAAAGGGTGAAGGCGGCGCAACATGGATGAACGGTCCTTCACTGCGCAACTGGGGTATGGAGTTCATGCTCGGTTACCGTAAAACTCTGTCATGCGGTCTCGGACTCGACATCAGCGCAAACGCCGACTTCTTCCGCAACAGAGTAACATCTCTGCCGGCATCGGCAACAGGTTCTTACGCACACACCTCTAAGCAGACTCTTGTTCAGTCTAAGCAGCCTTACGGTTCAATAGTAGGATATGTCGTTGACGGATTGTTCCAGACACAGGAAGAGGTTGACGCTTCCGGACAGGCTAACGCACGTGTGGGTGGACTGAAATATGCCGACCTCAACGGCGACAATGTCATCACAGCCGACGACCAGGACTGGATCTATAATCCGGTACCGGCATTCTCTTACGGTATCAACATCGGTCTGACATACAAGGACTTCGACCTGAGCATGTTCTGGCAGGGCGTATGCGACAAGGACGTATATAACAACCAGAAATTCCAGACCGACTTCTGGGCTGTAACAGATGCAGGCTCTAACAAGGGTAGCCGTCTGCTCGACGCATGGAACACCAACAACACAGACTCCAACATCCCGAGACTTTCTACAACGAACACTGCCGACGAGGGCCGTGCTTCAAGCTACTTCGTTGAGAACGGTTCTTATCTGAAACTCCGTACACTGCAGTTGGGATACACCGTTCCTTCATCAATACTGTCGAAGCTCAAGATGACAAGCGCACGTGTTTATCTCTCAGGACAGAACCTGCTCACAATCAAGAGCTCAAGCCTTACTTGTCCTGATCCGGAGAATCCTGACTGGAATTATCCGTTGTCAACTTCAATATCATTTGGATTGCAATTAAGTTTCTAACAGATTAATGATTATCAAAATGAAAAAGATATATAACATACTTGCCGCATGCGTTATCGGCCTTACGCTGACAAGTTGTGATGATTTTCTGGATTATAATCCTACTGCCGTCATCGATGTAGATAAGGCCTTTGCCGATCCTGAAGGCATGGTTACCTCGGCATACGCCATGCTCGGCGACTGCTGGTATTCATATCCGTTCAACCTGTTCCCTTACGGAGATATAGCTTCAGACGACTGTCTCAAGGGTGGAAGCGGACCTAACGATACAGGCTATCACGCTATTGATATATGGAAGACCGTTACTCCTACCACTCCGGGTGAGATGGACGAGTTGTGGTATCGTCTGTATTGCGCTGTTTCGCGCTGCAACCGCGCGTTGCTGTCGCTCGAGCGCAACGGTGAGAGCAAACTCGGAGCAGAGACAACACGTCAGCGTATTGCTGAGGTGAAGTTCCTCCGCGGACATTTCTATTACAAACTGCTGACAGTGTTCCGCAAGATACCTTGGATCGACGAGAAGGTGGAGGCTGCCGGAAGTCAGGAGTCTGTAAAAAACGACGCCTATAAATACAGAGAGCTGTTCGGCAAAGTGATCGACGACTTCAAGGCTGCTTACGATGTCCTTCCTGTGAAAGGACCGGGTGAGGACGGCCGTGCCAACAAGATTGCCGCCGCAGCATATCTCGCAAAATGCTATCTTAACCTGGCTTGGGGTGACGGTTATGAGGCAAACACCGGTGTAGGTCACATCACTCCTGAATATATGGACAGCGTTGTGTATTATACAAACGACGTGGTGAACTCTGATTATGGCTATCTTGAGGATTATGGCGACATATTCCTGCCTGAATATAAGAACAGCAAGGAGTCTATATTCGCTGTACAGTGCTCTGACTATGAGGACGACCACACTACATTCGGACGCGCCAACTGGTCAACAGTGCTTAACGGCTGCTGGCAAATGTGGTCTTGCGGATGGGACTTCCACAAACCTTCTCAGAACCTTGTAAATGCGTTCAAGACAAAGAACGGTCTGCCTATGTTCGACGACTATAACAACAGCATCGATTATCCTATTAACGGTCAGCCGACCGCTCAGAAGTGGGATCCGCGTTTGTTCCATACTGTAGGTATGCCTTCGTTCCCGTATAAGTATGAGTCTGAATACACACAGACCATGGCCAACTCGCGTGACGCTACAGACTACGGATATTACACATCTCTGAAAGAGGTGCCGCAGCGTTCGAAGGGAGAGACCTATAACGATTCATGGCAGGCTTTCGCAATGAATGAGTACGTGCTCCGCTATACTGACGTGATGCTTATGCGTGCCGAGGCTCTCATAGAGCTTGGCCGTCTGTCAGAGGCTCGCACAATAATCAACGACATCAGACGCCGTGCGGCAAACTCTGTCGCTAAGCACATTGATTATGCGGCAAACCAGTGTGAGATAGCAGAATATCCGGAGTCTTATTTCGCCAACAAGGAGACAGCACGCAAGTGCCTGCGCTGGGAGCGCCGTCTGGAGATGGCTATGGAGAACGGACGTTTCTTCGACCTGCGCCGTTGGGGTATCGCTTCACAGACTCTGAACGCATACTACGCAAGTGAGCAGAACGATGTTTACAGCTTCTTCGACCATAACGGAAACGTAATGGCCGGTGCACCTGTGACATATGACAGTAACGGAAACATCACAAGCGATACTGAAATGCACTACGGACAGTACTACCGCGACGGTCTCTTCACAGCCGGAAAGAACGAGTTCTTCCCGATACCATACAATCAGATGTTCTACATTCCGGGACTCTACACTCAGAATGAGGGATACAATTGATGCGTTCATAATTTGTAATAATGGTATAATATAGGTGGTTTAGTTTCTTCTAAAAGGAGATGTATCCCTCTGCACGACTTCTGCGTATTTTGTCGTGCACGGATACATTTCTTTAAGATAATAAGATTGTTACTGGATAATCTGATATAATATCCTTTACAGCCACCACGACATGAACATCTCTTTATCATTGCTTGCTCCACACGGTCGGTATGAACATTTACGGAATGGACAATACACAGATAGGATGGTGTGAGAGTGGTATGAATAAATAAGAGGTTGTTTTGACCGTTGTCTATGACATTAGTGCCAAGGCAGGCGTCAAGCCTGTAGCGATAAGGGCTTTGCGAGGTACTGTTATGGACGGTATGAGAGTCTGGTACGGGCCGTATGACGGCTCGATACGGACTTTATAAGAACACGATACGGATGCTTTCAGAATGTCATTCGGGCGTTGTTGTATTGAGAATGCTTGCCGGTATGACGGGCTTGCGTTGCGCAGGCAATATCAGCGGGGAGCGGACGAGAAAATGAAATGCTACGGTTGATGCGTTCTGAAGCGTATGATATAACACCTAAATATGAAACCCTGTATAATCTCATAATGTACAACGCACACTAAACACATACGCTTATTACTATTACTGATGCTGACATACTCTTACACATATTATATGAACCGACGTAACGGCATACGCACCGCAGCGGCATGTCGCATGAGGCGTTCGGCGAGACGGACGGTGAAGGCTGTCGGCGTGTCAGTGAGGAGGTCTCAGGAAGATTGCCGGCGGATGTGTATGGATAGAGGATGTGCATCGGGTGAGGCAGCGGTAATGAAGGTGTATGATGATTGTTACAATGAATCCATATATTCTGCCGGTCGAGGCAGAACGGCAAACCATGACAGCGGCTGCACGATGAGTCTTTGCGGAACGTGCGCTATTCAGTTTAAGGACGATTACAACAGAATGTTCTGTCAATACACAATTTACAATATTTACAGTCATAATGGTTTACAACACAGAGAGAACATTACTTGGATCTGTCCTGTCGGGGCTGAAGACGCGAAACGTCGTGAAGAAACATCTGTAGCCGTCCATGGGCTTGTCTCGTCTTGCACAGGCTCCGGCCTGGCAAATAGTGGAAATATGTATAATGAAAAACCTGCCCGGAAGACAGCTTGCGGCATCGTTTACGATGCATACGACGGAAAAGAATACGGCAAAAGTCCTGACACATCCGCAGTTAGCGATATGTGTGATAATTCCGGTATGCTGTATGTTTCTTCGTGTTTTGGCTTTTGTATAAGTGCTTGTATAAAAAAGAAGTATGTAAAAATCGTTCAAAAAGTAGCAAAAATGTTACATGAACGATTTTTCTTATATTCTGAAACATATCTAAAATGAATAATCTTGTAATAAAGGTTATATTTGCGGCGAAATAACTAAAAATGTTGTAAATAAAAAATTTTTGATTGTAACCATTATGAGAATACTCAATCAGATAACAGCAAGATTAAGTACAGTGGCACTGGCGTCAGTGCTCTCGCTGACTTATGTCCAGGCACAGGACACAAAGACTGACAGTGAAGGCTCCGACAAAGAGGAGGGCAACCGTAACGTCATGCTTAACGCATCAAGCGCCAACGGTCCGCGTGAGATACAGATCGGACTGCCTTCGGCTGACGTAAACGTGCTGGAGAACGGACTCCCGGTGACCTATGCCACCAATCCTCACTCCATAAACTCTAACTGGCGTTCGGACGCAAGCCTTAGCCATGTGGGACTGCTCAAGATATCTGAGACAGCCATCACTACCGGTAACATAGGCTATGCGGTCAATTCGTTCACACAGCTTGGCCAGGAAGGTTTCAACGGACGCCTGGATTATAAGTCAAATCATTTCGGACTGCAGGAGTTTTCACTCAACCTCAACGGCTCGATGGGCAAGGGCTGGTATTACAGTACAAGCCTTTATCAGGACTTCGATCCGGGAACATTCAAGATCAAATCAACTCCTTTCCAGGACCGTACTCAGATTTATAAGGCGGCTCTTACAAAACGCTATGGTGACGGCCGCGGTGAATTCACGGCTATGTATCACTATTCCAACAGTCATCCGGTATATAACTACGCCACACAGTCGGCTCCTTTCATCTATGTGGGCGACGGAAGCGTGAAAGAATACGGAGACTTCAGACTCGGAACCACTTCATATCTTCCTACGGAAAATACTATAACCTATCGTGACATGCGCACAGGTGAGCTCAAAGAAGCAAATCTTTACAACGCGACAGAAAACCGTTCGAGCGAGGTGTCGCTCATGAATACCTACAAATGGGACAACGGATTAACATGGAAAGTAATCGGTCGATATGACAATGCGCATGGAGCAGTCGTGTATCAGACACCTATGTCACTCCTTAATGTTAAGGACAACAACAGCTACAATTACATGATGCGCGGCATTGACGGACAGCTCACCCCTTATACCGGAGAGTATGTGCAGACACGTATGTCTTGTCTTAACTCGGGCGACATCGACGAGCTTCTCTTCACCTCGGAGTTGTCGAAGAAATTTTCTACATCAACACTGCGCGTGGGCGTAAACGAATGGTATTACGACATCGACTATACATCAAACACAACGATGTACGACCAGAGCGTTCCTTCAGACGGAAGCTATCCGGTCAGAGTGTATGACTCAAACAAGCACAACGACTTTTTCTATGATTTCAACAAGAATGCCTCTGAGTATTACAAAGGACATGAGAACAAGCTCGCACTCTATCTGACACACGACTGGGACATCACTCCTAAGTTCAATGTTTACTATGGTGCACGTTTCGAGTGGCAGTCGCTCCGCGGTGAGAATGCTGCCGTGAAGAACTCAAATGGTGAATATGTAGGACGTTTCGCTGACTACTATATCGGTGCTACTGCTCCAGACGGAACAAAGATCACTCCTACACCGCTCAGCTACGACTGGTTCAACTACGATTTCACTGCTGCGCTCACTTATCGTCTGACAGACAATTTTGGACTGACCGGCGACTTCACTTATATCGTTCAGCATCCGCGCTTCGAGAACTTCTCGCCGGCAACACTGCCCAACACAGACAAGATTTCCGTACCATTAGGACGTGCCGGTATCTACTACAACAACTCATGGTTGAGCCTCACATCGCTCGTATCATACATCTCGAAGACAAACAACAACTCTACGCTCAATCTGCAGCATGACGGTGAAATCATGGCTGCTCCGCTTACATACGACATACAGACCATCGGATGGACAACAGACGTTATGGCCCATCCTATAAAGGGACTCGACATACACTTCCTCTTCACCTATCAGAAACCGACATACAAGAAGTATGAGACTTCTGTCACATTCTCTGACGGATATGAAGGAAAGATCAACGCCACTGGAAACATTGTGGCTGAGATACCGCAGGTGCTCATCGAGTTCGATCCGAGCTACATGATAACCAAAGACTTGAAGATCTGGACCAGCTTCCGTTACTTCAGCAAGACCTACGCCAACATCAACGAGGCTTACTACTTCAACGGTCACTGGGAGACATTCGGAGGTTTGAACTGGCAGGTGAACAAGAAACTGTCGCTCGGATGCACAGTTGTCAACTTCCTCAATCAGACCGGAGCGAAAGGCAGTATCGCCGGTGCTGAGCTCATCACCAAGGACGAGGCAAAACAGTATAACGGTCACCTCATGACTGGAAGCTATCTGCGTCCGTTCACTGTTGAGTTCTCGGCTTCGCTGAAATTCTGATACGGTTTAACTGTCCCGCATCTATCTGTAAAGAACGCTGCGGGACAGACTGACACTTTATCAATGAACATAATAACCAATTATCCGAAGTAATCTATGAACAATATTTTTCTTCTTAAAACAATGGCCGTAGCGGCATTCTCTCTGACCGCACAGGCTCTCATGGCGCAGGACATCAACGTCAGTCGTCATGGTGACACAACAGTAGTTGAAATCAATAATCCGCAGAAATATCTCATTCTGCCGATAGAAGAGGACAAGGGCGAGTCTCAGGTTAAACTCGACACCGGTTCTCCTGCCGACACATGGATGGACATACGTCTGGCCCGTAACAAGACAGACTACAGTGTTCCGTTCGAATTGGGCAGTGGCAAGAAAGCCGTGGTTAAGATTCTGAACATCGAACCGGAGGCTCTTGCATTGAAGACTCTCAAGATGTCTGACACATGGAGCGTTGTCAACACCGATTATTATCGTCCGCTCTATCATCACACACCTTCTTACGGATGGATGAACGATGCTAACGGAATGGTTTACAAGGACGGTGAGTATCATCTTTATTTCCAGTACAATCCTTACGGATCTAAGTGGGGAAACATGCACTGGGGACATGCTGTGAGCACCGACCTGGCACATTGGAAGGAACTTGCTCCGGCAATCGCACGTGATACACTGGGACAGATCTTCTCTGGAAGCTCTGTTGTGGATAAGAACAACACTGCCGGATATGGCAACGGCGCCATCATCGCTCTTTACACATCGGCAAGCGACAAGAACGGACAGATACAGTGTATGGCATACAGCACCGACAACGGACGTACATTTACAAAGTATGAGGGTAACCCTGTGCTCCGTCCTTTCGACGGACTGAAGGATTTCCGTGACCCGAAAGTGTTCTGGTATGCTCCGGCAAACTCTTGGTATATAATTGTTTCGGCAGACAAGGAAATGCGTTTCTACAAGTCTCCCGACCTCAAGAAATGGACATATGTCAGCGGTTTCGGACGCGGCTACGGCATGCAGCCATGTCAGTATGAGTGCCCTGATTTCGTACAGCTGCCTGTAAATGGTGACAAGAACAACATGAAGTTCGTCATGCTTATGAATGTAAACCCGGGATGTCTCTTCGGTGGTAGCGCCACAGAATATTTCGTAGGCGATTTCGACGGCACAACATTCAAATGTCTTGACGATCCTTACACTGCTAAATGGCTCGACTATGGTAAGGACCACTATGCTACTGTATGTTTCTCAAACACCGGCGACCGTGTTATCGCAATGCCGTGGATGAGCAACTGGCAGTATGCCAACGTTACTCCTATCAAGCAGTACAGAGGTGCTAACGGCCTGCCGCGTGAGCTCTCACTCTACACAAAGGACGGACATTATTATGTAGCTGCTGACGTAGCTCCTGAAATCAAGGCTCTGCGCAAGGACACCAAGACTCTTGACAACATGAAGGTTAAGGGTGAGAACAACAAGGCCGGTGTGGCTGCAGGATGTGAAGGTGCATTCGAACTCGAGGCAGACGTTACTCCGGGTAAGGCCGGTGTGGCAGGTATCGAGCTCTATAATGACAAAGGCGAGAAGACACTTGTTTATCTCGACATGAAGAACAATCGCATCGTCATGGACCGTACACAGAGCGGACTTACCGACTTCGGACTGAAATCAGATCCTCACGGCATAGAGAAAGAGGCTGACGCAAAGCGCGCAAGCGAGAACAAAAAGCCTATGCGTATCGAGAATTCAGTGAACTATAAGAACGATTTCGCACTTGGAACATGGGCTCCGCTCAACCTTTGCGAAGGCAAGACATATCATGTTGACATCTTCGTTGACAAATGCTCTGTAGAACTGTTTGTTGACGGTGGACGCATTGCCATGACCAACCTTGTATTCCCGACAAAGCCTTATGACTCTGTACGTTTCTATACTGAAGGAGGAAAGGCTGAATATGCTAATGTCAAGGTTCACAAAATAAGTCTGTAAGGATATAATATTATTAGGAATTATTACGTTAAGTAATAAAACGTATAAACCTATTTATATTAAAACCAACCTAATGAGAAAATTCTGCATTATTATATCATCATTGCTGCTGCTGAGTGGATCAGCAGCAGCTGATGAACGTAAAACCATACGTGTGAGCACCGACAATACCGATATGATATTGCAGGTGAACAATAATGGCAGGCTCTATATGGTGTATCTTGGCGACAAATTGCTTAACGCGGCAGATGTTGACAAGTTCGATTGGCAGGTTAATACAGGCTCAGACGGAAGCGTGAGCTCACGAGGACATGAGGCTTATATGACGTCGGGAGGAGAAGACTTCTTCGAGCCGGCACTGGCCGTTACCCACGCCGATGGTGATAAGACCACATACCTTTATTATAAAGACTCAGAGACACGCGCCATTGACGGTGGTACAGAGACAGTCATACGTCTTGCCGACAAGAAATATCCTCTTGAGGTGACGTTGCATTATGCCGCTTACAATCGTCAGAATGTCATAAAGGCATGGAGTGAGATTGTTCATCACGAGAAGTCCGACATTACTTTATGGAAGTATGCAAGCACGATGCTGTATTTCAATGAGCCGTCATATTTCCTTACCAGCTATCACAGCGATTGGGCGCGTGAGGCACAACCGGTCACCCAGAAGCTGACTTACGGTAAGAAAATAATAGACACTAAGCTTGGCACACGTGCAGCTATGTACATGCAGCCTTTCTTTGAGCTGGGCATAAATGCTCCGGCACGTGAATGTGACGGCAAGGTGATGCTCGGTACTATAGGATGGACAGGAAACTTCAGATGCACTTTCGAGGTTGACAATGTCGGCGGATTGCGTGTCATTCCTGGCATAAATCCATATGCCTCAGATTACAAACTGAAGGCCGGCGAGAATTTTGTAACTCCCGAATTCATATTCACGCTTAGTGATGACGGCATAGGTGAGGCAACCCGCAACCTGCACGACTGGGCACGTCTTTATCAGCTCAAGGATGGTAAGGAAGACCGGATGACGCTGCTCAACAACTGGGAGAGCACAGCATTCGACTTCGACCAGGACAAGCTTGCAGGAGTGATGGACGATGCAGCCAGACTGGGCGTTGACATGTTTCTGCTCGACGACGGATGGTTTGCCAACAAGTATCCGCGTAACAACGACACCACCGGACTTGGCGACTGGGAACCGAATACAGTGAAATTGCCTCAAGGCATAGCCGGATTGACAGCTGCGGCGAAGAAAGCCGGAGTGAAATTCGGAATATGGATAGAACCTGAAATGGTCAGCCCTAAGAGTCAGTTGTATGAGAAGCACCCCGATTGGGTCATAACACAGCCTGGACGCGACATATACTACTATCGCAATCAGCTCGTGCTCGATCTTGCCAATCCTAAGGTGCAGGACTACGTATTCGGCGTTGCCGATAAGATTCTATCAGACAATCCGGACGTGGCATACTTCAAATGGGATTGCAACAGTCCTATCACGAACATTCGCTCGCCTTATCTTAAAGACAAGCAGGGCAATCTCTATGTCGATTATGTGCGTGGATTGTACAATGTGCTCAAAAGACTCGAGGCTAAATATCCTCATGTGCCAATGATGCTCTGCTCGGGTGGAGGCGCACGCTGCGACTATGAGGCTCTGAAGTATTTCACCGAGTTCTGGTGCAGCGACAATACAGATCCGTTCGAGCGTATCTACATACAGTGGAACATGTCCAAGTTCTTCCCTGTCAAGGCCATGGCTTCACATGTGACTGACTGGAACAAGAAGGCGAGCATGAAGTTCCGCGTAGATGTGGCAAGCATGTGCAAACTCGGATTCGACATTGACGTGCACAATCTGTCCGACGCCGATTTCAATCTTTGCAAACAAGCAGTGGCTAATTACAACAGACTGAAACCGGTAATCCTGGATGGTGAAATGTATAGATTAGTATCTCCGTACGAAGGCAATCATGCCGCAGTAAACTACGTGTCGGAAGACAAGACCCATGCTGTACTCTTCGCTTACGATCTGCACCCGCGTTACAAGGAACCGCTGTTCAACGTAAAGCTCCAGGGACTTGACCCGTCACTTGTCTATAGCGTGAAGGAAATAAATCTGCCTGAAGGCCAGAAGGCCGAGACCAAGACTTACACAGGCGATTATCTCATGAAGATAGGTTTGCCTGTGCTTACTGCATCAGAAGGAACGAGCCACGTACTCGAACTGACAGCCGAAAACTAATCTTTAAACAATATAAAAACCGTTATGAAACAAAACAAAGCTATTTACATAATCCCCGTGATGTTCTGCTTCTTCGCGATGGGATTTGTTGATCTGGTAGGCATTGCCTCCAATTATATTAAAGAAGATCTTGCGCTCAACGATTCGACAGCCAACATCCTGCCGTCGCTCGTGTTCTTCTGGTTCCTCATTTTCAGTGTGCCGACAGGTATGCTGATGAACCGCATAGGGCGCAAAAATACAGTGTTGCTGTCACTTATTGTCACCATAGTGTCACTGCTGTTGCCACTTCTTGACGAGAGTTTCACAGTCATGCTTCTGGCTTTCTCGTTGCTCGGCATCGGAAATGCTCTCATGCAGACATCGCTCAATCCGCTTATCTCTTCGATCATCAGCGGTAAGCATCTTGCCAGCACGCTCACATTCGGACAGTTCATCAAGGCCATCGCTTCGTTTCTTGCGCCTTATCTGGCAATGTGGGGAGCCACGGCAGTCATTCCTTCATTCGGATTCGACTGGAAGGTGCTCTTCGCCATCTATTTTGTTGTGGGCATAGCTGCAGCCCTGCTGCTGTGGGCCACTCCTATAGACGAGGGCGAGAAGAGTGACAGTGCGTCAAGCTTTGCCGACTGTCTGCGTCTGCTGGGCAAGCCGGTTGTGCTTCTGTCGTTCATCGGCATCATGTGCCACGTTGGTATTGATGTTGGCAGCAACACCACAGCTCCGAAGATTCTTATGGAACGTTTGGGCATGTCGCTAAATGACGCTGCGTTCGCCACAAGCCTTTACTTCATCTTCCGTACCATCGGATGTCTTACGGGGTCGTTCATACTTCGTGTGATGAACCACCGTGCGTTCTTCACCATCAGCATCGTCATGATGGCTCTGAGTATGCTCGGCATGGCATTCGGAACGTCAAAGATAGTGCTTTACACAGCCATCGCTCTTGTTGGTTATGGCAACTCTAATGTGTTCTCATTGGTATATTCGCAGGCTCTGCTTTCCGTTCCAGAACGTCAGAACGAAGTTTCCGGACTTATGATCATGGGTCTCTTCGGTGGAACTGTGTTCCCGTTGTTCATGGGCTTTGCCTCAGACGCAGCCGGACAGATGGGAGCCGTGGCTGTAATGGCTATAGGAGTGATATATCTTTTCACATTTATTAAAAATATAAAGCACTGATATAATAATGAAGAATATCGTCGTAGGACTTGGAGAAGCACTGTGGGATGTGCTTCCGGATGGAAGGAAATTAGGAGGAGCTCCGGCAAACTTCGCTTATCATGCCGGACAGTTTGGTATTGATACCTTGGCAGTGAGCGCACTGGGTAAGGATAGTTTGGGCGATGAGACATGCAAGGAACTTGAGAAGAAAGGTCTGCGCCATGTCATGCCGCGTTTGGATTATCCCACCGGCACCGTGCAGGTGACGCTCGATAAGTCAGGAGTGCCTGCTTATGACATCAAGGAAGGTGTGGCATGGGACAACATCCCGTTCACACCAGAGATAGAAGAAATAGCACACAACTGCCGTGCTGTCTGCTTCGGCTCGCTGGCACAGCGTAACAAGGTGTCTCGCGAGACAATACGCAAGTTTGTCAAGGCCACACCGAAAGACTGCATGCGCATCTTCGACATCAACCTGCGTCAGAGCTTCTACACCAAGGAAGTGATACAGGAGTCGCTCAGACTGTGCAATGTTCTGAAGATAAACGATGAGGAACTTGTCACCATCGGTCGCATGTTCGGCTATCCCGGACTCGACATGAGCAACAAGTGCTGGCTGCTTCTCGGCAAGTACAATCTCGATGTTCTCGTACTCACATGCGGCATCAACGGCAGCTACGTGTTCACACGCGGTGAGATGTCTTTCCAGACCACGCCTAAGGTAAAGGTGGCCGACACCGTAGGAGCAGGCGACTCTTTCACCGGTTCGTTCTGCGCTGCCCTCATAAGCGGCATGCCGATAGCCGAGGCTCACAAGCTGGCCGTAGATGTTTCGGCATACGTATGTACCCAGAACGGTGCAATGCCTGTGCTTCCTGTCGAGCTGACATCAAGAACAAAGCAGTCGGCCCAGCCTGTAAAGGAATAAAACGAATAAGTATTATTGTTTAGTAATTGAGGAGAGCAGATATAAAAGTTGCGGTTGCCCGTCTTATGCACGCACATATGTGCAGTGCGGTGATGATGAAGAAATATGTATAAACGGACTCCGTCTTTTATATCTGCCTTTTTTTGTATCATTTCTTGAACACCTTTTTCACAGCTTCAAGAAATCCGTATTTGAAGTGAGTGTCGGGCTCGAGATAACTGCCTTCGGCCCATTCGTTCCACGCGTTTATCGTCACAAGCGGCACTTGGTTGGGGTGTTTGTCCACAAAGTCCTTTGCCACACGCAGGAAGTTCTCAAACTTCTCCGGTGTAACACCCGTAACAGCCGACTGCGGATCGTTGCCCGGAAAGCGCGGATTGTTGTCCCAGTCTATTGATACGTGCGGGAAGTAAGGCACAGAGAAACCGTTGCTGAATTCGTCGTATTTGGCTGTCGCCTGCTCGCCCCACGACTGATAGTCCTGGTTGGCTGGCACGAAGTGGCACCACTGATAGTTTGTCAGACTCTCAAATCCGAGATACTTCACCGTGTTGTCCTGTGTCTCCGTCTTGTCACCGGGCACTCCCGATAGCGTTGTAGGCAGCGCGCCCCACAGTATCGCCTGCAGATGCACACCCTTAAGCCCTGCCTTCACACACTTGTCCCGGAATCGGTCGAGCGCCTTCCGGGCGTTCTCCATGCCTCCCATTCCGTTTACGAACGTTCCCACCTCATAAATGGCGAACACCGGCTTGCCGTCTATCGTGTAGTAGTTGGGCTGTGAGAAATAATCCTTTATTATGTGGTCGGTGAATCGGTCGAAGTCCTCTGCGCTTGTCTCCCCCTTCCAGTAAACCTTGTTCTTGTCCGGTTCGTCCGGATTTATATAAGCTGTGTGCGTATGGTTTGCCCACATCAGGTAGAACTTCATCTTGCGGTTGTTCTTGGCTTTCAGGAAACCGTCGTTCAGAACACTCTCCAGAAAAGGCCGTCCCTCATACCAGTACCAGTCGAATATGAACGTGTTAACGCCATATTTCAGTGCCGTCTTTATTATCTTCTCCTGTGTCTTTGGGCTTGCCTCGTCCAGATAGCCCCACAGAGGCACTCTCGGCTGCCTGTGTCCCTCATACTTGGGCTTAGCCTTATACACGGCCTCCCACTCGCCCTTGCCGTCGTGGAATATGTTCATTTCGTTCTGAAAGCGCGGCTCGTCGTGATAGGCGGGCCACACATAAGCCGCCACGTCGTATTTCCCGTTCTGGCCATACATGCCGAGCGAGACAGTGAGCAGTAGTGTTAATAGATGTTTCTTCATGTTGTAGAATTTTTGTTTTGTGTTTTATTGAATGATTTGAAACGGATTATAGTATGATTAATATATGATATTATAATAGTGTCGATTTGCCCGTTTTCGATGATAATCACGCATGTTTAGGATTCCGGTATTTTGAAAATGACTTTTCGAAGTTCTGGTATTGATCTTCCGGAAGCGTGATATTGACTCTTTTAGGACTTGAAATAAGTTTTATTACTTTAATTTTCTCAAGAATTACATGATTGTATGGCTGAATATCTTTTGTGCCGCAGCATTCCATTGTTTTCTTGTTTAGAGATGTAGGAATGCTGCGGCGGGGTAGTGGACCGGCACACATCAGCGCACTATGACTTTGCGTCCATCTCTGATATATATGCCTGGTTTATTGGCGTCTTTCACCTCTATACCCTGTATTGTGTATGTCTTGCTGTTGTTGTTGCGATTATTCTCCATTTCGGTTATTCCGGTAGAGGTCGTCGGGCCGAGATAAGTCAGTCTGAAGTTGTCCACCACAATCCAGTCGTTGTCTACGGCATTCTGTTTGAATATGCCGATGGTGAGCAGTCCGTCGCTGCCAACCTCCACTTCTGTCGATGTTTTGTATAGTCCGTTCTGGAAGTAGTTTGTCGCATCAGTGCCGCTTGCAGGCAGTTCTCCAGCCTCTGTCGTCACACCATATCCCGGAGCCATCCCTACTCCTTCTGTTATGTCGGGCAGTGGAGTTTCCGCTTCGTTGGCATACAGCACAGCTTCGCGCGTTGCTTTCTCTCCGGCTTTGAACATTCTTTCCACGTTGCGTGTGTTCCCGTTACGGTAGAAGCCCTGTACCGATACTATGTATTTTCCTGCCGGCAGGTCCTTTATGTCCTGTGTCAGTTCGAAAGCGTTGCCAGAGCCTTCAACAGCGAATGCAAAGTCCTCCTGTCTGTTGCCCCTGCCTTCTATTGTGCCTGCGTTGTGAGCCCAGGCGCCGTTTTCCTTATCCCATGTGGTGTTGCCATATTCCCGCTGATTAAATCCTGGCATCTTTATGAGATATGTGGCATCAACAGGATTTTCAGGTGATGCGTTCTTGAGCAGCGCGTCACGGTCGGCTTTGCTCACGAGAATCCATTGCGCGTCGGGCGACTCCAGATTTGTCTCACTCGTTCCTACTGTCGCATAGAAAGCTACGCCTGCTCCGGCGTCTGTTGTAGCGTAAGGATTGAAAGCCATTCCTTCGTTGGGCGAGGTGCGTTTCACGATGTTATATACACATTCTGTGCCTTCCACTTGTTTGAATGCCCAAAGATTCTGATCCGGTGTGTCGCAGTAGCCGTTGTAGTTTAACCAGTCACCGCTGCCGTTGTCCAGTCCGGTACTTATTCTGAATGTGCCGGCTGTCTTTGTGAGCGTAACAGGTATTCCCGGAAAACCGAGTGCCGCATGTGCGCCCCAGTCCGATCCGCCGCATAAGAACTGCTTTTGTCCTACGTTGTACAGATAGAACTCACCATTGTCCGGAGCGTTTCCGGTGAATACGTTTTCGTGTTTGTCTGCGGCGTTGATCTTGCGTTCAAATCTCAATGCCTGCAGGCTCTGTTGCAGATCTTTGGCAGTAGTAGCCTCGCTCACTGTTTTTTGCGCGTTTGCAATGGCTTCGGCATAATCCGGTGTGGACTCTTCACCGAGCGCTATGTCTATGGTCTGTCTCAGCGTGGCGATGGTTGCGGCCGACTGTTTTATGGTGGTTGTGAGCGATGTGAGCTTCTCCGTCATGTTTATCACGGCATCCACGTCATCAGATGTTGTCAGCATCTCAGCCTCTGCCATGCATTCGCTCAAAGCAGTATTCATCGCATCGGTTCCGGACGTGACATATTGTTCCGCTTCTTCCATGGCTTTCACAAGCGCATCTGTTATTTCTGTCATGTCGATGTCCTTACCGAGATATACTATTTTCCAGTTGTCGAACACGGTCCAGTCTGCTTCCACTCCGTCGCTCGACGGCTTAGACAGACCTATGCGCAACTCTCCGCCAGTGACGGGCACGGTGAGTGGCTCGTTCTGATATCCTCCTTCGAAGAATATTGCCGATGCGCAGTCGAGGTCGTTCGGCGTCCATTTGCCGGCTGCCTGATAGTAGTAATACGGTGTCTCCACGTCAGAGCCACCTTCTATTATACATTGTAGAGGTTTTTTCACGTGGTTTGCGAAATACATTGTACGCATTGTCTCTGTGCCGTTCTCGTGCTTTTCTATGAATCCGCTGCCGTCACGGTAGTAGCCCTGTACGCTTACGAGATATGTTCCGTCGGGTATTCCGTTGATGGTCTGGTGCATGTCTATGCTTGTCGAGTTCCAGCTCTCGTGCGCACGGTTACACATCACCCTTCCGTCGCCACCTACTACATTGTTTCCACCTCCGAAACTTGCGTTCCATGCACTGTAGCGTTCGTCGTTGAAAGCGAAGTTGGGATCCTGTACAAGCCAAGTCACGTCAATCGGATGTTGTGGCGTAGCTTCCGCCATTGCAGCTATTCGTTCCTCTCTTGTGACGAGCTGCCACGTGTTGTTTGACGTTGCGTTCTGACTGATATATCCGTCATCGCCCATACCTATCTTGCCGTAGTCAGACTCAATGGTGTAGGCATTGCTTATGTCGGAGCCCTCCACAGGCGTTATCCGCCATATAGTCACGGCATCACCGGTGTCCATATACAGACCGTTTCCGTTGATGCTGTGGTTGCCGCTGAATTTAGGATTGAGTCTGTAGCCGTTGCCCTCGGCAGTGATGCTTACTTCAAAACCGCGAGTGTCCAGCTCCGCTCTTGTCGTCCACTGGTCGGTGCGTCGGTCGTTGTTCTGCAGCCACATGCCAGACTCCACGTTGTACAGGAAAAACTCTCCGTTTGTGACCTGCGAGCCTTTGTATGGTGACGATGTGTTCTGTGCCCCGGCAGTTGCCGATGCCATGAGCATTATTATAGGGAATATATATCTGTTCATGTTATGATTCTTTTTGTTGTTCTATTTTATTATCTTCTTGTTTATCACACTGCCGTCGGTCATGGTTACAGTGGCTACCATCATGCCTTTGCCGTTTACTTCTGTCGAGCATGCGTCACGTCCTGAACTGACAGTTTTCATAAGTCGTCCGTCTGCCGAATATATCTTCACATTGTCTATTGTTCCGTCACAGGTGAAAGTTAGTCTGTCGCCGTCGGTCTTAACTGTCACATTGTTGTCGTCGGCTGTTTTGGCGGTATGTATGCCATCTGTTACACCGTTGTCGTCGAGTCTTAGTTCCATCCATGTCCACGATTCGTCATGCCTTACGTCTGGTATCGATTCCGAAACGAAGCCGTTGTTGCATCTGTCCTGTACCTCTATGCCTGCAGCCATACGCTGTCCTGTGGGCGCACCTGTCTTTCCGAGGGCTTGCCACGGTATGGCTGCCTCGATTACGTAATGGTCGTCTTCCACGTTCACTTTGCAGCTTATGCCTTGTAGGTCGCACTCAGTCCAGTAGCCGTTGTCGCCCTGGAGACATTCGAATTTTCCGTCTGTAGAGAAGAATATGTCGAACATGCCTTTCACGGGAGCCGTGTCCGACACGTTGTCGGCATCAATAAGCAGTCTCACACCGTCCTTCAGCAATCGCGACTGCGACGAGCCTGCGGTTGGTGTGTTGTCATCGACGTTTGCCACAAAGTACAGACAGTCGTTGTCGTAACTCAGGTCGGCATATACGTTGTGTCCGAGTGAGTTTGTTCCCATCATTATCTGATTGGCCTCAGGTGTGTGATATTCGTCGGTTCCTATTGCTCCGTCGAGTGTCGGATGGCCGTAATATGCCTTGAGCATACGGCGTGGATAGCCCTTCACCATGTCCACATGACGTCCGTTCGGTCCTGAGACGAATCCTCCGAGCGCGCACACCTCACCAGTATCTACTACCGATACCGAATTTACTTCGATTGATATTCCTGACTCCACATTGTCGGGGAATGGTTGCGACATGGCTTTGAAGTTGCGGGCGTTCTCGTCGCCCACATAAACATACATGTTCATTACGCCGTAGTTTCCGCTCTCATAGTATGATTGTCTCGACAGCAAAGTCTCTCCCCATGGCAGTACACGCATATAAGGCGCGCCGCCAAACGCGAGAGGACACCAGTCGTAGTCTATCACTTGTGAGCGATATGGACTGTTTGCTCCTACAGGAGCGTTGCTCCAGTTATCTTCTATTGATGTTCTTACAGTCACCGGTACGAAGCTTTCCATGCCCGGCCAACCGTTGTCTTCAATTGTCAGTACTATACTGTCGCCTACAATTACCGGTGTTGGCATTCCGTCTCTTGAGCCGGGGCGGAACGAAACGGTCTGCGGCGCGCTCCAGGTCTTGCCACGGTCGAACGAACGCATAAGTTGTATGCACTGTTCTCCTGATGTGACGTATGGTGCTTCGTCAGACACATAGAGATGTACTTCGCCCGACGGCAACTCGAGTATTGCCGGTTCCCAACATCCGTTTTCGAATGTTGTCTCGCCGTCATATACGAATATCTCGTCGCCCCACGTCTCGCCGTTATCCTCGCTTATATGCAGTCTGACTCCGAAACGTCCTCCGGGTACTGATGGGAAACCTATGTTGTATGTAATGATTATCTTGCCGTCGCTCAACTGATAAAGGTCGGCGTCGTAGTAGTTGAATCCTTCCGGATGATGGAAAACTGTTTTCTGTGGCGACCATGTACGACCGTTGTCCTCGCTGGTGTTTATCACTATGTCCCAGTTCACCTCTGTAACGGCGAGCAGTCGTCCGTCTTGCAGTTGTATCAGACGTGCATACCATCCTCCGTCGAATATTGTCTGCTGACTGCGCATATCCCAGAATATGCGTGAACCCCTGTAAGGTTCTTTCCTTCCGGAATACATGTTGAGTACACATAATCCGAAGATTAAAAACAAGTAAAGTCTCTTCATGTTGTTATGTTATAGATTAATGTGTTATGAATAATAGATTTTTTGAAAGCTTATGTATGGGTCATAATGAAACCGTTATAGTATTACTTTTAACTAACAGATTTCTTATTTTCAGATTGTTTCGTAAGGTTTAATGGTAATGGTCCTTTATTAGTGTATGTTATATATTTAGAACCAACAGCATATTGCAAATATAAATTTATTATTTAATGTAGCGGTGTGTTGATGGTAAAAAAACGGCCACCATTTGTCTGATTGTGTCAGAATATGCTGCCGAATGAGCAAAAACAGCATACGCAGCAATACATAAGGCGGAAAGTATGGATTGGGTTATGTGCCCGGTGTCCAGCCTTTCCGCCTTTATATATGAATATGGTGTTTGTGTTATATCATTTTACGCAACGATTGTCAGATGCTCATCATCGGCATTATCGAGGGCGTGATGAGTGCCGTGAATATGCCGTTGAGGGTCAGTCCGAGGCTGGCGTATGCACCGTGCAGCTTGCTCACGTCCATCGATGTGGCCGTGCCGAGGGCGTGGGCTGCGGTTCCCATCGATAGTCCCTGAGCCATTGGGGTGCGTACATGGGCGAAACCCATGGTGCGGTAGCCGGCTACAGCGCACAGCAGTCCTACGCACACCACCACTGCGGCCGTGAGCGACGGAATGCCGCCGATGGCCTTGGTTATCTCCATTGCAATAGGCGTGGTGACCGATTTGGGCGCGAGCGACAGAACCACCTCGCGCGACGCGCCCATCAGTCGGGCTATCACCACTACCGACACAATGCCTACTATGCAGCCCGCAAGCTCGGATACGAGTATCGGCAGGAACTGCTTCTTTATGGTCTCGAGCTGCTGATAGAGCGGCACACCCAGTGCCACAACTGCCGGACGCAGCCAGAACTCAATCATGTGGCCGCCGGCGTTGTAGGTGTCGTAGCTCGTGCCGGTGACGCTCAGGAATATTATGACGGTGGCTATTGCCACGAGTATGGGGTTCATTATGGCCCAGCCGGTGCGGCGGCGCATCAGCTTGCCAAAGAAATAAGAGCCGAATGTGAGTGCTATGAGGAAATACTCGTTATGGAAATATGTCATTGTTTGCCTCCTTTATATTTGCGTACAACCTTGCCGTAGAGCTCGTGGACCCATCCTGTGGTGAAGAGCACGAGCACCGTCGATACCACCGATGCTATGACTATTGGCCACAACTGTGCCTTGATGATGTCGAAGTAAACCATAATGGCGACTCCTGGCGGAACGAAGAAGAAACCGATGTTTGCCACGAGGAAGTCTGACAGACCCTGCACCCATTCGAGGCGCACTACGCGGAGTTTGAGAAGAAGTGTGAGAATGAGCATACCGAGAATGCTCGAAGGCAGGGGGACGTGAGTGAGATAGATTAAAAGTTCGCCCAGTGCCAGGCATCCGAACAGGATTGCCAGTTGACGGATCATCATAACTGAAAAAATCTTTTTACCTTTTTTTGTTTTATTTAAGAAGTCGCAAAATTAATAAATTATGCTGTAATACGGCACAATATTCGTATAAAATCAGTCCGAAACAGTCCTTATTTGTCTTTATTGCCATTATGTGGCGGCATAATTGGGCTCAGAATGGTCCGTCGGCTGGTTCTGTAGGTGCTTGAAGAGTGGCGGGCTGAAGCTGTCAAAACATGACGATATGCGGTCGTAAGACGACGTTTCCCCGGCCATTGCCACGTGTGCGGAACTTGTTTACGGGCACACGGCAGGCAGCTTGTTTTCGGCGTTCAGACACAATTTATTCACAATAAATGACCTGTCATACGAATATTATCCGTAACTTTGGAATCAGCATACGTCGTGGAGCCTGCCGCGAATGTCCGTATCGACTATGTGGACGGCTGAAACCGGACGTGTGCTCCGTACGAAAAACAACACTAACCGATAAAAACTTACACTGCATCATGACAAGACATAAGATACCGGTCGTGCTCATGGCCGCGCTCATGGCCTGCACGTCACTGCCGTCTTCGGCACAGGGAACGGCCGACGACTACAACCGAGCTTACAGCCTGCGCGAGAAATACAGCCAGAGTCACGTGCTTTATGCTGACGTTGAATTATATTGAATGAAGGTGTAAAACGATAGAAAAAACTGCTGGACTTGTTATTTCTTCCGATAGTAGATATATGGCTTTCGTGAGAGACGGCAACGTGTATATGCAAAATTAGTCTGGCGGAGGTTGAAATATCTTTTATTGAAGGACGGAATAAAACGAAAAATTTATTGGTGTAAATAATTGTGTGATATGAATCATGTAAAACATGTATTTCCTCGTTTTTTCTTATAGAATTGCATTCTGTAGGCAATAATGTACTTCCCGGATAATTTTAAAGATTTAACTATTTCGGATGTATTTTTTTAACTTTACATTTAATATTATTAGCATAACTTTCATGTCCTTTTATTATATCTATTCGTATATTTGTAACATTACATAACCAAAACATACTATTATTATGGAAAAGAAAAATTTGAATGAAAAGAGTCTATTATTGAGAAGTAATGAACCGGTTTACATACCAAATGGTATGACTATAGATGAATTCGAAAGATGGCTTGCAACGCATGGGTTTAAAGTAAAATCAGAATCACCAAATGGACAAATAGCAGTATGGATAAAGGATAAAGAAGAGGAAGATAAGGAAGAAGTAAAAAATTTTTATAGTTCAGAAGAGACTCCTTCTCTACGTGATATATTGTTATAGTCAAAAGTAAGTGAAATGCGAAAAATCATTCAAAAAATAGTATCTTTGCA